>DATKVJ010000178.1:0-33274 GCA_035530135.1 Rhodocyclaceae bacterium | reverse complement strand
TTCGACGGCCCGGTCGATTCGGTGCGCATCCCGGTGTTGCCGCCCTCGGGCGAGTGCAAGCCCTTCCAGGAGGTGCTGATCGAGCTGGGCACGCGCCTCGCGCTCCCGGTCTTCGTGACCCAGGATGGCCGCCGGAAGTATCGCGACTACCCCGACTTCGTGGTCAATTACGAGACCGAACCGGGATCGGGGATAGGCTTCCTCGCCGGCTGGCGCGGGCGCGGCGGCGAGAAGTTCATGCGCGGCGAGCCCAATCCCAAGCAGTGGGAGATGTACGCCCAGAACAACTGCCATTACCACTACAGGCTGCCGCGCTCCTACCAGTACATGAGGAACTGGAACCAGGGCTACCTGGAATGGTCGCAGCGGATGCGCATCACCCGCTACGCCGAACCGATCCTGATCCACCTCTATTCGGAGGTGCTGCAGAAGTTCCGCCTGGCGGCGCAGGGTAAGGGCATCACGCGCAAGCCGCCGGCGCATCTCGCTCAAAGGATAGCGACCTACTTCGATCCGCTGCCCTTCTATTACGAACCGCTCGAAGTGGCGGCGAGCGACCGGCACAAGTATCCGCTCGCCGCGGTGACGCAGCGGCCGATGGCGATGTACCACTCCTGGGATTCGCAAAACGCCTGGCTGCGCCAGATCCACGCCCACAACTACCTGTTCGTCAATGTCAAGACCGCCCTGTTGGCCGGCATAGCCGACGGCGACTGGATCTGGGTCGAGTCGCAGTGGGGCCGCGTGCGCTGCATGGCGCGGACGAGCGAGGCGGTCGAGCCGGGCACGGTATGGACCTGGAACGCCATCGGCAAGGCCGCCGGCGCCTGGAACCTGACGCCGGAGGCGAACGAGTCGCGCCAGGGCTTTCTGCTCAATCACCTGATATCCGAAGAGCTGCCCTCCGCCGGTGGTGCGCCTTGGTCCAACTCCGACCCGGTCACCGGCCAGGCGGCCTGGTACGACGTGCGCGTGAGAATCTACAAGGCCGGCATCGATGAACCCAAGGAGAGCTTCCCGCAGTTCGCGCCGCTCAAGCCCGCTCCCGGCATGGCGCAGCGGCCCGCCTGGCTGGCCTATTTCGCGGGAGCAAAAAAGGGCCAGCCCCCCGGCCCCCGTTCCACGGCCGGCTTTGCACAGCCGGCCGGCTCCGGCGGCAAGGAGCAGCGCTCCACGCAACCCCGCCTTCGCCCCAAGGAAGGGGGCGGCAAATGACGCAACTGGCGCTGGTCATCGACCTCAACGTCTGCGTCGGCTGCCAGGCCTGCGTCACCAGTTGCAAGGAATGGAATACCTCCGGCGCGGCCGGGACGATGTCGGACGAGCGACCCTACGATCACGACCCGACCGGCACCTTCTTCAACCGCGTGCAGACCTTCGAGGTCGGCGAGTATCCGGCCACCGAGACCGTGCATTTCCCCAAGTCCTGCCTGCACTGCGAGGATCCGCCCTGCGTCCCGGTGTGCCCGACCGGAGCATCCTATAAGCGTCCCGCTGACGGCATCGTCCTGGTCGATTACGACAAGTGCATCGGCTGCAAATACTGCTCCTGGGCCTGCCCCTACGGCGCGCGCGAACTGGACGAGAAGCAGAAGGTGATGAAGAAATGCACCCTCTGCGTCGACCGCATCTACGACCAGGCCCTGCCCGAGCGGGACCGCAGGCCGGCCTGCGTCCTGGCCTGTCCGACCTCCGCCCGCCTGTTCGGCGACATTCACGATCCAGCCTCGGCGGTGTCGCTGGCGATACGCGAGAGCGGCGGCTACCAGCTGATGCCGGAATGGGGAACCCAGCCGGCCAACCACTATCTGCCCAGGCGCAAGACCCGGCTCAGGATCCACGACGACGAACTCGAGCGCGCCGAAAATCCGCTCAAGATCGACGGCCAACTGCCCAAGCCGGCGAAGTCCGATCCGGCCCTGGACGACGTCACTTCCTGGTAAGCATCGTGCGTCCCGCCATTTCCGTCATCCTCCTCACGACCCTGATCGGCGCCGGCCAGGGCCTGTTCCTCGCCTTGTTCACGGCGCAGTCCTACGCCCTGTTCGACCTGCTCCCGGTCCAGGACGGCCGTTCCTTCTACGCGCAGGGCAGCCTGCTGGCGCTGGCCCTGCTGACCGTCGGCCTGATCGCGTCCTTCTTCCACCTGGGCCGCCCCGAGCGCGCCTGGCGCAGCGCCGCGCAATGGCGGAGTTCCTGGCTGTCGCGCGAGGTGATCGTGCTGCCGGCGTTCATGGGCCTGGTCCTGCTCTACGGCTTGGCCCACTGGAGCGGGGCGGCGCCGGTGCTGGCGATCCTGCCCGGCGGCATCCCGATCGACGTCACGGTGGCGCTGGGCATCCTCGGCACCCTGCTCGCATTCCTGCTGTTCGTGTGCACCGGCATGATCTACGCGTGCATACGTTTTCTTCCCGAGTGGCACTCGCCCTTGACGGTGATCAACTACATCCTGCAGGGCGGAGCCTCCGGCTTCACCCTGGCGACCCTGTTCGCCAGCCACGCCGCGCCCGAGCTCACCGGTTTCTTCGGCGGCTGGGCGCTGATCATCACCTTGCTCGGCCTCGTCGGCCGGAGCGCATCGCTGTTGCGCAACGCCCGGCTGGTGCCCAAGTCCTCGCTGCAGACGGCGATCGGTATCAAGCATCCGGTGATCGCGCAGCGCTCCCAGGGCTTCATGGGCGGTTCCTTCAACACCCGGGAATTTTTCCACGGACAGACGGCGGCGCTGTTCTCCTCGATCAAGTGGCTGTTCCTGCTGGGTGCCTTCGTGGCGCCGACGGGTTTGCTCGCCCTGGGACTGCTGGCGCATTCGGACTCTGCCCTGGCGCTGGCTGCCCTGGTGCAGTACTGCGGCCTGCTGGCGGAGCGCTGGTTTTTCTTCGCCCAGGCCAGTCATCCGCAGAATATTTACTATCAGCGTATTTCCTGAGCGGGGAGGGAGCCGCCGCATGGTTTTTTGCAAGCGCATCACGTCTGACCCGATCGGCCAGGAGGTGTAGAGTGTTGAACTCTGCGCCGAGCTGGTTTATAAGGATTATCTTTTTCCACGCCCAAACTGTGAGGAAGCGAAATGAACTTTGACAAGGAACTCGATGCCCGCGGCCTGAACTGCCCACTGCCCATCCTGCGCGCGAAAAAGGCGCTGGCAGAAATGAGCGGCGGCCAGGTGCTGCGCATCCTGTCCACCGATCCCGGATCGGTGAAGGATTTCCAAGCCTTCGCCAAGCAGACGGGCAACGAACTCTTGGGCAGCGGCGAGAACAACAAGGAATTCGAGTTCTTCCTGAAGCGCAAGTAAGGCTGCAGCCCGCCCGGCCTTCGGCATGGACGCCGCGCAGCCAACGGCAGATGCCGGCAAGACCGTCGTCATCGTCATGACCAGCGGCCCTTCGACGCCGCAGCGCTGCGCTACGCCGTTCTTCATCGGCATGCTGCTGGCCTCGATGGATGCCGAGGTCTCCCTATTCTTCACCATGGAAGGGGTGCTGCTGACCCGGCGCGGCGTCGCCGATAGGCTGGTGGCGGCGCCCGGGGGCAAGTCGATCATGCGCTTCATCCGCGAGGCCAAGGAGGCCGGCGTCAAACTCTACCTGTGCCGCCCGGCGATGCCCGGCTACGAGATCTTGGATGATGAAGTCATCGACGAGATCGACGAGGTTTCGAGCGGCGGCGTTCTGGCGGAAATGATTCTGTCCTGCGACAAGGTGCTGTTCTTCTGAACGCGCCCTAGGAACCGCGAACCATGGCGATCGTCAACAATTGCCCCCTGCCCGATGAGTTGTTCTACGACGTAGACAGCAACGTCTGGGCGCGCCGGGAAGCCGACGGCACGGTCACCGTCGGCATGACCTCCTACGCCTGCAGCCTGGCCGGGGAACTGGTCGCCTACCTGCCCAAGAAGGTCGGCACCCTGATCGAGCGGGGGAAGTCGCTGGCTTCGGTCGAATCCGGCAAATGGGTCGGCCCGATCAAGGCGCCGGTGAGCGGCGAGATCATCGGCATCAACGAGGCCGTCGCCGCCCGGCCGTCGCTGATCAACGCCGATCCCTACGGCCAGGGTTGGGCGGTCAAAATGCAGCCGGCCGACTGGGATGGCGAGGCGGGCCGGCTGGTCACCGGCAGCGCCGTCGCCGCAGCCTTCGAGACCAAGATGGCCGCCGACGGATTCGTCGGCCGCTGACGCTCCACATGACCCCCTGGCTGGAGTCGCTGTCGCGGGTCGAGGCGCTGGCGGACCTCGAGCTCGATGAAGCGCTGGTGGCCGACATGGAGCGGCAGCGCACCCCGGCCGAGATCCGCTTCCACACCCCGGGCTTCAAGGCCTACGCCAGCAGCGAGATCCGCGATTGCGGCGGCAACGCCTGGCCGGCGGTATCGATCACCGGCAATGACTGCGCGCTGCAGTGCGCCCATTGCCGGGCGCGGGTGCTGGCGGGCATGCTGCCGGCGCGGACGCCCGAGGAGCTCTGGCGCGTCGCGAACGAGCGCATCGCCGCCGGGGCGCGGGGCATGCTGCTGTCCGGCGGCTCGAATCGCCGCGACGAGATCGAGTACGGCCCCTTCTGTCCGACCCTGCGCCGCATCAAGAATGCATATCCGAATTTCAAGATCGCCGCGCACACCGCGCTGGTCGATCGCGACATGGCCGGGCGCCTGGAAGCTGCCGGCGTCGACGTGGCGATGCTCGACATCATCGGCGCCCAGCGGACGATCAGGGAGGTCTACCACCTGAAGCGCGGCGTCGCCGACTTCGAGGCCGCGCTTCGGGCCTTCGGCGAGACCTCGCTCAGGGTGGTGCCGCACATCGTCATCGGCCTGCACTTCGGCGGCTTTCTGGGCGAACGCGTAGCCCTCGAAATCGTCGCGCGCCACCGGCACGACGCGCTGGTGCTGGTCGTCGCCATGCCCCATTACGCCGCGCCCAGCCGGCCCTTCGCGGTGCCCGACAGTGCCGAGGTCGGGCGCTTCTTCATGGCGGCGCGGCGGGCACTGCCCGATACGCCGCTGCTCCTGGGTTGCGCCCGCCCGGCCGGCCGGGCCAAGCAGGAGATCGACGCCTACGCGGTGATGGCCGGGATGAGCGGCATCGCCCATCCGGCGGAGGGTATCGTCGAACTGGCGGCGCGACTGGGGCATGAAGTGAGCGTCAGTCCGTCGTGCTGCTCGATCGCCTTCGGCGACGAGCTGCTATCCGAGCCATCGGCGAGCATCCAGAACATCATCGCGCAGGAGCGCTTGGAGCGCGCAGCGGCCGGCAGGATCTGCGGCATACCGGTGGTGGCGGCGCCGGAGGCGGCCAGATGACGCCCCGCTGGCGGCTGATCGACGCCGGCGTCCGCCCCGCCGCCGAGCACTTTGCGGTCAACCGCGCGTTGCTGGAAGCGCGCGGGCAGGGCGGGCCGAGCACGCTGCGCTTCCTGCAATTCGCGCCGTCGGCGCTGCTGGGCTATCACCAGAGCGCGGAGCAGGAGTTGCGGCTCGACTACTGCGCCGAACACGGCATCGCCATCCAGCGGCGGATCAGCGGCGGCGGTGCCATTTATATGGACGAGACCCAGTTCGGCTGGGAGCTCTACCTGCACCAGTCGGAAATCGGCAGCCACGACATGGCGGCCATCGCCAGGCGCATCTGCGAGGCAGCGGCACGCGCCGTCGCAAGCTTCGGCCTCGATGCCCGGTTCCGCCCGAGGAACGACATCGAGGTCGACGGCCGGAAAATCTCCGGCACCGGCGGCGTGATGGACGGCGAAGCACTGCTCTACCACGGTACGCTATTGGTCGAATTCGACGTCGAAAAAATGCTGCGCATCCTGCGCATCCCGGCGGAAAAACTCTCCGACAAGGCGATCGCCGACGCCCGCAGCCGGGTGGTGAATCTCGCCGAGCTGCTCGGTTTCTCGCCGCCGCTCGCGGAGGTCAAGGCGAGCTTGCAGCAGTCCTTCGCCGCCGAGTTCGGCGTCGTCTTCGAGCCGGGAGGTCTCACCGCCGGCGAACTGGCGCTGTACCAGGCCGCCTTGCGCGAGATCGACAGCTCCGAGTGGATCAACCTGGTGGACAAACCACGCTCGGATCTGCCCGTCCTCGAAGCCTGCAGGAAGTTTTCCGGCGGTCTGCTGCGCGCGGCGCTGGCCTGCGACCGTCCGGGCGGAAGGCTCAGGCAGGCATGGTTTTCCGGCGACATCTTCGTCAATCCGCGCCGCACCGTGGCCGACCTCGAGGCGGCCCTGAAGGATGTTGCGCTCGATGACATCGGACCGACGGTGCGCGCTTTCTTCTGCGCAAGAGACTGCGACATGCTGGGCCTGACGGCGGAGGACTTCATCGCCGTGCTGCATCAGGCTCTGAACCAGGAGCAGTCGCCCCGGCCATGAGCGCCACCGCCGCGCACGCGCTCCAGCTGTATCGGCCCAACACCCGGGTCAGGACGCCCCTGATGCGCTCGCCGCAATACGTCCAGCTGTCCACCGCCGCTGCGATCACCCTGGGCTTGCTTCCGGGCGCGATGCACCGCACCGCCTGCACCCACTGCCTGAATCTGCTGGTGACCTACGCCGAGGGCTGTCGCGCCAACTGCGCCTATTGCGGGCTGGCGCGGCACCGCGAGGAAGCGCGCGACTTCGCCGACCGCAACTTCATCCGGGTCGACTGGCCCAGCGCGCGCTATGCCGACATCATCGAGAGGGTGCAGCGCGGGGCGGACCGGGGGCGATTCCAGCGCATGTGCATTTCGATGATCACCCATCCGGACTCGAACCGGGACACCTTCACCCTGCTCGAACAGTGGCGGCGCGAGCTGCCCCGGATCCCGGTGTCGATACTCTCCAATCCGACCACCCTGGAACGAGACGATCTGATCCGCATGCGCGAGCTCGGCGCGGATATTTTCACCGTGGCGCTCGATGCCGTGACGCCGCAGATCTTCGAGCGCACCCGCGGACGCGGCGTCCGCTCGCCGCATCGCTACCAGAAGTACCGGCAGGCGCTCGACTGGGCCGCCGAGATCTACGGCCCCGAGCGCTTCGGTGCCCACCTGATCTGCGGCCTGGGCGAGACCGAGCAGGAGATGCTCCGGGTCTGCCAGGAGATCCGGGATCTGGGTGGCCACAACCACCTGTTCGCCTTCTATCCCGAGTGCGGTTCGCTGATGGAGGACTGGCCGGCCTGCGACCGCGGCCAGTGGCGGCGCGTCCAGCTCGGCCGCTACCTGATCGACTACCAGGGTGCGCGTTACGAGGACATGCGCTTCGACGACGACGGCAGGCTGGTCGATTTCGGTCTGCCCGAAGCGGCGCTAGACCGGCATATCCGCTCGGGCAAGCCGTTCCGCACCGCGGGTTGCCCGGGATCCGGGGACGGCGACGTGTCGGCCTGCAACCGGCCCTACGGCGATTCTCGGCCGAGCGACATCTATTCCTTCCCTTTCGCCTTGACGCCGCGCGACGTCGCCATCGTCGAATCCCAACTGCATGGCCAGGATGTCGCCGCCGGGCCGGCCGCGGAAGACGATTAGCCCCTAGATAATAAAGGGCTATTGGGTTATAAACACAATTGCTTCGCTATTAAAGCAAGACTTGTCTCATCATCACGACATTCGTTCAAACATGAATACCCGCGCGGCACAGCCGCCGGGCCCGACCGAGGAGGAGTGACATGGGTGCGACCCCCGAGATAGCCAGCATCGACGAACTGATCAAGCAGCGGCTCGACGAAATCCTGCCGCAGCGGATCGAAGCACAATTGCGCGAGCGGGAAGAGAGCCGCACCCCTTCGATGGCCATCATCGCCACCAAGGGCACGCTCGACTGGGCCTATCCGCCCTTCATACTCGGCTCGACCGCCGCCGCGCTGGGCTGGGACGTGTCGATATTCTTCACCTTCTACGGTCTCAATCTGCTGAAGAAGGACGTCTCCAATCTCAAGGTGAGCCCCCTGGGCAATCCGGGCATGCCGATGAAAATGCCCTTCGGCCCGGACTGGTTCAAGAGCCTCAACTGGAACATTCCCAACCTGCTCCAGGCCGGCATCCCGGGTTTCGAATCGGTGGCCACGCTGCTGATGCAGCAGACCATCAAGAACAACGGCGTGGCCAGCATCTCCGAGTTGCGCTCCTTGTCCCAGGAGGCGGACGTCAAGTTCATCGCCTGCCAGATGACCGTCGAGCTGTTCGGCTTCAGCCACGACGATTTCATCGCAGGTATCGACTACGCCGGCGCCGCGACCTTCCTGCCGGTGGCGCAGAAGGCCGACGTCAGCCTGTTCATGTGAATTTGTTTGGCAACAGTAGGTGCTGCGCTGCTCGCGATTCGAGCTTTTTGAACCAACCGTTCCCGTTTCGAGGAACCCAATAACCCCCCAGAGGGGAAGGAGACAAGATGAAAGTTAGGCAAATCGTATTGTCGCTCGCCATCGCCGGCCTCGCCAGCCCGGCATTCGCGACCGACGGCTATTTCTCGGACGGCTACGGCATGAAGGCCAAGGGCATGGCCGGCGTGTCCATCGCCCTGCCGCAGGACGCCCTGGCTGCCGCCAACAACCCGGCGGGCATGGTCATGGTCGGCGACCGGGTAGACTTCGGCGTCGACTGGTTCAGGCCGACGCGCGGCGCCGACGTCGTCGGCAACCAGGCTGGCCTGGCCGGGAGCTACAACGGCAACGACAAGCAGAATTTCATCATTCCCGAGTTCGGCTATAACAAGATGCTCGGCTGGGACATGTCCGTCGGCGTTTCGGTCTATGGCAACGGCGGTATGAACACCCGCTACGCGACCAGCCCGTTCACCGCCTGGGGAGTCACGGGTCCGACGGGCATCAACCTCGAGCAGTTGTTCGTCGCGCCGACCTTCGCGATGAAGGCCAACAAGAGCAATGCGCTGGGCGTCTCCCTGGTGTTCGCCCAGCAGAGATTCGGCGCCACCGGACTGCAGCCGTTTGTGCCTATGTCCTCCAGCCAGGGCAACGTCACCGACCGCGGCAACGATACGACCACCGGCTGGGGCGCGCGTCTGGGCTGGACGGGACAAGTCAGCGACGCCGTCACCCTGGGGGCGACCTACGCTTCCAAGATCAAGGGCAAGTTCAGCAACTACAGCGGCCTGTTCGCCGATCAGGGCGAGTTCGACATTCCCGAGAACTACGGCGTCGGCATCGCGGTCAAGGCGACGCCTCTGCTGACGGTGGCGGCGGACGTCAAGCAGATCAATTACAGCAAGAGCCATTCCGTCGGCAACCCGATAGACAGCCTATTGAGCGGCGTGCCCTTGGGCGCGACCAACGGGCCAGGCTTCGGCTACCACGACGTGACGGTCTACAAACTGGCTGGGAGTTATGCCTACAGCAAGGATCTGACCCTGCGCGCGGGTTATAGCTACAACAAGCAGCCGATCCCGAGCAGCCAGACCTTCTTCAACATCCTGGCGCCGGCGGTCGTCGAAGATCACCTGACCTTTGGCGCCACCTGGACCCTGGCCAACCACAACGAGCTGACCTTCGCCTACATGCACGCCTTCAACAAGAACGTCGCTGGCGTCAATTCGATCGCTCCTAGCATGGGTGGCGGCAATGCCAACCTGCACATGTATGAAGACTCGCTGGGCATCGCCTACGGCATCAAGCTGTAAGCCGTGATGCGCTAGAGAACGGAAGGGCCGGAGGCGGGAACGCCCTCGGCCCTTTTTGTCGCCAAAATTGTTGCGGGAGGAGAGACATGTCTAAGATCCTGAGAAGCCTGGGCGTGCTGGTGATGGTGCTGGGCGCCGCCGGCGCCTTTGCCCAGGACACGCTGCTGAAGCCCTTCGTCCTGGCGTCTAAGGGACCGGGCGAGATGGCGCAGAAGGTGGAGGCCGTCAAGGCTGCGCTGACCCACGCCGGCTTCACCGTGGCCGGCAGTTACTCGCCCTATGCCGATGCCACCGTGATCGGCGTCACCGACGACGAGCTGCGCGATACCGCCGCCAAGTCGCCGATGGGCGGCTTCGGCGCCGCGATGCGCGTGGCCGTGACCAAGGTCAATGGCGAGCTGCAGGTCAGCTACACCAATCCGCCCTACTGGGCCAACGCCTACCGCATGGCCGGCGAGCTCAAGGAGACTTCTGCGAAGCTGCAGGCGGCGCTCGGACGGGTCGAGGAATTCGGCGCCAAGGGCTTGAGCGCGGCGGAACTGCGCAAATATCACTATATGTTCGGCATGGAGTACTTCACCGAGCCCAACACGCTCGCCAGCTACGGCAGCTACGATGCGGCGGTGAAGGCGGTCGAGGCCGGCCTCGCCGCGGGCAAAGAGGGCGTCACCCAGGTCTATCGCGTCGATGTGCCGGGCAAGCAGGAGACGCTGTTCGGGGTGGCGATGAAGGGCGAGGGCGACAACAAGCTGATGGACGACAAGTACATCATGAGCGAGATCGATTTCAAGGATGTCCGCTCCACCGCCCACCTGCCCTACGACATCCTGGTCTCGGGCAACAAGGTCTATGCGCTGTATGCGCGCTTCCGCATCGCCATCAGCTTCCCCGACCTGTCGATGATGGGCGCGCACAGCTTCATGAACATCATGAAGTCGCCCGAGGCCATCCGCAAGGCGCTGGCGCTCACCGTCGGCGGCAAGGCGGACGCGCGCTGAAGTGCCGCTCGGGCACAAGTACCCTGGGTTGTCCTCAGGTAAATGCTCCCTAGGGACAAAACGGGCACTAGCCTAGGCGGGCGAGCTGCGCGGAGAGCTTTTCGATGAGTGCGGCAAAGCCCGCCAGGCGCTCGCGCTCCTGGGCCACCACCTGGGCCGGGGCGCGTTCGACGAAGGACGGCAGGGCCAGCTTGGCTTCGGCTCTCGCCCGCTCCGTCTCGACCCGGGCGAGTTCCTTCGCCAGCCGCTCTCGTTCGGCACCGACATCGATCTCGATCTTCAGCATCAGGCGGAACTCGCCGACGATCTGCACCGGCGCGTCGCCCGGCGGCAACTCCGCCGCTGCGGCGACGGACTCCAGCCGCGCCAGCGCCTGGAGATAAGGGGCGAAGGACGAGATCGTCGCCGCGTCGCCGACGGCGACGAGTGGCACCTTCTGCGCCGGCGAAAGATTCATTTCGCCGCGCAGGCTGCGGCAGGCATTGACCATCTCCTTGAGCAGCGTCATCTGTGCCTCCGCTTTGGCGTCGATCCTTTCAGGCTGCGGTTGCGGGTAAGGCTGGCGCATGATCGAGTCGCCGGACTTGCCGGCGAGCGTCTTCACCGATTGCCAGAGCTCCTCGGTGATGAAGGGGATCAGCGGATGAGCGAGCCGCAGCGTCGCCTCCAGCACGCGCACCAGGGTTCTGCGCGTGGTCCGCTGCTGATCGGCGTTGCCCCGCTGCAACCGCACCTTGGCCAGTTCCAGATACCAGTCGCAGTATTCGTCCCAGACGAATTCATAGAGCGTGCGGGCGATCAGGTCGAAGCGGTATTCCTTGAAATGCGCGGCGATCTCGCTCTCGGCGCGCTGCAGCCGGCTGACGATCCAGCGGTCGGCGAAAGAGAAGTCTAGCGGAGCCGATTCGTCCAGACCGACGTCGACGGTTTCATCCCCGGTCCGGCAGTTCATCAGCACGAAGCGCGTGGCGTTCCACAGCTTGTTGCAGAAGTTGCGGTAGCCCTCGCAGCGCTGCAAATCGAACTTGATGTCGCGCCCCGGGCTGGCCAAGCTGGCGAAGGTGAAGCGCAGCGCGTCGGTGCCGAAGGCCGCGATGCCGTTGGGGAACTCGCGCCGGGTACGCTTCTCGATCTGCCCGGCCTGCCTCGGATTCATCAGGCCGGTGGTGCGCTTCTTCACCAGGTCCTCCAGGACTATGCCGTCGATCAGGTCGATCGGATCGAGCACGTTGCCCTTCGACTTGGACATCTTCTGGCCTTCGGCGTCGCGGATCAGGCCATGCACGAAGACTTCCCGGAAGGGGATCCTGCCGGTGATGTGCTTGGTCATCATCACCATCCGCGCCACCCAGAAGAAGATGATGTCGAAGCCGGTGACCAGCACCGAGGAGGGCAGGTAGAGGTCGAGCGCGGGGTTCGACTTTGCCGGGTAGTCCGGCGTCCAGTCCAAGGTGGAGAAGGGCCACAGCGCCGAGGAATACCAGGTATCGAGGACGTCCGGGTCGCGGCGCAACTCGCCTCGGTAGCCGCCTGCCGCCGCCTGCGCGCGCGCCTCGGCCTCGCCGTGCGCGACGTAGATCTTGCCCTGCTCGTCGTACCACGCCGGGATCTGGTGGCCCCACCACAGCTGGCGCGAAATGCACCAGTCCTGGATGTTGTTCAGCCACTGGTTGTAGGTGTTGACCCAGTTTTCCGGGATGAACTTTATTTCGCCGGAGGCGACGCAGTCGAGCGCCTTCTGGGTGATGCTCTTGCCATCCGAATCCGGCCCGACCGCGGCCTTGCTCATCGCAACGAACCACTGGTCGGTGAGCATCGGCTCGATCACCACGCCGGTGCGCTCGCCGCGCGGCACCATCAGCTTGTGCGGCTTGACCGCTTCGAGCAGCCCCTGGGCCTCCAGTTCGGCGACGATCCGGCGGCGCGCCTCGAAGCGGTCGAGGCCGCGATATGCTTTCGGCCCCTGCTCGTTGATCTTCGCGTCCAGGGTCAGGATGTTGATCGCAGGCAATCCGTGGCGGCTGCCCACCGCATAGTCGTTGAAGTCGTGGGCAGGCGTGACCTTGACCACGCCGGTGCCGAACTCGCGGTCTACGTATTCGTCGGCGATGATCGGGATCTCGCGGTGGCACAGCGGCAGCACCACGGCCTTGCCGATCAGGTGGGCGTAGCGCGGATCTTCCGGGTGTACCATCACCGCCGTGTCGCCGAGCATGGTCTCCGGCCGGGTCGTCGCCACCGTGAGCGCTCCCGTGCCGTCGGCGAGCGGGTAGCGGATCTGCCACATGGAACCGTCTTCTTCGGCGCTCACCACTTCGAGATCGGAGACCGCGGTGAGCAGTTGCGGATCCCAGTTGACCAGGCGCTTGCCGCGGTAGATCAGACCCTCGTTGTAGAGACGGACGAAGGTCTCGGTGACGGTCATGGACAGCCCTTCGTCCATGGTGAAGCGCTCGCGGCTCCAGTCGGGAGAGGTGCCCAGGCGGCGCATCTGGCGGGTGATGGCCGAGCCCGATTCGCGCTTCCACTCCCAGACCTTGTCGACGAAGGCTGCTCGCCCCAGTTCGGGCCGGCTCACGCCCTTGGTCTCGAGCTGGCGCTCGACCACGATCTGCGTGGCGATGCCGGCGTGGTCGGTGCCCGGCTGCCACAGCGTGTTCCAGCCGAGCATGCGGTGGTAGCGGGTGAGGGTGTCCATCAGCGTTTGCTGGAAGCCGTGGCCCATGTGCAGCGTGCCGGTGACGTTGGGCGGCGGCAACAGAATGCAGTAGGCGTGTTCCCTGGGCAGGCTGCGGTCCAGGCCGGCCTTGAAGTAGCCCTGCCCTTCCCAGTATTCGTACCAGCGCCGCTCGATGGCGGCGGGGTCGAAGCTCTTGTTGAGTTCCATCGGCTAAGGGGGTGAGGTGAGGAGGTGACTGGCGGGTGAACCGCGAAATGAGCGGTGAAACAGCGGGCGATTATACCGGAGCTAGCCGGGTCGCTCGTCGTTGCTCTCTGGCGTCAGCCCCAGAATCGCGTCGAGACGCGGCAGCAGTTCTCCCCGCGCGCGACGGGTGATTTGCGCGACGAGGTGGTCGGTGATGCCGTCCATGGCGCGGATCACCAGTTGCGGCAATTGCTCGTCGAGCCATTTTTCCAGCGCGAGGCCGAGCGCGGCGCGCCGCTCGGCCAGGTGTCGATCGAAATCGATATCGGCCCCGATTGCTTCCGCATCGACGGCCACGGGCGGCGGTTCGGCGGCGACGATGTCGGTCAATAGGGGCAGGTCGTCGCTCTCCTCCACCAACGCGGGCTCGGTTGGCGCGGTGGCGCCAGCGACGAACACCCGGTGGCGGCGCATCAGCGCGTCGGCCTGGTCGAGCAGGGGGTCGTCGTCGTTCATCGCGGCTCCTGGGCGAATTTCTCGCTCTCCAGGTCATAGCCGCGGTCGCGATAGAACTTGAAGCGTGTCCGCGCCGGCAGCCGGTCCTCCCCGTTGTCGCTGACGATCTCGACCACTTCCGAAAAGCGGGAAAATCCCGGCGGCACTTCGTCCGAGAGGTTGAGCAGACGCTCCTCCTGCGGCAGGGTGTCGAGGCTCGCGGCGATCAGCAGCGGCGTCTCGCCGGCCAAGGGCGCATCGGCACGGCAGTGCGGCAGGAAGGCGGTGGCAGGCGTCGTCCACAGCAGTCGGTCGAGCCGGTCGGCGACCGCCGCGTCCGGCGCATAGACCAGTACCGCCTGCCGTCTGGCGTAGGCCTGCGCGAGCCAGGCGGCCGCCGCCTGCAGCCGGTCCCGAGCCCCGTGATAGAAAAATATCTTGGTCATTCCATCATCAGGTCGGCGCGATTGAGCAGGAAGTGGGTGAGCAGCGGCACCGGCCGGCCGGTGGAACCCTTCTCCTTGCCCGATTTCCACGCCGTGCCGGCGACGTCCAGGTGAGCCCATTCGTATTTCTTGGCGAAGCGCGAGAGAAAGCAGGCTGCGGTGACGCTGCCGGCGGGGCGGCCGCCGATGTTGGCCATGTCGGCGAAGGGGCTTTTCAGCTGCTCCTGATAGTCTTCCCACAGCGGCATGTGCCAGGCGCGGTCCCAGGCATCCTCGCCGGCGCCGGCCAGTTCGCGGGCCAGCGCGTCGTTGTTGGCGAACAGGCCGGTGGCGACGTGCCCCAGGGCGATCACGCAGGCACCGGTGAGCGTGGCCACGTCGATCACGCACTCCGGCTCGAAGCGCTCGGCGTAGGTCAGCGCATCGCACAGGATCAGGCGGCCTTCGGCGTCGGTGTTGAGGATCTCGATGGTCTGGCCGGACATCGAGGTGACGATGTCGCCCGGGCGGCTGGCGTCGCCGCCGGGCATGTTCTCGGCGGCAGGCACCAGCCCGATCACCTTCAACGGCAGCTTCATTTGCGCGATCGCCCGCATCGTGCCGATGACGCTGGCGGCGCCGGACATGTCGTACTTCATCTCGTCCATCTCGGCGCCGGGCTTGAGCGAGATGCCGCCCGAGTCGAAGGTGATGCCCTTGCCGATCAGCACGATCGGTTTCTGTCCCGGTTTGCCGCCGTTATGGCGCAACACGATGAACTTCGGCGGCTGACGGGAACCGCGGGCGACCGACAGCAGCGAGCCCATGCCCAGCTTCTCCATGTCTTCGCGCTCCAGCACCTCGGCCTTGAGGCCGCCCTCCTTGGCCAGGGCCGTGGCCTGCTCGGCCAGATAGCTCGGGGTACAGATATTGCCGGGCAGGTTGCCCAGATCCCGCGCCAGGTTCATGCCGGCGGCGATGGCCTGGCCCTGGGCGAGCGCGGCCTCCGCGGGGCCGAGATCGGCGCGGCTCTCGACGATCAGGGTGAGCTTGCGCAGCGGCCTGCGCACCTGGTCCTTCTTCGACTTGAAGCGGTCGAAACGGTACAGCGTGCCGAGCGCGACCAGCGCCGCCTGGCGGATGCGCCAGGGCACGCCGCGCTTCTTCACCGCGAGTTCCGAGAGATAAAGGGTGCCGTCGAAGGCGCCGGTCTCGTTCAGGCTGCGCACCGCGGTGGCGATGGCGTCGAGATATTCCTTTTCGCGGAAATCCCGCTCTTTGCCCAGGCCGACCAGCAGCACCCGGTCGCAGAGGGTGCCGGGAACCTTGTGCAGCAACAAGGTGGTGCCGGCCTTGCCCTCCATGTCGCCGCGACGGAGCAGGTCGGACAGGTAGTTATCCGTCGCCTTGTTGAGAATCTCGCCGGGCAGGGACAGCTTGCGCGTCTCGAACACGCCGATCACGACGCAGGCACTGCGCTGTTTTTCCGGGCTGCCGCTTTTTATGCTAAATTCCACGCATTGCTCCTCGGGTGTTTGAGCGGGGGACGGCCATCGTTTGTTGCGTATAAATTGCACGACGGCGAAGTTTTCGATTATCCCCAGACTCCCCGCCAAAAGTCAAAGCCGACATGATTTACCAGCGCGCGGCCCTGCGCGAATTCGCCAATACCGCGGTCGCCGTCTTCGTCGCGCTGTTCGCCATCTTGTTGACCACCCAGTTGATCCGCTTGCTCGGCGACGCGGCGGGCGGCAAACTGGCTTCCGGGGCGGTGGTGGCGCTGCTCGGCTTCGGCGCCATCAACTATCTGCCGGTGCTGCTCTCGCTGACGCTGTTCGTCGCGGTGCTGATGACCCTGTCGCGGTCCTACCGCGATTCCGAGATGATCGTCTGGTTCTCCTGCGGCCTGCCGCTGACCGCCTGGGTGCCGCCGGTGCTCAAGTTCGCGGCGCCGATGGTGCTGTTGATCGGCGCGCTGTCGCTGTTTCTGTCCCCTTGGGCGCTGTCGAAGAGCGCCGAATTCCAGCAGAAGATGGCGAGCCGCAACGACGTCTCGCGCGTCTCGCCCGGGGCCTTCAAGGAATCGGCGGAGGCCGACCGGGTGTTCTTCGTCGAGGAGATTGCCGGCGATCACGGTCAGGTCAAGAACGTCTTCATCAGTTCGATGCAGCACGGCCGGCTGGGCGTGATGGCGGCCGCGCACGGGCGCCTGGAGCGGATGCCCAACGGCGACCGCTTCCTGGTGCTGGAGAACGGCCGGCGCTACGAAGGGACGCCGGGGCAGGCCGACTACCGCGTGATGCAGTTCGAGCGCTATGCGGTGCGCGTCGAGACCCGGGAGGCCCAGGGCATCGTTCAGACGCCCAAGAGCATGCCGCTTTGGACCCTGGCGCGGCAGCCGACGCCGCCCAACCTGGGTGAATTGCTGTGGCGCCTGGGCATCCCGCTCGCTGCCCTGAACCTGGCGCTGCTGGCGATCCCCCTGTCCTTCGTCAATCCGCGCGCCGGGCGCACCAACAACCTGATCCTGGCTCTACTCACCTACATGATCTACAGCAATCTGATCAGCGTCAGCCAGGCCTGGGTGAGTCAGGGCCGGATCGGTTTCGAACTCGGCGTCTGGCTGGTGCACGTCGTCATGTTCGTGCTGCTGTTGGTGATGTTCTCCCGGCGTCTGATGGTCTATTCCTGGGTGAGACTGTGGCGGTGAGGGTATTCGAGCGCTATCTGGCGCGCGAGATTTATGCCGCGACGGCGCTGGTGCTGGCGGCCTTCCTGATGCTCTTCGCCTTTTTCGACCTGATCCACGAATTCGGGGACCTGGGCAAGGGCGGCTACCAACTGCACCAGGCCATCGCCTTCGTCTTGCTGACCATGCCCGGGCGGGTCTATGAACTGTTTCCGATCGCGGTGCTGATCGGCACGCTCTACGCGCTGACGCTCTTGGCGCGGCATTCGGAGATCACCGTGCTGCGCAGCGCCGGGCTGTCCACCACGGCCTTGCTGAAGGCGCTGGCGAGAATCGGCCTGGTCTTCGTCGCCTTGACCTTCGTTTTCGGCGAGTTCATCGCCCCCCCGGCGGAAAAGGCGGCGCAGGAGCTGCGCCTCAAGGCGATGAGCTCGCTGGTGGCGCAGGAGTTCCGCTCGGGGCTGTGGGTCAAGGACGAAATGAGTTTCGTGAATGTCCGCGAGGTCTTGCCAGATACCCGGCTGCGTGGCATACGCATCTACCAGTTCGACAAGGACTACCAGCTGCATTCGATCAGCGAGGCGCAAGAAGGGGAATACCTGCCTCCCGACAGCTGGCGGCTCACCGACGTCGTGCAGACGGTGTTCGAGAACAACACCGCGAAGGTGGTGCATCTGCCGCAGATGATTTGGCGCTCCGCCCTCAACCCCGACATCCTATCGGTGCTGCTGGTGGTGCCCGAGCGCATGTCCTTCGTGAACCTGTTCCTCTACATCCGCCACCTGGAGGAAAATCAGCAGAATGCGCAACGCTACGTGATCGCGCTGTGGAAAAAGCTGGTCTATCCGCTGGCGGTGCTGGTGATGATGGCGCTGGCGCTACCCTTCGCCTACATGCAGGATCGGATGGGCACGGTCAGCATCAAGGTGTTCGCCGGCATCATGCTGGGCATCACCTTCCATCTGTTGAACGGCTTGTTCTCCAGCCTAGGGGTGATCAACAGCTGGCCGCCGTTTTTCTCTGCGATCACACCCAGCGCACTGTTCCTGCTGATGGCGGCGGGGATGATCTGGTGGGTGGAGCGCAGGTAGTGCCTTTCCCCCCCTCCCCTTTGCCAAGGAGAGGGGTGACCGCGGCTCCCCTCGATCGGGGTCGCGGTTTGTTGGCTGCCCCGGTTTGGGGGCGGCGCCCCGGAGGAAGTCCCCTTGGGGGACCCGGCGGCGGGACGCTATTCCTTGAAGACGATGCGGGTGCCGGCCAGGCGGTCGTGGAGAAACTGGCGGTCGCGGTCGAACAGCGCCCAGAGGATGCCGGCGCCGAAGAACAGCAGGGAAAACCAGGACAGCGCGTAGCGCAGCAAGGCTTGCGGCAGGCTCAGGCGGCCGCCGGTGATGGCGCTCTCCAGTTTCAGCCGCCAGGTTTTCATCGCCAGCGTTTGGCCGTCGTGGCGCCACAGCCAGACGAAGTAGATGCCCAGCACCAGGACGAGGTGCAGCAGTTCCACCCAGCCGGGTACCGCGATCTGCCAGATCACGCCCAGCACCACATAGGGCAGCAGGAAGGTGGCGGCCAGTACGCCGATCACCAGCAGGCCCTCGTAGGTCATGCTGGCGAGACGGCGGCGGATACCGGGGACGATCAAGGCGATGGCTGTACCTGCGGCGGCGGGGTAACGGCGGGTGCCGGGGGGGTGGCCGCGGGCTGCACGGGAGCGGCGGGTACGGCTGGTGCGGGCGGCGCTTGAACCGGCACGGCGGGGCGGGCAGACGGCGGCTGCTTGCCGGCAGCGGTCCCGGCCTGCGGCTTGCGCCGGCTAGCCCGCTTCAGGCGCTCTTTTTCGGCTTCCGGCAGTTCCTCGTACTCCTGCCATTTCTGCTTGATCGCCAGGCGCTGTTCCGGCGGCACCTTCTTCAGATTCTTGTATTGCTCGCGCGCCCGTTCGCGCTGCTCCGGCGTCAGCTTGACCCAGGCCTGCATGCGGCGCTGCAGACGCTGCTGCTCATGCGGCGACAGCGAAGGATAGCGGCGGGCGACGCCGAGCCACTTCTTGCGCCGATAGGGCGCAAACTGATCCCACTCGACCGACAGCGGCGCGAGAATTTCCCGCTGCTGCGGCGAGAGTTCCATCCATTCCGGCTGCTTGAGGGATGGCACACCTGCGTTGGCGGGGGCGGTGAGCGCCAGCAGCAGCGCTACTGTTGCGGCAATTGCGAGGAATGCTCGAGCCATGTACTAAAGCCGCGGTCCAGGTAGGCGTTGATCGGCAGATCGTCCGCCAAGAGCGCGCTGTCGATGACCTCGTTTTCCGCCGCCTGCTGGAAGTTGTTCCAGTAATAGGTGCCGACGACGCCCAGTCCGAGAGCCGCCAGAATAGCCAGCATGCGCGCCTGCGGCAGCAGGACTTCGCTGGTGAAATGGCCGACGCTTGCCAAACTCAGGCCGACGGCGGTGGCTTTCTGGTGTTCCAGGGCGTTTTGCCGCGCCGCCTGCAGCCGGTCGCGAATCCTGCGGTCGAGCTTGTCGGTGCTTCGGTCGAGCGCTTGCCCGACCTTGTAGGCGATCTGAATCTCGTCGTGATTATTCATAATACGATGCCCTTTGCCTTGAGCGCTGCTGCCAGGGTATGGGTGGCCCGCGAACAGTGGGTCTTGACGCTACCCTCGGAACAGCCCATCGAGGTGGCCGTCTCGGCGATGTCCATGTCCTCCCAGTAACGCATGAGAAAGGCTTCTCGTTGACGCGGCGGTAATTTTTTAACTTCTTGTTCAATGATGGCAAGCACTTGCGACTGTTCGAGGCTGGCGTGCGGAGTCATTATATTAGACCCCTGGTGGGCCTGGAGGGTTTCCAGGGGATCGGCATCTTCGTCGTCGGCTGGCACGAACGATGATAACAGTGTGGTCCACAGCGAGCGTACCTTCTGGCGGCGGTAGAAATCGCGGATGGTGTTCTGCAGGATGCGCTGGAACAGCATCGGCAGTTCGGCGCCCGGCCGGTCGCCGTATTTCTCGGAGAGCTTGAACATCGTGTCCTGGACGATGTCCAGGGCGTGGTCCTCGTCGTGCACGGCGAACAGCGCCTGCTTGAAGGCGCGCCGTTCGACGCCTGCGAGAAAGTCGGAAAGTTCGGTGCGGGTGGCCAGGTCAAATCCTCGGTCGCTTTGACGGCACAGCCGCCTTGAGCCCTTGGGCGCGAATTCGGCCCGGTATCGGTTTCATGCCTTGACCAAATTCGGTTCAGCCAGTAAGGTTACACGTTTCTTCGGACGAAATCCGTGATTCGGGTAAAGCGATGTTATTAACTGGTGCGGAAATTGTAATCAGCTGCCTGCAGGAAGAGAAGGTCGAATTCGTCTTCGGCTATCCAGGCGGCTCGGTCCTGTACATCTACGACGAGCTGTTCAAGCAGGACAAGTTCAAGCACGTGCTGGTGCGTCATGAGCAGGCTGCGGTTCATGCCGCCGACGCCTATTCGCGCTCTTCGCACAAGGTCGGCGTTTGCCTGGTGACCTCGGGGCCGGGCGTTACCAATGCGGTGACCGGCATCGCCACCGCTTACATGGATTCGATCCCGCTGGTGGTCATCACCGGCCAGGTGCCGACCGCCTACATCGGCCAGGATGCCTTTCAGGAATGCGACACCGTCGGCATCACCCGCCCCTGCGTCAAGCACAATTTCCTGGTCAAGGACGTCAGAGACCTCGCGACGACGATCAAGAAGGCCTTCTATCTCGCCCAGACCGGCCGTCCGGGTCCGGTACTGGTCGACATCCCCAAGGACATCACCACCCACAAGTGCGAGTTTGTCTATCCGAAGAGCATCGCGATGCGCTCCTACAACCCGGTCACCAAGGGGCACGCCGGGCAGATCAAGAAGGCGATGCAACTCCTGCTCGACGCCAAAAGGCCGATGATCTATGCCGGCGGCGGCGTGATCTTGTCGGACGCGGCGGAGAGCCTGACCAAGCTGGTCAGGACGCTCGGCTTCCCGATCACCAACACGCTGATGGGCCTGGGCGGCTATCCGGCCACCGACAAGCAGTTCCTCGGCATGCTCGGCATGCACGGCACCGTCGAGGCCAACATGGCGATGCAGCACTGCGACGTGCTGCTGGCCATCGGCGCCCGCTTCGACGACCGCGTGATCGGCAACCCGGCGCACTTCAACGAAGAATCGCGCAAGATCATCCATATCGACATCGATCCCTCGTCGATCTCCAAGCGCGTCAAGGTCGATGTGCCGATCGTCGGCAACGTCGCCGACGTGCTCGACGATCTGCAAAAACAGCTGGCGACGGCGGAATCCCGCTCCGATGCCCAGGCGCTGGCCGCCTGGTGGCAGAAGATCGAGGAGTGGCGCGGCAAGAACTGCCTCAAGTACAAGCAGAACGGCGACGTCATTATGCCGCAGTTCGTCGTCGAGAAGCTCTACGAGGTCACCGGCGGCGATGCCTTCGTGGCCTCAGACGTCGGCCAGCATCAGATGTGGGCGGCGCAGTACTACAAGTTCGACAAGCCGCGCCGCTGGATCAACTCCGGCGGCCTGGGCACCATGGGCTTCGGCCTGCCGGCGGCGATGGGCATTTGCTTCGCGAATCCCGGCGCGACCGTGGCCTGCGTCACCGGCGAGGCATCGATCCAGATGTGCATCCAGGAGCTGTCGACCTGCAAGCAGTATCGCCTGCCGATCAAGATCATCAACCTCAACAACCGCTATCTCGGCATGGTCAGGCAGTGGCAGGAGATGTTCCACGGCAACCGCTACGCCGAGTCCTACGTCAATGCGCTGCCCGATTTCGTCAAGCTGGCGGAGGCATACGGCCACGTCGGCATGCAGATCACCAAGCCGCAGGATGTCGTGCCGGCGTTGCACAGGGCCTTCACCGAGCACAAGAACGATCTCGTCTTCCTGGACTTCATCACCGACCAGACCGCCAATGTCTTCCCGATGGTGGCGGCGGGCAAGGGCCTGTCCCAGATGATTCTGGCAGAAGATCTGTGAAGCGCTAGGAACCCATCATGAGACACATCATTTCGATACTTTTGGAAAACGAAGCCGGCGCGCTGTCGCGCGTCTCCGGCCTGTTCTCGGCGCGCGCCTTCAACATCGAGTCCCTGACCGTGGCGCCGACGGAGGATGCCTCGCTGTCGCGGATGACCATCGTCAGCGTCGGCTCCGACGACGTCATCGAGCAGATCACCAAGCAATTGAACAAGCTGATCGAGGTGGTCAAGGTGGTGGACCTCTCCGAGGCGCCCCACATCGAACGGGAACTGATGCTGGTGAAGGTGCGCGCGGTCGGCAAGGATCGCGAGGAGATGAAGCGGGTCGCCGACATCTTCCGCGGCCGCATCATCGACGTCACCGAATCCACCTACGTCATCGAACTGACCGGCAACACCGCCAAGATCGACGCCTTCATCGAGGCGATCGATCGCACCCTGATCCTCGAAGCGGTGCGCACCGGCGTTTGCGGCATCGGTCGCGGCGACCGGATACTCAAGGTCTGAGCCAGGTCGGACTTTCGATGGAGACACCCGAACGGGTGTCGCCCGAAGCCTCTCCCAGGCGCTTCCCCAGGTACGCGGACTGAACGCCAGGCTAGCAAGCACTTCACCTCTCACGCATTGATAAGGAAAACCATGAAAGTCTATTACGATAAAGACGCCGACCTGTCGCTGATCAAGGGCAAGAAGGTCACCATCGTCGGTTACGGTTCGCAAGGCCACGCCCACGCGCAGAACCTGAAGGATTCCGGGGTCAAGGTGACGGTCGGGCTGCGCCGCGGCGGCGCCTCCTGGAGCAAGGCCAAGAAGGCCGGCCTCAAGGTCGAGGAAATCGCCAAGGCGGTCAAGGACGCCGACCTGGTCATGCTGCTCTTGCCCGACGAGCAGATCGCCGCCGTCTATGCCGAGGAGGTGCACGCCAACATGAAGGCCGGCGCCGCGCTCGCCTTTGCCCACGGCTTCAACATCCACTACGGTCAGGTGATTCCGCGCGACGATATCGACGTCATCATGATCGCGCCCAAGGGCCCCGGCCACCTGGTGCGCTCGACCTACGTCCAGGGCGGCGGCGTGCCCTCCCTGATCGCCATCTACCAGGACAAGTCGGGCAAGGCGCACGACCTGGCGCTGTCCTACGCGGCGGCCAACGGCGGCACGCGCGGCGGCGTCATCGAGACCTCGTTCCGCGAGGAGACCGAGACCGACCTGTTCGGCGAGCAGGTCGTCCTCTGCGGCGGCACCGTCGAACTGATCAAGGCCGGCTTCGAAACCCTGGTCGAGGCCGGCTACGCGCCCGAGATGGCGTATTTCGAGTGTCTGCACGAGTTGAAGCTGATCGTGGACCTGATCTACGAAGGCGGCTTGGCCAACATGCACTACTCGATCTCGAACAATGCCGAGTACGGCGACATCAGCCGCGGCCCGCGCATCATCACCGACGAGAGCCGCGTCGAAATGAGGAAAATCCTCAAGGAAATCCAGAGCGGGCAGTACGCCAAGGAGTTCATCCTCGAGAACAAGGCCGGCGCGCCGACCCTGCTGGCACAGCGGCGCAATCTCGCGGCGCATCCGATCGAGGTGGTGGGCGAGAAGCTGCGCGAAATGATGCCCTGGATCCGCAAGAACAAGCTGGTCGACCAGGCCAAGAACTAGTTGAAACCCTACCCGCATCCGATCGTCGCCCGGGAGGGCTGGCCGTTTCTCGGGATCAGCCTGGGCGCCGCCCTGCTGGTCACCGGCGCGGCCGGCTGGTGGTGGGCGTCGCCGCTGTGGTTGGTCTTCGTCTTCTGCCTGCAGTTCTTCCGCGATCCGGCGCGGCTCGTTGCGGGGACGGCCAGGAGCGCGCTCTCGCCCGCCGACGGCCGCATCGTCGCCATCGAGCCGCAGCGGGACCCCTGGCTCGACCGCGACGCCTTGAAGATCAGCGTCTTCATGAACGTGTTCAACGTCCACTCCAACCGCAGCCCGGTCGATGGCGAGGTCATGCAGCGCTGGTACCACCCGGGCAAATTCTTCAATGCCGACCTCGACAAGGCCTCGACCGAGAACGAGCGCAACGCGCTGTGGTTGAGAACCGCGGACGGCCAGGACGTCACCTGCGTCCAGGTGGCGGGCTTGATCGCACGGCGCATCCTCTGCTACGTCGATGCCGGCAGCCGTCTCGAACGCGGCCAACGCTACGGCTTCATCCGCTTCGGTTCGCGCGTCGATGTCTATCTGCCGCCGGCCTCGCGCGTCAAGGTGACGATCGGCGACAAGGTGAGCGCCGCGCTGACCATCCTCGCCGAATTGCCGTGAGGCCGCCATGCCGGTGATCCGCCCGCGCCGTGCCCTGGTGAATCCGGAAATGCGCCGGCGCGGCATCTACATCCTGCCCAACCTATTCACCACGGCGGCGCTGTTCGCCGGTTTCTACGCCATCGTCCAGGCGATGAACGAGCGCTTCGAGTATTCAGCCGTCGCCATTTTCATCGCCATGGTGTTGGACGGCCTGGACGGGCGGGTGGCGCGCCTCACCCATACCCAGAGCGCCTTCGGCGCCGAGTACGACTCGCTCTCCGACATGGTGTCGTTCGGCGCCGCGCCGTCCCTGGTGATCTACGAATGGGCCCTGAAGGGCATGGGCAAGCTGGGCTGGATCGCCGCCTTCATCTACTGCGCCGGCGCCGCGCTGCGCCTGGCGCGCTTCAACACCAACATCGAGGTGATCGACAAGCGCTACTTCCAGGGCCTGCCGAGCCCGGCCGCGGCGGCGCTGGTCGCCGGCATGGTCTGGGTGCTGCTCGACCTGGGCTACAGCGGCGAGGAGGTGCGCTGGTACGCCTTCGCACTGACGATCTTCGCCGGCATCACGATGGTCAGCAATATCCGCTACTGGAGCGGCAAGGACATCAACCTGAGGAAGAGCGTACCCTTCATGGTGGTGCCGGCTATGGCGCTGGGTTACGCGCTGTTGTCCTCCTACCCGGAGGGCGTGCTGTTTACGCTGTTCTTGGGCTACGCGCTGTCCGGCTATGTCCTGGCGGCGTGGCAGTGGTGGCGCCGGCGCCGGGCCGCACCCGCGGATTGATGCGTTCCCTGGAGACGACGATGGATCACCTGAAGATATTCGACACCACCTTGCGCGACGGCGAACAGAGCCCCGGCGCCTCGATGACGCGCGAGGAGAAAGTGCGCATCGCGCGCCAGCTGGAAAAAATGCGCGTCGATGTCATCGAGGCCGGCTTCCCGGCCGCCTCGAACGGCGACTTCGAGGCGGTGCGGGCGGTGGCCGAGGCGATCAAGGAGAGCACCGTGGCGGCGCTGTGCCGGACCCAGGACAAGGACATTGCGCGCGCCCTGGAGGCGATCGGACCGGCGCGCTCGGGCCGCATCCACACCTTCATCGCGACCAGCCCGATCCACATGGAAAAGAAGCTGCGCATGAGCCCGGACGAGGTCGTCGCCGCGGCGGTCAATGCCGTGCGCTTCGCCCGCAACGGCATCGACAACGTCGAGTTTTCCTGCGAGGACGCGGGGCGCTCCGAACTGGACTTTCTCTGCCGCGTCATCGAGGCGGTGATCAAGGCGGGCGCTGCCGTCATCAACATTCCCGACACCGTCGGCTACAACCTGCCCGAGCAATTCGCCGAACGCATCACCCAACTGCGGCAGCGCATCCCCAACGCCGACCAGGTCACCTGGTCGGTGCATTGCCACAACGACCTCGGCCTGGCCGTGGCCAATTCCCTCGCCGCGGTGCTGGCCGGCGCGCGCCAGGTGGAATGCACGATCAACGGACTGGGCGAACGCGCCGGCAATGCCGCGCTGGAAGAGCTGGTCATGGCGGTGCGCACGCGCCAGGACGTCTTTCCCTGCGACAGCCGCATCGACACCACCCAGATCCTCTCCGCCTCGAAGATGGTCTCCGGCATCACCGGTTTCCCGGTGCAGCCGAACAAGGCCATCGTCGGGGCCAATGCCTTCGCGCACGAGTCCGGCATCCATCAGGACGGCGTGCTCAAGCACCGGGAGACCTATGAAATCATGCGGCCCGAGGACGTCGGCTGGAACGCCAACAAGCTGGTGCTCGGCAAGCATTCCGGACGCACCGCGTTCAGGGCCCGGCTCTCCGAACTGGGCATCGAAGTCGATTCCGAACAGGTGCTGAACTCCGGTTTCGCCCGCTTCAAGGAACTCGCCGACAAGAAGCACGACATCTATGACGAGGACCTCCACGCGCTGATGAGCGACGAGGCGGTGACGCCGGAACTGGAGCACTTCCGGCTGGTGTCCTCGCTGTTCCACTCGGAGACCGGCGAGCCCCCCCACGCCGACATCACCCTGGCCGTCGGCAACGCCGAGCATCACGCCGCCGCCAAGGGCAGCGGACCCGTCGATGCCGCCTTCAAGGCAATCGAGAGCGTCGCCAGGAGCGGCGCCGACCTGCTGCTCTATTCGGTCAACAGCATCACCACCGGCACCGACGCCCAGGGCGAGGTGACCGTGCGCCTGTCCAAGGACGGGCGCATCGTCAATGGCCAGGGGGCCGACACCGACATCATCGTCGCCTCGGCCAAGGCTTATCTCAATGCCTTGAATAAGCTGCAGTCGACGCTGGAGCGGGTCAATCCCCAGGTGTGAAGCCGGTTATGCCGCCCGCGCGCTGAGCCGGGCGTAGAAGATGGCGGCCAGGAAGAAGACCAGGGCGAGCAGGGTCTCGGCGGCCGCCGCGGCGCGCATCGCGCCGGTGTCGCTCGCGGCGCGCACCAGTCCCTCGGCGAGATAGAGCAGGATCAGCAGCGCCGCCCACTGGTGGGTGTAGCGCCGGCCGCGCAGGATGCCGAACAGCGGCACCAGGAGCGGCAGCGCCTTCAGCGCCAGCATCGATCCGCCCGGGCGCAGCGGCGCCAGCCACAGCTCCCAGGTCAGGCACAGAACGATCAGCGCGACCAGGCTGACGCTCGCCGTCAGGTTGAGTGCGCGCAAGGCGTTAGGCGGCTCCATCGACTTGTCCTTTCGCTACAATGCGCGTGATGATCGAACATCATTATAGGCAACTGAGCCGCCTCCGCCGGTGATGTCGCTCTCCCCCTTCCGTCTGGTCGCCCGCGTCGCGCGCCGCTTCTCGGTCGAGCGCTACGCCCAGACCGCCGCCAGCCTGTCGTTTTCCACCCTGCTCGGACTGGTGCCGCTGGTTGCGGTGGGCCTGGCGTTGATCAGCCGTCTGCCCTTCGCCGAGGGCATGGTCGCGGCCCTGGAGAAATTCATGCTCGCCAACCTGCTGCCGGCGAGAGCGGGCAGCACCATCGCCAGGTACGCGCTTCAGTTCGCGCACAAGGCCGCGCACCTGACCCTGATCGGCGGCTTGGCGCTGGCGACGACCGCCCTGATGCAGATGCTCACCATCGAACACGCCTTCAATGCCATCTGGCGGGTCCGGGCAGGGCGTCCGCTGCTGCGGCGCATCGTCATGCATCTCTCGGCCATGCTGCTGGGGCCGCTGCTGTTCGGCGGCAGCCTGGCGGCGATCGCTTATGTCGCCAGCGTGGCATTCGGCCTGGTGGCCGAGCCGAAGTGGCTGGACACCCTGTTTTTCCGGATGCTTCCTTTCGCCATCATGACCGCCCTGTTCTCGCTGCTGTACCTGGCGGTACCTAACCGCGCGGTGAAGCGCGGGCACGCGCTGGCCGGCGGCATTTTCGCCAGCCTCGGTTTTTCCCTGATGCAGCGCCTGTTCGGCGGCTTCGTCGTCCACTTCCCGGCCTACACGGTGGTCTACGGCGCCTTCGCGGCGGTGCCGATCTTCCTCCTCTGGCTCTACCTATCCTGGAGCGTGGTGCTGATCGGCGCGCTGCTGGTCGCCGAACTGCCCGCTGCCGCCGCAGCCCGGCCGATGCGCTGAAGCCGGGCGATTCAAGTAGAATTCCGCAGCTGCGGGATCCGTCCATCATGGCGAAGTCATTCACCCGCGACCGACGATCGTTCTTCAAGCCAGACTGGATCCGACATGGACTCACTGATTTCCGACAAAGCCATCCCCGCCGCCGAGCGTCTGATAGTCGCGCTGGATCTGGCCGATGCCCAGGCCGCCCGAGCCCTGGTCGATGTCTTGGGCGACAGCGTGCGCTTCTACAAGATCGGCCTGGAGTTGTTCATGGCCGGAGGCTACTTTGACCTGCTCGACGATCTGGTCGAGCGGGGCAAGAAGGTGTTTGTCGATCTCAAATTCTTCGACGTGCCCGAGACGGTGCGCTCGGCGGTGCGCGCACTGTCCGGCAGCGGTGCGAGCTTTGCCACGGTTCATGGTAATCAGGCGATCATGGAAGCGGCGGCCAAGGACAAGGGTGAGCTCAAGATCCTCGCCGTGACCGTGCTCACCAGCCTCGACCGCGGCGATCTCGACGACCTCGGCTTCGCCTGCGACGTCGATCAGCTGGTGCTCTCCCGGGCTCGCCGCGCGCTCGAGACCGGCGTGGACGGCGTCGTCTCGTCGGGTCTGGAGGCGCCGCTGATCCGGCGCGAACTGGGGCAGAAGCTGCTGGTCGTCACCCCCGGCATCCGCCCGGTCGACAACAAGCCGGTCGATGACCAGAAGCGCACCGTCGATGTCGCCCAGGCCTTCAGAAACGGCGCAGACTACATCGTCGTCGGCCGTCCGATCCGCCTCGCCGCCGATCCCCGTGCGGCCGCCCTGGCCGCCCAGCGGACCATCGCCGAGCTGTTCCGGCGCTGATCGATTTCGCCAGGGTATTGTTTTGAGCCGTGTTTTCGGCTATACTCGCCAGCTTTTTCCAGAATCCAGGTACCGAGAAATGGTTGTCATCCGTCTCGCCCGAAGCGGCGCCAAGAAGCGTCCCTTCTACAACATGGTGGTGACCGATTCGCGCAATCGCCGCGACGGTCGCTTTGTCGAGCGCATCGGCTTCTACAATCCGGTCGCGGCCGGCGCGGAGACCGGACTGCGCGTGGACTTGGAGCGTCTCGCCTACTGGCAGGGCCACGGTGCCCAGCTGTCGCCGACCGCGGCGCGCCTGGTCAAACAGTTCGGCACGCCGAAGGCTGCCGCTGCCGCCTGAGGCCGTCCGGGGCTGACCAGGACATGATCGTCCTGGGCCGCATCGTCGCCCCGTTCGGCGTGCAAGGCTGGGTCAAGGTGCATCCCTTCGGCGATGAACCGGACGCCTGGGCCGCGATGCCGCGGTGGTGGCTGGCGGCACAGCCCGATGCCGTCGAGTGGCGGCCCTACGCGCTGCAGCAGGCTGCCGCGCACGGCAAGGGGCTGATCGCTAAGCTCGCCGGCGTCGAGGGCCGGGACGCCGCAGAAGCCATCGACGGCTATTACGTCGGGGCGCCGCGCGGGGCGCTGCCGGAGAACGCCGCGGACGAATATTACTGGGCCGACCTGGTCGGTCTGGAGGTGGTCAATGAGGAGGGGGTGAGGCTCGGCAAAGTGGCGAATCTCCTCTCCAGCGGCGCGCACGAAGTGCTCTGCGTGCGCGACGGCGAACAAGAGCGGCTTCTGCCCTTCGTGGCCCAGGTGGTGAAGGGCGTCGATGTCGGCGGCGGCGTGATCCGCGTCGATTGGGGCGCGGACTGGTGAGCCTGGACTTCGACGTCGTCACGCTGTTCCCGGAGATGTTCGCCGCGGTGACGCAATCGGGTATCACCCGGCGGGCGCTGGAGCGCGGCCTGTGGCGGCTCGCGTGCTGGAACCCGCGCGATTTTGCGCCGGACAATCATCGCACCGTCGATGATCGGCCTTACGGCGGCGGGCCGGGCATGGTGATGCTGGCGCAACCGCTGGAGCAGGCGATCGCCGCGGCTAAGGGCCGGCGGCGCGCTGCCGGTGAAGCGGAGACGACGGTGATCTACCTGTCGCCCCAGGGAAGACCGCTCGGCGACGCGCGGGTGGCGCGGTTGTCGCGCTCGAGCGGGGCGATCCTGCTGTGCGGCCGCTACGAGGGCGTCGATGAGCGGCTGATAGCGCGCTGCGTCGATGAGGAGCTGTCGCTCGGCGACTTCGTTCTCTCCGGCGGCGAGATCGCCGCGCTGGCGCTGATCGATGCGGCAGTGCGACGGCTGCCGGGGGCGCTGAACGATGCCGACTCGGCGCTCGAAGAGTCGTTCGCCGACGGCTTGCTCGACTGTCCGCACTACACGCGGCCGGAGGAATATCAGGGCATGCCGGTGCCCGAGGTGCTGTTGTCGGGCAACCATGAGAAAATACGGCGCTGGCGCCTGAAGCAGGCGCTGGGGCGGACCTGGCTGCGGCGCCCGGAATTGATCGCGGCGCGGGCGCTGAGCCCGGAAGAATCAAGCCTGCTGGAGGAATTCCGGCAGGAGTTGTAGCAGTAGAGTTGTCGAAAAAAGCGCGCGCATCAGATTTCCTGCTCTGCGCGAACGGCCAAAGGCCAATGACTAAGATGGAGTAGATCGCTATGAACCTGATCCAACAACTCGAGCAGGAAGAAATTGCCCGCTTGGACAAGACCATTCCCGACTTCGCCCCGGGCGACACCGTCGTCGTCCAAGTGAAGGTGAAGGAGGGCACCCGCGAGCGTAACCAGGCCTACGAGGGCGTGGTCATTGCCAAGCGGAACCGCGGCCTCAATTCCAGTTTCATCGTCCGCAAGATTTCCGCCGGCGAAGGCGTCGAGCGCACCTTCCAGAGCTACTCGCCGCTGATCGCCAGCATCGAGGTTAAGCGCCGCGGCGATGTCCGTCGCGCCAAGCTCTACTATCTGCGCGACCGTTCCGGCAAGTCGGCGCGAATCAAGGAAAAGCTCACCAGAAAGAAGCCCTGAGCGGCTGCAATGAAAAGGGGCCTTTAAGGCCCCTTTTTCGTGCCCCTTTGCGGGGGCGGAGCAACTCCCTCGATCAAAGGCGCTTGTCGCGCTCGATCAGGGCGTAGGCCGAGTGATTGTGGATCGACTCGAAGTTTTCCGATTCGACCACGTAGGCGTCAATCCGCGGGTCGGCGTTGAGGATGCCGGCGACGTCGCGCACCATGTCCTCGACAAACTTGGGATTGTCGTAGGCGCGCTCGGTGACGAACTTCTCGTCCGGGCGCTTCAGCAGGCCGTACAGTTCGCAGGAGGCTTGGCCCTCGATCATCTGCACCAGATCCTCGATCCAGACGAAGGTATTGGTGGTCGCGGTGACCGTGACGTGCGAGCGCTGATTGTGGGCGCCGCGCTCGGAAATCTTTTTGGAGCAAGGGCACAGGCTGGTGACCGGCACCACCACCTTGGTGGTCTGGCGGTACTCGCCGCCGGGCAATATCTCGCCGACGAATCTGACCTGATAGTCCATCAGGCTCTTCACCTTGGAGACCGGCGCTTCCTTGTTGATGAAATAGGGAAAGTCGATCTCGATCTGGCCGGTCTCCGCCTCCAGCAGGCGCACCATTTCCCGCAGCATGCCCTCGAAGCTCTCGACCGAAACCTCGCGCTCGTGGGCGTTCAGGATTTCCACGAAACGCGACATGTGCGTTCCCTTGAAATTGTGCGGCAGGCCGACGTACATGTTGAACACGGCGACGGTGTGCTGCACGCCGCCGCTCCGGTCGAGCACCTTGACCGGATGACGGATGCTCTTGATGCCGACCTTGTTGATCGGCAGTTGCCGGGAATCGGGGCTGCTTTGTACGTCTGCGATGGCCATAGGGTCTCTGCTGTTCATGGGCTGCGCTCCTGGTGGAAGGGGGCACGCGTCGGGCGCGGCACCACCGAATTCAGCGCATATTAACATTCCCGACTAAATCACTCAAGTTTGCCAGCGCCGCCTTCACGCTGACCGCGATTCCGGAAGCATCGAGGCCGAGCTGCGCCAGGAGCTGCACCGAGTCGCCGTGGTCGATGAAGCGATCGGGCAGCCCCAGGCGCAGCAGCGGTGTGGCGAGGCCCTGTTCCGCCAGGCTGCGCGCCACCTCCGAGCCGGCGCCGCCGATCAGGGTGTTTTCCTCGATGCTCACCAACAACTCGTGGGTTTGCGCCAGCCCACGCAGCAAATCGGCATCGAGCGGCTTGACGAAGCGCATGTTGGCGACGCTGGCGTCGAGTTCCTCGGCCGCTTCAAGTGCCGAGCCGAGCATGCTGCCGAAGGCCAGCAGGGCGACGCGACTTCCCTGCCGGCGCAGCTCGCCGCGGCCGATGGGCAGGCCGTCGAGCCCGGGCTCCAGGGCGACGCCCGGACCCGATCCGCGCGGATAGCGGACCGCGCCGGGCCCGTCGTGGCGGAAGCCGGTGGTGAGCATCTTGCGGCATTCGTTCTCGTCGGCCGGCGCCATCACCAGCATGTTGGGGATGCAGGTCAGGTAGGAGAGGTCGAAGGCGCCGTTATGGGTGGCGCCGTCGGCGCCGACCAGGCCGCCGCGGTCGATGGCCAGCAGCACCGGCAGGTTCTGCAAGGCGATGTCGTGGATCAGCTGGTCGTAGGCGCGCTGCAGGAAGGTCGAGTAGATCGCCACCACCGGCTTCATGCCCTCGCAGGCCAGGCCCGCCGCGAAGCTCAGGGCGTGCTGCTCGGCGATGCCGACGTCGTGGTAGCGGCCGGGGTATTCCTGGGCGAAACGAACCAGGCCGGAGCCCTCGCGCATCGCCGGGGTGATGCCGACCAGACGCGGATCGGCCACCGCCATGTCGCACAGCCAGTCGCCGAACACCTGGGTGTAGGTGAGCTTGCCGGACTTGCCCGCCAGAATGCCGTCGGCGGTGTTGAACTTGGAGACGCCGTGGTAGAGCACCGGATCGGCCTCGGCCAGCTTGTAGCCCTGGCCCTTACGAGTGATGACGTGCAGGAACTGTGGCCCCTTCAAGGCCTTCAGGTTCTGCAGCGTCGGGATCAATGAAGCCAGGTCGTGGCCGTCGATCGGACCGATGTAATTGAAGCCGAGCTCCTCGAACAGGGTGCCGGGGGTGAGCATGCCCTTCATGTGCTCCTCGGCGCGCTTGGCGAATTCCAGCACCGAGGGCAGCGAGGAGAGCACCTTCTCGCCGGCGCGGCGGGCGGCGTTGAAGGTGCGGCCCGAGAACAGCCGCGCCAGATACTTGTTGAGTGCGCCCACCGGCGGCGAGATCGACATGTCGTTGTCGTTCAGGATCACCAGCAGGTTGGCATCGACGACGCCGGCGTTGTTGAGCGCCTCGAAGGCCATACCGGCGGACATCGCCCCGTCGCCGATGATCGCCACGACCT
>DATKVJ010000177.1:0-3586 GCA_035530135.1 Rhodocyclaceae bacterium | reverse complement strand
GATCCGCTGCGGCTGTCGTTCGAGGCGGCGCTGGGCATTGTCTTCAGCCTGCTCATGGCCTACATAGCGAAGCTGCTGGTCGAATTGAACGCGCACAGGCGGGAACTCGAAGCCCTGGTCGAGCAACGCACCGCGCAGGTTCGACGGCGCGAAGCGGATCTGAACGAGGCGCAGTCGATCGCGCAGGTCGGCAGCTGGGTGCGCGACCTCGAAGCGAACCGGATGCAGTGGTCGGCGGAGACCTACCGCATTTTCGGAGTGCCCGCGGGTACGCCCATCGATTATGAACGCTTCCTCGAGCACGTCCACCCGGACGACCGAGAGCGGGTGAACCAAGCATGGCGGGAAACGCTCAAAGGCGGGCGTTACGACATCGAGTATCGGATCGTGGTCGACGCGGCGATTCGCTGGGTGCACGCACAGGCGCATTCGCAGTTCACCGGGGAAGGTACGAAAGGGCGCTATATCGGCACCGTGCAGGATATTACCAAGCCCAAGCTGGCCGAAGTCGCGCTGGCGCACGAGAGCTACCGCAACTCGGTTTTCCTGCGCAATTCCAGCGACGGCATACACATACTCGACGGCGATGGAAATGTGCTGGAGATCAGCGATTCTTTTGCCGCGATGCTCGGGTATGCCCGTGAGGAACTGATCGGCGCCAACGTGTCGCTGTGGGATGCGCAGTGGTCGCCGCAGGAACTGAAGCGGCTTATCGCCGAACAGATGGCCAAGCCTGACGGTTCGGTGCTCGAGACCCGCCACCGGCGCCGGGACGGCAGCGTTTTCGACGTCGAAATCACCGGGCATGGTCTCGAACTCGACGGCAGGCCCGTGCTATTCAATTCGGCACGCGATGTCACCGATCGCAAGCACGCACAGGACGCCTTGCGCGAGTCGGAACAGCAATTGCGCGCGATCTTCGACGCAGCGGTCGACGGCATTCTGGTAGCTGACGCGAACACCCGAATGCTTCTCGCCGCCAATGCGGCCATCTGCAGCATGCTCGGTTACACGCACGAAGAGATCCTGCGCATTGCCGTCTCGGATATCCATCCGCAACAGGATCTGGCGGGTGCATTGAAGCCGTTCGACAGCCTGCTGCGCGGGGAGACCCAGACAGCCGGGGAAATTCCGATGCTGCGCAAGGACGGCTCGGTGTTTTACGCCGATATCAAGGCCGCGCCGATGCGCCTCGGCGGCAAGGACTGCCTGCTGGGCATATTCCGCGACGTCACGCAGCGCAGGGAAGCCGCGCGGGAACTGGTCGAATCGGAAGCGCGGTTTCGCGGCCTGGTCGACCAGTCGATCGCCGGCATCTGCATCATCCAGGATGGCAAGTTCGTCTACGTGAATCCGCGCTTCGCCGAAATTTTCGGCTATGGCTCCGCCGAAGAAATGACCGGCCGCGGGCACGAATCGGTGGTCGCGCAGAAGGACCGCAGCATGGTTGCAGCGCACGTGCGCGGGCACATTGAAGGCGAGCTTGCAAGCAGCTTCAATTTCGCCGGCCTGCGCAAGGACGGGACGATGATCGATGTCGGCGTGCACGGCACGCGTGCGATCCATGCGGGCCGGCCCGCGATTATCGGCCTGGCGCAGGACATCTCGGAGAAGAAGCGCGCCGAGGAGCAGATCGAGCGCTACGTAAACCAGCTCCAATCCGCGTTGATGCGCACGGTCGGGGTGGCTACGACTTTGAGCGAGATGCGCGACCCGTACACCGCCGGCCACGAGCGGCGCGTCGGCGAGATCGCCGTGGCGCTGGGCACCGAACTCGGCCTCGACCAGCAGCGCATCGAAGGCCTGCGCGTCGCGGGCCATTTGCACGACGTCGGCAAGATGATCATTCCGTCGGAGATCCTGTCCAAGCCCGGCAGGCTCACGCCGATCGAATTCGAGCTGATCAAAGGACACCCGCAGTCGGGCTACGACGTGCTCAAGGACGTCGAATTTCCCTGGCCGGTGGCCGAAGTCGCGCTGCAGCACCACGAGCGCATGGACGGCAGCGGCTATCCGCAGGGTTTGAAGGGCGAGGCGATCCTGCTCGAGGCGCGCATCATGGCGGTCGCCGACGTCATGGAAGCGATGTCCTCGCACCGGCCCTACCGTCCCGGCTTGGGCATCGACAAGGCGCTGGCCGAAATCGAGCGCGGTCGCGGAACAGCGTACGACCCGGCTGTCGCCGATGCCTGCCTGCGCCTGTTCCGCGAACGCGGCTACCGATTGCCGGAATGAACAGCCATAGAACCGCCGCCAAAACTCGATAAACCGTGGAGCCGGCATGGCTGAAGGCATGGAATTGGCGCTGGGCGCCATGATGTTGTATGGACTGGCGGACTGGGTCTACAAACGCGCCGCCGCAAACAAGGTACAGGCGCATCACTTTCTGGCGCTGCAGGCCTTTTTTTTCGCCCCGGGCATCATTCTGTACGGGCTCGCGACCGGCACGCTCGTCCTGGGCAAGCCCTTCGCCTGGGGCATGGCGGCCGGCGCGCTGATGTTCGTCGCCCTGTACAACTTCGCGCGCAGCCTCGCGAGCGGCGCGGTCAGCATCGTCGCGCCCGTATTCCGCCTGAATTTCGCGATCACCGTGGCGCTCGCCGTGTGGCTGCTCGACGAACGCCTGACGGACTGGAAGCTCGCGGGCATCGCGGCTTCGCTCGCGGCGGTGTGGCTGCTGCTTGCGGGCGGGTCGAGCTCGGCCCCGCGCATCACGAAATCAGCACTCCTGCACGCCCTCGTCGCGACGGCGGCAATGGGCATGGTGAATTTCATTTACAAACTCGCCGCCATCGCCGGCGGCAGCCCGGCGACGGTCCTCACCGGCCAGGCGAGCGTGTTTTTGCCGCTGGCGACGCTGTTCGCGCTGGTGCGCGACCGCGGATTCCATCCGCCGCCTGGGGCGTGGCGCTATCCGGCCGCCGCCGCGGTGCTGCTGCTGTTCGGGCTTTCTATGCTGCTCGCGGGGCTGGCCCAGGGCGAGGCGAGCGTGCTGGTGCCGGTCGCGCAGATGGGCTTCGTCGTCAGCTCCGGACTCGGTTTCGTCTTCCTGCGCGAAGCGCTGACGCTGCGCAAGGGTTTGGGACTCGCCGTTGCGATCGCGGCACTCGCCTGCCTCGCGCATAGCTGAGGGTCATCCGCGAAACCGGCCGTACACCCCCGGAACACGCCCGGTCTCGCTCTAAGGCTACGGCCGCACTCGGGTCGAGCTTCGGCTCAGCCGGCGCCTACCGGCGTGCGCTGGAGTCAGGCGGCTTTGGCTTGACCCGCCTGCAAGTGGCGTTCCCACAGGTAATACAGCAGCGGGATCACGACCAGTGTCAGCACCGTGGAAGCGAAGGTGCCGAAAATCAAGGACACCGCCAGGCCGCCGAACACCGGATCGGTCACCATCACGGCCGAGCCCAGGATGATGGCGAGCGCAGTCAGCATGATGGGACGGAAGCGCACCGCGCCGGCCTGGATCACCGCTTCCTCGAGGCTGTAGCCGCGTGCCCGGTAATCGACGATGAAGTCGATCAGCAGCAGCGAGTTGCGCACCACCACGCCGGCCAGGGCGATGACGCCGATCATCGAGGTCGCGGTG
>DATKVJ010000176.1:0-4165 GCA_035530135.1 Rhodocyclaceae bacterium | reverse complement strand
GTGATGCAAGGCGGCGGCGCCCTCGGCGCCTTCCAGGCCGGCGTCTATGAGGCGATGCACGAGTCGGGCATCGAGCCGGACTGGGTGGTGGGCACCTCGATCGGCGCGATCAACGGCGCCCTCATCGCCGGCAACGCGCCGAAAGTTCGCCTGGATCGCCTGAAGGAATTCTGGCATCTGGTCGCCAGCGGCGCCTTGTCCGCCACGTTCTGGAACGGCTTCGGCCTGGGCGATCTGCCGCACCGCCTGGGCGCCGTGGCGCAAGGCATCCCCGGCTTCTTCACGCCCAACCCGGGCGCCTGGTTCGGCAGCCACACGCCATTGGGCGTCAGCGACGCCAGCTTTTACAGCACCGCGCCCTTGCGCCGCACGCTCGCCGAACTGGTGGATTTCGGCCGCATCAGCCAGGAAGGCACGCGACTGACCTTGGGCGCGGTGAATGTCGGTTCCGGGCGCATGCGCTACTTCGACAGCCGCCGCGATCCGGTGGGTCTGGAGCACGTGATGGCATCGGGCGCGCTGCCGCCGGCGTTTCCCGCGGTGATGATCGACGGCGAGCCTTATTGGGACGGCGGCATCTACTCCAACACCCCGATCGAGGTGGTGATGGACGATCATCCGCGCCGCGACTCGCTGATCTTCGCCGCGCAACTATGGCAACAGCAGGACGCGGTTCCGGATTCCATCCGGCAGGTGATGAACCGCTACAAGGACATCCAGTACGCGAGCCGGGCCGAGAGTCATACCGCGCGCCAGCGGCAGATCCATCATCTGCGCCACGTGGTGCGCGAACTGGGTACCCTGCTGCCGGCGAGCGTCCGCGCCCAACCGGCGGTCAAGGAACTTCTGGGCTGGGGTTGCAGCACGGTGATGCACGTGCTGCCCCTGCAGGTTCCGGCGCTGGACGGCGAGGACCATTCCAAGGACATCGACTTCACTCCCAAGGGCATAGCGGCGCGCTGGCAGGCCGGCTACGAATTCGCCCTGAGGAAGATCGCCGAGGCGCCCTGGAACGAGCCCGTCGATCCGGTTGCCGGCATAGTGGTGCACGCTTAGACTGGCGGACCGAGACTCATCCGGCGAGAGGAAATGGCCTTGGCCAATTACGACTATCAGCTGTTCGTCATCGGCGGCGGCTCGGGCGGGGTGCGCGCCGCCAGGGTCGCCGCCGCCCACGGCGCGCGCGTGGCACTCGCCGAGAGTTACCGTTACGGCGGCACCTGCGTCATTCGCGGCTGCGTGCCGAAAAAATTGCTGGTCTATGCCGCGCATTTTTCGGAAGACCTGGCGCTGGCCGAGGGTTTCGGCTGGAGTGTACCGGCCGCGAGCTTTTCCTGGGCCATGCTGATCGCCGCCAAGGACCGCGAAATTGCGCGGCTGTCCGCCCTGTACGAAACCAATCTGCGCCGCTCCGGCGTCGTCCTGTTCGAAGGCGCCGCGCGCCTGGCCGACGCCCACACGGTGGTGATCAACGGTGAGCGCCATAGCGCCGAGCACATCCTGATCGCCACTGGCGGCGCACCGGTGATGCCGGCCATTCCCGGCATCGAATACGCGCTGAGCTCGAACGAGGTCTTCGAGTTGCCGCAACTGCCCGAGCGGGTGTTGATCGTCGGCGGCGGCTACATCGCTGTCGAGTTCGCCGGCATATTTCACGGCCTGGGCACCGAGGTCACGGTCGCCTATCGGGGCGAGCAGATACTGCGTGGTTTCGACGACGACCTGCGCCGCCACCTTCACGACGAGATGCGCCGCAAGGGCATCAACATTCGCCTAGGAAGCAAGGTGACGCGCATCGAGCGCCGAATCGATGGCGTGCTGGAGGCCGTCTTCGACGGCGATGCGGGAAGGCAGTCCTTCGACGCGGTGCTCTACGCCACCGGCCGGGCGCCGAACGTCGCCGGCCTGGGCCTGGCCGAACTCGGCGTCGAACTGGAGCCGGGCGGCGGCATTCGCGTAGACGAACTGGGCCGCAGCAGCGTTGCCAGCATCTACGCGGTGGGCGACGTCACCGACCGGATCGCGCTGACGCCGGTCGCGATCCGTGAGGGCGCCGCCGTCGCCGACACCCTGTTCGGTCCCACCCCGACCGAGGCAGCGATCGCCAGCGTGCCCTCGGCGGTGTTCAGTCAGCCGCCGATCGGCATCGTCGGTCTGAGCGAGAGCGAGGCGCTGGCGCGGTACGAAGCCATCGATATCTACCGCACCGAGTTTCGTCCGCTGCGGCAAGCCTTCCGCGAGGACGGCGAGCGGACGCTGATCAAGCTGATCGTCGATGCCGCCAGCCAGCGCGTGCTGGGCGCGCACATGGTGGGCGCCGATGCGCCGGAAATCATCCAGGGCCTGGCCATTGCCGTGCGCATGGGCGCGACCAAGGCGGACTTCGACGCCACGCTGGCGATTCATCCCACGGCCGCGGAGGAGTTTGTTACCCTGAAGGAAAAAACCACGCGATACCGGCATGACTGACGATCACACGCCCGCCGCCGAGGAAATCGTCGCCGGCCTGCTTCGGCCGGCAGCAGCGATCTCCCCCAAATACTTCTACGACGTCCGTGGCTCGGAGTTGTTCGAAGCGATCACCGAACTGCCCGAGTATTATCCGACCCGTACCGAGCGCGAAATCATGGCGACCCACGCCGACGCCATCGCCGCCAAGATCGGCGCCGGCGGCACGGTGATCGAACTGGGCGCCGGCAATTGCGAGAAGGCGCGTGAGCTGTGCGCTTCGCTGCGGCCGGCGCGCTTCGTCGCCGTGGATATTGCCGCGGAATTCCTGCGGGGAGCGGTCGAGAGAATGCGCTCGACGTTTCCATGGCTCGACGTCCGCGCCGTCGCCGCGGATCTGAGCGCCGAAATTGCGCTGCCGGCCGATCTGCCGCGAGAACGGCGGCTGGTGTTCTATCCCGGCTCGTCGATCGGCAACTTCGATCCGTCGCAAGCGCTCGATCTGCTCGCGCGCATCCGGCACCTGCTGGACCAGGACGGCGGCCTGCTGATCGGCGTCGATCTGGAGAAGGACGCGGCCGTGCTCGAATCCGCCTACGACGACGTCGTCGGCGTCACCGCCGCTTTCAATCGCAACGTCCTCGATCACGTCAATCGACTGCTCGGCAGCGATTTCGATGCCGCTCAGTGGCGGCACCATGCCTTCTACAACGCCGAGGAATCGCGCATCGAGATGCACCTGGAAGCGGCGACCGCGCTCCGGGTGGCCTGGCCCGGCGGCGAGCGTTTCTTTGCGCGCGGCGAGCGGATCCATACCGAGAACAGCTACAAGTACCGGATCGGAAGCTTCATCGAACTGCTCAATCGCGCCGGCTTTCGCCACGCCGAGACCTGGACCGACGAGCGCCGCTGGTTCGCGGTCATCCTGGCCCATCCCTGAAACTCCTGCCGAGAAAATCGCGATGAGCCTGACCACACTCTCCGACCGTTACCGCGCGGTGCGCGCCCGCACCCTGGCGCTGGCCTCGCCCCTGTCCGCCGAGGATTGCTGCGTGCAGTCGATGCCCGACGCCAGTCCGACCAAATGGCATCTGGGGCATACCGCGTGGTTCTTCGAGACCTTCGTGCTGGAGCGCATGGAGAGCGGCTTCGCGCCCTTTGATCCGGCCTTTCGCGTGCTCTTCAATTCCTACTACCAGGCCGTCGGCGACCGGCATCCCCGCCCGCAGCGGGGGCTGCTCACCCGCCCCGGCCTGGATGTCGTGCGCGACTATCGCGCCGCGGTGGATCGCCGGATGCTGGCGCTGCTGGCATCGGCTGCGAACCAACCGGCGCCGGCCGATCTCATCGATCTCGTCGAACTCGGCCTGCAGCACGAGCAGCAGCACCAGGAACTGCTGCTCACCGACATCAAGCATCTGCTCTGGCGCAATCCGCTCCATCCCGCCTACGGCCCCGCCGTGCCCGACTCCGGGCCGGCGCCGGCGCTGGCCTGGCGGGATTTCGCCGGCGGCCTGGTCGAGATCGGCCATATCGGCGACGGCTTTTGTTTCGACAACGAGAGGCCGCGCCATCACGTCTATCTGCAGCCCTATCGGCTGGCATCGCGTCTGGTCAGCAACGGCGAGTACGCCGGATTCATCGCCGCCGGCGGCTACGCCGATCCGAGGCACTGGCTCGCCGAGGGCTGGGACTGGCAAGTGGCGCAGGGGCGGGC
>DATKVJ010000175.1:0-10462 GCA_035530135.1 Rhodocyclaceae bacterium | reverse complement strand
GCGGCGCCAGGCCCATCTCGCGCAGCACGCTGTCGCGGCGCCGGCTCATGGCAGATCCTTCGCCAGCACCAGCGCATCCTCGCGGCCCAGTGCCGCGGGGTAATAGCCGCGCCGCTCGCCGATCCGCAGAAAGCCCTGGCGGCGGTAGAGGGCGAGTCCGGCGACGTTCGAGGGCCGCACCTCGAGCAACAGCCGCGTCGCCCCGCGCGCGCGCGCCTGCGCTGCGAGGTGCAGCAAGAGCGCCGTGCCGTAACCGGCGCGGCGGCACTCCGGCGCGACGCTGATGTTGAGCAGTTGCGCCTCGTCGGGCGCGACCATCATCACCGCGTAGCCGGCCAGCGCCCCATTCTCCAGCAGCAGCCAGGCGCTGTAACCGGAGGCCAGCGAATCGGCAAAATTGCCGCGCGTCCAGGGGAAGGCATAGATGCGTCGCTCTAGCGCCGCGACCCGGTCGAGATCGGCATCCCGCATCGGCGCGAAGCGGATTTTCGGGGCGATCACCGCGTTCATTTCAGGCCGCCGCGGGCGAGCCGCTCGGCGGTGGTCAGCGCCACCTTGTCGCGCACATAGAGCGGCGCGGCCAGCGCCGCATCGACCCCCTCGCCGCGCGCCAGACGCGGCGCGGCGAGCCGCGCCACGGCGGCGGCGGTCGGCCAGAGGTCGGGGCGGACGCCGACGAGCGCAGCGCCGATGGCGTCCCCCAGAAGTTCCGGGTGACTCGCGAAGCCGTCGCCGCAGCCCAGCCAGCCCTTGCCCGGCGGTGCCGCCGCGGCCGAGGGCGGCGCGCAAAAAGGCGCGATCACCGTCTCCAGCGCCTCGCCGTGGACGACGTAGGCAGCACCGTAGACTTCGTTCATGCGCGCATCGAGGCAGGCGAACACCTTGTCTGCGCCGGACGCCAGCGCCAATGCCTCCAGGGTTGCCACGGCGAGCACCGGCAGGTCGAGGCCCAGGGCCAGTCCCTGGGCCAGGCCGCAGGACAGGCGCAGGCCGGTGAAGCCGCCCGGACCGGCACCGAAAGCGACGCCGTCGAGATCGGACAGCGACAGCTTCGCGTCCGAGAGCAGCTCGACGAGCCAGGGCAAGAGCCGCTCCGAGCCGCCGTTGGGGACGTCCGCGGCGCGCTCGGAGAGCGCGCCGTCGCGCCAGAGGGCGACGGACAAGCGGCGGCTGGAAGATTCGAGGGCGATCAGATTCACGCGGGGATTTTAACCGATCCCCGTCCGCTTCCTCCCCCGCATCTGGCCGGGAAGACGGCGGACACGCGCTCAGCGATGGTGGGCGGGCGGCTCGTGCCGGTAGATGTCGCGACCGGCTTCGTTGACGTCCTGGCGCAACTGCAAGCGCTCAGCCTCGGACAGGCTTGCGCGCTTGACCTGCTGCGCCTTGTCGGCGGGAGCTTGGGCATCGCCGCCGCTCGCGCTGTGCGGCAGCCAATTGCTGATTATCCCGAGCAAGTGCCCCGGAAACCTGATCAGTTGCTGCGGAATGGAGGGTGCCTGCTGAGAAGACGCCTGCTGGGCCGACACCGGCTGGGAAACGGCCAGAATCAGCAAAGATCCGGCGATCCAGGCGGGCGTTTTCATCGGGCGTTCCTTTGCATGTGCGGACCTTGGGCGACCATCAAGAGAGCATCGGAATCGGCTTGAACTGAGCCCGACAGAATAGCGCGCATTATAAGCGGGCTTCGCTTCTGATTGCGCCCCCTGATCAATCTCTGGGGAGCATCCTAGGCGGTGTTTGTAAGGATACTGTTAGACCGCGCCGACAATTTGTAACAGGCTGTAACAGCCGCGCGGGCTCTGGCGCGGCGAGCCGGTTGCGGTTACGATCGCGTCATGAATGATTCCACACACAAGATTCTGGTCGTCGATGACGACCAGCGCCTGCGCGATCTGCTCAACCGCTACCTCACCGAGCAGGGCTTCGCCGTCAAGGCGGTAGACAGTTCCGTAGCGATGGATAAGACGCTCGCACACGAGCGCTACGACCTGATGGTGCTCGACCTGATGCTGCCGGGCGAAGATGGCCTGTCGATCTGCCGTCGCCTGCGCGGGTCGAAGAATGAGCTGCCGATCATCATGCTGACCGCGAAGGGTGACGACATCGACCGCATCGTCGGGCTCGAAATGGGCGCCGACGACTATCTGCCCAAACCCTTCAATCCGCGCGAACTGGTGGCCCGGATTCACGCCGTGCTGCGCCGGCGCGGTGCGCCGCCGCCGCCGGGGGCGCCCACCGACGAGGAGGAGTCGATCAGCTTCGGCAGCGTCTTCCTCAACCTCGCGACGCGCGAGATCTCGCGCGGCAAAGTCACCACGCAGCTGACCACCGGCGAATTCGCGGTGCTCAAGGTACTGGTGCAGCACCCCCGCCAGCCGCTCTCCCGCGACAAGCTGATGGAACTCGCGCGCGGGCGCGAATACGACGTGTTCGACCGCGCCATCGACGTCCAGGTCTCGCGCCTGCGCAAGCTGGTCGAGGACGATCCGGCGCGGCCGCGCTACATCCAGACGGTCTGGGGTTTCGGCTACGTGTTCGTGCCGGACGGCGTCAAGCATTGAAGCTCTGGCCGAGCACGCTGCTGTGGCGGACCTTCCTTCTGGTGGCAGCGCTGATGCTGCTGTCGATGCTGGCGTGGTTCGCGATCTACAGCACCTACGAGAACGGGCCGCGCGCCCGCCAGTTGACCCAATTGATGGAGAGCGTGACCAACCTCACGCGCAGCGCCCTGATCAACGCCCATCCCGAGCGTCGCCGCGAACTGCTGCGGGAGCTCTCGGACCGCGAAGGGATCCACGTCTATGCGGTCAAGAAAGACGAGAGCGTCGCCCCCCTGCCCGATCGGCCGCTGCTCACCGACGTCCTGACCGAGCTCAGGCAGAAGCTGGGACCCAGGACGCGGATGACGCTGGAGCGCAACGGCGAGCGGGCGGTGTTCGTCAGCTTCCACATCGATGACGACGAATACTGGGTGGCGCTGCCCAGCCAGCGCCTGGAGCGCAGAATCCCCTGGCAATGGCTGGGCTGGGGGGCGGCGGCGTTGTCGCTGTCCTTGGCCGGCGCCTATCTGATCATGTTCCGCGTCACCCGTCCGCTCAAGGCCTTGTCTTCCGCCGCGGCGGAAATCGGCCGCGGCAAGATGCCCTCGCCGGTCGAGGAGCGGGGACCGGGCGAAATCTCCACGCTGGCGCACGCCTTCAACCAGATGACCGCCGACCTGGCGCGCCTGGACAGCGACCGCGCGCTGATCCTGGCCGGCATCTCGCACGACCTGCGCACGCCGCTGGCGCGGCTGCGCATGGGCATCGAGATGTCGGGCGCGGAGGCCGCGATCCGGGAGGGCATGGTCACGGACGTCGAGGAGATGGACAAGACCATCGACCAGTTTCTCGATTTTGCCCGGGAGTCTTCCGGCGAAGCCGTGGAGGAAACCGACCTCAAGGCGCTGCTCGCAGAACTCGCCGCCCAGTACCAGCGCCGCGGCGTGGCTATCAACTGCGAGCTCGCCGCGGTGCGGCACCTGTCGCTGCGGCCGCGGGCGCTGCGCCGGGCCGTTGCCAACCTGATCGACAACGCCCTGTACTACGCCGGAAGCCGGGAGCCGCTGACGCTGAGTCTGCGAGCGGAGAAGAACGAGATCCGCATCGACGTCGCAGATCGCGGCCCGGGCATCCCGGCCGGGGAGGCGGAACGCCTGAAGCTGCCCTTCACCCGGCTCGACGCCGCCCGCGGCAACGCCAGCGGCGCCGGGCTCGGCCTGGCGATCGTCGAGCGCATCGCGCGCGGCCACGGCGGCCGCCTCGAACTGCTGGCCCGGCCCGGCGGCGGCCTGATCGCCCGCATCGCGATCCCGGCGACGGCGCCGGCCAAATCGCCATGAGCCCCTACGAAATCCTGGGCGGCGCGCCCGCCCTGCGCCGCCTGGTCGGGCGCTTCTACGAACTGATGGACACGCTGCCGGAGAGCTACGCCTTGCGCCGGCTGCATCCGCGCGACCTCTCGACCTCGGAGGAGAAGCTGTTCATGTACCTCTCCGGCTGGCTCGGCGGGCCGCAGCTGTTCGTCGAGAAATACGGCCACCCGCGCCTGCGCGCGCGCCACCTGCCCTTTGCCATCGACACCGCCATGCGCGACCAGTGGCTGCTGTGCATGCGCACGGCGCTCACCGAGTGCGTCGCCGACGCGGGGCTGCGCGCGCAACTGGAGCGGGCGCTGGCCGATCTGGCCGATCACATGCGCAACCGCGCGGAGCCGCCGCCGGATCTCGAGCAAGAGCGGCGCGCCTAGGGCGAGGCCAGCGGCCATCTGCCGATGATGGTGTAGGCGGACCCGGACGCGGAGCGCTGCGACTCGACCAGGACGAATTCGGCGACCGGCCAGTCGATCGCCTCGAATGACGGCAAGTCCGCGCAGCGCGCATTGCGCAGCAGCGTCAGGTGCGCCGAGAATTCCCGCTCCTCAAGCTGCAAGCCGCTCTCGGAGAGATTCCTGGCGAGCTGTCCGACGAGCTCGTCCAAGGGCGGCGCGGCGGCGCAGCCGGCCCAAACGATGCCCTTGCGGCGCCAGCAGCCGTAGCGATCGAAGCTGAGCTCGAAGGCATCTGCGCTCACCCGCGAAGCCGCCCGATGCAAGGTCTCCACGACAGGTTCAGCCACCTCGCCGACGAAGACCAGGGTCAGATGCAGGCCGTCGCGGCGCATCATCCGGCCGCCGCACCGGGCGTGCGCGGCTCGCGCCGCCGCGGCCAGCCCGTCGCTGACGGCCGGGTCCGGCCAGAGCGCGAAGAACAGCCGCTTGCGCTCAGGCGCCGCCATCGGCGGGCACGAGCAACGCCACCGCCTGGGCCGCGATGCCTTCGCCGCGGCCGGTGAAACCCAGCGACTCGGTGGTCTTGCCCTTGATATTGACGCAGCCGGCCTCGATGCCGAGATCGGCGGCGATGTTGGCGGCCATCTGCGCCGCGTGCGGCGCGATCCTCGGCCCTCGCGCCACCACCGTGGCATCGACGTTGCCCACGCGCCAGCCCGCCGCCAGAACCAGCAGCGCCGCCTCGCGCAGCAGGATTCGGCTGTCGGCGCCGGCCCAGCGCGGGTCGCTGTCGGGGAAATGGCGGCCGATGTCGCCCAGCGCCGCTGCGCCCAGCAGGGCGTCGGTGATCGCGTGCAGCAGCACGTCGGCATCCGAATGGCCCAGGAGGCCGCTATGAAAGGGAATCTCGACGCCGCCGATGAAGAGCCTGCGCCCCGGCACCAGCGCGTGCACGTCGAAGCCCTGACCGACGCGTAGGTTCATATCGCCACTCCGCGATGTTGCAGGATCCACCCGGCCAGTTGCAGGTCGAGCGGATAGGTGACCTTGAGGTTGGTCGGATCGGCCGCCACCAGCCGGGGCCGCGAGCCCAGCATCTCCATCGCCCCGGCCTCGTCGGTGACGCCGGAACAGCTCTCCAGGGCGCGGCGCAGCATGCCGTGGCGGAACATCTGCGGCGTCTGCGCCTGCCACAGCCGGTCGCGCGCCACCGTGGCCGCGATGCGGCCCTCCCCGTCCGCGCGCTTCAAGGTGTCGGCGACCGGCAGAGCCAGTATGCCGCCGGCGTCATCATTGCCGACCGCGTCGATCAGCGCATCGACGTGCCAGGTCGCGAGGCAGGGCCTGGCCGCGTCGTGCACCAGCATCCAGTCGCGCTCGCGCACCTGGCCGGCGGTAGCGCGCAAGCCGTTCCTGACGCTCTCGGCGCGCGTCTGTCCGCCGCAAAACAGCGGCGACAGCTTGGGGGCGAGCGCCGACCAGTCGTGACGATCCCAGTCGCCGTCGTCGGGCGAGAGCACCACGAAGACGCGCAGGATGCGCGGCACGGCGCAGAGCGTCGCGAGCGCGTGGTGGATCAGCGGCCGGCCGCAAAGCGGCAGATACTGCTTCCGGGTCGCAGCCTCGCCGCCCATGCGGCTGCCGCTGCCGGCGGCGGGAACCAGGGCGAAACAGGAAGGAATCGTCATACCCGGATTGTAAGGATTAGAATCGCCGCGTGCCAGCCGGCATCGAATATCCTCCGGGGCGGATTTGGATTATGCTTTATTCATCTTTCCGACCAGGCATCGTGATCAGCGGAGGACAGACATGAATACCGCACTCAAGATCCGCCCGGCCGCCGTCGCCGGGATGTTCTACCCCGATTCTCCGAGCGAGCTCGCCGACGACGTCGGCGCCCTGATCAGGGCCGCCGCGCCGGCGCAATCCGGGCCCGCGCCCAAGGCCTTGATCGTGCCCCACGCCGGCTACGTCTATTCCGGTCCGGTCGCGGCCAGCGCCTACGCCGCGCTGGCGGCAGCGCGGCACACCATCCGCCGCGTGGTGCTGCTCGGCCCGGCCCACCGAGTGGCGCTCTCCGGCCTGGCGCTGCCGCTGGCCGGCGCCTTCGCGACGCCGCTGGGAACGGTATCCCTGGATGTGGCGCTGGCGCAGACGCTGCTCGATCTGCCGCAGGTGACGCAAAGCGACGCCCCGCACGCGCTGGAGCATTCGCTCGAGGTGCAACTGCCCTTCCTGCAATCCGCGCTGGATGACTTCAGCTTGCTGCCGCTGGCCGTCGGCGACGCGACGATGCAGGAAGTCGCGGAGGTCCTCGACCGGGTATGGGGCGGACCGGAGACGCTGATCGTGGTGAGTTCCGACCTCTCCCATTACCACGCCTACGCCGAGGCCCAGCGCCTCGATCGGAACACCGCCGAGCAGATCCTGGCGCTGTCGCCGCTGTCCGACTTCGACCGGGCCTGCGGCGCCATCCCGGTCAATGGCCTGATCAGCTGCGCCAAGCGGCGCGGGCTGGTGCCGCGGCTCCTCGATCTGCGCAATTCCGGGGACACCGCCGGGGACAAGTCGCGCGTGGTCGGTTACGGCGCCTTCGCCTTCGGCGCTGCGAGCGGCGATGAATGACGAGCTCGGCCCGGCGCTGCTGATGCTGGCGAGAGGCGCCATCGCCGAGCGGTTCGGGGAGGCGCGGCTACCCGAGACGAACGCTCCGGAACTGGCGCTGCCCGGCGCCAGCTTCGTCACGCTCACCAAGGAAGGGGGATTGCGCGGCTGCATCGGCTCGCTCGAAGCCAGGCGAGCGCTGGGCCAGGACGTCCGCGCCAACGCCTTCGCAGCCGCCTTCCGAGATCCGCGTTTTCCACCGCTGGCGCGAGAAGAACTGTCGCTGATCAGGGTCGAGGTGTCGCTGCTCTCCCAAGCCCAGCCGCTGTCCTTCGCCAGCGAGGCAGAAGCGCTGCACCAACTGCGCCCGGGCATAGACGGCGTCGTCTTCGAGCACTTCAGCCTGCGCAGCACCTTCCTGCCCCAGGTCTGGGAGAGCCTGTCCGACCCGCGTCAGTTCCTGGCCCAACTCAAGATCAAGGCCGGCCTGCCGCCCGATTTCTGGAGCGAGGAGGTCAGGCTATCCCGCTACCAGGTGCAGAAATGGAAAGAGGAGAAACGGTCATGAGCGTTCCAGAGAGCATGCATCCCGCCCGCTGGTGGCATGCGATCGAAGGCGGCCGCATCCAGTGCGATCTGTGCCCGCGCGACTGCAAACTGCATGAGGGCCAGCGCGGCGCCTGCTTCGTGCGCATGATGGCCGACGGGAAAATGGTGCTCACCACCTACGGCCGCAGTTCCGGCTTCTGCATCGATCCGATCGAAAAAAAGCCGCTCTACAACTTCTATCCCGGCAGCAGCGTGTTCTCCTTCGGCACCGCCGGCTGCAACCTCGCCTGCAAGTTCTGCCAGAACTGGGATATCTCCAAGTCGCGCGAGATGGACACGCTGATGGATGCGGCCTCGCCGAAGGCCATCGCCGCCGCGGCGCTCGAGCACGGTTGCAAGAGCGTCGCCTTCACCTACAACGACCCGGTGATCTTCGCGGAATACGCGATGGACACCGCCGACGCCTGCCACGAGCGAAGTCTACAGACGGTCGCCGTGACCGCCGGCTACATGCGCGAAGCGGCGCGGCGGGAGTTCTACGCCAAGATGGACGCCGCCAACATCGACCTCAAGGCCTTCACCGAGGAGTTCTACCTCAAGCTTTGCGGCGGCCACCTGAAGGAGGTACTCGACACGCTCGCCTACGTGCACCACGAAACCGATTGCTGGCTGGAGATCACCACGCTCTTGATCCCCGGGCACAACGACTCCGAGCACGAAGTCACCGAGCTGTCGCGGTGGGTCATGAAAGAACTGGGGCCGGAGGTGCCGCTGCACTTCTCCGCCTTCCATCCCGACTACAAGTTGCTCGACGCCCCGCCGACGCCGAAGGAGACGCTGTCAAACGCCCGCCGCATCGCGCAGGACGCCGGCCTGCACTACGTCTATACGGGGAACATCCACGACGTCGAGGGCGACACCACCTTCTGCCCGGGCTGCAAGAAGGCGGTCATCGAGCGCGACTGGTACGAGATCCTGCACTACGAGCTCACCGACGATGGCCGCTGCAAGGCTTGCGGCACGGCAATCGCGGGCCGCTACGGGCATTACGGCAAGCCCTTCGGCTCGCGTCGGATCCCGGTGCGGATGGCGCTGCCCGCCGCCACCTGAGCGGAAGACTTGACGGAGAACAGCAGCATGGCAATCCTGACCAACATCGTCGCCGCCGAAGACCACGAGATCGAAGCGATCGGCGAATCGCTGCATCCCGTCGACGAATGGAGCGGCATCGAGTTGCGCGACGTCGACACCGCCAAGATCGCGACCCTGCACTGCCTGCTGACCGGCGACCCGTTCGACGACGCGCTCACACGCTACGAGCCGCTCTATGTCTCGACCGTCGAGGGGGCATTGGTGCTGCGCCTCGCCGACGAGGCGATGGAGCGACTGGCCGGACTCGACGAGGAAGCGCTGGAGCAAGTCGCTGCCGAACTGGCGGCGACCGAGGAATTCGAATCCGAACAATGGGAGGATGAGGTGATCGCCGCGATGCTCGCCGAACTCGGCGAACTCGCCCGCCTCGCCGAGTCGCAGGCTCAGGCGCTGTTCGTCTGGATGCATCCGCTGCGCACCTGAAGGGCCTGAATGCTGGGGATGGAGTGATTGCGAAGACGGGAGGCGGCGATGCCCCGGCCGGTTTGTCCCCACCGCAGTCCAAGCACGCAGCCTTCCCCAAGAGCGGAGATTACCGCTATATTGCGGGGCATTTCTCCCGACACCTAGGCGATCATGAACCTCTATCCGTACACAGCCGCTGTCACCCTGCTCGTTCTGCTCCTGCTCTTCGCCACCGCGGCCAACGTCGGGCGGGCGCGCGGCCGCTACGGCGTCAAGGCGCCGGCGACGAGCGGGCACGAAATGTTCGATCGCGCCTTCCGGATCCAGATGAACACGCTGGAGAACGCCGTACAGATGCTGCCGGCGCTGTGGCTGTGCGCCGTCTATTCCGGCGACCGCCTCGCCGGACTCCTCGGCCTGGTCTGGCTGCTGGTGCGCGTCTGGTACGCGCTCGCCTACCAGCAGGATCCGGCCAAGCGCGGCGCCGCCTTCGGCCTCTCCTTCCTGGCGTTTGCCGCGCTGTGGCTGGGCGCCGCCTGGGGCCTCGCGCACAGCCTGGCGTGAGCCGCCCGGGGTACCCGAGGCCGTTCAGCCGCGAGTAGCTTGCAGCATGTCCTATCAGCAGCTCATCGAGATCCGCACCCTCGGCCGCGGCACGACGGATATCACCGCCGAGGTCGCCGGGCTGGTCGGTTCGTCGGGCGTCGGGGCCGGTATCGCCTACGTCTTCGCCCAGCACACCAGTTGCTCGCTGATGATCACCGAGAACGCCGATCCCGCGGTGCGCCGCGACCTTGAAATGCTGGTGACGCGATGGGCCCCGGATGGCGATCCGGCTTACCGGCACGACACGGAGGGCGGCGACGATATGGCAGCGCACGCGCGCAGCGTTCTGACCGGCAGCTCGGTGACGGTGCCGGTCGGCGACGGAGAACTGTTGCTTGGCACTTGGCAGGGAATCTACTTGTGGGAGCATCGCGCGGGATCGCACCTGCGACGGATCGTGGTGACCGTCGTCGGATAGCGATCGAAGGACGTAAGGCAACTTGCGGCCAGGGGCCAGGTGCAACCGTGCCCTGCTTCACACCATCCTGAACGAATTGCTCTCTGCGGTCTCAATAGCTTCGACCGCTGGCGCAAACTAAACTCAATGCTGCATAGACTATGTGGCATTATTTACTCGGCAGGGGGGAGCCATGAAAGCACTGTTCATTCTCAACGACGGGCCGTATGGTTCGGAACGCAGCTACAACGGCTTGCGGCTCGCCCGTTCGGCGGCGAACAAGGACGTGGAGGTCAAGGTGTTTCTGATCGGCGACGCGGCGGCCTGCGCGAAATCCGGACAAAAGCTGCCCCAGGGCTACTACAACATCGGCGTCATGCTGGGCGCGGTGATCCGGCGCAATGGAGAGGTCGGCGTGTGCGGCACCTGCATGGATGC
>DATKVJ010000174.1:0-15609 GCA_035530135.1 Rhodocyclaceae bacterium | reverse complement strand
GATGGTGATGCCTGGCGACAACGTCAGCATCAAGGTCTCGCTGATCCAGCCGATCGCCATGGACGAAGGTCTGCGTTTTGCCATCCGCGAAGGCGGCCGCACCGTCGGTGCCGGCGTTGTTGCCAAGATCGAAGAATAAGGCGGGCAGTTGAAATCAAGGCCGGGTTCGGTGCGGCGGGTGCGTACTGAATGCCGGCCTTTAAGAATACAGGCCAATAGCTCAATTGGTAGAGCGTCGGTCTCCAAAACCGAAGGTTGGGGGTTCGAGACCCTCTTGGCCTGCCACAGGATAAGCCGCAAGGCGCACAGCATTCATGGCTGACAAACTCAAGCTGCTGGTAGCAGTGTTGCTGGTCATCGCAGGGGTGGCCGGCTTTTATTTTTTTGCGGACGCGCCCACCGTGGTGCGTGTGCTGTCCGTGATCGTGGGCGTCGTGCTGGCTGGCGCCGTTGCTGGCATGTCGAGTCCGGGCAGGCAGTTTTTCCGCTTCGCGCTCGATGCGCGTGACGAGGCCAAGAAGGTTGTCTGGCCGACGCGCAAGGAAACCATCCAGATGACGGGTGTGGTCATGTTGTTCGTGATCGTGATGGCGCTGTTCCTTTGGGCGGTTGACAGTATTTTGATGTGGCTGGTCAAACTGGCCATGGGACAGGGGAGTTGAGTATGCGGTGGTACGTGGTTCATGCCTACTCCGGCTTCGAGAAAAGCGTCGCGCGCAATCTGATTGAGCGTATCGAGCGTGCGGGTATGAAGGATCGTTTCGGCGAAATCCTGGTGCCGGTGGAAGAAGTGGTGGAAATGAAGGGTGGGCAGAAAAAAACCGCCGAGCGCAAGTTCTTCCCCGGATACGTCCTGGTGCAGATGGAAATGGACGATGACACCTGGCATCTGGTGAAAAGCACGCCCAAGGTGACGGGCTTTGTCGGTGGAACGGCAACCAAGCCCGCGCCGATTACCGAGAAAGAGGTTCAGTCCATCCTCGATCAGATGCGCGAGGGCGTTGAAAAGCCCAAGCCCAAGGTGTTGTTCGAGGTGGGCGAGGCGGTGCGTGTCATCGACGGCCCGTTCACCGACTTCAATGGAAATGTGGAAGAAGTGAATTACGACAAGAGCAAATTGCGCGTGTCGGTGATGATTTTTGGCCGGGCGACGCCTGTAGAACTGGGCTTCGGTCAGGTCGAAAAAGCCTGAATTCCGGCTTCGGCCGTGAAGGGTAAAAATCCGGTTCGCCGGAGAGGAGCGCGAGTAGGGTGACCTAAAGCGCGTTGGTACTCACTTATTAGGAGCCATCATGGCAAAGAAAATTGTCGGCTATATCAAGCTGCAAGTCCCGGCGGGCAAGGCTAATCCTTCGCCGCCCATCGGCCCCGCGCTCGGTCAGCGCGGCCTGAATATCATGGAATTCTGCAAGGCTTTCAACGCCAAGACGCAGAGCATGGAGCCCGGTCTGCCGATTCCGGTCGTCATCACCGCGTTTGCGGACAAGAGCTTCACCTTCGTGATGAAGACGCCGCCTGCAACGGTGCTGATCAAGAAGGCGATCAAGCTCGATAAAGGTAGCGCCAAGCCGAACCTCGACAAGGTTGGCACGATCAATCGCGCCCAGCTGGAAGAGATCGCCAAGGCCAAGGAGCCCGATCTGACAGCGTCCGACATGGATGCGGCAGTGCGCACCATTGCCGGCACAGCCCGTTCCATGGGCATCATCGTGGAGGGAGTCTGAGATGGCTAACGTATCCAAGCGCTTGCGCGCGCTCAAAGAAAAAATCGACCGTAACCGCAATTACCCGGTAGCCGATGCGCTGCAGCTGGTCAAAGACGCCGCCACCGCCAAGTTCAACGAGTCGATCGACATCGCGGTGAACCTCGGCGTTGACGCCCGTAAATCCGACCAGATGGTTCGTGGTGCCGTGGTGCTGCCGAAGGGTATTGGCAAGACGGTTCGTGTCGCCGTATTCGCCCAGGGCGACAACGTGCAGAAGGCAAAAGATGCAGGCGCCGATATCGTCGGTTTCGACGACCTGGCAGCCGAAATCAAGGCCGGCAAAATGGATTTCGATGTGGTGATCGCCACTCCTGACGCCATGCGCGTCGTCGGTCAGCTCGGCCAGATTCTGGGCCCGCGCGGCCTGATGCCGAACCCCAAGGTGGGCACGGTGTCGGCTGACGTGACGGGTGCGGTGAAAAACGCCAAGGCCGGCCAGGTACAGTACCGCACCGACAAGGGCGGCATCGTGCATTGCACCATTGGCCGCGCCTCGTTCAGCGTCGAAGACCTGAAAGAGAACCTGACAGCACTGCTGGATGCGCTTCAGCGTGCCAAACCGGCCAGTTCCAAGGGTGCCTATTTCAAGCGCCTGTCGGTGTCTTCCACCATGGGCGTGGGCGTTCGTGTGGATCAGGCCAGCGTCAGCGCATAAATTTAATTGCGGGCATTTCTGGAAAGAGTGCCTGAATGAACTTTGGGCCGTCAGCCGGTGGTTTCGACTGACGGGTTGTCAAAGACCGTAGGGGTGTCGTTCGTGAGGTGTGAGGCGTGAGGGGTGAGGTGTATGCCCCGAACGAATCAGCCTCCTGCGCGCTTAATCGGTTGGATGGAAGGTCGTTGGTGCGCGGGCGTGTTCCTTACGCCTCACGCCTCACGCCTCACCGAAAACTGCCCTACGCAGATGGCGTTCCCCAGCAGGATTTTCCTGTCAAGGTCGCCAGCCGGAGCGGGCAACGCTCCGTAACTGAGAAGGAGGTAAGACCTTGAGTCTGAATCTTGAAGAAAAGAAAGCCGTTGTTGCTGAGGTTGCTGCGCAGGTCGCGGCCGCCCAGACGGTTATTGTTGCCGAATACCGTGGCATCAAGGTGGAAGATCTGACCCGGTTGCGCGCGCAAGCACGCAAGGAAGGCGTCTATCTGCGCGTGTTGAAGAACACGCTGGTACGCCGCGCGTTTGCGGATACGCCGTTTGCAGGGCTTGCCGACCAGTTGGTCGGCCCGCTCGCCTACGGCATGTCCAAAGACCCGGTGGCTGCCGCCAAGGTGATGCACGAGTTTGCCAAGACCAACGACAAGTTTGTCGTCAAGGCCGGTGCCATGCCCAACTTCCTCATGTCCGCAAAGGACGTGGGGAATCTGGCCAGCATGCCCAGCCGTGATGAATTGCTGTCCAGGCTCTTGGGCACCATGCAGGCCCCGATCGCGCAATTCGTTCGCACGCTGAACGAAGTGCCGACCAAGTTCGTTCGCGGACTGGCTGCGGTGCGCGACAAGCAGGCCGCTTAAGCGGCCTGCCGACATCCGAATCGACGATATTGTTTTTTAATCTGAAGCACAATTGACAGGAGTAACACAAATGGCTGTTGCAAAAGCTGACATTCTGGACGCCATCGCGAGCATGACCGTGCTTGAGCTGTCCGAGCTCATCAAGGAAATGGAAGAGAAATTCGGCGTTTCCGCCGCCGCCGCTGCGGTTGCCGTAGCAGCCCCCGCTGCCGGCGCCGCCGCCGCCGCTGAAGAGCAGACCGAATTCACCGTGATGCTGAATTCCTGTGGCGAAAAGAAAGTGGAAGTCATCAAGGTGGTGCGTGCAGCGACCGGCCTGGGCCTGAAAGAAGCCAAGGATCTGGTCGATGGCGCCCCCAAGGCAGTGAAGGAAGGCGCCACCAAGGCCGATGCCGACGCGCTGAAGAAGCAGTTGGAAGACGCTGGCGCTACCGTCGAAATCAAATAAGTCAACGGACCCCAGGGCGGTGCGCGCAAGCGTGCCGTCTGCTTCCGGTGACGCATTTATTTCGATCGCTTGCAGCGGGGCAACCCGCGGCAGACGCAAGCAGCAAATACCCGGAACCCGGAATCGGCTTCCGGGTCGTTTGCTTTTTGCGTGTGCCCTATAAAGCATTGGCCGTAACCCACGCGCCAGCGCGCCCCTGATCGTCAAGGAGACCCCATGGCTTATACCTTTACCGAGAAAAAACGTCTGCGCAAGAGCTTCGCCAGCCGGACCAACACCCTTCCGGTGCCTTTTCTTCTGGCGACTCAGCTTGAGTCCTATCGCGCTTTCCTGCAAGAAGGCCGTACCCGCGAGGAGCGCCTGAACGAAGGCCTGCAGGCCGCGTTTACTTCGATTTTCCCGATTGAAAGTCACTCCAAGAACGCGCGGCTGGAATACGTCAGCTACATGCTGGGCGAGCCGGTGTTCGATATCGGCGAATGCCAGCAGCGCGGCCTGACCTATTGCGCCCCGCTGCGTGCCAAGGTGCGCCTGGTGATCATGGACAAGGAAGCGTCCAAGCCGACCATCAAGGAAGTCAAGGAGCAGGAGGTCTACATGGGCGAGATCCCCTTGATGACGCCGACCGGCTCCTTCGTCATCAACGGCACCGAGCGGGTGATCGTGTCGCAGCTGCACCGCTCGCCCGGCGTATTCTTCGAGCATGACCGCGGTAAAACGCACAGTTCGGGCAAACTCCTCTTTTCGGCGCGCGTGATTCCCTACCGCGGCTCGTGGCTGGACTTCGAGTTCGACGCCAAAGACATCCTGTTCTTCCGCGTCGACCGCCGCCGCAAGATGCCGGTCACCATTCTGCTGAAGGCGCTGGGCTACACCCCGGCCACTATTCTGGACGACTTCTTCAGCAAGGACACTTTTTACGTCAACACCCAGGGCGTGCAGTTCGAACTGGTGCCCGAGCGCCTGCGCGGCGAACTGGCGCGTTTCGATATCTGCGGTAAGGATGGGCACGTCATCGTTGCCAAGGACAAGCGCATCACCGCCAAGCACATTCGTGAGCTTGATGCCGCAGGCGTCAAGAAATGGGCGGTGCCGGCCGAGTTCGTGGTGGGCCGCGCGCTGTCGCACGATGTGGTCGACACCAACACCGGTGAACTGGTGGCGCGCGCCAACGACGAGATCACCGAAGAGCTGCTGGTTGTACTGGCCGCAGCTGGCGTCGAGAAATTCAACACGCTCTACACCAACGATCTCGATCACGGCGCCTTTATTTCGCAGACGCTGCGCACCGACGATGCCGCCGACGATTACGCCGCCAAGGTGGCGATCTACCGCATGATGCGTCCGGGGGAGCCGCCCACCGAAGATGCGGTGAACACCCTGTTTACCAACCTGTTTTTCAACGAAGACCGCTACGACCTGTCGGCCGTGGGCCGGATGAAGTTCAACCGCCGCATCGGTCGCGAAGAACTGACCGGCACCGGAACGCTGTCGACTGAAGACATCGTTGCCGTCATCAAGATCCTGGTCGAGCTACGCAATGGTCGCGGCGAAATCGACGACATCGACCATCTCGGCAACCGCCGCGTGCGCAGCGTGGGCGAGCTGGCCGAGAACCAGTTCCGCGCCGGTCTGGTGCGGGTCGAGCGTGCGGTGCGCGAGCGTTTGAGCCAGGCCGAATCCGACAACCTGATGCCGCACGACCTGATCAACGCCAAGCCGGTGTCGGCGGCAATCAAGGAGTTCTTCGGCTCCAGCCAGTTGTCGCAGTTCATGGACCAGACCAACCCGCTGTCCGAGATCACCCACAAGCGCCGCGTTTCCGCACTGGGCCCGGGCGGCCTGACCCGCGAGCGCGCTGGCTTCGAGGTGCGCGACGTACACCCGACCCACTACGGCCGCGTCTGCCCGATCGAAACGCCGGAAGGCCCGAACATCGGCCTGATCAACTCGCTGGCCCTGTTCGCCCGCACCAACTGGTATGGTTTCATCGAAACGCCGTATCGCAAGGTGGTGAACCACAAGGTGACCGACGAAATCGAATATCTGTCGGCGATCGAAGAGAGCAAATTCGTGATCGCGCAGGCCAACGCCGAGCTCGATGCCAAGGGCAAGTTCACCGACGACCTGGTGTCGTGCCGTTTCAAGAACGAATTCACGCTGTCGACACCCGACCGCATCGAATACATGGACGTGGCGCCGGCGCAGATCGTGTCGGTGGCAGCCTCGCTGATCCCCTTCCTCGAGCACGACGACGCCAACCGCGCACTGATGGGCTCCAACATGCAGCGTCAGGCAGTGCCTTGCCTGCGCCCGGAAAAGCCTTTTGTCGGCACCGGCATCGAGCGCACCGCTGCGGTCGACTCCGGCACCGTGGTGACCGCGCATCGCGGCGGTATCGTCGATTACATCGACGCCAGCCGAATCGTGATCCGGGTGCATGACGAGGAGGCGCGCGAAGGCGAGGTGGGCGTGGATATCTACTCGCTGATCAAGTACACGCGCTCCAACCAGAATACCAACATCAACCAGCGTCCGCTGGTGAAGGTGGGCGACGTCATCGCCCGCGGCGACGTCATCGCCGATGGCGCCTCGACCGACATGGGCGAGCTGGCGCTGGGCCAGAACATGCTGGTCGCCTTCATGCCGTGGAACGGCTACAACTTCGAAGACTCGATCCTGATCAACGAGAATGTCGTCGCCGAAGACCGCTACACCTCGATCCACATCGAGGAGCTGTCGGTGGTGGCGCGCGATACCAAGCTCGGTCCGGAAGAAATCACCCGTGACATCTCTAACCTGGCCGAGCGCCAGTTGGGGCGTCTGGATGACTCCGGTATTATCGCCGTCGGCGCGGAAGTCGAATCGGGCGACGTGCTGGTCGGCAAGGTCACGCCCAAAGGCGAAACCCAGCTGACGCCGGAAGAAAAACTGCTGCGTGCCATTTTCGGCGAAAAGGCCAGCGACGTGAAGGACACCAGCCTCAAGGTGCCGTCCGGCATGTCGGGCGTGGTGATCGACGTGCACGTGTTCACCCGCGAAGGCATTGAACGGGACGGCCGCGCGCAGTCGATCATCGATACGCAACTGGTGGAATACAAGAAGGACGTGACCGATCGCATGCGTATCGTCGAAGACGACACCTTTGCGCGTCTGGAAAAGCTGCTGCACCTGAAGGTCGCCAATGGCGGCCCCAAGAAGCTCGCCAAAGGCAGCAAGGTCACCCGCGACTACCTGGAGTCGGTGAACCGCCATGACTGGTTCGACATCCGTCTGGCCGACGACGACGCCAGCCGCCAGGTCGAGTCGCTGAAAGACAGCCTGACGCAGAAGCGCATCGAGTTCGATGCGATGTTCGAGGAGAAGAAGAAAAAGCTTACCGCGGGCGACGAACTGCCGCCCGGCGTACAGAAGATGGTCAAGGTCTACATCGCGGTCAAGCGTCGCCTGCAGCCCGGCGACAAGATGGCCGGCCGGCACGGCAACAAGGGCGTGGTGTCGAAGATCGTTCCGGTCGAAGACATGCCCTTCATGGCCGACGGCCGCCCGGTCGACATCGTGTTGAATCCGCTCGGCGTGCCGTCGCGGATGAATATCGGCCAGATTCTGGAAACCCACCTCGGCTGGGCGGCCAAAGGGCTGGGCGAGCGCATCGGCGAAATGCTGGCGGCGCAGACCAAGACGCTGGTCAAGGACCTGCGTACCTTCCTGAAGAAGATTTACAACCAGTCGGGCAAGACGGAAGACATCGATGGCTTCAGCGATGACGAAGTGCTCGAGCTTGCGCGCAACCTGAAAAAGGGCGTGCCGTTTGCCTCGCCGGTATTCGACGGCGCTTCGGAAGATGAAATCCGTCAGATGCTGACGCTGGCCGGCCTGCCCGAGGGCGGTCAGGTCACGCTGTACGACGGCCAGACCGGCGAAGCCTTCGATCGCCAGGTGACCGTGGGCTACAAGCACGTGCTGAAGCTGCACCATCTGGTCGACGACAAGATGCACGCGCGCTCCACCGGGCCTTACAGCCTCGTTACCCAGCAGCCGCTGGGCGGCAAGGCGCAGTTCGGCGGTCAGCGCTTCGGCGAAATGGAAGTGTGGGCGCTGGAAGCCTACGGCGCATCGTATGTGCTGCAGGAAATGCTGACGGTGAAATCGGACGATGTGAATGGCCGCACCAAGGTGTACGAGAGCATCGTCAAGGGCGAACATAAGATCGAGGCGGGCATGCCGGAGTCCTTCAACGTGCTGGTGAAGGAAATCCGATCGCTGGGCATCGACATCGATCTGGAACGTTATTAATTTAGGGTGAGGACACAGCCATGAAAGCACTGTTAGATCTATTCAAGCAGGCCACCCACGAGGAAGAGTTCGACGCCATCAAGATTGGCCTGGCGTCGCCGGAGAAAATCCGCTCCTGGTCCTACGGCGAAGTGAAGAAGCCGGAGACCATCAACTACCGCACCTTCAAGCCGGAGCGCGACGGCCTGTTCTGCGCCAAGATTTTCGGTCCGGTCAAGGACTATGAATGCCTGTGCGGCAAGTACAAGCGCCTGAAGCACCGTGGCGTGATCTGCGAAAAGTGCGGCGTCGAAGTCACGCTGTCCAAGGTGCGCCGTGAGCGCATGGGCCACATCGAGCTGGCCTCGCCGGTCGCCCACATCTGGTTTTTGAAGTCGCTGCCCAGCCGTCTGGGCATGGTGCTCGACATGACGCTGCGTGACATCGAGCGCGTCCTCTATTTCGAAGGCTTCATGGTGGTCGAGCCCGGCATGACGCCGCTTAATCGCGGCCAGCTGCTGACCGAGGAAGACTACCTCGCCAAACTGGAAGAATATGGCGATGAATTCAAGGCGCTGATGGGTGCGGAAGCCGTGCGCGAATTGCTGCGCTCGCTCGATCTGCATACCACCGTGGAAAACTTGCATGCGGAAATCAATAAAACCGGTTCCGACACCAAACTGAAGAAACTGTCCAAGCGGCTGAAAATTCTCGAAGGCTTCCAGAAGTCCGGCATCAAGCCCGAGTGGATGATCCTCGAAGTGCTGCCGGTGCTGCCGCCCGAACTACGTCCGCTGGTGCCGCTGGACGGCGGCCGCTTCGCCACCTCCGACCTCAACGACCTGTACCGCCGCGTCATCAACCGCAACAACCGCCTGAAGCGGCTGCTGGAATTGAAGGCGCCCGAGATCATCGTGCGCAATGAAAAGCGCATGTTGCAGGAAGCGGTCGATTCGCTGCTCGACAATGGCCGCCGCGGCAAGGCGATGACCGGCGCCAACAAGCGCCCGCTGAAGTCGCTGGCCGACATGATCAAGGGCAAGAGCGGCCGTTTCCGCCAGAACCTGCTCGGCAAACGCGTCGACTACTCGGGCCGCTCCGTCATCGTGGTTGGCCCGACGCTGAAGCTGCATCAGTGCGGCCTGCCCAAGAAGATGGCGCTGGAACTGTTCAAGCCCTTCATTTTCCACCGTCTCGAAGTGCTGGGACTGGCGACCACGATCAAGGCTTCCAAAAAGATGGTGGAAGACGAAGAGCCAATCGTGTGGGACCTGCTGGAAGAAGTCATCCGCGAGCATCCGGTGATGCTGAACCGTGCACCGACGCTGCACCGCCTGGGCATCCAGGCGTTCGAGCCGGTGCTGATCGAAGGCAAGGCGATCCAGCTGCACCCGCTGGTGTGCGCGGCGTTCAACGCCGACTTCGACGGTGACCAGATGGCCGTCCACGTGCCGCTGTCGCTGGAAGCGCAGACCGAAGCGCGCACCCTGATGCTGGCATCGAACAACGTGCTGTCGCCCGCCAACGGCGAGCCGATCATCGTGCCGTCGCAGGACATCGTGCTGGGTCTGTATTACATGACCCGTGAGATGGTCAACGCCAAGGGTGAGGGCATGCTGTTTGCCGACGTCACCGAGGCACGCCGCGCTTACGATAATCGCGAAGCTGCGTTGCATGCGCGCGTTACAGTGCGGATCAAGGAAGTGACGCTGGACGAGAACAAGAACCGGGTTGAGACCGTCAAGCGGGTGGAAACCACGCTCGGGCGCGCGCTGCTGTCCGAAATCCTGCCGCCGGGTCTGCCCTTTAGCTTCATCGACAAGGCACTGAAGAAAAAGGAAATTTCCAGGCTGATCAACGCCAGCTTCCGCCGCTGCGGCCTGCGAGAGACGGTGATTTTCGCCGACAAGCTGATGTACACCGGCTTCACCTTCGCCACCCGTTCGGGGATGTCGATTGCGGTCAAGGATATGCTGATTCCTGGTGAAAAGGGCCAGATCCTGGGCGCAGCCGAAGCTGAGGTGAAAGAGATCGAATCGCAATACACCTCGGGTCTGGTGACCCAGGGCGAACGCTACAATAAGGTGGTCGACATCTGGGGCCGCGCGGGGGATGCCGTGGCCAAGGCGATGATGGGCCAGCTGGGCGGCGAAAAGGTCATCGACCGCAACGGCAAGGAAGTCACCCAGGAGTCGTTCAACTCGATTTACATGATGGCCGACTCTGGCGCGCGCGGCTCCGCGGCGCAGATTCGTCAGCTGGCCGGCATGCGCGGCCTGATGGCGAAGCCGGATGGCTCCATCATCGAGACCCCGATCACGGCGAACTTCCGCGAAGGCCTGAACATGCTTCAGTACTTCATCTCGACCCACGGCGCTCGCAAGGGCCTCGCCGATACCGCGCTGAAAACCGCGAACTCCGGCTACCTGACGCGCCGTCTGGTCGACGTGACGCAGGATCTGGTGGTGACCGAGGATGATTGCGGCACCAAGAACGGCCTGGCGGTGAAGGCGCTGGTCGAGGGCGGTGAAGTCGTGGAAGCGTTGCGCGAGCGGATTCTCGGCCGCGTGGCTGCCAGCGATATCATTCACCCCGACACCCAGGAAACCGTGTTCGAGGCCGGTACGCTGCTGGTGGAGGACGTTGTCGATACCATCGAATCGCTCGGCCTCGACGAAGTCAAGGTGCGCACCCCGCTGACCTGCGAAACGCGCTACGGCCTGTGCGTCAAATGCTATGGTCGCGATCTCGGCCGCGGCTATCTGGTCAACGTCGGCGAAGCGGTAGGCGTGATCGCCGCGCAGTCGATCGGCGAGCCGGGCACCCAGCTCACCATGCGGACCTTCCACATCGGCGGCGCCGCTTCGCGTGCCGCGGCGGCGAGTCAGCTCGAGGTCAAGTCGAACGGCACGGTGCAGTACACCGCCACCATGCGCTACGTGACCAACGCCCGTAAGGAGCCGGTGGCGATTTCGCGCAGCGGTGAAATCATCATTGCGGATGACAGCGGTCGCGAGCGTGAGCGTCAGAAGGTGCCCTACGGCGCGACGCTGATGGTGACCGATGGCGCCAAGATCAAGGCCGGTACCGTGCTGGCGACCTGGGATCCGCATACCCGTCCGATCATTACCGAGTACGCCGGGCGCATCCGCTTCGAGAACATCGAGGAAGGCATCACCGTGGCCAAGCAGCTCGACGACGTCACCGGCCTGTCGACGCTGGTAGTGATCGATCCCAAGCGCAAGGCCAGCAGCGCCGCCAAGGGCCTGCGCCCGCAGGTCAAGCTGCTGGACGAGGCCGGGAATGAAATCAAGATCGCGGGCACCGATACACTGGTCAATATCACCTTCCAGATCGGCTCCATCATTACCGTGAAGGATGGCCAGGACGTGGCGGTGGGCGACGTGATCGCGCGTATTCCGCAGGAAACGTCGAAGACCCGTGACATTACCGGTGGTCTGCCGCGCGTGGCCGAGCTGTTCGAGGCGCGCTCGCCGAAAGATGCCGGTGTGCTGGCGGAAGTCACCGGAACCGTATCGTTCGGCAAGGACACCAAAGGCAAGCAGCGTCTGGTGATCACCGACCCGGACGGAGAGCCGCATGAATACCTGATCACCAAGGAAAAACATGTGACGGCGCACGACGGCCAGATCGTGCAGAAAGGCGAAATCATCGTCGACGGCCCGGTTGACCCGCATGACATCCTGCGCCTGCGCGGAGTGGAAGCGCTGGCGCGTTACATCACCGACGAAGTGCAGGACGTCTACCGCCTGCAGGGGGTGAAGATCAACGATAAGCACATCGAGGTCATCGTGCGTCAGATGCTGCGCCGCGTCACCGTGGCGGATCCGGGTGCCACCGGCCTCATCCCCGGCGAGCAGGTCGAGCGCTCGGAAGTGCTGCAGATCAACGACGATATGGTGGCGGCGGGCAAGGAACCGGCAATCTACGATCCGATCCTGCTCGGTATCACCAAGGCATCGCTGTCGACCGACTCGTTCATCTCTGCGGCTTCCTTCCAGGAAACCACGCGTGTGCTGACCGAGGCGGCCATCATGGGCAAACGCGACGAACTGCGCGGGCTGAAGGAAAACGTGATCGTCGGACGCCTGATTCCGGCAGGCACTGGCCTGGCTTACCACAACACCCGGCGCAGCCAGGCAGCCGGAGAAGACTTGGGGGCCGGGCATCTGATCGAAGACGGGGGCGTAAATCCCGCCGAGAATCAGGAAGTTGCTTGACAGGGGGGAGTCTCTCCCATAGAATCACGCGTCTTTTTCCGGCCACATGTTTGCCGGGAAACGCAGGACTGTAGCCCGGGACGGCGCCGCGTTCAAAAAATGCGGTTGGCGCCGTCCCGCTTGTTTTTAAAAACGATACGCTTACTTAATTTTTCGGAATTTTTGACATGCCAACGATTAACCAGCTGATCCGCAAGCCGCGTCAGGCACCAGTGGAAAAGAGCAAGGTTCCGGCCTTGCAGGCCTGCCCGCAACGCCGCGGTGTGTGCACTCGCGTGTACACCACGACGCCCAAGAAACCGAACTCCGCCTTGCGTAAGGTCTGCAAGGTCAAGCTCACCAGCGGTTTCGAGGTCATTAGCTACATCGGTGGTGAAGGCCATAACCTGCAAGAGCACTCGGTGGTGCTGGTGCGCGGCGGCCGGGTCAAGGATTTGCCGGGTGTGCGTTACCACACCGTTCGCGGCAGCCTGGATACCGCCGGCGTGAAGGATCGCAAGCAGTCGCGTTCGAAGTACGGCGCCAAGCGCCCGAAAAAAGCCTGATTGAGTCAGGCCGTTGAATTCGACGCCCGAAAAAGCTTAACTAGATAGAGAGACAGGAACCATGCCCCGTCGTCGCGAAGTCCCCAAACGTGAAATCCTGCCTGATCCGAAATTCGGCAATCAGGAGGTTTCGAAATTCATGAACGTCGTCATGTCCAGCGGCAAGAAGTCGGTCGCCGAGCGCATCGTCTACGGTGCATTCGAGCAGATCGTCCAGAAGTCCGGCAAAGACCCCCTGGAGGTGTTCGGTGTTGCGCTGAACAACGCCCGTCCCATGGTCGAGGTCAAGAGCCGCCGCGTCGGTGGCGCCAACTACCAGGTGCCGGTTGAAGTGCGCTCGAGTCGCCGTACTGCGCTGGCCATGCGCTGGCTGAAGGATGCGGCGCGCAAGCGCGGCGAGAAATCCATGGGTGCTCGTTTGGCAGGCGAATTGCTGGATGCGGCTGAAGGTCGTGGCGGCGCAGTGAAGAAGCGTGAGGAAGTGCATCGTATGGCTGAAGCCAACAAAGCCTTCTCGCATTTCCGTTTCTAATCTCAACGCATAAAATTGGCAGGTAATTAACGTGGCACGCACGACTCCTATTGAGCGCTATCGCAATATCGGCATTTCAGCCCATATTGACGCCGGCAAGACCACCACCACCGAACGCGTCCTGTTTTACACGGGCGTGTCGCATAAAATCGGCGAAGTCCATGATGGCGCGGCCACCATGGATTGGATGGAGCAGGAGCAGGAGCGTGGCATTACGATTACATCGGCTGCGACCACGTGCTTCTGGAAGGGGATGGACGGCAATTTCCCCGAGCATCGCATCAATATTATCGATACGCCGGGACACGTCGACTTCACCATCGAGGTGGAGCGTTCTATGCGGGTTCTGGATGGCGCCTGCATGGTGTACTGCGCGGTGGGCGGCGTTCAGCCGCAGTCTGAAACCGTGTGGCGTCAGGCCAACAAATACCGCGTGCCGCGTCTGGCCTTCGTCAACAAGATGGACCGCTCGGGCGCGGACTTCTTCAAGGTCTATGATCAGATGCGTTTGCGCCTGAAGGCCAATCCGATTCCGCTTCAGGTGCCGATCGGCGCGGAAGAGAAATTCGAAGGCGTGGTCGATCTGGTTCGCATGAAGGCGATTTACTGGGATGAGGCCAGCCTGGGCATGAAGTTCGACCTGCGCGAGATTCCCGCGGATTTGGTTGAAACGTGCAAAAAATGGCGTGAGGCCATGGTTGAGGCGGCTGCGGAATCATCCGAAGAGATGATGAACAAGTATCTCGAAGAGGGGGATCTGTCCGAGGCCGAGATTATCCTGGGCTTGCGTACGCGCACGATCGCCAGCGAAATCGTCCCGATGATGTGCGGCAGTGCGTTCAAGAACAAGGGCGTGCAGGCGATGCTCGACAAGGTGATCGAATTGATGCCTGCGCCAACCGACGTTCCCCCGGTGAAGGGCGAGCTGGATGATGGTAGTGAGGGCGCGCGCCGTCCGTCTGACGACGAGAAGTTTTCTGCGCTGGCGTTCAAGGTCGCGACCGATCCCTATGTGGGCCAGTTGATTTTCTTCCGGGTGTATTCCGGCGTGGTCAAATCGGGCGATACGATTTACAACCCGGTCAAGGGCCGCAAGGAGCGTCTGGGGCGAATTCTGCAGATGCACGCCAACCAGCGCGAGGAAATCAAGGAAGTGCGCGCGGGCGACATCGCCGCTGCGGTCGGCCTCAAGGATGTCACAACGGGCGATACGCTATGCGACATGAGTGACCCGATCACGCTCGAGCGGATGATTTTCCCCGAGCCGGTGATTCACGTGGCGGTCGAGCCGAAAACCAAGGCCGACCAGGAAAAAATGGGCGTTGCCTTGGGCCGCTTGGCGCAGGAAGACCCGTCTTTCCGCGTTCGTACGGATGAAGAGACCGGCCAGACGATCATGTCAGGCATGGGTGAATTGCACCTGGAAATCCTGGTTGATCGCATGCGCCGCGAGTTTGGCGTCGAGGCCAACGTTGGTGCGCCGCAAGTGGCCTATCGCGAAGCGATCAAGAAGGAAGTCGAGCAGGAAGGCAAGCACGTCAAGCAGTCGGGTGGTAAAGGTCAGTACGGCCATGTCTGGATCAAGATGGGGCCGAATGAAGCGGGCAAAGGCTTTGAGTTCATCGACGCCATCAAGGGCGGCACGGTGCCGCGCGAATACATTCCGGCAGTGGAAAAAGGCTTGCGTGAAGCGCTGAACAGCGGCGTGTTGGCCGGTTTTCCGGTGGTCGACGTCAAGGTCACGTTGTTTGATGGCTCCTACCACGATGTCGACTCGTCCGAGCTGGCATTCAAACTGGCAGCGATCATGGCTTTCAAGGATGGCATGCGCAAGGCGACCCCGATCCTGCTGGAGCCGATGATGGCGGTGGAAGTGGAAACGCCGGAAGACTACATGGGTGACGTGATGGGCGACTTGAACCGTCGTCGCGGCATCATCCAGGGTATGGACGATGTCGGCGGCGTCAAGGCGATCAAGGCCGAAGTGCCGCTGGCCGAGATGTTCGGCTACTCCACCGATCTGCGCTCGATGTCGCAAGGTCGCGCGACCTATTCGATGGAATTCAAGCATTACACCGAAGCGCCGAAGAGCGTCGCAGAAGCTGTCATTGCCAAGAAGTGATCTGGCGCCACGAAATAATTTTGATCTCATAGGGTACTTGAAATGGCTAAGGAAAAATTCCAGCGGACCAAACCGCACGTAAACGTTGGCACGATTGGTCACGTTGACCACGGCAAGACCACCTTGACCGCGGCGATCACCACCATTCTGGCGAAGAAATTTGGCGGTTCGG
>DATKVJ010000173.1:0-7533 GCA_035530135.1 Rhodocyclaceae bacterium | reverse complement strand
ATGATCCTGGGCATGACCCTCGCCGCGCGCATTTCGTACACCGCCTTCCGCGTCGTCTTCTGGATCGCGATGGGCCTGTCCGCCGCCTCCTTCGCCAAGTGGGGGATACAGCCGGTGATGGCGGTGATCGCCGCGCTCGCCATCGCCAACCTGTTCGTCAAGGGCGGCAAGAAGACCCTGCACACGATGAAGATGAGCCTGGTCGACGGCGCCCGGCAGGCGCTGCCGGTGGGCGTGGCCTGCGCCATCGTCGGCGTCATCATCGGCGTGCTGACCCTGACCGGCGCCGCCTCCAGCTTCGCCGGCTACATCCTGACCATCGGCCAGAAGAGCCTGTTCGCCTCGCTGTTCCTGACCATGGTCGTCTGCCTGATCCTGGGGATGGGCATCCCGACCATCCCCAACTACATCATCACCAGTTCGATCGCCGCCCCGGCGCTGCTGAAGCTCGGCGTGCCGCTGATCGTCAGCCACATGTTCGTGTTCTATTTCGGCATCATGGCCGACCTCACGCCGCCGGTGGCGCTGGCCGCCTTCGCCGCCGCCTCGATCGCCAAGTCCTCGCCGATGCGGATAGGCTACAAGGCGACCCAGATCGCCATCGCCGGCTTCGTCGTACCCTACATGGCGATCTACGATCCGGCGCTGATGCTGCAGGGCAACTGGACCACGCTCTCCGTCGCCTACGTGTTCTTCAAGGCGGTGGTGGCCATCAGCCTGTGGGCGGCGATGACCATCGGCTACCTGTGGCGGCCGATCGGCATCTTCGGCCGCGTCTTCGCCTTCGTCGCCGCCGCGATGCTGGTCGCCGCGGTGCCCTTCACCGACCAGATCGGCTTCGCGATGTCCGCGCTCTTCCTCGTCTGGCAATGGACGATGAACCGCAAGACGAAGGAATGATCGGCATCTGCCTGGCGGCCGGGCTGATCCACGCCAGCCTGCCGCTGCCTTCCTTCACCCTGGCCTGGATGCATTCGATCGAAAAAATCCGCTGGGAGGAGGATTACCGCATCCAGGACCGCCGCTTGATTTTGACCGAGGCGCGGATCCTGGGCACGGGGGCGGGCATGGAGCCGCCCCCGGACGCCGTCTTCAAGGACGGCGTCTACCACTACCATCCGAAGCTGCCGCCGCTGAAGCGCTTGCGCCTGACCCAGTCGCCATTCACCAAGGGCTATGAGCTGTGCAGCGCCGGACATTGCCGCCCGCTGGCCGGCTACCTGCCGGGCATCGCGAGGATCACCGTGATCACGGTGACGCCCTGCGCGGTCCGCTGACCCGGCTATACTTTGGTCTTCGCTCCTGCGGAGACCGCCATGAACGCCTATCAAGCCATCGCTGCCGCGCCCGGCTTTTCCCTGGGCGTCGCCTGCAACGACGACGAAATCCTCGGCATCGATTTCCTTTCCCCCCGCGCCGAACAGGCACCCAAGACCCTGCTGGCCAAGGAGGCGGTGCGCCAGATCCGCGCCTACCTCGGCGATCCGGGCTTCGTCTTCGGCCTGCCGCTGGCGCCCGCCGGAACGCATTTCCAGCGCCGCGTCTGGAACAGCATCGCCGCGATCCCCAAGGGCCGGACCCGGAGCTACGGCGAACTGGCCAAGGATCTCGCCAGCGCCCCGCGCGCCGTGGGCGGCGCCTGCGGCGCCAATCCCTATCCGCTGGTCGTGCCCTGCCACCGCGTGATCGCCGCCGACGGCTCGCTGGGCGGCTTCGCCCGCGAGCGCGGCGGCCTGCTGCTGGAGATCAAGCGCTGGCTGTTAGACAGAGAAAGACCTATCCCCCAACCCCCTTCCCAAGGAAGGAGGTGACCGTGGCTTGCTTCGCTCGCAGTTGTTACACTGCCCTGCCCTGGGGCGGCCCGATGTCAGGGCACGAGAGGCCGATCGCCGGGGCATGAATACCCCAACTCCGGGTATGAACGCCGCTGACGCCGAGCTGCTCGACCAGTTTTGCGACGCGCTGTGGCTGGAGGACGGGCTGGCGAAGAACACGCTCGCCGCCTACCGCAGCGACCTGGCGCAGTTCGCAGCCTGGCTGGAAACCGAGGGCAGAGCCTTGCTCCAAGTCGGGGCCGGGGACATCCAGTCCTATCTCGCCCATCTCTACCGGCGCCCGCGCGCCGAACAGCCCAAGCCCGCCAGCCAGCGCCGGCTGCAGGCAGCGCTGCGCCGCCTCTACCGTCACCTGCTGGCGCACGGACGGATCCGCGCCGACCCGATGCAGAACATCGAGCAGCCGCGGATGCCCCAGCGCTTCCCCAAGACCCTGTCTGAGGCGGAGGTGGAGGATCTGCTCGCAGCGCCAGACGTCGCCCGTCCCCTCGGTCTGCGCGACCGCGCCATGCTCGAACTGCTCTACGCCGCCGGCCTGCGCGTCACCGAACTCGTCAAGCTGCGGCTGTTCGAGGTGAGCCTGGAGGACGGCGTGGTGCGCGTCCTGGGCAAGGGCGACAAGACCCGCCTGGTGCCGCTGGGAGAGGTGGCGATCGACTGGCTGGGCCGCTACCTCTCCGAGGCACGGCCGCTGCTACTGAAGGGCCAGGCATGCGACGAGGTGTTCGTCACCGCCAGGCGGCAGGGGCTCAGCCGGCAGATGTTCTGGTCGCTGGTCAAGCGCCACGCCGCGTCCGCCGGCATCAATAAGCCGATCTCGCCGCACGTGCTGCGTCACGCCTTCGCCACCCATCTGCTCAATCACGGCGCCGACCTGCGCGTGGTCCAGCTGCTGCTCGGCCACGCCGACATCTCGACGACGCAGATCTACACCCACGTCGCCCGCGAGCGCCTGAAGCAGCTGCACGCCGCGCATCATCCCCGGGGGTAATGCCGCAGAGGTATAAGCACTGCGGGGGTGCAAGCGCCCCAAAGCGGGGACTGGGTCTGCGGCTCGGAACTAGGCCGCGGCCAGGCGGCGCGTCAGCCGGACGGCGACGATGAAACTGCCTGCCACCAGCAACAGAACGGCGGCACCGAACAACAGCCCTTTGCCCTCGCTCCAGGCCTCGACCGCCGGCGACAGCCACTTCGCCGCGCCGAGGCCGGCCACCATCAGGCTGGCGCCGGCCACCGCCAGGCCCATGACGCGCGAGGCGACCAGCGCCAGCGCGTCGGCGCGGCGGATCAGGCGGGAAATCCACAGGCCGTTGATGCCGTCGGTGAGCAACATACCGAGCATGAACAGCAGACCGAGCGTCAAGGCCTGCAGCTCGCCGCCGTACCGGCTGGCGGTCACCGCGAACAGCGCCGCCTGGCTGACGGTGTCGAAGGAGAGGGCGAACAGCGCCCCGACCAGGGCGATCAGAACCGGCCGGTTGGTCCGGTTGAGGCGGCCCAACAATCGCCCCTTGAAACCGACCGGATGCACCAGTTGGGCCGGGCCGGCGCTCAGCACCGCCCTCAAGTTGGCGACGCCCAGCGCCGCGAGGAAGGCGATCGACACCAGGGTGCCGAAGGACGCGAGCCAGGCCGGCGCCCGCCAGCTGCGCGCCAGCGCGCTCACCAATAGCGCCACGGCGACCACCACGACGCCGTGGCCGAGCGAAAACAGCGCGCCGCAAAAGCGCGCCAGGCGGGGATTGCTGCGGGCATTGAAGCGGGTCAGGCCGTCGATCGTGGCCAGGTGGTCAGCATCGAAACCGTGGCGCAGACCCAGCGCCAGCACCAGCAGGCACAACGCGGTCCAGTCTTGCGGCGGGGGGTGGTCCATGGCTGATCCGGCCTCTAGGTCGACGTTTCGGCGACGCGTCGGTAAAAAAATTATAAGTCCTCTTGCAAGTCCCGTGCCGGCTGCATTCAGCAGATCCGCGGCAGTTGCTCTCCGGCCAGCCAATCGACGATGCGGCGGCCGCCCAGGCGCGTGCGCATCTGCACGAAGTGCTGGTCGTCGGCCTGAACCCGGCCGATCACCGCGGCGTCTCTGCCCAGCGGGTGGGCGCACAGCTTTGCCAGCAGCGTCTGCGCGTCGCGCTCGGCGCAGATCGCCACCAGCTTGCCCTCGTTGGCGACGTAGAACGGATCGAGGCCGAGCAATTCGCAGGCCGCCGCCACCGCCGGTTTCACCGGGATCGATGCCTCATCGATCAGCATGCCGACGCCGGACTGTCCGGCGATTTCGTTGAGCGTCGTCGCCAGGCCGCCGCGCGTCGGGTCGCGCAGCACGTGGATGTCCGGCACGGCGTCCAGCAGGGTCTCGATCAGACCGTGCAGCGCCGCCGTATCGGAGACGATGGGCGCTGAAAATTCCAGGTTCTCGCGCCGGGACATCACCGCCATGCCGTGGTCGCCGATGCTGCCCGAGATCAGGATCGCGTCGCCCGGCCTGGCCCTGGCGCCGCCGGGAGCGGCGCCCTCGCGCAGCACGCCGACGCCGGTGGTGGTGATGAAGACGCCGTCGGCGTGACCCCGCTCCACCACCTTGGTGTCGCCGCAGACGACGGGCACGCCGGCGGCGCGCGAGGCCGCCGCCATCGAGGCGACGATGGCCTGCAGCGTCGCGAGCGGGAAGCCCTCCTCGAGGATGAAGCTGGCCGCCAGCCACAGCGGCCGCGCGCCCATCACCGCGACGTCGTTCACCGTGCCATGCACCGACAGGCAGCCGATGTCGCCGCCGGGAAAGAACAGCGGCGAGACCACGTGGGCGTCGGTGGACAGCACCAGCCTGCCGCTCACGGTCGGCAGCACCGCGCCGTCGTCGCCCCGGTCGAGGTGCTCGTTGGCCAGCGCAGCGGCGAACAGTTCTTCGATCAGTTGCGCCATGGCGCGGCCGCCGCTGCCGTGGGAAAGATCGACGCGGCCGTGTCTCAGATCGAGCGGGCGAACGTGGCCCGGTTTGGCCGCGCTCATGCCGCGGTCCGGAAGCGACCGTAGCTGTAGTGCGCGGCGCAGGCGCCCTCGGGCGAGACCATGCAGGAGCCCACCGGATTCTCCGGCGTGCAGGCGCTGCCGAAGATCCTGCACTGCTGCGGCCGCTTCTCGCCGCGCAGGATGGCGGCGCATTCGCAGGCCTTGTGGTCCGGGACGGCGACGTAGCCGATGCCAAAACGCGCTTCGGCATCGAAGTCCGCGTAGCGATCGGCCAGCCGCAACGCGCTGTCGGGCACGGTGCCCAGCCCCCGCCACTCGAAGGACTCGCGCAACGCGAAGACCTCGGCCATCAGCGCCTGGGCCTTGAGGTTGCCCGATCGCGTCACCGCGCGGGTGAATTGGTTCTCGACCCGGGCCGCGCCCGCATTCACCTGGCGCACCAGCATCAGGATGGACTGCAGCACGTCGAGCGGCTCGAAGCCGCTGATCACCACGGGCTTGCGGTAGTCGCTGGCGAACACGTCGTAGGGCGCGACTCCGATCACCGCGGACACGTGCGCCGGCCCGACGAAACCGTCGAGCTCGGCGCCGCCGGCCAGGATGGCGTGCATCGCCGCCGGCGTCAGCACGTGGTTGCACAGCACGCTGAAATTCTTCAGACCCTCGGCTTCGGCCAGCTTGACCGCCACCGCGGTCGGCGGCGTCGTGGTCTCGAAGCCGATGGCGAAGAACACCACCTCGCGCCGCGGGTTTTCCCGGGCGAGCTGCAGGGCGTCCGCGGTCGAATACACGATGCGGATGTCGCCGCCTCCGGCCTTGGCCTTCAGCAGCGAGAGCTGGTCGGAGGCCGGCACCCTCAGGGTGTCGGCGTAGCTGCACAGGATCACGCCGCGCTCCAGCGACAGGCGGATCGCCTGGTCGATGCGGCCGATCGGCAGCACGCAGATCGGGCAGCCTGGGCCGTGGATCATCCGCACCCGCGGCGGCAACAGGTCTTCCAGGCCGTAGCGCGAAATCGCGTGGGTATGGCCGCCGCAGAACTCCATCAGCCGGTATTCGCCGCCCGTCGCGGCGGCGGTGATGGCCGCGGCCAGTCCCTGCGCCAGACGGCCGTCGCGAAATTCGTCGATGTACTTCACGGCCTACCCCCCATCCCCCTTCCCCGGGAAGGGGGTGACGACGGTTCGTCCCTGCGGGACTCCGTGCCATACGCGGCTCCCGCCTTGGGGCGGCCCTGCGGCGGGAAGCTCATCGCTCGCCCAACTCTGCGAAGAGCGCCAGCGTCTTCTCCGCCTCCTCGGGATCGAGCCGGGTCAGCGCATAGCCGACATGCACGATCACGTAGTCGCCGACGGCGACGTCATCGACCAGGGCCAGCGAACATTCCTTCCTGACCCCGCCCAGTTCGATCACCGCCTGATCGGCGCCGCGGATTTCGACGATGCGTGCGGGCAATGCCAGACACATGATTCAAGCCTCCAGGGTTTGCCGGGCCACCCAGGCCTGGCCGAGCGACAGGCCGCCGTCGTTGGGCGGCAGTTGGCGCGCGACGAGCACCCGCAGGCCGGCGGCCTCCAGGCGTCCGATGAGCGCGCGCGTCAGGACGTCGTTGAGCAGGCAGCCGCCGGCGAGCGCCACGGTGGCGACGCCCTGCGTGCCGGCCGCGGCGCCGATCCAGTCGGCCAAGGCCGCCGCAAGCGTCGCGTGGAAGCCGGCCGCGGCCTGCGCCGGATCGTCGGCGTCGACCAGCGCCGCCAGGAGCGGCAGCAGGTCGAGCACGCCGCCGCCCGGACCGGCCTCGATCCGCCAGCCGTTCTCCCGCACGCTCGCCGGCCGCGATGCCGCCCCGGCGCGCTCGGCCAGGCCCTCGAGCAGCATCGCCGCCTGGCCCTCGAAGGCGGACTGGGTGCGCACGCCGAGCAGGCCCGCGGCGGCATCGAAGACGCGGCCGAGGCTGGAAGTCGGCGGGCAATTGAGCCCCCGTTCGAGCAGCGCGGCGAGTCCGGACGCCGCCGGCTGGGCGCGAAAGCGCATCGCGATCTCGTCGCCGCGACCGAGCCGCCACAGCGCCGCCGCCGCCATGCGCCAGGGTTCGCGCGCGGCGCGGTCGCCGCCGGGCAGCGGCAGCGGCGCAATGTTTCCCAAGCGCCGGCAATGCCTGCCATCGACAAGCAGCAACTCGCCGCCCCAGGCGCTGCCGTCCGTGCCTAAGCCGACGCCGTCCGCCGCCAGGCCGAGAACCGGCCCCTTATGCCCATGCTCGGCCAGCACCGCGGCGATGTGGGCGTGGTGATGTTGCACGGCGATGAGCGGCAGGCCGTGCCTCGTCGCGAACTCGGCGGCGAAGCGGCTCGAATGGAAGTCCGGATGCAGGTCGTGGGCGACGATGTCGGGTACGACGTCGATGAGTTCGAGCAGCCGCGAGACGCTGTCCTCATGGAAGACGCAGCTGGCGGCATTGTCGAGATCGCCGATATGCTGCGAGACGAAGGCCTCGTCATTGCGGGTGATGCAGATCGTGTTCTTGAGAGAGCCGCCGAAGGCCAGGACGCTGGGCCCGGCAGACGCCAGCTTGATGGCGCGCGGCGTCCAGCCGCGGGCGCGGCGAATGAACTGTTCGCCCCGCACCACGGAGTCGTCGCAGGGGACCACGATGTCGCGGTCGTGCATCAGAAACGCATCGGCAATCTGCTTGTCTCCGGACAGGCGACTGATGGCCTCGTCGTTG
>DATKVJ010000172.1:0-46248 GCA_035530135.1 Rhodocyclaceae bacterium | reverse complement strand
TTGAAATGATGCGGCAGGCGCACGTACATGTTGAAGCTGGCGATGGTGTGCTGCACGCCACCGGAACGCTCGCTTACCTTGACCGGATGGCGGATGGACTTGATGCCGACCTGGTCGATGGCGAGCCGGCGCGTATCCTTCGAACTTTGCACGTCGGCGATGGCTAGCGGATCGCGGGTATTCATGACGGAACCCTTCTATGGACGGCCGCGGCGCAGGCACCGCGACGACAAGCGCATTTTATCATGATCCCCGGACGCGGCCGGCGCTGGGGGCTGCAAGAAGACGAGGGGACATCTCCCCTCGTGCTCCCCTAGGTCGGACTGCGGCAAAATGACTTTTGCCACAGCCTCTTAGGCGGCGAGTCGCGCCCGAATCGCGGCGAGCAGTCCCGTCTTGTCCAGCCCGACTTCGGCGAGCAGCACGGCGGTATCACCATGATCGACGAACCGGTCGGGCAGGCCCAGGTGCAGGAGCTGCGGCGACAGGCCCGCGGCGGCGAGACATTCAGCCACGGCGCTGCCGGCGCCGCCCATCACCGAACCTTCTTCCACCGTCACCAGCAGTTCGTGCTCCCGCGCCAGTTGTTCGACCAGGGCCTCGTCCAAAGGTTTGACGAAGCGCATATTGGCCACCGTCGCGTCGAGCTCTTCGGCGGCCCCGAACGCGGGCGCGAGCATGCTGCCGAAAGCGAGGATCGCGATCCTGGCGCCCTGCCGGCGCACTTCGCCTTTGCCCAAGCTCAGCGCCTGCATCGGCTTGCGGATCTCCACGCCCGGGCCGGTGCCGCGCGGGTAACGCACCGCCGCCGGCGTATTGAGCTGGAATGCGGTGTACAGCATCAGCCGGCATTCATTTTCGTCGGCGGGCGCCATCACCGTAAGATTCGGAATGCAGCGCAGGTAGGCGAGATCGAACGCGCCGTTGTGCGTGGCGCCGTCGGCGCCGACGAGCCCGGCGCGGTCGAGCGCGAACACCACCGGCAGATTCTGGATCGCCACGTCGTGGATCAGCTGATCGTAGGCGCGCTGCAAAAAGGTCGAATAGATCGCCACCACCGGCTTCACGCCCCCGCAGGCGAGCCCCGCGGCAAAGGTCACCGCGTGCTGCTCGGCGATACCGACGTCGAAATAGCGCTGCGGGTATTCCTGCGCGAAGCGCACCAGGCCCGAGCCTTCGCACATCGCCGGCGTTATGCCGACCAGGCGCTCGTCCAGCGCGGCCATGTCGCACAGCCAGTCGCCGAAGACCTTCGTGTAAGTCGGCTTGCCGCCCGCTTTTCCGCCGACGATGCCGGCGTCGGGCCGGAATTTGGACACACCGTGATAGAGCACCGGATCGGCTTCGGCCAGCTTGTAGCCCTGCCCCTTCTGGGTGATGACGTGCAGGAACTGCGGCCCCTTCAAGGCTTTCAGGTTCTGCAGCGTAGGGATCAATGAGGCCAGGTCGTGGCCGTCGATCGGGCCGATGTAATTGAAGCCGAGCTCCTCGAACAAGGTGCCGGGGGTGAGCATGCCCTTCACGTGCTCCTCGGCGCGCTTGGCGAACTCCAGCACAGAGGGCAGCGAGGAGAGCACCTTCTCGCCGGCGCGGCGAGCGGCGTTGAAGGTGCGGCCGGAGAACAGCCGCGCCAGATACTTGTTGAGGGCGCCCACCGGCGGCGAGATCGACATGTCGTTGTCGTTCAGGATCACCAGCAGGTTGGCATCGACGACGCCGGCATTGTTGAGCGCTTCGAAGGCCATTCCGGCGGACATCGCCCCGTCGCCGATGATCGCCACGACGTTCCGCTCCTCGCCCTTGTCGCGCGCCGCCACGGCCATGCCCAGGGCAGCCGAGATCGAGGTCGAGGAATGGCCGACGCCGAAGGTGTCGTACTCGCTCTCGCTGCGCCGGGGAAATCCGGAAATGCCGCCCTGCATGCGCAGTCTGGCCATGCCCGCGCGGCGCCCGGTGAGCACCTTGTGGGCATAGGTCTGGTGGCCGACATCCCAAACCAGGCGATCATGGGGCGTGTCGAAGACATAGTGCAGCGCGATGGTGAGCTCGATAGTGCCGAGATTCGAGGACAGGTGGCCGCCGGTCTTGGCCACCGATTCGAGCAGGAAGGCGCGCAGCTCGTCGGCGAGCTGGGTCAGATCGTCGCGCTCCAGCTGGCGCAGCGCAGCGGGGGAGTTGATGGTGTCGAGCAGTGGCGTGGAGGGCATGAGGCAGGCGTGCGGTCAGAAGCTGCGGCGGACGATGAAATCTGTGAGCTCGTGCAGGCGTCGCGCCGCCTCGCCGAAGGGCGCGAGGGCATCGTGCGCCGCGGCGCGCAGCTCGGCCGCTGTTTCCTTGGCGCGGGCGAGACCCAGCAGGCTGACGTAGGTGGGCTTGTTCTGGGCGGCGTCTTTGCCGGCAGTCTTGCCCAGCGTCGCGGTCGTTGCCTCGGTATCGAGGATGTCGTCGACCACCTGAAAGAGCAGGCCGGAAACCTTGGCATAGCGGTCGAGTCCCGCGAGCGAGGCCTCGGGCAGGGGCTCGCCGCAGTGGGCACCGAGCAGGCAAGCGGCGCGGATCAGGGCGCCGGTCTTGTGGATGTGCATGAACTCCAGTTCTTCAAGGGCGAGCGTCTGACCCACCGCGGCGAGGTCGATCGCCTGACCGCCGGCCATGCCGCGCGAGCCCGCCGCACGGGCGAGGCTGCCGATCATGGCCAGCTGGCGCCGGGCGTCGCCAGCGAGCTGATGCTCGGCGAGCAGCTGGAAGGCCAGCGCCTGCAGCGCGTCGCCGACCAAGAGCGCGGTGGCTTGGTCGAATTCGACGTGGCAGGTCGGCTTGCCGCGGCGCAGGACGTCGTCGTCCATGCAGGGCAGGTCGTCATGCACCAGGGAGTAGATGTGGATCAGCTCGACCGCGGCAGCGGCGATGTCGAGCTTTTCGGCCTCGGCGCCGCAGAGCTCGCCGGCGGCGTGGCAGAGCAGGGGCCGGATGCGCTTGCCGCCGCCCAACGCCGCGTAGCGCATGGCCTGGTGCAGGCGTTGCGGGGCGACGGTGGCGGGTGCCAGCAGGCGGTCGAGGCTGGTCTCGGTGCGCTGCTGGATCGTGCCCATCCAGGTGGCGAAATCCATCGTGTTCATTCCTCCTCAGCCGGAGCGCCGGCCGAGAAGGCGGAGCGCTGCCCGGCTTCGAGCATCTGCAGCTTCTGCTCGGCAGCGCCGAGGGCCTCCTGGCAGTGCTTGAGCAAAGCCGTGCCGCGTTCGAAGGCGGCGAGCGACTGTTCGAGCGGCAACTGTCCGGCCTCCATCTCCCGGACGATGGTCTCCAGCTCTGTGAGGGCGGCTTCAAACGATACCGGTGGGGGACTGGTTTTGCCCATGGGGTGGACGGCAGGTGCGCGGCAGAGTGATGGATACGGCGTCGAAGACAGGGGGCAAAAGTAACTTATCGCGACGGCCCAGGTCAAATCCGGCTGTCCGGCAGTCCCCGTCAGGATGGGTAGATTATACTTATACGTTTCCCGGTATCCGGGTTTTTCTTGTGGCTTGGGTGATATGAGCAACATTATTGACCGGGCGGGGACGACCGTGCGTCTCGCGTCGACGCCTGCGCAGCTGCCCGTGTCGTGGTATTTCGACGAGAAGCTGTTCGAGTTGGAGAAGCGGCTGCTGTTCGACCAGGGTCCGGGTTACGTGGGCCACGAGCTGATGGTGCCCGAAGCCCTGGACTATCGCAGCCTGGAATGGCTCGATCACGCCAAGCTGCTGGTGCGCCAGGAGGCGGGCGGCGGTATCGACCTGCTGTCCAACGTCTGCCGCCATCGCCAGGCGATCATGCTGCAAGGCTCGGGCAAGGCCAGGAACATCGTTTGCCCGATCCACCGTTGGACCTATGACGGCACCGGCCGCTTGATCGGCGCGCCGCGCTTTCCCGATAACCCCTGCCTCAACCTCGACAGGCAGCGGCTGGAAAACTGGAACGGCCTGCTGTTTCGCGGGCCGCGGCGGGCGCAAAACGATCTGGCCGGCCTGTCGGTCGCCGGCGAATTCGATTTTTCCGGCTACAAGCTGGATCGTGTCGAGCTGCATCCGTGCAACTACAACTGGAAGACCTTCATCGAGGTCTACCTCGAGGATTACCACGTCGTTCCCTATCACCCCGGGCTGGGAAAATTCGTCGACTGCGATGATTTGAGCTGGCAGTTCGGACAGTGGTATTCGGTGCAGCGCGTCGGGATTGCCTCGCTCGCCAAGTCCGGCTCCCAGGTCTACGAGCGCTGGCAGGCAGCGGTGCTCGACTATTACCGGGGCGAGCGCCCGAGGCAGGGCGCGGTGTGGCTCACCTATTTCCCGAACATCATGGTCGAGTGGTATCCGCACGTGCTGGTGGTATCGACGCTGATCCCGCAGGCTGTGGACAGGACGCTGAACGTGGTCGAGTTCTACTATCCCGAGGATGTCGCGCTGTTCGAGCGCGAACTCATCGAGGCCGAGCAGGCCGCCTACATGGAGACGGCGATCGAGGACGACGACATCGCCGAGCGCATGGATCGCGGTCGCCTTGCCCTGATGCGGGCCGGCGTGAGCGAGACCGGCCCCTACCAGTCGCCGCTGGAAGACGGCATGCGGCACTTTCACGAGTTCTACCGGCGCATCGTGGGCCCCCATCTCGGCGGCGCCGCATGAGCGCTGCCGAGACGCGACGGTTCTTCCAGTGCTGATTCCCGGTTTCTGAAATGCAATCCCTCTGGATGGTTGCCGCGAGCCTGCTGTTCGCCTGCATGGGCATCTGCGTCAAGCTCGGCAGCGCGCAGTTCTCCGCCGCCGAACTGGTGTTCTACCGCGGCTTCGTCGCCATGCTGCTGCTCTTCGCCTACGTGCGTGTTGCCGGGCTCTCCCTGCGCACGCCGTATTGGCGCGCGCACCTGACCCGCGGTGTGGCCGGTTTCGTTTCGCTAGTCATGTATTTCTACGCCATCAGCCAGATTCCGCTGGCCACAGCGGTGACCCTCAACTACACCTCGCCGCTGTTTCTGGCGCTGCTGCTCGCCTTCTGGCAGCGCGAACGGATTCGGCCGCTGCTGTTTGCGTCGCTCGCCGCCGGCTTTGCCGGCGTCGCTCTGCTCTTGCAGCCGTCCTTTCACTCCGAGGAAATCGCCGGCGGCCTGTTCGGGTTGGGCTCGGGCATCATTGCCAGCATCGCATACCTCAACGTCAGGCGCTTGGGCGAACTGGGCGAACCCGAATGGCGCACGGTGTTCTACTTCTCCCTGATTGCGGCGGTGGGCGGCCTGCCCTGGGTGCTGGTCGGCCACCCGTTCCATGCGATCGACGGGCGCGGCGCCTGGCTGCTGACCGGCGTCGGCGCATTCGGCGCCCTGGCCCAGTTGTGCATGACGCGCGCCTACAGCCGCGGCAGGACCATGGTCGCCGCCAGCCTGGCCTACAGCACCGTGGTTTTCGCCAGCATTTTCGGCAACTGGCTGTGGCAGGATAGTCTGCCGCTGCTGGCCTGGGTCGGCGTCGGCCTGATCGTCGCCAGCGGCGTGCTGTCCGGCGCGCTGTCGCGAGGCGCCCCGGTCGAGCAGGATTGAGCTATATTTCGCGACAGACCGCCAAAGAGGATCCCCCATGATTGTCACCGACCACCAAGGCAAGCTGCTCTCCGTCACCGTCTTCGGCGAGTTCACGCTCGCCGATTTCCAGGAGTTCGAGGAGTTGGTGCGCGACACGATTCCGTCCGAGGGCAGCCTCAAGCTGCTCTTCGACCTGCGCCAGATGGCCGACTTCACGCTCGACGTGGCCTGGGAGGAGATCAAGTTCTCGCGCCAGCATCCCCATGATTTCGGCCGCATCGCGGTGCTCACCGACAGCCAGTGGGTGACCTGGAGCGCCTGGCTATCGCAGGCCTTCGTCGATGCCGACCTGCGCGTCTTCGCGGACGAGGCAGAGGCGCGCACCTGGCTGGAAGCCGCCCGGTGAGCACCTGCCTGGTCGGCGCGGCGGAAGTCAAGACTCATCTTACCGACCCCGACTGGCGGATCTTCGATTGCCGCCACGACCTCAAGCAAACCGAATACGGTCTCGCCGCCTACCGCCGCGGTCATATTCCCGGCGCGCTCTTCCTCCACCTCGACCGCGACCTCTCTGGCCCCGTCGACGGCAGGCACGGCCGCCATCCGCTGCCCGACCCCGCCGTCTTCGGCGAAAAGATGTCGCAATGCGGGGTATCCCCGAGTACGCAAGTGGTGGCCTACGACAACGAGGGCGGCATTTTCGCCTCCCGCCTGTGGTGGCTGCTGCGCTGGCTCGGCCACGAACGCGCCGCGATCTTGGACGGCGGCTTGGCCGGCTGGAAGCGGGCCGGATTGCCGCTCGAAGATCGGGTGCCGGAGGTTGCACCGGCGCGTTTCCAAGCCCGACCCGGGACGGACGGCCCGGTCGATGCCGATTTCGTTCTGGCGCATCTGGATTCGCGCGAGATGCTCCTGGTCGATGCTCGCAGCCCCGAGCGCTTCCGCGGCGAAAATGAAACCCTCGATCCGGTCGGCGGCCATATCCCCGGTGCCGTCAATCGCTTCTATTTCGACAATCTCGACGACGACGGCTGCTTCTTCAAGCCGGCCGCGGAGCTCGCCGCAGAGTTCGGAGTGCTCTTGGCCGGGCGGCGCCCGGGGCAAGTCGTTCAGCAGTGCGGCTCCGGCGTCACCGCCTGCCACAATCTGCTGGCGATGGAAATCGCCGGACTCTCCGGCTCGCGGCTCTACGCCGGCTCGTGGAGCGAATGGTGCGCGGACCCGGCGCGGCCGGTAGCAAAAGGCGCCTAGTACACTCTCCCGGGCATTCGGGAAACCGTTCGCCGCTCACCCCATAGAACCGACCGCCCATCGCCTGACCGTGTCACCATAAGGCATATTCGCTATCATGACATTGGAATATTCCGGTCATGATAGCCATGCCTGACTCCATAACATCGGTTCCGCGCTCAAGTCATAGGCACAGGGGTTTCACCCTGATCGAATTGATGATCGTGGTGGCCGTCGTCGCCATACTGACGATGATCGCCTATCCCTCCTACGTGAACTACGTCATTCGCGCCAACCGCTCCCAGGCGCAGCAGTTCTTGATGGACATCGCGCAGCGGGAGGAGCAGTTCCGTCTCGATCAGGGGCGATACACGGCTGATCTGGCCGACCTGGGCGCGGCCGTTCCGGCCCCGGTTGCGAATTACTACGCGCCCTGGCTCTACACGACCGACGCACGGCCGTTCTTTGTCGCAGAGCTCACGCCGCTGGTCGGTTCGGCGCAAAAGGACGACGGCCGCCTGTTCATCAACAGCCGCGGCGAGCACTGGCGTGACACGGATCGCACCTGCGAAATCTCGGCCTGCGTCTATTCCAGCGCCAGCGCGACCCCCTGGGAATAGCGCCATGCCAGTCCATCCACGGATAAACGGGACAGCCGACCGGCGCGGTGGCTTTACGCTGGTCGAACTGATGGTGACGCTGACGGTCGCGGCGATACTGCTGAGCATCGCGGTTCCCAGCCTGCAGGACCTGGTCGCGAGCCAGCGAGTGCGCGCAGCGGCCTCCGAACTCATGAGCGCTCTTAGCTTGGCGCGCGCCGACGCCATTAGCAACGGGCGCCGGGTTGCGGTCGCATCCCTGGATCAGAGCAATGATGTCTGGCGCGGCGGTTGGCGCGTCATCGTCTGCGCCTCCCCGAGCGGCGCCCAGATCTGCCCCAATGTCGCAGTCTGCACCGATCCCGCGGCCCTAGCGGCGACGCCCGAGGCCTGTCCCGAGGAGCTGCTGCGCCATCAGCCGCTGGGCGGCAGCATCAAGGTGTGCACCCGGCTGAATCCGGCCGCCGCCGTCGTCGATACGCCGGCGATCATTTTCGGACCCGACGGCCGGATATCGGCCAATACGCCGGGCGCGGCATTGGGCATCAATGCCTTCATGATCAGCGACGACAGGGGCGGGCATGCGCCGGGCAGCGAAAAGATGCGCGCCCTGGCTTTCGCGGCGACCGGGCGGGTCAGCCTGTACCAGGTGAGTGCCGCGCAAGGGGGGGTGGCGTGTCCATGAACCGGAGCAGGCTGCGGCGGTTTGGCCTGGGGCTCACCCTGATCGAGGTGATGGTGACCCTGGTCATCCTGCTGCTCGGCCTGCTCGGTCTGTCCGGCATGATCGTCAAGGCCCAGCGGCTTTCCTACGAAGCCTACGAGCGCCAGCAGGCACTGGCGATCGCCACCGATCTGGCCGAGCGCATGCGCGCCAACCAGTCCGCCAGCGTCACGACGCCCTCGAACGGCGCCATCGCAGCCCTCTACGCCGCCGATGCCGGGTCCGCCTCGCCGCTCGGCGACCCTGCGCTGGCAGCGATGTGGACCCTGCTACAGAACCACTCGATCACGGACTGCGCGGCCGCGGACTGTAGTCCCTCGGAGCTGGCCAACTACGATCTGGCAAGCTGGGAAGGCCTGCTGCTCGGCGCCGGCAAGAGCAACGCCTCGAATCTCAGGATCGGCAGCATCAGCAACGCCCGCGGCTGCGTCGAAGGGCCGGTGGCATTCATTTCCCCGGGGGTGGCCGCGCCAACCGATACCTACCGCATCACCGTGGCCTGGCAGGGGGATCAGGCGGTTCCGACGAGTGCCGGCAACGCCAGCGACCTGCGCAATCTCACCACTTGCGCCAAGGGGCTGTACCAGACCCTGGCGAATACCCCCGACAGCGCCGACGAGTACCGGCGTCTGGTGACCCTCTACGTCTTCATCTATCAGCCGTCATGAGTACGACCGCCCAAGCTCGCGCCCAGCTTCGCAACCTGACGCCGCTGCGTTGCGCACAAGGACTGACCCTGATCGAACTGATGGTGTCGATGGCCATCGGATTGATTCTGTTGACCGGGTTGACCCTGCTCTTCTCCAGCACTTCGACGAGCTTCAGGGTGCAGGATGCGTTCGCCCGGCTGCAGGAGAACGGCACGGCGACGCTGCGCTACCTGTCCGACGATATCCGCATGGCCGGTTTCTACGGCGAGAGCACCTCTGCGGCCAGCGTCAAGCTGGATGCGCTGCCGGAGATCGCGGCGGCGGACGATTGCGGCGCCGAGTTGCCCGGCCCGCCCGCCCGCCCGTATGCGCTGGATCTCGCCGTGCCCATCGAGGTACACGACGATCTGACGCCGGCGACGGTGAGTTCCACCTTCCCCTGCATCGCTGCCGCCAACTTCTTGCCGGACAGCCCGGTCATCGTCCTGCGCGGCGCCACCGGCCAGGTCATCGACCAGCCCGACGGGAACGGCGACATGAGCGCCGCCCTGGCCGCCCAGCCCAACTACGACAAGACCCTCTACGTCCAGTCGTCGCCGACCCAGGATCCCAATACCATCGTCTTTCGCGGCGACGGCTATGCCACGCTGCGCGCGGCCGGCCTGGGCAATATCAGGATGCTGGTGAGCAACAAGGATGCGCCGATTTTCGCGTACCAGACCCATGTCTATTACCTCCGCCCGTGCAGCCGTCCGACCGGCGGTTCGGCCGACAAGCCGCTCTGCCGCGCCGACGACGACGGTGGCCGGCCCATCCCCACCCTGGTGCGCCAGGAAATCTCCAGCACCGCCGCATCGGTGCAGATGCAGGAAGTCGCCCTGGTCGAGGGTATCGAGCGCCTGAATTTTTCCTATGGGCTGGACGCCAACGGCGACGGCATTCCTGACCGCTATTCGGCTGCCCCGAGCGTCTCGGAGTGGCCGCAGGCCATCTCCGTGCGCATCACGGCGCTGGTGCGCAGCATCGATCCGATCATGGGTCAAAACGACGCCGGCAAGACCTACGATCTGGGTGGTGGCGTGACCTATTCCTGCGCCGGACCGGACTGCTCCTACCTGCGCCAGATCTATTCCCAGACGGTGCAACTGCGCAACTGCGCGGCCCGCCGTTCCATGGGGGGACAGCAATGCTGAGATTCCCGGCGAGCCACCGAGGCGTCGCCCTGGTGGTCGGCCTGATCATGCTCACCGTGCTGACGCTGCTGGTCGTGAGTGCGATCAAGATCGGCGTCCTCGAACTGAAAATAGGCGGCGTGAGCTATCTCGCGGCGCAGAATTTCGCCAATGCCGAGCTGGCGATCGCCGAGTTTCTCGACGGCAACGCCGGCACCCTGCAGCCCGGTTGCGTCGAAGCCGACCTGTCCGGTCCGAACAAGGGCACGAGCTGCTTTTTCCCCGCGGGCGCGCCGAGCAACGTCAGCATCAGCGGCGGCCCGGGCGGCTATAGCGCCACGCTGGCGCTGCAAAACGGCACCGCCACGGTGACCGCGAGCGAAATCGGTTGCGGCGCCGACGCCGGCGTCGGCTCGGGCAATCAGGTCCCGGGCGCCGGCATCCTGAGCTGGGACGCCGCGGCATTCGACATCCGCGCCAAGTCGGAAGGCTCGATCGCCGGCGTGGCGCTGGTGCATCAGGGCGTCAAGAAGAAGCTGACCGCCGGTGGTTGCGGCGGCTGAGGCCGCAGAGGAACGTGATGAAAACTGGATACCTCAAACGCCTGCTCGCCTGGATCCTGACCGCCTCCATGTGCAATCCTGCCTGGGCGCTGGACACCGACATCTACCGCGCCATCGTTACCGGCTCCTCTGCCGCGGAACCCAACGTCCTGCTGATTCTCGACACCTCCGATTCGATGAACCTGCCGGAGGGCTGGCGGGAATATCCGGGCGCCTACGACTCGCACGTCGAGTACCTCTGGAACGACATCGACACCATCAGCAATTTAGAGGTGCCCTTCGAACAGGACGGCAAGATTTCCGACGGCAATGGCTATGTCGCCAACACGCCCAGCGGTTTCTTCGTCTTCGGCACGTATTCCTCCGCTCAGGCATACCAGGACAACGTCGTCATCAGATTTTCGAACACCGCCTCCTTCCACATCGGCGGTTCGATCACCTTGACCGGAATGCCTATCCCGGCTTTGAACGGCACTTTCACCATCGTTAACCTGAGCTCCTCGGATGTCTTCATCGCGCTGCCTCCAGGGGTCAGTTGGAACAATTCCGGCTACCCGATGCAAAGCAATGCGGCCAACCAGCAATACAGCTACTGGAGCAACGCCGACGGGACCATGACCGCACCCAGCGGCACGAGTGCGCTTCCGGCGCCGACCAAGCCGCTGGGCTTCTGGGGCGGATCAAGCGTCGAGGAACGAAAACAGATCTGGCGCGCCGCGCGCGACTATGCCAACGCCACCGAGCCCGGCGATCCAGGTCCGCGCTTCAGCTATCGCAACTACAGCGAACACAACGCCCTGCATTGGTTGCCGGCGGGCACACCCGAGAGCGATCCGCGTCTCTATTCGGATGCCTTCAACCAATTCTATGGCGCCGATGCGCTGACCACCTTCGGCGGCACCATCGACCCGGTCACCCATCATCTCAAGCGCGGCGGCATCGACTTCGGAGTCCCGCCCGCCAAGTACTATGGACAGAATAACCAGTGCCAGTCTTCCCTCGACGCGCTGACGCCTTCGACGGTTTTTGCGCCGAGCACCTTTCCACCGAACGATGGCAAATACCTCGGACAGAAATGGCAGCGCTACGAGCGCTATCGGAACCTCGACGATTCCCTGGCCGCCGGCTATCCGGGCAGCAATAGCGCAAGCATCTCGTGGTCCCATTACGACGGTTACCTCAATGGCAATCGCGATGCCGACACCTTTGCGGTCAACGCAGCCGTACCTCTGCCGATCAGACTCAAGCGCTCCGGAAACCGTTCCTCTGCCGGCTGGACAGACCTGAGACCGGATTGGGGCGGTTTCAACTTCAGCGACAAGCTGTTTCAAATCCCGAGCTACGATATCTACAAGCAGCTCTTGGGCGTCTACGGCGTGGCTGCGAGCGGGATCACCAACAACAACGATGCGCGCATCGTCGGCTACCAGAAGCTCGCGGTGCCCGGTTACTACGACTACTCGAATTCGGTCAATAGCGGGGCGATCACCGTCAGCAAGACGCGCAATTGCAGCTGGTCGGGCCCGACCAGCGACGGGCCCGACGCGATCACCCAGACCTTCTCCTTCGGCGGAGCCTGCAGCGACGCCGGCATCGTCTGCAGCGGCACCCTGCCCGGGCAGTGCGATCAGGTTCCAGACCCGCCCGCTTGTGCCCAGACCGTGGCCGGGCCCTATTACACCAAGGACTATGAAAACTGCCATTGGCGCGGCCGCAGCCAGCTCGACACCAAGAGCTACAGCGGCTGTCACTGGTCCCCGGATCGCCGGGCGGTGACCGTCGGGGGCGAGGGGGCGAGCGCCGTCTATTTCGTCGGCGGCGTGTGCACCGGCTCCTGTACCGGCGCCGATTGCCCGGATCCCGGCGAGCCGAACGGCACCAACTATTGCGTCAATGGCACCGTCAGCGAGCAGAGACTGGGCAACAGAACTTATCGCAACGTGCTGATCGGCGATGGTGGCAATGACATCAACTCGGGTTGCAGCAACCGTACCGACGCGGGCACCAGCTACTATTACGGCGGCAGCTGCGTCGGGGATATCCGCGTGCCGCCAGGCAACGCCTGGACGGTCACCAACGATCCCGGCGCCTGCGACAAGTCGGTGACTTACGCGACCAAGCGAGTCGGCGGCCAGACGCTCGCTGACGTGCGCACCGACAGCATCACCGCCGGCTGCAGCAACAAGGGCGATAGCTTTCAGGAATGCAGCGATCGGCACGCCTCGGGCTGCCCCTACATCAGTTGCGACAGCCGCGCGCTCAGCCAGAACGTCGATGGCACCGATTACGCGGTCGCCGACCGGAACGCCGATCAGGAGTCGACGATGGTCCATGACTGCGTCGCCGACGAGGCCAGCGGCGGGCCGTACATGACCGCCCTGCCGCGCGATTTCGGCGCCAACGGCAGCCCCTATGACGGGCGCTACAACGGCGCCGCCGGCAATACCGTTTCGAGCGGCACCCTGATGTACGACAGCAACCCGGCTCGACGCATCGATACCGCGCCGGCCTACGATATCTACTCGAGCAACTACCTCAACTGGAAGTACGGCCCGAAATCCCACGGCAATCCGATCGGTCGCAAGACCAGATTGCAGACCGCCAAAGACGCGCTGACCCAACTGGTGCGGAACAAGGACGGCGTGCGCTTCGGCCTGATGGCGTTCAATCGCCAGGACAACACCTACAACACCGAGGGGGGCAACATCGTCTATGCCGTCGCGCGCATGGGTACCGCCAATTCCGCCGATATCGCCGTCATGAGCGCCGCCGCCAGGGCCGAGAACGATGCCGCGCTGATCAACCGTCAGACATTGATCGGCAAGATCAACGGTCTGGTCGCCACCGCACAGACGCCGCTGACCGAGTCGCTCTACGAGGCTTACCGCTACTTCAAGGGCGACGCCCCGGACTTCGGACGCCTATCCACCCCCGCCCTGGACGGCGCCAAGGCAGCCTCTGGCTGCGACCGCAGAGCCTTCGAGACGCCGGGCGACGGCTCGGACGGCAGCGATTGCCTGGGCAATCGTGGCCATCCCGGCGCAGCGGGCAATTATCATTCGCCGATGCTCGACCTGATCGGCAGCGACGGACAGCCCGCCGTTTGCCAGAAGAACTTCACTCTGCTGGTTACCGATGGCGGTCCGGAAAACGACTGGTCCGCCAACGATCAGATCAAGGCCCTCTCCTACCAGAAGTCGCCGACCGAGGTCGTCTCGCCGCGCACCGACATCAACACCCCGGCGTTGCCGGCCGGCCTCCACTACGATCAGTTCAGCCCCGATGGCGTCACCCCCTATGGGCCGACCGACAACGGCTCGACCGACCACGACGGCGGCTACGTCTGGTTGGACGAACTGTCCTACTTCATGGCCAATGCCAAGGTCTCGCCCGAGAGCATCCCGGGCAGCCAGCCGGTCTACACCTATGCGATCGGCTTCGCCGGCGCCAACACGGCGGTGCTGCAAAACGCTGCATCCTCGATCTCCGGCGGCGAATATTTCTCTGCCGACAATTCCGGGCAACTGCCGGAAAAGCTGGGTGGCGCCATCGACGCCATGGTCTCCTGGACGCCGGTCTCCGGCGGCGGCACGGTGGTCCCGATCTCGGCGTTGAACCGGGCGGAGAACTCGCGCGACGTCTATCTCGGCTTCTTCGGCCCGTCCAACAACAGCCAATGGGACGGTACGCTGAAGCGTTACGAACTGTCCGACGTCACCGCTGCCGGCAATACCGGCTATTGCGGCAGGCAGCCGGTCGCGGGCAACGACCAGGGCTTGCCGATCGGACTTTGCCTCATCGGCCAGACCCCGGTGACGAACGGGCTGGGCGAGACGGTCTGGAACATCGAGTACATCGACAAGACGCCGGTGGGCGGGGAGTTCGCCAGCAAGATCAACGATGCCGCCGTCAGCCAATGGATACCCAGCGCCGTGCCCGATGGCGGCAGCGCACGCCGGGGCGGCAGCGGCCAGATCCTGCTCTCCGGTGCCGCCCCGGTCACCAACCCGGCAGCGCGCAAGATCTACACCTTCATCGCCGGTGCTTCCGGCGACGCCTCCTTGAGCGCCAATCCCGTGTCTGAGGACAATGCACTGCTCACCAAGGCCCGGCTGGGCAACGCCGGCATGAGCGACGCGAACCGCGCCACGCTGATCAACTTCGCCCGCGGCGGCAATCCGAACAACGCCGCCTGCAGCGACAGTGATCCGGCGACGCCGTGCAAGGTCTGGCGCGACTGGGCGCACGGCGACATCCTGCATTCCAAGCCGGCGATATTGAACTACTCGGCGACCCGGCAATACGTTTTCTACCTGAGCACCGATGGCCTCTTGCACGCGGTGGATACGGCCACCGGCGCCGAGCAGTGGGCGTTCCTGGCGGAGGAGGCGCTGCCGCTCTTGAGCACGATGATGGTCGACAGTCTGGGCGGGCACCTGATCGTCACCGACGGCTCGCCCAGCCTGTTCTTCCATGACGCGAACAATGACGGCATGATCAGAGCCAGCGACGGCGACAAGGCGATGCTCTACTTCGGACAGCGCCGCGGCGGCTCCGCCTATTACGCGGTGGACATCAGCGACATCGACCATCCGAAGTTCGCCTGGAAAATCATCGGCGGCAAGGGCGTCGCCGGGGCAGGCAGCCTGTGCGTCGGTAGCGGCAGCTGCAGCGCCGTGGCAGCCTACGACGAACTGGGGCAGAGCTGGTCGTATCCCGCGGTCGGCAAGCTGCGCGCCCTGACCCCGCCGGTGGCGGCGACGCTGACCCCGGCGCTGATCTTCGGCGGCGGCTACGACCCAAACGAAGATAACGACCCGGTCACCGCCGCCGACACCATGGGCCGAGCATTGTACGTGGTCAATGGCTACACCGGCGCCGTCGTCAAGAAGTTCGGCGCCGCCAATACCGTGCACGGCATGGACGCGAGCTTTCCTTCGGATGCGGCGGCATTGAACGTGGATCTGGACGCGCAGAATCTGCTCGATCGGGTCTATATCGGCGACACCGCTGCCAACCTCTACCGTTTCGACATCGACAACGCCGATCCGGCGCACTGGAGCGGCGGTCGCATCGCCCAGCTGTCCGACGCCTATTCGCTGCCGGGGACGGCACCCAACCGCAAGATCCTGTTCCCGCCGATGCTGGTGAAACAGAATTTCGGCGGGCGTTACGACGCCGTCTATGTCGGCACCGGCGATCGCGAGCATCCGCTGAAAACCGCCGGAGTCGCGGACAAAATGTTCATGATCAAGGACAAGCCGCTCGTCGATGCCGACTACACACTGGCTGCGAACTATTCGGCCGACGACCTGATCGACATCAGCGGCATCAATGACCAGACGGGCTTCGGTGCGCAGGTGTCCGCCACCACCTGGAAGGCCAAGAAGGGCTGGTATTACTCGCTTCCGGGCAGCGGCGAGAAGGTCACCAGCAGTCCGACGATTTTCAGCCAGACGCTGCGCTTCTCCAGCTACGCGCCCTTGCAGGTGGTCAACGCCTGCCTGCCTTCGGGGCGCGGTCAGCTCTATGGCCTAGACGCCTTGTCCGGCGCGCCGCTGGATCCGGCCGAGCACAATATGTTGACCAGCAATCCGAGGGTCTATGCCGACTTTTCCTCCCGAGGCTACATCAGCAGCGGCGTGCCCATCGTCTACAACAAGCGCGCCTACATCCTGCAGGTCACCGAGAGCGGCCACATCCTGCCCGGCGGCATCGCCGGCAACACGGTGGGCAAGATCTACTGGTACCGCGAGGCCGATCGCTGAGGGCGGCTCACGGTTCGCCGGCGAGCATCCGCGGCAGGGGAAAGACGATGTTCTCGGCCATGCCCGGGAGCGTGCTGACGCCGTCGGCGCCCAGCTGCCGCAGGCGTTCGATCACCCGTTCGACCAGCACCTCGGGGGCGGAGGCGCCGGCGCTGACCCCGACCTTGTCACAGCCGGCAATCCAGGCCGGGTCTATTTGTTCGGCGCTGTCGACGAGATGGGCGGGGACGCCCAGATGCTGCGCCACCTCGCGCAGGCGGTTGGAATTGGAGCTGTTGGTCGAGCCGACCACGATGACCACGTCGCATCGGGATGCCAGCAGTTTCACCGCATCCTGGCGGTTCTGGGTGGCGTAGCAGATGTCGTCTTTCCTCGGCCCCACGATCGCGGGAAAGCGCGCTCTGAGCGCCGCGACGATCGCCGCGGCGTCGTCCACCGAGAGCGTGGTCTGGGTCACGTAGGCCAGCCGGTCGGGATCGGCGACGACCAGGCGGGCGACGTCGGCGAGGTTCTCGACCAGGTGCATGCCGTCTTTCACCTGCCCGGTCGTGCCCTCGACCTCGGGGTGGCCGCGGTGTCCGATCATGACGATTTCGCGCCCGGCATCGCGCATCTTCGCCACCTCGACATGAACCTTGGTGACCAGCGGACAGGTGGCGTCGAAGACCTTGAGGCCGCGCCGCTCGGCTTCCTCGCGTACCGCCTTGGCGACCCCGTGGGCGCTGAAAATCACCGTGCCGCCGGCGGGCACCTCGTCCAACTCATCGACGAACACCGCGCCCTTGGCGCGCAGATCCTCGACCACGTAGCGATTGTGCACCACTTCGTGGCGCACATAGATCGGCGCGCCGTAGCGCTTCAAGGCGCGCTCGACGATCTCGATCGCGCGCTCGACGCCGGCACAGAAACCGCGAGGATTGGCGAGCAGGATTTCCATGTCAGAGGATGCCGATCACTTCGACCTCGAAGCGGATCGTCTTGCCCGCCAGCGGATGGTTGAAGTCGATCAGCGCCGCCTCCTCGTCCAGTTCCCGCACCAGGCCGGTGTAGCGGGCGCCGTTGGCGGCGGTGAATTCGAGCAGGTTCATCATTCCGATCGGCTCGCCTCCCGGCAGGTCCGGCAGTTCGGCGCGCGGCAGTCGCCGCACCAGCCGGGGGTTGTGCTGGCCGAAGGCCTGCTCGGGCTCGAGCAGGAAGAGGCGCCGCTCGCCCGTAGCCAGGCCTTCGAGGCAGCGCTCCAGCGTCGGCGCCAGCTCGCCGTTGCCCAGTTGCAGGGTCGCCGGCGTCGAGTCGAAGGTGCTGATGAACGCCTGGTCATCCATGCCGGCGACGCGGTAGTTGAGCGTCACCAGGCTGTCCGACCCTACTCGTTGTATGGGATTGGCGTTCATGTCCTCGTCCTGCAATTCACTCCAGCCGCGCATTGTGCCAGAGCCGGGGACATTGCGCATCGGCTCGGGGCGGCGTCATTGCGATTGCCGCGGCGCTATGGGCCTCGCAACGACATTAGCACCCGGTCGTCATTGCGAGCGTAGCGAAGCAATCCCGGCGCCTGTTGGGTCAATGTCGTCTCAGTTACCGAGTAAACTCCGCGGATCGCTTGAACCGCTTGGATCCCGAACATGAACACATTATTGCCGGATCTCGTCTGGAACTGGGCACCGCCCGATGTGGTACGCCGCAACGAGGAGGGCAACTTGCTCGCCATGCTCGCCGCGATCGCCGAGACCGGCTCGGTGGCACAAGCGGCGCGCGCCTGCGGTTTCTCCTACCGCCACGCCTGGGGGCTGGTGCGCACCTGGGAAGAGCGTCTGGGCCAGCCGCTGGTCGACATGGCGCGCGGCCGGGGTTCCCGTCTGGCGCCGCTCGGACTGCGGCTGGTGGGCCTGGATGCGCGCCTGAAGAGCCGTTTCGCTGTCCAATTGGCGGCGGCGGCCGAGGAGGTGCGACGCGAGCTGGCGCCCTTTCTGGCCGCCGAACCGGAGCGCTTGACGCTGCACGCCAGCCACGATCCGCTGCTCGCCCGCCTGCCCGAGACGCTGCGCGCTGCCGGCGTCGAAGCGGAATTGCACGTGCTGGGCAGCAGCGAAGCGCTGGCCTCGCTCGCCGCCGGGCGCTGCGATCTGGCCGGCTTCCACTGTCCGCCGGGGCCCCTGGGCGAGCCGGTGTGGCGCGTCTATCGCAGGCATCTCGATGCCAGAATCCACGTGCTGATCCGCTTCGCGCGTCGCTCCCAGGGACTGATGCTGGCTGCCGGCAGCGCTCTCCGGGCGCTGCCCGATCTGACCGGAGCCGGCGTGCGTTTCGTCAACCGTCAGGCAGGCTCCGGCACCCGTCTGCTGCTCGACCTGCTGCTCGCCGAGAGCGGCCTCGCGCCGCAGGACATCAAGGGCTACCAGGTCGAGGAGTTCACCCACGCGGCGGTGGCTGCGACCATCGCCAGCGGCGCCGCCGACGCCGGTCTCGGCGTCGAGGCCGCGGCGCGCCGCTTCGGCCTGGATTTCATCCCGCTGGTGCGCGAGGACTACTACCTGGCCACCCGTCGCGATGCCTTGATGCAGCCGGCCGTGCAGGCGCTGCAGGAGCTCCTGGCCAGCGCCGACTGGCGCCGCGCGCAGGCCGATCTGCCGGGCTATGACGTGCGTGGCGCCGGCCGCCCGATCGAGTGCGAGGCGGCCTGGCGGGCGGCGAAGCTGCGGTAGAATCGCAGTTTTCCCCGTCCGCCGCGCCAGACCCGATGACACCGATAGTAGATGACGTCCGCATCAAGGAGATCAAGGAACTCGCCCCGCCGGCCCATATCCTGCGCGAGTTTCCGGCCAGCGAGGCGGCGGCGGCGACCACCTTCGCGGCGCGTCAGGGGATACACCGGATCCTGCACGGCGCCGACGGCCGCCTGCTGGTGGTGATCGGTCCCTGTTCGATCCACGACCACGATGCCGCGCTCGAATATGCGCGCCGCTTGCGGGCGGTCTGCGGCCGCTACGCAGCTGACCTGTTGATCCTGATGCGGGTGTATTTCGAGAAGCCGCGCACCACGGTCGGCTGGAAGGGCCTGATCAACGATCCGCACTTGGACGGCAGCTTCCGCATCAACGAAGGCCTGCGTCTGGCGCGCCAGTTGTTGTACGAGATCAACGAACTGGGCCTGCCCTGCGCCACCGAATTCCTCGACGCCATCACGCCGCAATACACCGCAGACCTGATCAGCTGGGGCGCCATCGGCGCCCGCACCACCGAGTCGCAGGTGCACCGCGAGCTGGCCTCGGGCCTGTCCTGCCCGGTCGGCTTCAAGAACGGTACCGACGGCAACGTCAAGATCGCCGTCGACGCGATCCGCGCCGCAGCCAGTCCGCATCATTTCCTCTCGGTGACCAAGGCCGGCCATTCGGCCATCGTGTCCACCAACGGCAACGAGGACTGCCACGTCATCCTGCGCGGCGGCAAGACGCCCAACTACGATGCCGCCAGCGTCGATGCCGCCTGCAAGGACCTGGGCGGGGCCGGCCTCGCGGCGCGGGTGATGATCGACTTCTCGCACGCCAATTGCGGCAAGCAGCACCAGCGCCAGCTGGACGTGGCGCGCGATGTCGGCGAGCAGCTCGCCGCCGGCGACGACCGCATCTTCGGCGTCATGGTCGAGTCCCACCTCCAGCCGGGGCGCCAGGATCTGCTGCCGGGCAAGCCGCTCGAATACGGGGTCTCGATCACCGACGCCTGCCTGGGCTGGGAGGACAGCCTCTCCGTGCTCGACATCCTGGCCGACGCCGTGCGCCGGCGCCGCTTGGCCCTGGCCACGCAGTAAGCGTGGCAGCACCGGCCGTGCCGAGGCCGCCGATGACACGCAGATCATTTCTCGCCCTGCTCGCGGCGACCTTGCTGTTCCGCCTCTGGCTCGCGGCAGCGGTGCCGATCACCGGCGACGAAGCCTATTTCATCTGGTGGGGGAAAATTCCCGACTGGGGCTTCTACGATCACCCGCCTATGGTCGGATGGTGGCTCGCCGCGCTGCTCCGGGTCTCCGACGCCCAGTGGTGGCTGCGCCTGCCGGCAACCCTGCTGCCGGGCGTGCTGGCGCTGGCCGCCGCCCGCTTTCTGCGCCGGCACGGCGAGGACGTCGCGTGGACGGCGGCGGCGCTGGTGCTGCTGAGCCCGCTCGATCTTTGGAACGTGTTCATCACCACCGACACGCCGCTGGTCTATTTCTCGTTTTTTTCGGCGCTGGCCTTCCTGCGCGCCGCCCGCGACGACGACTGGCGCTTCTATCTGCTCTCCGGCCTGCTGTTCTCGGGCGCGGTGCTGTCCAAGTATTTCGCCGCGCTGCTGGGTTTCGCCTACCTGCTGCACGCGCTCGTCTCGCCCAACAGGAAGAAGTGGCTGGGCCTCCTGCTCTGCTACGGCGCGACCGTTCCGGCCTTGCTCCTGATGGCCTGGTGGAATGCCGGCCACTGCTGGGCCAACGTCATGTTCAACTTCTACAACCGCAACACCGACGCCGCCTGGTCTTGGCAGACGCCCTCGCTCTACGCCGCGACCCTGATCTACGTCCTGACGCCGCCAGCGATCTGGCTGCTCTGGCGGCGGCGCGGCGTGCTCCCGGCCCAGTGGCGCGAGGCCGAGACGCGCGCCCTGCTGCTGACCTGGGGAGCGCCATTGGCGCTGTTCGCCCTGCTCTCGCTGATGAAGCAGATCGGCCTGCACTGGGTGTTGTCCTTCCTGCCCATGGCCTTCATCACCCTGACCCTGGCGCTCGATACCGGCGCGCGATCGCGCCTAGTCCGCTGGTTCGCCGGCTTCGCCGCGCTGCACGTCGCCTTGATCGTCGCGGTCGCACAACTGCCGCTCGAGACCTGGCGCCATACCCGGCTCTACGACGGCATCGTGCTGACCTTCGACGCGCAGCAACTCCTCGACCGCCTGAAACCCTATCGGGCCGACTACGTCTTCGCCAGCGACGGCTATTCCGTTGCCTCGACCCTGGGCTACGATGCGCGCCGCTACTTCCTGGTGTTCGGCGAGGGCTCCAGCCACGCCCGCCAAGACGACATCCTCACCGACTTTCGCGCGGAGGACGGCAGGAACATCCTGATTCTGCGGAAGGGCGCGCCGGCGGCAGCGGGCGAATACGCGCCCTATTTCCGCGAACTCGAGATCCGGCAGATCGAACTGCGCGGTGCGCGCTTCACCCTGGTGCTCGGCCGCGGTTTCATTTATCGCGCCTACCGCGAAGGGGTGCTGGCCCAGGTGCGGAAAAAGTATTACGCCATCCCGCGCTGGCTGCCGCAGCGCGGCTGTTATTTCTGCGATCGTTATTTCCCCGGCACCCCCTGCGTAAAATGAAGGCATGAAGGATCTGCTCCGCCTGCTTCGTCCCCATCAGTGGCTGAAGAACGGTTTCGTCTTCATCGGCCCGCTGTTCGGCACCGCCTGGAACGACGCCATCAAGATCTCCGGGGCGCTGTACGCCTTCGCCGCCTTTTGCCTGCTGGCCTCGGGCGTCTATGTGATGAACGACCTGATCGACCGGGAGCAGGACCGGCGCCACCCATTGAAGCGCCAGCGGCCGCTGGCGAGCGGCGCGGTCGGGGTGGCCCCGGCGCTGGTGCTGATGGCCGCCTGCCTGGCCGGCGGCTTTGCCCTGGTGATGGCGAGCGGCAGCGAGGCACCCTGGCTGTTCTTCGCCTACGTCGCGCTCAACGTCGCCTACACGCTGGGCCTGAAGCACGTCGTGGTGCTCGACGTGTTCCTGATCGCCGCGGGCTTCATGCTGCGCCTCCTGGCGGGCACCCTGGGGCTGGGCATCGCGCCTTCGCAGTGGCTGCTGCTGTGCGGCCTGATGCTGACGCTGTTCCTGGGTTTCGCCAAGCGCCGCGCCGAGATGAGCGCCCTGTCCGGCCAGGGCGCCGGGCACCGGCGGGTGCTGGAGCACTACTCGTCGGGGCTGCTCGACCAGATGATGACCGTGACCACGGCCGGCACCATCATCTCCTACAGCCTCTACACCGTCAGCCCGGATACGGTGGCGGCGCACGGCACGAAGACGCTGATTGGCACCGTGCCCCTGGTGATCTACGGCATGTTCCGTTACCTGTATCTGTTGCACCGGCGGGGCGGCGGCGGCGATCCAGCGCTGCTGCTCGTCACCGACCGGCACCTGCTGGCGGCTTTCGCCGGCTGGCTGGCGCTGGTGATCTTCCTGCTGTGGCCGGGACCGCTATGAGCCGGCCATCCAGACGGCGAGATCCACCTGCACCCGCTCGTCCGGGCTGGCGAGCCAGATCTGCCCCTCCTGCACGGTGCAATGCAATTGCCGGCTGCGCGGCGCCAGCTCCGCCAGCGCCCGGCTCGACGCGTGCGACAGATTGATCACGGCGAGATTCCCGATCCGTTTGAGCTTGGCGGCGCACTGTTGCCACCACAGCTCGGCGACGCGCCCGCCGTAGGCGTAGATGACCACCCGCCGGGCGCGGCCGCAGGCTCTGCGGATGATCTTCTCGTCGGGGAGGCCCACGTCTATCCACAGTTCGATGGCCCCGGTCAGATCCCTCTGCCACAGATCGGGCTCGTCGTCGGCGGACAGGCCGTTGGCGAAGGCCAGGGCGGGGCCGGCGTGGCGCGCGAAGGCGAGCAGGCGCACCATCATGCGCTCGTCGGTCTCCGACGGGTGGCGGGCGATGGTGAGGGCGTGGTCGCGGTAGTAGTTGCGGTCGATGTCGGCGATCTGCAGCCCGACTTTGAAGATGGTTGCCTTGATGGCCATAGGGCGGCTTGTCTCAGGGTCGGGATGCGATGATACTCCGGTATCCTATTACCGCTAGAACGGGACTCAGGGGATCATGACGATGGATGGAACGAATGACAGCCTGGTCGAACTGGACGATCTCCATTTCTCCTACGGCGATCGCGAGATCTTGAAGGGCATCAATCTCAGGGTGGCGCGCGGCAGCATCGTCGCCATCCTGGGTGCGAGCGGCTGCGGCAAGTCGACGCTGCTGCATCTGATCGGCGGCCAGCTGAAGCCGGCGCGCGGGCGGGTCAAGGTCGCCGGCGAAGTGGTGCATGAACTCGACGACCGGGGCCTCTATCAGCTGCGCAAGAAGATGGGCATGATGTTCCAGGTGGGCGGACTGTTTTCCGACCTGTCGGTCTATGACAATCTGGCCTTTCCGCTGCGCGAAAACACCGACCTGCCCGAGCCCCTGATCCACGACCTGGTGCTGATGAAACTGCACGCGGTCGGCCTGCGCGGCGCCCACCGGATGATGCCCAACGACCTCTCGGGAGGCATGGCGCGGCGCGTGGCGCTGGCCCGCGCCATCGCGCTCGATCCGCTGCTGATCATGTACGACGAGCCCTTCGCCGGCCTCGATCCGATCTCGCTCAACGTCATCGCCAATCTGATCAGGCGGCTGAACGACGCGCTCGGCGTGACCTCGGTGGTGGTGACCTACGACGTTTCGGAGTCGCTCAAGGTGGTAGACCACGTGGTCTTCATCAACAACGGCGTGATCGTCGCCGAGGGCCCGACCGCCGACATGCTGGTGACCGACAACCCCTTCGTGCGCCAGTTCGTGGATGGAAAGCCGGACGGCCCGATCGCCTTCCAGTATCCGCACAGGCCCTTCGAGATCGAGCTGGGACTCCAGGGAACCGCTGGATAAGCCCATCTGCCGCGGCCCCTGTCGGCCTAGCAATGACGAAGGCGGCCTCCTTCAGGCGTTCTTGTCCCGCTGCCAGAGCACGTCGCCGCGGCCGGACTCGCGGTTCAGATGGCGGGCGAGCACGAACAGGAGGTCGGAGAGACGGTTCAGATACTGCCTAGCGGTCGCCGAGACGTTTTCGCTCTGCGCCAGCGCCACCACCGCCCGTTCGGCGCGACGGCAGACGGTGCGGGCCAGGTGGGCGAGGGCCGCGGCGCGGCCGCCGCCGGGCAGGATGAACTCCTTGAGCGGCGCGAGTTGCGCGTTGTAGCGGTCGATCGCAGCCTCCAGATGCGCCGGTCCGCCAGCGGCGAGCAGTTTTGCGCCGGGAATAGACAGCTCGCCGCCGAGATCGAACAGGTCGTGCTGCACGCCGGTGAGCAGTTCACGGACGTCCGGGGACAGTTCCTCGCAGAGCAGCAGTCCGACGGTCGAATTGGTCTCGTCGATGTCGCCCAGCGCCGCGATGCGCGGGCTGTCCTTGCCGGTGCGCGAGCCGTCGCCCAGGCCGGTCGTACCGGCGTCGCCGGTGCGGGTGTAGATCTTGGTGAGCCGATGTCCCATGCTACTCTCCGGCGTTCGGGGTGCGGTCTAGGCGATACAGGACGAAGATCAGCACCAGCGTCGCGATCACCATCAGGTGCGGACCGAACAGCCAGAACAACAGCGGTATGGTGAAGTAGTAGGCGCGCATGCCGGTGCTGTAGTAGTGTGCCGCCCGGTTGAGGAAGCCGGTGACGAAGCGCGGCGTGATCACCGGGTGCTTGAGATCGGCGGGGACGTTGAGCAGGTAACCGGCGTGATGGAAGCTGCGCGCGGCCAGGGTGAGGGAGAAGAAGGCCACGCACTGGTCGATGATCATGATCACCAGCTTGAACATCCACAGCGACGGATCGACCACACCGACGAGGTTGAGCGAATGCAGGCCGTGCTCGACATCGCTGCCGTGCCCGGACAGGCTGATCGTGCCGATGATCAGCAGTATGGAGGTGGAGGCGAGGAAGACCGCCACCATGGTGGAATTGCGCAGCGTCTGCACCGCCAGGATGTCGCGCTTGTCGCGCATCACGCTCTCCACCCAAAGGCGGCGGGCCTCGGCGTTGAGCGCCTGGATGGTGTAGTGCGGGTCGTAGTGCGGCCCCGGCGCCGTGCGCCAGCGCAGGTAGGCGTAATAGCAGAGGATCAGTCCGGCGCTGATCACGAAGCCGAACATGTCGCTGTTATAGACCGAGATGAACGAGGGCATGGACTGGGCTAGGGAATGGGAGGGACTCGGGCGGGAGCGCGGCTGACACCGGCGGCGATTTTACTCCAGTTCGCGCCGGTGCCCGCGCTGTTCCAGCTGAGCCGCGATTCAATCGCCCTGGCCGCCGGCAGCGAAGCGCGGCAGCAGGCCGTCCACCGCGGCGCGATCGGTGGGGAAAATGTATTCGCGGCCGATCACGTCGGCGAGCCCGGTCCGCTCCATCACCTCCATCACCTGCTTCTTGACCGAACTCAGCGCGAACACGATGCCGTTTTGCCGCAGACGTTCGGCGACGGTGTGCAAGAGTTCGGCGCCGGAGGCGTCCAGGCCGTTGATGCCGCCCGCGACCAGCAGCAGGGCGCGCATGCCGGGCTTGCTGTGTTCCAGTTCGAGGATGGCTTCCTCCAGGTAGGCGGCATTGACGAAATTCAGCGAGGCGTCGAAGCGCAGCGCGCCGATGGCGGGGGCGAGCGGGGCCAGGCCGTGCAGTTTCGCGTCGCGCAGCGTGCCGTCGGGGTGCAGGCCGACGGTCATCACCCGCGGCTTGGTGCCGCGATACAGGAACAGCGACAGCGACAGCAGGATGCCGGTGAGGATGCCGTTCTGGATGTTGGGCGCGAAGCCCAGCGTCGCCAGGAAGGTGACGGCGGCGGCGAAGCCGTCGTCGCGGCTGGCGCGCCAGGCGTTCCTCAGGCTGCGCAGATTGATCAGGCCGAACACCGCCAGCATGATGATGGCGGCCAATACCGATTTGGGCAGGTGGTAGAGCAGCGGCGTGAAGAAAAGCAGGGTCAACAGCACGAAGGCGGCGCTGATCAGCGAGGACACGCCGGTGGTGGCCTTGGCCGAGAGGTTCAGCGCCGAGCGCGAGAAGGAGCCGCTGACCGGCAGCGAGTGGCAGAAGGCCGAGGCGACCTTGGCCAGGCCCTGGCCGACCAGTTCCTGGTTCTCGTCCCAGGTGGATCGGGTCTTCATCGCGATCACCTTGCAGCTCGACATGGCCTCCATGAAGCTGATCAGGGCGAGCACGAATCCGGCCGGCAGCAAGGCGACGACCGATTGCAGGCTGAAGCCGGGCAGCGACAGGCTGGGCAGGCCGCGGGGAATCTCGCCGACCACCCGGCCGCCGTGGCCGGCGAAGTCGATCGCGTAGCTGACCCAGGTCAGGAACGCCACGGTGATCAAGACGCCGGGCAGCTTCGGCGCGAAGCGCCGGAACGAGAGCAGCATCACCAGCGCCGCGCCGCCCAGCGCGAGCGAGTGCAGGTGCAGGTCGTCCATGCGCGTCAGCACGTCCCAGGTGTCGAGCAGGAGATGCTTCGACTGGCGGGTGGAAATGCCGACCAGCGCCGGGAACTGCGACAGCGAGATGATGATCGCCGCGGCGTTGATGAAGCCCATCAGCACCGGCTGGGACAGGAAGTTGAGCAGCATGCCCATGCGCGCCAGGCCGAACAGCACCTGGAAAATCCCCGACACCAGGGCGAGCAGGACGACGTAGTCGTAGAAGGCGTTGCTGCCGGCGGGCGCCAGGGCCGAGACGCTGGCGGCGGTGAGCAGCGAGGTCATCGCCACCGGGCCGGTGGACAACTGCGCCGAGGAGCCGAACAGCGCGCCAATCACCGTCGGGATCAGCGCCGCGTACAGACCGTAGTAGGCCGGAACCCCGGCCAGTTGGGCGTAGGCGAGGGACTGCGGAATCGCCAAGAGCGACACCGTGATCCCGGCGACCAGATCGGCGGAGAGCGTCTTGCGATCGAGCTGCCGCCACCAGCGCAGGAAGGGCAGGAGACGAAGCAGGGTGGCGTTGCTGATGCGCATCGTGGCGTCTGCCGGGTTCGATGGTCAATGATATTAGCAAATTCCATAACCATGGAAGTCACAGGGTTGTCGATGCCGCCATGAGCATCGTTTATCATCGCCTCAATTAAATTGAGCATCGGCGATCGCCCGCCCCGCTATGCTGGCGGACGGAAACGGAAGTGGCAGCGGAAGTGGAAGCGGCGGAGGTGAAAGCGTGGTCCAGCACCTGAGCCTGTCGCGCGCGGCGCAGCTCATCGGCGTCAGCCGCGGCGCGCTGCAGAGGAAGATACGCGAGGGCGAATTGCCTTCGCACGACGGCGTGGTCGCCGCCGAAGACCTGCTGCGCGCTTATCCGGACTTCAGTCTGGAGGACAGCGGGGCGTTCGAGCGCGTGCGGAAGATCAGGGAGGAGTCCTTCGGCCGGCGCGTGATGGAGCGCGTCCTGCCCAGTTCCGAGGTGCTCGCCCAGCGCCTGTTCGCGCAGAGCCAGGAACTGGGCGATCTGCGCCGCCATCTGGCGCGTTATCACGAGCTGGTGCTGGCGCTGCAATCGCGCATTGTGAAAACCGCGGCGCAAGCTTCGGAGCAGGCCCCCATGCCGCAGGCCTGGCTCGAACTGGGCGAGATGCTGGAGCGGGGCCTGGCCGAGGTGCTCGCCAGTTCCGAACCGCCCGACGCGCTCGGGCTCATGGATGATATGCTGAAAGTTATGTCTGCACACGTCACCGTCCGCCCCAGCGGGCGCGAATTCCTGGTCGAGGGTCACGACACGCTGCTCAAGGCCGGCATCGGCGCCGGCCTGACGCTCAACTACGGCTGCGGCAACGGCAACTGCGGCCTGTGCAAGGCGCGCGTCGTGACCGGAGAGGTGCGTCGCGTGCAGCACTGCGACTACGTCCTGTCCGAGGCCGAGCGGCTGCAGGGCTACGTGCTGCTCTGCGCCCACACCGCGGTCAGCGATGTCGTGCTCGAAGCGCTCGAAGCCCGCGGTCCCGCCGACATCCCGGAGCAGCGGATCGTCGCCCGGGTGAGGAGCGTCGCACCGGTCAACGCCCATGCCGCCGACACCCTGCTGCTGCACGTGCAGACGCCGCGCAGCAACCGCCTGCGCTTCCTCGCCGGCCAGAGCGTCACGCTCGGCTTGGCCGCGAACGGTGATGATTGCAGCGCCACCTATCCGGTGGCGAGCTGCCCCTGCGACGACCGCAACCTGCACTTTCACGTCGCGCGTCCGGGCGCGGATGGTGCCGATGTCTTCGCCGAGCGGCTGTTCTCGGGCGCGGTGAAGGGCGGTCAGGAACTCAGCCTGTGGGGGCCCTGGGAGGAATTCACGCTCGCCGCGGATTCCGGCCGGCCGCTCGTATTCGCGGCCTGCGACACCGGCTTCGCGCCGGTCAACAGTCTGATCGAGTACGCCCTGGCCGTCGATGCCGCAGAATCGCTGGCGTTCTACTGGCTGGCGACGCGCCCCGACGGTCACTACCGGGAAAACCAGTGCCGCGCCTGGGCCGATGCCCTCGACCACTTCCGCTATACGCAGCTCGTAGCCAGCGACGCCGGCGACGGCGGCCGCGACACGGCGCGGGCGATCGCGGCCGACTGCGCTGGCGTCATCGGTAAGGGCCAGGATCTGGCCGGACACGACGTCTATCTCTCCGGTCCCTCGGCCTTCGTCGCCGCCGCGGCGGCGGAACTCGAAGCGGCCGGCTTGCCCGCGAGCCAGCTTCGCGCGCTGGTGATCTGATGCGCCCGGCCCAGCTCGCGGAAATCCTCGACTACGAATTCGTCGCCGCATCGGCCGGCCAGCACACGCCGGTGATGCTCTGGGGGCCGCCCGGGGTCGGCAAGTCGCAGATCGTGGCGCAGATCGCCGCGCGCCACGCCGCCCAGGTGATCGACGTGCGCCTGTCGCAGATGGAACCCTCCGACTTGCGCGGCATTCCCTTCCGGGTCGAGCAGCGCGGCAAGAGTGCGGTCGAATGGGCGGCGCCCTCGCTCTTGCCCGACGCGCTGCGCCACGGCGCTAGCGGGGTGCTGTTCTTGGACGAGATCACCTCGGCGCCGCCTTCGGTTTCGGCCGCCGCCTATCAATTGATCCTAGACCGCCGCCTGGGCGACTACCGCGTCCCGGAGGGCTGGGCGATCGTCGCCGCCGGCAACCGCCAGGGCGATCGCGGCGTCACCTACGCGATGCCCGCGCCGCTGGCCAACCGCTTCTCGCACTACGAGGTCGAGGCCAACCTGGAGGACTGGGTCGCCTGGGCCTACGCCAACAATATAGACCCGCGGCTGGTCGGCTTCTTGCGCTTCAAGCCCGAGCTGCTGTTCGATTTCGACCCGTCCCGCAGTGGCGCAGCCTTCCCCAGTCCGCGCTCCTGGGAGTACGCCGATCGCGCGCTGCAAAAGTTCGGTGAGCGCGCCGACCTCCTGCCCGGCGCGCTGATCGCTTGCGTCGGCCAGGCCGCCGGGATCGAGTTCGCCGCCTATCTGGAGAGCCTGACGCAATTGCCCGATCTCGACGCTATCGTCGCCGGCGGCGAGGCCGCCGTGCCCCAGGCGGTCGATCTGCAGTACGCGGTCGCGGCGGCCCTGGCGAGCCGCGCCCTACGAGCGCGCGGCAGCCCCGAGGCGGCGCTGGTGTGGGGACGCATCCTCGATTACGCCGGCCGCCTGCCGCTCAGGGAAATGGGCGTGATGCTGGTGGCCGACCTGCACCGCGGCATCGGCCCCGAGCTGTTCGCGCTGCCGCAATTCTCCGCCTGGGCCGGCGCCGTCGCCGACCTCTTGCTCTATGAGTGAGGCGGCGCAAATGCTCGCGGCGGCGCGCGCCCGGCTGATCATGGACCAGCCCTTCCTGGGCGCCCTGGTGCTGCGCCTGCCGCTGGTCGCCGCCGATCCGAGCTGGTGCCGCAGCGCCGCCACCGACGCGCGTCGCCTCTACTACAACCCGCGCTGGATCGAGTCGCTGTCTGCCTCACAGGTGCAGTTCGCGCTGGCGCACGAGGCGCTGCACTGCGCGCTGGGCCACTTCGCCCGGTGCGGCCACCGGGTCAGGAGCCGCTGGGACCTCGCCTGCGACTTCGCCATCAACCCGGTGCTGGTCGAGCAGGGCTTGGCGCCACCGCCGACGGCGGTGGTGCTCGACCTTTACGCGGGCATGGCGGCGGAGGAAATCTATCCCTGCATATCCGACGAGCTCGACCAGGAGACGCTCGACCAGCATCTCTACGGCGAGCAGGGCGGGCAGGGCGGCGGCGAGTCGGGGGAGCGTGCGCCGGCGCCGCCCGCCGCCGCCGAAATGGAACGCCTGGCCCAGCAATGGCAGCGCCATCTCGCCGCCGCGGCGCAGCGCGCCCGGGAGGCGGGCCGGCTGGGCGGCGCGCTGTCGCGCCTGGTGACCGAGGCGCTGCAAGCCGAACTGCCGTGGCGCGCGCTGCTCGCCCAGTATCTGTCGCTGACGGCGCGCCACGACTATTCCTATTCCCGACCCTCGCGCCGCGAGGGCGAGATGATCCTGCCCAGCCTGAGGAGCGGTCAGGCCGAACTGTGCGTCGCCCTGGACGTCTCGGGTTCGGTCGGCGACGCCGAGCTGGCGCAGTTCGTCTCCGAGGTCGACGCCATCCGCGGCGCGCTGCCCGCGCGCGTCACCCTGTTCGCCTGCGACGCCGCGCTCGCCCCCGAGTCGCCCTGGCTGTTCGAGCCGTGGCAGCCGCTGACGCCGCCAGCTCAGCTCAAGGGCGGCGGCGGCACCGACTTCGCGCCGGTGTTCGAGTGGATCGCGCGCGAGGGCGTCCGTCCCGACGCGCTGCTCTACTTCACCGACGCCCTGGGCGTCTTTCCCCAGGCGGTGCCCGACTATCCGGTGTTGTGGCTGGTCAAGGGCCGCGCGCCGGTGCCCTGGGGGCGGAGGATCCAGCTCAATTGAAGACCGATCCGCAACTGGCGCCCGAGGATGCGCTGCGCCTGTCGGTGCTCTTGGCCGGCGAGGTGCAGGCGGTGCGTCTGGACGAGCGGGCGCCGGCGCTGCACGCGCTGACGCCCAGGGGCGAGGCGAGGATCGCGCTGCACCCCGACTGCCGCACCGAACAATACCTGATGCGCGTACGTGGTCTGTTGGGCGGCCACGCGCTGGGTTCGCCCGGCGGCTACCCGGTCCATCTCAAACGCTGGACGCGGATGGGCCAAGTCGGCCCGAACAAGCTCGGCGCCCTGCTGCTCCTGGGCGAAGCCGAGGCGGTCGCGGCGGTCGCCCACGCCCCCGGTCTGACCGACGAGCTGGCGCGGCGCGCCTGGTGGGCGCAGCCCTCGAGCGAAAACGCCCGCTCGATGCTCGGCAATCCTGAGGTGGCGCGCGGCGCAATGGCCAAGCCGCTGGCGGACTTCCTGATCGAGCACCTGCCCTTCGAGGAAGATCCCGCCGCGGCGATGAACACCGTGCGCGCCGTGCTCGCGGCCGGGCAGCCGGACGCCGACGGGCTGCGGGCGCTGTGGGCCAGAGCCCGGACGCGCCCGCACTATTTCATCGGCTTTCTGGAATATCTGCCCGATGCGTTGCCCGGGGACGAGCCGCCGCTGGAATGCGGTGCCGCGGTTTCAAGCTTGGCGGCGACGGGCAACGCCTGGGCGATCGCCCTGAACCGCGCCTATTCCGCCAGCGGCCAGAGCTTCCTCAAGGCGGCGGCAGCGGTGCTGGAAAAGCCCGCGGTGCCCGACGCCGTGTATGCGCTGTTCGACGCCATCGGCGCCTGGTGCGGCGTCCTCGCGGCCGCGCCGGGACGCGCAGCGCTGGCTCACGCCGCGCCCGGGCACGCCCCGGCGATAGCAGCGCTCTCGGCGCTCTCGGCGCTCGATGCCGCCGCCGCCCTGCCCATCCTCGGCCGCAGCAGTGCGGTCGGCGCGCTGATGCGCCGGCAGCTCGAACCGGTCGCGGCGCCGCTCCTGGCACGGCTGCAGGCGTTGCGCCAGACGACAGCCATACCCTCTGAAGATTGACTGGAGCCGAACATGGACAAAATCATTCCGATCGCGCCGCAGGACCCCGCCGACGCCTGCAGCGGTGCCGAATCCTTCGCCCTGATGGTGCTGGGCGACAGCATGCTGCCGGAGTTCGCCGAGGGCGAGATCATCATCATCGAACCGGAGGGGCTGGCGACCGACGGCGCTTACGTGCTGGCCTTCCACCACGACGAATGGATCTTCCGCCAGCTGCGCCGTATCGGCGAGGCCTGGCGCTTGCATCCGCTCAATCCCGCCTATCCGGAGATCGACATCGCCGACCTCTCGGCGGTCAGGGGCGTGGTCATCCAGAAGGCCAAGCCTGGCCGCCGCCGGGCGCTGAAGACTTACGTCGCCTAGGAAACTATATGCCCTACTACGTCTACAAGATCCACCCGCCGCTGAAGACCCTGGAACTGGTCGGACAGCACGCCTCGTTCAAGGATGCGTCGAGTGCGGTCAAGGCGCTGCGCGCCGAAGCCGCACAGTCCGCCGCGATCAAGATGATCTTCGCCGACAACGAACTGGCGGCGGAGGACCTGCTCTCGCAGGTGCGCCCGCCCGAGCCGATGGTCGGCGACGATTACTGAGTCATGGACGAGTCGACTTACGGGTCCGTGGCTGGCGGCATCAACCGCTCGCCCTGCGTCTTCGAGCGGGCGCTGCTGGCGGGTTGCGCCGCCTGCGCGCTGGTGCAACGGCATGCGCTGGCCGAGCGCGAGACCCTGGCCTGCACCGATCCCGTGGCGCAGGCCGGCTGCCGCGACTTCCGCGACGCGCTGCGCCAAAATTCGAGCTTCGCCCTGAAGCTCTCCGATCCCACCCAGCGGCTGCCCCACGCCCTGGAGATGAAGCTGCAGTGCGGCGGTCTGCGCGGCCTGCAGCAGGCGCTGCTCGGGACAGCGCCGGCGGCGGCGACGGAGGATGCTCACGCGCTGCTCGAGCAGGCGCTGGCGCGCTACGGCAGCCTGGCCGAGCTGCCTTACTCGCGCATCATCCAGGGTGTGGCCGCCTGGAGCGGGCGCAAGCGCACGGCGAGCGAGCCATGAGCATTGCGCGCGAACAGCTGATCGCCGCCGTGCAGCAGAACTGCCACATCGCCGACGCGCTACACGCGCGCAACATGACACTGTGCAATTACCTGCTGGAAATGCGCGAGTACTACCGCTGGGAGGCCGGCCTGCCGCTGTCCTCGCCGCCGCCGCGGGCCGAGGTGGGCCGCTGGATCGCAGCGCGAGAGCGCTACTGGAACGAGCTCGAGGACTGCGAGTTCTCGCCGCTGCCGGTGGGCGGCGAGGACCTCGATCCCTTCGCCAGCGACGCCATCAATCTTGCGCTGCTGCCGCACGGCCTGGTCTATGGCGCCGGCTTCGGGCGTTTCCACCAGCCGCACTTCTTCTTAGCCGAGCTGGAGCGGCGGGAGCTGCGCGACGGCGTCGTCATCCTGGTATCGGGCCGCGAAGTCGCGCGCGACCTCTCGGCGGCTCCGGCCGCGATCCGGGCGGGCACCGTCTATCTGCGCCGGGAGGCCCTGACGCGCTGGCTGTGGGAGAGAGCCGAGGCCTGGGACGGGCAGCAAAGGGACGGGGCGCTGAAGCGCGCGCTCGCCCATTACGGTTACGATACCGACCGGCAGGGGGCGATCGCACGAATGAGCGCGGCGGAGGGCGAGACCCTGATCCTGCACGAGCTGGGCGAGCACGCTGCCGGGCGGCTCCTGGGCGAGAACTGGGAGGAAATGCTGGCCGGTTTCTCCAGCAAGCGCGCCGAGATCCTGGCCCGGGCGGTGCGCGACAATCTCGCCGACTGCCTATCGACGCTGCCGGCGCTCTTGGAGCGGGAGGCTTCCGCTTCGCTGCACTTCTGGTTCGCCAATTTCGAAGGCATGCGCCGTGCGCTCTTCCCCCGCCTGGTCGAGGCTTACGCACCCTGGCGCGAGCGCGGGGAGAGCGCTGCGCTGGCGGCGGCCATCGCGGCCGGGACCGGGCACTGGCAGGACGTCGGGCGGCGACTGCTCGCGCTGCAGCGCCAGGATGGCGGCGAGGCACAGATCGAGGCGCTCGCCGCGGCCGATACGCTGGCCCTGTGATTTGCCGCATAATATGCGGCGCCCCCGGCCGGGCGGCGACGGGCAAGAGGGCGAGACGATGGGCGACGGGGTGGCTGAGCGGGGCGCGATCGACGCGATTGACGTCAGCGGGGCGATCGCCGCCCTGCGGCGGATTCTGCCGGAGCGGGGACTGCTGGTGAGCGACGAGGAGCTCCGGCCCTACGAGTGCGACGGCCTCACCGCCTACCGCCAGCTGCCGCTCCTGGTCGCCCTGCCCGAGACCGAGGCCCAGGTCGTCGCCGTCCTCAAGCTGTGCCAGGAGATCGGGCTGCCGGTGGTGGCGCGCGGCGCCGGCACCGGCCTGTCCGGCGGCGCAACCCCCGTGCGCCAGGGTCTGGTGCTCTCGCTCGCCAAGTTCATGCGCATCCTCGAAGTCGATCCGGTGGCGCGCACCGCGCGCGTCGAGCCGGGAGTGAGGAATCTCGCCATCTCGGAGGCGGCCGCGCGCTTCGGCCTGTACTACGCGCCCGATCCGTCCTCCCAGATCGCCTGCACCATCGGCGGCAACATCGCCGAAAATTCCGGCGGCGTGCATTGTCTGAAGTACGGTCTGACCGTGCATAACGTGCTGCGCCTGCGCGTGGCGCTGATCGACGGCGAGGTGATCGAGATCGGCGGCGGTGCGCTGGACAGCCCCGGCTTCGATCTCCTGGCGCTCCTGATCGGCTCCGAGGGCATGCTCGGCGTCGTCCTCGAAGCGACCGTGAAGCTCACGCCCAAGCCGCAGCTGGCCCAGGTGGTGATGGCCTCCTTCGGCGACGTGGTCAGCGCCGGCAACGCCGTGGCCAGGATCATCGCCGCAGGCATCATTCCGGCCGGACTGGAGATGATGGATCGCGCCGCCACCGCCGCGGTCGAGGCCTTCGTCCATGCCGGCTACGACCTCTCCGCAGCCGCCATCCTGCTCGCCGAATCCGACGGCACGCCGGAGGAGGTGGCCGAAGAGATCGCCGCGATGCGCGCCGTGCTGGAAGCCTCTGGCGCCACCGACATCCGCGTCTCGGCCGACGAGACCGAGCGGCTCAGGTTCTGGGCCGGCCGGAAGGCCGCTTTCCCGGCGGTCGGGCGCATCACCCCGGACTATCTGTGCATGGACGGCACCATCCCCAGGAAGCGCGTGGCCGAGATGCTGACGCGCATCGAGGAACTCTCCGGGGAGTTCGGCCTGCGCTGCGCCAACGTCTTCCACGCCGGCGACGGCAATCTGCATCCGCTGATCATGTTCGACGCCAACGTCCCGGGCGAGACCGAGCGCGCCACCGGCTTCGGCGCCCGGATCCTCGAACTCTCGGTCGAGATGGGCGGCACCATCACCGGCGAGCACGGCGTCGGCATCGAGAAGGTGCGGCAGATGTGCGTGCAGTTCTCGGCGCGGGAGCTCTCGCTGTTCCATGCCGTCAAGGCGGCCTTCGACCCCGAGGCTCTGCTCAATCCCGGCAAGGCGGTGCCCACCCCGCGGCGCTGCTCGGAATACCGTCTGACCGGCACGCCGGGGGCGCACTGATGGACGACTTCGCCGCGTATTTCGCTGAACAGGTGCGTGGGGCAGCCGCTGCGAAAAGGCCGCTGCGCATCAGGGGTAGCGGCAGCAAGGACTTCTACGGCGGTCCGCTCGAGGGCGAGGTACTCGACACCAGGCGCCACACCGGCATCGTCGGCTACGATCCGACCGAACTGGTGATCACCGCCCGCTGCGGCACGCCGCTCACCGAGATCGAGGCGGCCTTGGCCGGCGCGGGGCAGATGCTGGCCTTCGAGCCGCCCCACTTCGGCGACGGCGCGACCCTGGGCGGCGCCATCGCCACCGGCCTGTCGGGGCCGCGCCGGGTCGCTGCGGGCTCGGCGCGTGACTTCGTCCTCGGCGTCAAGATGATGAACGGGCGGGCGGAGGTTCTGAATTTCGGCGGCCAGGTGATGAAGAACGTCGCCGGCTACGACGTCTCACGGTTGATGGCCGGTGCGATGGGCTGCCTGGGCCTGCTGCTGGAAGTGTCGCTGAAGGTGCTGCCGCTGCCCGCGACGGAGACCACGCTGCGCCTGGAAGCGCCCCAGGGCCGCGCGCTGGAACTCTTGAACGGCTGGGCCGGCCGGCCGCTGCCGATCTCGGCCAGCTGCTGGGAGGACGATGCGCTGATGCTGCGCCTGTCCGGCGCCAATGCCGCGGTGGCGGCGGCGCGCCGCCAGATCGGCGGCGAGCGCGTCGCCGACGGCGCCGCCTTCTGGCGCGCGCTGCGCGAGCAGCAGGCCGCCTTCTTCGCCGATGAACTGCCGCTGTGGCGCCTGTCGCTGCCCTCGGTGGCGGCCCAGCTCGATCTGCCCGGCGCGCAACTGCTGGAATGGGGCGGCAGCCTGCGCTGGCTGAAGTCCGGTGCTACGCCGGAGCGCATCCGCGCCGCGGCGACCCGGGCCGGCGGCCACGCGACGCTGTTCCGGGGCGGCGAGGAAGATCGGGCCGACGGCGCCTTCCAGACGCTGCCGTCGCCGCTGCTGGCGCTGAACCGCCAGCTCAAGCGGGTCTTCGACCCGGCGGGGATTTTCAATCCCGGCCGGATGATCCGGGAGTTCTGAGTTGCAGACCCGTCTCGCCGATTTCATTCGCGACACGCCCGCCGGGCGCGAGGCCGACGCCATCCTCAGGGCCTGCGTGCATTGCGGCTTCTGCACCGCCACCTGCCCGACCTACCAGCTCCTGGGCGACGAACTGGACGGCCCCAGGGGGCGGATCTACCAGATCAAGGAGCTGCTGGAGGGCGCACCGGTCACGGCCAAGACGCAACTGCATCTCGACCGTTGCCTGACCTGCCGTTCCTGCGAGACCACCTGCCCCTCGGGGGTGCAGTACTCGCGCCTGCTCGACATCGGCCGCAGCGTCGTGGCCGATCGGGTCGGCCGCGGCGCCGGGGCGAGACTCAGGCGCTCGCTGCTGAAGCAGCTGCTGCAGACGCCCTGGCTGTTCGCGCCAGCCTATCGGCTCGGCCAGTGGCTGCGCCCCGTGCTGCCCGCGCGCCTCGCCGCCATGGTGCTGCCGCGCCGCGCGCCCGGCGAGCGGCCCGCCGCCGGGCGCAGCCGCCGCATGATCGCTCTGGCCGGCTGCGTCCAGCCGGCGATGGCGCCGAACATCAACGCCGCCGCCGCGCGCGTGCTCGATGCCCTGGGCATCTCGCTGATCGAGGCGCCCCGGGCCGGCTGCTGCGGCGCGCTGCCCTTCCACCTGGACGACGTCGAGGCGGCCGGAGCGCTGGCCCGGCGCAACATCGACGCCTGGTGTCCGCTGCTCGAAGCCGGGGCCGAGGCCATCGTCGTCACCGCTTCGGGCTGCGGCGTGCACGTGCGCGACTACGCCCATCTGCTCGCCGACGATCCGGATTACGCCAAGCGAGCGGCGCGCGTGGTGCTGTTGGCCCGCGACGTCAGCGAGATCATCCTGGCCGAGCGGCAGGCGTTGCTGGCGCTGCTGGCGGGCTCGCCGCCGGTCGCGGCTGAGGCACAGCGCCTCGCCTTCCACTCGCCTTGCACGCTGCAGCACGGTCAGGGCATCCGCGGCGTGGTCGAGGAACTGCTCGCCGCCGCCGGCTACCGGCTCACCGCCGTATCCGACGGCCATCTGTGTTGCGGTTCGGCCGGCACCTACTCGGTGCTGCAGCCGGAGATCGCGCTGCGGCTGCGCGACAATAAACTCGCGGCGCTCGCCTCCGGCCAGCCGGAACTCATCGTCACCGCCAACATCGGCTGCCTGGCCCATCTCCAGGCCGGCACCGCGCTGCCGGTGCGCCACTGGATAGAAATACTCGACACCCGGCTGGCGACATGATCGCCATCGATGGCCGGCCCGGGGACTACCGGAGCCTGTGGACGGGCTTCCGCTGGCAACTGCCGAGCGCCTACAACATCGCCTGGGAGTGCTGCGGCCGCTGGGCCGGCGAGCGCTCTCGCTTCGCGCTCTACTACGAGGAGGAGAACGGCTTTGCACGCGCCTGGACCTTCTGGGATCTGCAGCGCGAGGCCAACCGGCTGTCCAATGCGCTCGCGGCCCTGGGCACGATCCGGAACGACCGCGTCGCGATCATTCTGCCGCAGCGCCCCGAGACCGGCATCAGTCATCTGGCCTGCTACCAGATGGGGGCGATCGCGCTGCCGCTGTCGCCACTGTTGGACCCCGAGGCGCTCGCGCAGCGACTGACTGACGCCGGGGCGACGGTCGCCATCGTCGACCAGGACTCGCTCGACCATCTCTGGCAGTTGAGAGACAAGCTGCCGCATCTCAGGCACGTCGTCGCCGTCGGTCAGGGCAAGGAGACTGCGCGCGAGACCGGCGTGCATCGCTGGCAGCGCCTGCTCGAATACGCTTCCAGCCGTTACCTTCCGGCGGCGACCGATGCCGACGATCCGGCGCTGATCATCTACACCAGCGGCGACCCCGGCGACCCCAAGGGCGCGCTGCTGGCGCACCGGACGCTCGTCGGCAACCTGCCCGGTTTCGTCTGCGCGCACGACTTCTATCCCAAGCCCGGCGACCTGTTCTGGTCGCCGGGCGACTGGGCGGAGAGCGGTGGCCTGTTCGATGCGCTGCTGCCGACCTGGAGCCTCGGTCAGCCGATCCTGGCTTACAACGGCCGCTTCGACCCCGAGCGGGCCTACTGGCTGATCGAGAAATACGGGGTCAGGAACGCCTTCCTCTCGCCCACGGCGCTGAAGATGATGGTGCAGGCATCGGAGCATCCGCGCCACCGCTACGACCTCGATCTGCGCAGCATCGCGAGCGGCGGCGAGGCGGTCGATGCCACCGTGCGCCACTGGGCGCGCGAGGAACTGGGCGTGACCATCAACGAGGTCTTCGGCCATGCCGAAATCAACTACGTGGCCGGCGGCTGCGGCGCCGTCTTCCCGCCCAAGCCGGGGGCCATGGGGCGGCCCTATCCGGGCCACCGAGTGGCCCTGAAGGATGCCGCCGGGCAGGACGTGGCGGCGGGCGAGGTGGGCGAGATCTGCGTCCAGAGGAGCTGCCAGGGCGAAGCCGATCCGGTGTTCATGCTCGGCTACTGGAACAATCCCCAAGCTACGCGCGCCCGGTATTTCGGCGAGGGACTGGAAGCCTGGGGCCGGACCGGGGACCTGGCGCGCCAGGACGAGGACGGCTACCTGTGGTACCACGGTCGCGTGGCGCATCGGGTCCGGGGAGATCGAGATCAAGGGGGGCGACATGACTGACGAAACCGATGTTCCCGAGCGGCGCCGGAACCTGGAATTGCGCGGGATATTCGTGGATGCCTATGCGCTGGTCGAGCCGTTCTTCGATCCCGCCAACAGCTGGAACGGCCAGACCCTGGAGCACCTGGCCTTCCGGGTGATGCGCGAGCATTACCCGAAGAGCAGCAGCGACGACATCTACGTCTTCCTCGCGGCAGCCAAGCGCTGCTACGCGGAGCGGGCGGGAGCCGCGACCAAGTCACCCTTGTCCCGTCCCGGGCATTGATTCACGTCAATCGAAGCGCGGGGTATTGAAGTATCATTGCGTGCCGAGAACCGGACGAGGAATCCGGCTCGGCCGACAAGAACATAAGGGAGTCTAAAGCATGCCTCTGACGATAGGAGTGCCACGGGAGGTCTTTCCTGGCGAAAAGCGCGTCGCGACCGTTCCCGAGGTCGTCGAAAAACTAATCAAGCTGGGTTTCGCGGTCGCCGTTGAAGCCGGCGCCGGCGACCCGGCGAACTTCAGCGACGAGACCTACCGCGCCGCCGGCGCCCGGATCGTCGAGGGGGCCGCCGAGCTGTGGTCCGCCGCCGACATCGTCTTCAAGGTGCGCGGGCCGAGCGCCGAAGAGGTCGGCCTGATGCGGACGGGAGGCACGCTGATCTCCTTCGTCTGGCCGGCGCAGAATGCGGAACTGCTGCAACAGCTTGCGGCGAAGAAGGCGACCGTGCTGGCCATCGACTCGCTGCCGCGCACGCTCTCTCGCGCCCAGAAGATGGACGCGTTGACCTCCATGGCCGGCGTCGCCGGCTACCGCGCCGTGATCGAGGCCGCCAACGCTTTCGGCCGCTTCTTCAACGGCCAGATCACGGCCGCGGGCAAGGTGCCGCCAGCCAAGATATTCATCGCCGGCGCCGGCGTCGCCGGCCTGGCCGCGATCGGCACCGCCGCCAGCCTGGGCGCGATCGTCCGGGCCAACGACACCCGTTCCGAGGTGGCCGACCAGGTCGTCTCCCTGGGCGGCGAATTCGTCAAGGTCGATTACGAGGAAGAAGGTTCCGGCGGCGGCGGTTACGCCAAGGTGATGAGCGAGGGCTTCCAGCAGGCACAGCGCGATATGTACGCCAAGCAGGCCAAGGAGGTGGACATCATCATCACCACCGCGCTCATCCCCGGCCGGCCGGCGCCCAAGCTCATCACCGCCGACATGGTGGCGAGCATGAAGCCGGGCAGCGTCATCGTCGATATGGCAGCGGAGCAGGGCGGCAACTGCGAGCTGACCGAGCCCGGCAAGGCGGTGGTCAAGCACGGCGTGACCATCGTCGGCTACACCGACCTGGTCTCGCGTCTGGCCAAGCAGTCCAGCACCCTGTACGCGACCAACCTGTTCCGCCTGGCCGAGGAACTGTGCAAGACCAAGGACGGCAACATCAACGTCAACATGGAAGACGAAGCCATCCGCGGCCTGACCGTAATCAAGGACGGCAAGATCACCTGGCCGCCGCCGGCGCCCAAGCTCTCGGCCACGCCGCCCGCCGCTGCCGCCGCCAAGCCCGTCGTCGCCGCGGCGAAGGGACACGGCCACGGCAAGGGCGGCGCCCCGGCTTCCGGCACGCGCACCGCCGTGATGTTCGGCATCGCCGCGTTGCTCTTCTGGTTCATCGGCGCCAATGCCCCGGCCGCCTTCCTGCCGCATTTCACGGTCTTCGTGCTGGCCTGCTTCATCGGCTACATGGTGGTCTGGAACGTCACGCCGGCCCTGCATACGCCGCTGATGAGCGTCACCAACGCGATTTCCAGCATCATCGCCATCGGCGCCCTGGTCCAGATCGCGCCGCCGGGCCAGGTGCGGCCGGACGATTGGATACGCTGGCTGGCGATGGTGGGCATCGCGCTCACTTCGATCAACATGTTCGGCGGCTTCGCCGTGACCCAGCGCATGTTGGCGATGTTCCGCAAATAGAGGATGAACATTCCCGTCTTCGGAGAAGAACTGAACATTCCCCCCATCCCCCTTTCCGGGAAAGGGGGCGACGGCGGTTCGCTGCGCTCCACATCCTTACGCCGTTCCTCCTCGGGATCTCCCAAGGGGACTTCCTTCGGGGCGCGGCCCTTCGGAGAAACTCATGTCTGACAGTTTGCCAACCGTCGCCTATATCGGAGCGACGATACTCTTCATCCTCAGCCTGGGCGGCCTCTCCAATCCGGAGAGCTCGCGCCGCGGCAATCTCTACGGCATGATCGGCATGACCATCGCCGTGCTGGCCACGATCTTCGGGCCCCACGTCGCGGCGGCCGGCATCGTCTGGATCATCATCGCCATGGTGGTCGGCGCGAGCGTCGGCCTCTACGCCGCCCGCATCGTCAAGATGACCCAGATGCCGGAACTGGTGGCGCTGATGCACAGCCTGGTCGGCCTCGCCGCGATGCTGGTCGGCTTCGCCAACTACATCGACCCGGCGGCGGCGGCGGGCTTGTCCAGCGCCGAGAGAGCCATCCACGAGATCGAAATCTACGTCGGCATCCTGATCGGCGCGGTGACCTTCTCCGGCTCGATCATCGCCTTCGGCAAGCTCTCGGGCAAGATCGGCGGCAAGCCGCTGCTGCTGCTTGGGCGCCACTGGATCAACCTCCTCGGCCTGCTGGTGGTGATCTGGTTCGGGCGGACTTTCCTGCATGCCGAGTCGGTCGGTGACGGCATGACGGCGCTGATCGTGATGACCGTGATCGCGCTCGCCTTCGGCATCCACATGGTGATGGCCATCGGCGGTGCCGACATGCCGGTGGTGATTTCGATGCTCAACAGCTATTCGGGTTGGGCCGCGGCGGCCACGGGCTTCATGCTCTCGAACGACCTGTTGATCGTCACCGGCGCCCTGGTGGGATCCTCCGGTGCGATCCTCTCCTACATCATGTGTCAGGCGATGAACCGCAACTTCATCAGCGTCATCGCCGGTGGCTTCGGCACCGGCGGCGGCTCGGCTGCGCCCAAGAGCGAGGGTGCCGTGCCGGCCGGCGAGGTCGTGGCGATCGGTGCGGTCGATACCGCGGAACTGCTGCGCGAAGCCAGGAGCGTGATCATCGTGCCGGGTTACGGCATGGCGGTGGCGCAGGCCCAGCATACCGTCTACGAGATCAGCAAGTACCTGCGCGACAAGGGCGTCAATGTCCGCTTCGGCATTCATCCGGTGGCGGGCCGCATGCCCGGCCACATGAACGTGCTGCTGGCGGAGGCCAAGGTGCCCTACGACATCGTGATGGAAATGGACGAACTGAACGAGGACTTCCCGGATACCGATGTCGCCATGGTGATCGGCGCCAACGACATCGTCAATCCGGCGGCCCAGGAGGATCCGGGCAGCCCGATCGCCGGCATGCCGGTGCTGGAAGTCTGGAAGGCCAAGACCTCGGTCGTGATGAAGCGCAGCATGGCCTCGGGCTACGCCGGCGTCGACAATCCGCTGTTCTACAAGGACAACAACCGGATGCTGTTCGGCGATGCCAAGAAGATGCTGGAAGAGGTGCTGGTCGCGCTGAAGGCTTGATCGGCTGAGCGTTGGCGCCCGCAGGGCGCCGCCGCTCAGCGCGGCTTGCGCCAGACGCCGGCGAACCAGGACTGCTGCTCGCGCGGCAGTCCTTCCGGCCGGTAGTAGTGCTCCAGCTCGATGTAGCCGGCGTCGAGGAGGATGCCGCGCCAGGTGTCTTCGCGATACCGGACGCCGTAGCGTTCGCCCTGCCAGCCCTCGTCGTCGGCCCCGAGCGGATTGGAGGAGAACAGCACACCCGCCGGCTTGAGACAGGCCGACAGCTCTGCCAGCACGCGCCGGATGTCGCGGCTCGGTACGTGAAACAGCGAGGCATTGGCGAAGATCGCGTCGAAGCGCGCGGCGGGCAGCGACAGGCTGAGGAAGTCCTGATGCAGCACCTCGCAGCCGGCGTGGGCGCGGGCCATCGCGACGAAGCTGGCGCAGCCTTCCAGGCCGACCGTGTGGTGCCCCATCAGTTGCAGGTTCTTCAGGTCGCGGCCCGGGCCGCAGCCGAAATCGAGGATCGTGAAGGGCGGCTGTCCCACAACATGGCGCAGCATGGCGGCGATGTTCTGGCCGACGTCGTGGCCGCGCGTGCGCTCCCAGAAGCTCTCCGCGCTCCGCTCGTAATGGCCGAGCGTTCGTTGCGAGACTTCGTCCTCAGGCATCCTGCTTGATGCGACCGCCCAGCAGCGCTGCGATCTGGCGCTTGGGCTTGGCCGGACCCCTGGGCGGTTCGGCGCTGTCCTTGACCACCAGCTTCGATTCGTAGGGCTTGTTCGGGTCGAAATCGAGCTTGGGCAGGTGGGCCACCGGCTGCGGCAGGCGCGGCCGGTCGCCGTGCGGCGGCCGCCCGCGCTCGCGGTCGGCGCGCCGGCTGCGTTCCTCTCGGCTCTCGCGGCCGCCATCGCCATCCCGACCGCGGCCGCGGCGCGGCTTCTCGACGTCGGCGGCGAGGCCGTGGTCGCTGCCCCGCTCGAAGCCGGGCACTTCGATCTGCTCGATCTTGCGCTTGACGATTTTTTCGATGTCGGCCAGGCGCAGCTTCTCCTCCGGACAGACCAGCGAGATGGCGACGCCGCGCTTGCCGGCGCGGCCGGTGCGGCCGATGCGGTGGATGTAATCCTCGGCGACGTGGGGCAGCTCGTAATTGATCACGTGCGGCAGGTCGTCGATGTCCAAGCCGCGCGCGGCGACGTCGGTGCCGACCAGCACCCTGATGCGGCCGGCCTTGAAGCCCTCCAGCGCTTCGGTGCGCTGCTGCTGGCTCTTGTCGCCGTGGATGGCGTCGGCCTCGATGCCCTGACGCTGCAGGTAATGGGCGAGCCGGCTGGCGCCGAACTTGGTGCCGACGAAGACCAGCACTTGGCGCAGGTCCTCGTGGCGCAGCAGATGCACCAGCAGGTGGCGCTTGTCTTCCTGCGCCACCGGATAGACGCGGTGGGTGATGGTCTCGGAGACCGAGTTCCTCACCGCCGCCTCGATCAGCTGCGGCGACTTCAGCATGGTGTCGGCGAGCTTCCTGATTTCTTCGGAGAAGGTCGCCGAGAACAGCAGGCTCTGCCGCTCCTTGGGCAAGAGCGCGAGGATGCGCTTGATGTCCGGGATGAAGCCCATGTCGAGCATGCGGTCGGCCTCGTCCAGCACCAGCATCTCGACCTGGTTGAAGGCCACGGTCTTCTGCTGCACGTGGTCCAACAGGCGTCCGGGCGTGGCCACGACGATCTCGCGGCCCTGACGCAATTCCTCGATCTGCGGCCGGATGTCGACGCCGCCGTAGAGGCAGATGGCGCGCAGCGGCAGAAACTTGCTGTAGGTCTTGACGCTCTCATAGACCTGCATCGCCAGTTCGCGCGTCGGCGTCAGGATCAGCGCCCGCACCGGGTGGCGCGCCGGCGACGACGAGGCGCTGGCGTGGCGGGCCAGGCGCTGCAGCATCGGCAGGGTGAAGCCGGCGGTCTTGCCGGTGCCGGTTTGCGCGCCGCCCAGGATGTCCTTGCCCTGGAGGATGACGGGGATGGCCTGGACCTGGATCGGCGTCGGCTCGGTGTAGCCGGTGGCGGCCACGGCCTGCAGCAGTTCGGGCAACAGCCCGAGTTCTTCGAATTTCATGCATGCTCCTGATTCGGCCTGCCCCTCGCGGGGTACCGGTTCAGGCAGCGAAAGATCTCTGGAAGTAAGACCGGGGAATCCGGACTTGGTCCGGGTCGGCCGCAACACGCCGCCAACCGGCAAGGCGGCGACGCGGCATTATAACCGAATCGACGGTCGAGGGCGCGCCGCAGTCTATTGCAATCGTGTTAGGAACCCGGGCGGGGAATTCGTACTCGCCGTAGCGCCGGCTTGGCCGGACCGACGGGGTGCGCGGCCGCCTTCAATGCGGCACGCGCAGGCCGGTGCCGGCCGGCACGGCGCCGAGCGTGGCTAGCGATATTTCGGCCGGGGACGCTGGCACATTGACCGGGCAATAAGCATTGTTGATCGGTACGCCGAGGGCGGCGCGTCCGCATTCGTTTCCGGCTTCGTCGCGATAGACCAATTCACCGCTCTCGAAGTCGTATTCCGGGTGGCAGGGCTGGTTCCATTGGTCCAGGAAGTGCATGTAGAACGGGATGTACATGCCTTCTCGCGGATTGCGGTGCTGCAGCGCAAATACGTATTCCGGCTGATGCTTCACCTCGAATCCGGTGTGGCAGTGCTGCACCCAGACGTGATCTCCGAGCACTATCACTTTCCAGAACGGCTCGTGTTCGTAGAATTTCAGGGTGATTTTCTTGCCTGCCTTGCGCAGTTCCGCGAGGCAGGCGATGCTGGCCTCGATTTCCTTGTGGAAAGACAGTAGCGTGATGTCCGAGGGCAGGGAGTCGACGCGCCGGTGCAAGCCCTTTCCGACCGGATTGACCAGCATGACGCGAATCTCATAGGCGGTCTGCAGCGCGCCGCGCAGCAGGCTACGCTCGTCGACCAGGGTCTCGTATCCGGTCAGCGACAGGATGCAGGCATCGCGTGCCGTCGACAGCCGTTTGAGCAGCGCTCGTTCGCGCCGACGCGACAGCCAGTTGCGCCGCTCGTTGCGCGCATAAGCGAGCGAGGTCAGTTTTGCCATCGCCACTCTTTGCCGATTGCCCCACACTATCTTGACAAAATTGAACAGCAGCACCATGACCGAAGCCATGGCGATTTCGGTCGCGAGCAGGAGGTTGGTGTTTTTCTCCACCATCGGCCACCACTGGTAGAGAATGTATTCGGCAGCCTGCGGCAGGGAAAACGCAATCGCCACCGCGAGCAGGGTGATGGCCCCGTGCGACAGGATTTGGTGCAAGCTGAGCAGCAGGCTCTGGGATCGAGTGTTATCGTGCATTACTAAGCTCCTAAGCCATTGATCAGGGGACCGCGGCGGCTCGCGATGCAATGCG
>DATKVJ010000171.1:0-3857 GCA_035530135.1 Rhodocyclaceae bacterium | reverse complement strand
CTTCCTTTCGATGGAGATACCCGAACGGGTACGGTCGTCGTTGCGAGGCCGAAGGCCGTGGCAATCTGGATCGCCACGCTGCCGTCACTGCGAGGCCGCAGGCCGCGGCAGTCGCGATGACGGGTTTGGTGGTGGGTTCATGGTCCGTGTGCAGTTTCGGCCGCGCCGAAACAGGCTCCTCGCAATGACGAGTCGCCCCCGAGATGATGCCGCCGCATCCCCTGCAGGAAGCCGACTTCGAAATTACATTTTCGTAATCTTCGCGATGGTGCTTGCCCCTTGCCGTCCGCGAACAATTGGAAATAACTTTCCCGTCATGAGGCGGCGGTATTGTGCCAATATTCCGGCAGCTCTCCCGCGGGAACGAAGGCCGGGACGGCGGGGTCTCAGAAAAGGAGGGATGCCATGAATACGATCAAATGGATGACCGCTTTGCTGCTGCTGCTGGCAGCGGCCGGCTCGGCCAGCGCCTGGGCAGACAGGGATCACGGGCATTTCGACGCGCATTTCGGCATGATGATCGGGCCCTACTGGGGGCCGGGATACTATGCGCAGCCCCCCTACGGCTACTACCCGCCCCCCTATCCGCCGGTGCTGGTCGCCCCCCCGGCGCCGCCTGTCTATATCGAGCAGCAGGCGCCTGCCGCTCCGGCGCCGACCGATTACTGGTACTACTGCCCCGCGGCGAAGGCCTATTACCCCTACGTCAAGGAGTGTCCCGGCGGCTGGCAGAAAGTATCGCCGCAGCCGCCTGATCGGCCCTGAAACGAACCAGGAGTCACCATCATGAAATCGTTCACTTCCCCGCTCGCCGCCTTGTCTGCCCTGCTGCTCGCCGGATGCGCCTCGGTGCCGACCGGCCCCAGCGTGATGGCCCTGCCCGGGACCGGCAAGAGCTTTGAGCAGTTCCGCGATGACGACGCGGTGTGCCGCCAGTACGCCCAGTACCAGGGGGGCGGCGGCGCCAACCAGGCCGCCGTCGATGCCGGCGTGCGCAGCGCCGCCGTCGGTACCGTGGTGGGGGCGGTCGCAGGCGCCGCCATCGGCGGCCACGAGGGTGCCGGCACGGGTGCGGGCACCGGACTCTTGGTCGGCAGCATGGCCGGCGCCGGCGCCGCGCAGAGTTCCGCCTACTGGAGCCAGCGGAATTACGACCACGCCTACATCCAGTGCATGTACGCAAAGGGAAACCAGGTGCCGGTCTCCGGCGCCATGTCGGGCAGCCGGCCCCAGGCGCCGGCGGGCTACCCGCCGCCGCCCCGCCAGTAGGCGGTCTACGCGACGCCCATGCCGCGCTTGCCGCGGATTACGGCCTCGCAGTGACGAGGGGAGACTGCCGCGGCCTTCGGTTTGGCAGTGACGAGGACAGGTTTTGCCCTTGATGTTGAAAGGTGAAACCTCAATGAGGCTATGAAGCAGATGAAACACCCCAGACTCTGGATCGCGTTCGCCGTCTTGATCGCCGCGGCGGTGGCGCTGTTCTTCGCCAGGAGTGCGGCGCAGTCGCCGCAAGGCGGTCGCCGGGGCATGGCCGGCGCCGGCCGGCCGATGCCGGTGATGGCGGCGGCGGCCAGGCGCGGCGACATCGACGTGCTGATCGACGCGCTGGGCACGGTCACGGCGCGCAACACCGTCACCGTCAAGCCCCGGGTGGATGGACAACTGGTGAGCGTCGCGGCGCACGAGGGGCAGTTGGTGAAGGCAGGCGAAGTGCTGGCCGAAATCGATCCGCGCCCCTTCCAGGTGGCGCTCGACCAGGCCGACGGCCAGCTCTTGCGCGACCAGGCGCTGCACGACAACGCCGAGCTCGACTACCAGCGCTATCGCGGCCTGCTGGCGAAGGATTCGATCGCCAGGCAGCAGGTGGATGCCCAGGAAGCGCTGGTGCGCCAGACGCTCGGCACGGTGGAGATGGACCGTGCGCAGGTGGCCAACGCCAAGCTGCAGCTCGGCTTCACCCGGATAAGGGCGCCGGTCTCCGGCCGCCTCGGCTTGCGTCTGGTCGACACCGGCAACATGGTGCACGCCAGCGATGCCACCGGCCTGTTCGTCATCACCCAAACCCAGCCGATCGCCGTCGTCTTCGCCATCCCCGCCGACGATCTCTCCGCCGTATTGCAGCGCGTGCGCTCGGGTGCGAGCTTGCAGGTCGAGGCCTTCGATCGCGAAGGCAGCAAGCTGCTGGCGAAGGGCCGGCTGACGACGGTGGACAACCAGATGGACGTGGCGACCGGCACGGTGAGGCTCAAGGCCGAGTTCGCCAATGCCGACAACGGACTGTTCCCGAATCAGTTCGTCAATGCCCGCCTGCGCGTCGAGACGCTGCACGGCGCCACGCTGATGCCGACGGCGGCGGTCCAGCGCGGCACGCCGGGCACCTTCGTCTATGTCGTCAATCGGGACCAGACGGTGAGCGTGCGTGCGGTCACGCTGGGGCCCACCGACAAAGACGTGGTGGCGGTGGAGAAGGGCCTGGCACCGGGCGAACGGGTGGTGGTAGACGGCGCCGACAAGCTGCGCCAGGGCGCGAAGGTCGAGGTGGTGAGCGCTGCCGCGCGGCAAGACCTGCTCAAGGGGCCGCCGCAGGGTAAAAGCGGCAAGAACGGCGGCAAAAACGGTAAAGGTGGCGGCAAGGCCTCGGAGCCGGGAGCGGCGCGCAGGAACGGCGCGTGAATCCGTCGCGCCCGTTCATCCTGCGGCCGGTGGCGACCTCGCTGCTGATGGTCGCCGTCCTGCTGGCGGGGCTGGTGGCCTATCGGGTGCTGCCGGTCTCGGCGCTGCCCGAGGTCGATTACCCGACCATCCAGGTGACGACCTTGTATCCGGGCGCCAGCCCGGACGTCATGACCTCGGCGATCACCGCCCCCCTGGAGCGGCAGTTCGGCCAGATGCCGGGCCTGAACCAGATGTCGTCTGCCAGTTCCGGCGGCGCCTCGGTGATCACGCTGCAGTTCAATCTCGCCTTGAGCCTGGACGTCGCCGAACAGGAGGTGCAGGCCGCGATCAACGCCTCCAGTTCCTTCCTGCCGACCGACCTGCCGATGCCGCCGATCTACAGCAAGGTGAACCCGGCCGACGCGCCCATCGTCACGCTGGCGATCACCTCCGACACGCTGCCCCTGCCCAAGGTCGAGGACCTGATCGACACCCGCCTGGCGCAGAAGCTGTCGCAATTGCCGGGGGTGGGCCTGGTCAGCGTCGGCGGCGGCCAGCGGCCGGCGGTGCGCATCCAGGTCAATCCGAAGGCGCTCGCCGCCGCCGGGCTCAATCTCGACGACGTGCGCACGGCGATCGGCAACGCCAACGTCAACATGGCCAAGGGCAGCTTCGACGGGCCGGCGCGGGCCTCGACCATCGACGCCAACGACCAGTTGAAGTCGGCGCAGGAATACCGCAGCCTGGTGCTCGCCTGGAAGAACGGCGCGGCGATCCGCATCGGCGACATCGCCGAGGTCATCGACGGCGCCGAGAACGACCGACTGGCCGCCTGGGCCGGTCTGGCGGGAGCAAAGCCGCGGCAGATGCCGGCGATCATCCTCAACATCCAGCGCCAGCCCGGCGCCAACGTCATCGAGACGGTGGACCGCATCAAGGCGCTGCTGCCGCAACTGCAGGCGTCCTTGCCCGGCTCGGTCGAGGTCAGGCTGCTGACCGACCGCACCACCACCATTCGCGCCTCGATCACCGACGTCAAACTGGAACTGCTGCTCTCGGTGGCGCTGGTGGTGATGGTGATCTTCCTGTTCCTGCGCAACGTCCCGGCGACCCTGATTCCCAGCGTCGCGGTGCCGCTGTCCTTGATCGGCACCTTCGGCGTGATGTATCTCGCCGGATATTCGATCAACAACCTGACCCTG
>DATKVJ010000170.1:0-3040 GCA_035530135.1 Rhodocyclaceae bacterium | reverse complement strand
CATCGCATCGACCGTCTCGGCTGCGGTCGCGCCCGTCGACGAACTGATGGCCAGCGAAATGATGGCCCCGCGCAACCGGGTGGAGGCCAGGCTGTCCATGTCCGCGAGCGATGCAAGCTTGATCGGCGCATACCCGAGGTCCCCCAGCAAAGGTGCCATCTCGGCCACGATGAACGGGTGCGGGCGTGCCAGCAGAATCGAATGCATTGGATATTCCAATCTATGGAGATCGCGCAGGCTGCATGCGTGACGATCTTGAAATGTGACCGCACGCGACCTGCCGGCGCTCGCTGCGGGCAGGCGCTCACCAGCGTACGGGAATACCCGCTCACAGCCACCGGTGATTCACGGTTGAATGACGACAAGCGCCATGGTCGCGATCGGGGCGCGATCGACTCGACAGGTCGATCGCACCCGACGACGGCACGCATTCGCGATCCTGCCTAACGGGACATCATCGCCGCGTCGAGCAAGGTCATTTCGCGTTCGATGCGGTGGCGCGGCACGGAACCGGGATCGGCGCCCAGTTGCCTTTCCAGTCTTGCGCAGGAAATCAATCCGCGCACCTGCATGGAACTTCCGGAGGTGCCTTCGACGACGACCAGATGGGTCTGCGCCGTCGCCTTGAAAGTCTCCAGCAGATCGCCCACCCGGGCCGCCGACACGTCGCGTAGATCAAGGACCGGCAGTTGCTCCAGCGGAGTCATGATGTCGGCCACCGTGATGTCCTTGTGCAGGCAGGATTCATGCACGCAATCGGAACTCTGCAGGAATTGCAGGGGCCGCTCGCCCTGGATGTCATAGGCGGTGATCAGGCCGACGACGTGCCCTTCATCAAGCACGAGGAGCGTGCGGACACCGCCCTTGATCATGTCCTGCAGTGCGTCGTCGATGTGCCGCTCCAGACCAACCGTCAATGGACACTCCCGGGCAAAATCGACCATCACGGAGACGGCTGGATCGGCCGCATCCACCCTGACGCCATTTTCGCCGGCAATCCGCGCCAGCAGTGATGCGCGGGATGGAGCTTTCGAGATCGGAAGATGCTTGAATACCATGGACAGTCTCCAGTGCAGACATCGTCTGCATCATCGAACCAGTTGGTTGAATACGGATGCCGGGAGGCAACTCCATATACGGGACGCAATGGCGGCGCCCTTCGAAAATTAGAGTGTCCCAACCCGCGAAAGGATTCAGCATTGCGAGCGAGACTGGCCTCGCGCATGTCGAATGCGGCGAGCGGAGATCCTCCGCCCCGTGCGAAATCATGCTGGCGCGATCGATTGATTGCCGGCGCATGGGCAAGCAATGAGGCGCAGCCGGATCAGCACGCAGCGGTGCTGAATCCGGCTTCCGGGCATGCATCGCAAGGACGGTGCAAGGTGGACCGATTGCCTGTCAGCCGTGCACCACGATGCCGGCGCCCGGGTCCACCGGTGCCTTCCACGGTGCCTGCGCGATCCGCTCGCGTACCAGCTCCCGCCCTGCGTTCCAGCGCGCCTCGATGCCGGCGGGCGAGAAGTCGATATCCTTGCTCTGGTCCTCGCCTTCCAGTGCCGGTGCGCGCAACGTCAACGCGTGCATCGCGGTGCAGCAACCCAGGCCGAGCAACTCACTGACCTGCGGCTTGGCACGCACGCTTTCCGGCAACAGGCTGCCGAGTTCGCGAACCACGTGGCGCAGCTGGTGGATCTGCTGCTGGCGCGCCAGATGACTCTCTGCCCGGCTGGAATACTGGATGTCCTTCAGGCGACTGATCACGTTTCCGAGCGACTGCGGGATTTCGTCTTCCTCCTGCCACAATCGGGCGGCGAAGATCAGCGAGTCGCGCCGGCGATGGTCGTCCATCACGACCTCGATCGGCGTATTGGAATAGATGCCGCCGTCCCATTATACGGCTCGCCATCGATCATGACGGCGGGGAACGCGGGGGCCAGCGCTCCGGAGGCCATCACATGGTCGGCACCCAGATGCTCGTCGCGGCTGTCGAAGTAGCGCATGCGACCCGAGCGGACGTTCGCGGCGCCGAGCGTCAAACGCACCTTGCCCTTGTCGAGCTGGCTGAAATCGACCAGCCCGGCGAGCGTTTGCCGCAACGCCGCCGTGCTGTAATAGCTGGCGTTTTCCACGCCGGACCACGAACGCAGGTTCGGCGCGAAGAATCCGTGGATGCCCTTGGTCACCGTAGTCAGGTTGTTCATCATCTTGTCGAAACCGGGGACATGCCATGGCCATGCCCCGGCAGAGGTTTTACCTCTGGCGACCAGCGCCCAGAACGCCTTCAGGCGGGCGACTCGATCCTGCGGCGCGTTGCCGGCGATGATCGCGCCGTTGATGGCGCCGATCGACGATCCCACCACCCAGTCCGGCTCGATGCCGGCTTCGTGCATCGCCTCGTACACGCCGGCCTGAAAGGCTCCCAGCGCACCGCCACCCTGCATGACCAGGACGATCTGGCCAGGAAGTGCTGTCGGGGTTTCCCTGCTCTTGGCGGTGACCACCGGGGTTGCCGGCCGGACTCTCGAATTCGTCATGAATGGTTCATCCCCTGATCGACGCCGGCGGTTCGGCAAGATAGTCGCGCAGCGCGCGCCCATAGGGCAGTATCAGGTCGGCGATGAAATGCAGCCCGCCGAAGGCCTTGAGCACGGGCAGGTCGGCCACGGGCGCGTTCACATGCGACACCAGATGCCCGCTGGCAATAGGAGCCCGTGAATCCTGAAAAGGATTCACGGCGCAACGACATGAAGTCCTGAAGACGGCCGGTGCGAGGCAACCGGACGCCGCGCTGCCAGGGGCTGCGGCATGGCGGCGAGATATCGACCGACCGTCGGATCGATGAAGGCCCGCCCGGTCAGCCGGCGGGCGTCTTTCCGTTCATGCGCCGTGTCCAAACCATGCTCAGCGTATCCACCCGTAGAGCATGGCGCCGAACAGCGCACCGATCGGCAAGGTAACCACCCACGACATCGCGATGGTGCCGACCATCTTGCGATTCACGCCACGCTTCCCGCTGGCGCCGGCGCCCGCCAGCGCGCCG
>DATKVJ010000169.1:0-6949 GCA_035530135.1 Rhodocyclaceae bacterium | reverse complement strand
GCCTACCGGCGACGCGATCCGGCGAGCGGCGCACTGCCCGCCGACTTCGATTACCGCGCGACGCACAACACCTTCTCGGTCGCCGATTTCACGCGCCGCTATTTCGGCCTGAGCGGCCCGGCGGTCGTGGTGTCCTCCGCGTGTTCGTCCAGCGCCAAGGTCTTCGCCTCGGCGCGGCGCATGATTGCCTCCGGGCTGATAGACGCGGCGGTGGTGGGCGGCGTGGACTCGCTGTGCCTGACGACGCTGTACGGTTTCAATTCGCTCGGCCTGATTTCCGAACAGGCGTGCCGGCCCTTCGACGCGCAGCGCAACGGCATCTCGATCGGCGAGGCGGCCGCCTTCGCGCTGCTGGAGCGCATGCCTGAGAACCTGGACGGCGATGCCGTGCTGCTGCTCGGGGTCGGCGAATCCAGCGATGCCTACCACATGTCGTCGCCGCATCCGGAGGGCCTGGGCGCGCGCATGGCGATGCAGGCTGCGCTGACCATGGCGGGTCTGCAGCCTTCCGAGATCGACTACATCAACCTGCACGGCACCGCGACGCAGAGCAACGATGCGGCGGAAGCCAAGGCGGTGCGCCATCTATTCGGCCAGGCCACGCCGTGCAGTTCCACCAAGGGCGCGACCGGCCACACCCTGGGCGCCGCCGGCGGCATCGAGGCGGTGATCTGCGCGCTGGCGCTGCGTCACGGCCTGCTGCCCGCGGGGCTCAACACCCGGCAGCTCGACCCGGCGCTGGAGCTCGATTATCTGCGGGAGAATCGCGAGCAGCCGGTCTCGCGCGCGCTGAGCAATTCCTTCGGCTTCGGCGGCACCAATTGCAGCCTGGTTTTCGGACGGGCAGATCCATCATGACGCTCGGCGCCTACATCGAAGGCATCGGCCTGCTCGGCCCCGGTTTCCAGGATTGGCCGGGCGGCCGGGCAATCCTCGGCGGGCAGCGGGCCTATGAGGCGCACGAGACCGTATTGCCGGCACCGGCCTTGCTGCCGGCGGCGGAGCGCCGGCGCTGCGGCGCGATCGTCAAGCTCACCCTGGCGACGGGTCTGGAAGCCATCGCGGCGGCCGGGCTGGAAGCAGCCGGACTGCCCAGCGTGTTTGCCTCGTCCGGCGGCGACGGCGAGAGTTGCCACCTCATCTGCGAGATGCTCGCGTCTTGCGACCGGCAGATCTCCCCGACCCGTTTCCATAATTCCGTGCATAACGTCGCCGCCGGCTACTGGAGCATCGCCACCGGCGCGATGGCCACATCGTCGGTGCTGAGCGCCTTCGACGCCAGCTTCGGCGCGGGCCTGCTGGAAGCGCTCGCCCAGGTGGCGGTGGACGACACGCGTTGCCTCCTGCTCGCCTGCGACACCGTCTACCCCGAGCCGCTCTACAGCGCCCGCCCCATCCCCGACGCCTTCGGCATCGCCCTGGTGTTGGCGCCGCAACGCAGTGCGCGGACGCTGGCGCAAATCGCCGTCAGCCTCACCGACGCCGACGCCGACCGGCACGGCGATGCCGCGCTGGAGGGCCTGCGCAAGACCATCCCCGCCGCGCGCGGCTTGCCGCTGTTGCGCGCCATCGCCCTGGGGCAGGAGCGGCGCGTGGTGCTGGACTACCTCGAAGGCACGCGCCTCGCCGTGGACATCGCGCCGTGCTGAAGGAACTCGATCGCGCCTGGATCGCCGGCCACATCCCGCATCGGGGCAGCATGTGCCTGCTCGATGCGGTCGAGGCCTGGGACCAGGAGCGCATCGAATGCCGCGCGAGCAGCCACCGCGCCGTCGACAACCCCCTGCGCGCCCAGGGCCGGCTCGGCGCCGCCTGCGGCATCGAATACGCGGCGCAGGCCATGGCGGTGCACGGTGCCTTGCTGGCGCCGCCGGCGGGCAGCCCACGGGTCGGCTACCTGGTCAGCGTGCGCAGCACCCGCTTGCACGTGCCGCGGCTGGACGACATCGCAGCCGATCTGCGGGTGGAGGCCGCCTGCATCACGCGCAGCGAAAACCAGGTTCTTTATCGCTTCAGCGTCGGCGCCGCGGGCCGGGTGCTGATCGATGGCCGCGCCGCGGTCGTGCTCGATGCCGCCGAACTCGCCCCCCGGCTGAAACCCATGCCCGCACCCGCTGCAGGAGAAGCGCCATGAAACACGCCCTGGTCACCGGCGGCAGCGGCGGCATCGGCGCGGCCATCTGCCGCCGCCTCGCCGCCGACGGCTGCCACGTCTATATCCACGCCCACCGCGGCCTGCCCGCGGCGCAGAAGCTGGCCGAGGCGATCTGCGCCGAGGGGGGCAGCGCACAGGTGCTGGCCTTCGACGTCACCGACGGCGCGGAGGTGGCCGGGGCGCTGACCCCGCTGGTCGAACGGCAGCCGATCCAGATCCTGGTGAACAACGCCGGCATCCACGACGACGCCGTCTTCCCCGGCATGAGCGCCCTGCAGTGGCACCGGGTGATCGACGTTTCCGTGAACGGCTTTTTCAACGTCACCCAGCCGCTGATGATGCCGATGATCCGCAGCCGCTGGGGGCGCATCGTCAATGTCTCCTCGATCGCCGCGCTGACCGGCAATCGCGGCCAGGTCAATTACTCAGCCGCCAAGGGCGCGCTCAATTCGGCCACCAAGGCGCTGGCGCAGGAAGTCGCGAGCCGCGGCATCACCGTCAACGCGGTGGCGCCCGGTATCATAGCCACCGCCATGAGCGAGTCCGCCTTCGACGCCGAGACCATCGCGCGGCTCGTGCCGATGAAGCGCGCCGGCACGCCCGGCGAAGTGGCCGACCTGATCGGCTTTCTCGCCTCGGACCAGGCGGCCTATATCACCGGCCAGATCATCTCGATCAACGGCGGCATCGTTTAAAGGCGGACGACATGAACCTCCCCAGACCCCCTCCGGCGCACGCACCGCACGTGCCGCTGACCGATTACTACCCGACCGAGCAGGATAGGCCCGCCTACCTGCGCCGGATGTTCGACAATTCCGCGGCCGACTACGACCGCATCGAGCACATGCTGGCCTGGGGCACCGGCCCCCGTTACCGGCGCGAGGCGCTCGTCCGCGGCGGATTGAAAACAGGCATGAAGGCGCTCGACGTCGGTACCGGCACCGGCCTGGTGGCGGTGCAAGCCTGCCTCCTGACCGGAAGCGCCGCCCTGGTCACCGGCATCGATCCCAGCCCCGGCATGATGGCCGCCGGCAAGCTGCCCGGGACGATGGCCTTGATCGAAGGCCGCGCCGAGTCCCTGCCCTTCCCCGACGATCATTTCGATTTCCTGAGCATGGGCTACGCGCTGCGCCACATCAGCGATCTGGGCGTGGCCTTTGCGGAGTTCGAGCGGGTGTTGAAGCCCGGCGGCCGCCTATGCCTGCTGGAGATCACCCAGGCGCAAAACCGCCTCGGGCGCTGGCTGCTCAAGAACTACATGCGCGGCGTGATCCCCTTGCTCACGCGCTTCGTCTCCCGGCAGCAGGATACGGCGACGATCTGGCGCTATCACTGGGACAGCATCGCAGCTTGCGTGCCGTCCGAACAGGTGTTGGCTACCCTGAGCGCCGTTGGGCTGAAAGAGGTCAAGCGGCATCTTGCGCTCGGGGTGTTTTCGGAATATCAGGCGGTCAAGGCAAACCCGGCGAATCCTGGCCGGCAAAACTAAGCGCCGCCCCTCGCGCGCCTGGCCAGCAGCAACGGCAGGCGCAGCAGGAAGCCGAAAAACAGGCGCGCGTGCATCCAGGTCAGGAGCAGGTTGTCGCGCAGGTAGCGGAAATGCGATACGCCGCCCTCCTCGGCGCGGAAGTAGCGCACCGCGGCGGGCAGATTGACGGCTCTGACCCCGCGCCAGGACAGGCGCACCACGGCCTCCGGGTCGAAATCGAAGCGGCGCATCCAGCGCTGATCGCGCATCACCCGCCGCAAGGCATCGACCGGATAGACGCGGAAGCCGAACAGGGAGTCGCCGATGCCGGCCCACAGCGTTTCCAGATTGGCCCAGCCGTTCGAGACGCGCCGCCCGTTCACGCGCAAGCCCGGCGCGCTGGCGTCGAATACCGGCACGCCCAGGATCATCGCCGCCGGCTGCCGGAGGGATTCCGCCATGAAGGCCGGGATGCGCTCGGCCGGATGCTGGCCGTCAGAATCCATGGTCAACACGTGGCTGTATCCGGCCGCCGCCGCCTGATCCAGGCCGTAGAGCACCGCCGCGCCCTTGCCCTGGTTGCGCGCCAGCACCATCACCCGCAGGCCGGCGTCCTGCGCCGCCATCGCCTGCAGGCCTTCGGCGCTGCCGTCGTTGCTGCCGTCGACCACCACCCACACCGGGGTCCAGTACCGGCGCGCCGCGCGCACGGTGTCATAGACCTTTTCCCCCGGGTTGTAGCTGGGGATCAGGACCAGATGCGTGGTCGAGGCGGGCGTGGTCGCGGCAGCGCTCATGTCGGCGGGCGGGAGGCGGGTCGGGGGCCGGGGTCGGGTTGACCGGACAGGGAACCGGCAGGATGAAATGCCGAGCCCGGCACCAGCTCATGGGCGAAGTAGTGCGCCAGTTCGGCCATGAAAATTTGGGCGTTCTGGGGCGGCTCGAAGCGCCGTCCCAGGCGCACCCGGTAATGGATGGGCATGGTCGGCTTGCGGAACAGCGACCAGCCCTTGCTCAGGTAGCGCGTATCGGTCTCTATCAGCAGCGTCTGCACCGGCACTTGGGCGCGACGCGCGATCAGGCCGACACTGCCCTTGAGCGGATTGATCGGGCACGCGGTGGTGCGGGTCCCTTCCGGGAACAGCAGGAGATGGCTGCCGCAGGCGAAATCCTCGGTCGCCAGTTCCACCATGCGCCGCACCGGCTCATTGCAGATGTAGCGCGCCAGCCGGGCGCCGGCACCGAGGAAAACATTGTCCATCAGCTCGGCCTTGAGCACGCAGGCGACGTTCGGCAAGCGCGAGATCACCATCACCGCATCGAGCAGGCAGGGATGATTGGGCGCGATGATCAGCGACGGTTCCGCGCGCAGGACATCCAGCGCCGCCAGGTCGAAGCTGCAGCGGCGCGAGGCGCTGAGACTGGCGAGGTAGACACGGAAGCCCACCGAGATGACGCGGCGCCCCAGCGCCCGTCCCCGGCGCTCGGACAGCAGTGGATAAACGATCGTCGCCAGCGGCGTCCAGGCTAGGCACAGTAGCCCCAGCCAGGCCAGGCCGAGGTAGAGCACCAGGTAATCGTAGCCGTTTTGCAGCAGACCCGATGCGGCGCGCACGATCGGTCCCACCGCTCGGCGATCGACCACATTGCTCATGGAGACAGGCTATTCATAGCCCGGAATTGTAGCGCATCGCCCCGGACGATCCGTTCGGCAGCGAACGTAAGAAGATGAGGCTCCTGCTGCGGGCGCCGTGCGGATATCCTGATCCGGGGCGCACGGTGCGCTGCCGTACAGACGCGTGCCGGCATGCGCGTAGCATTGCCGGGATCGACGGTGCCGTGCAGTCTGTCCGATTGACACGACTGTTGCCGATCATTGAATGCCATGGACATGAATAAGCCCGCCTGTTTTCTTTCCCTGCTTGCGCTGCTGCTGCCGAGCGCCGCGAGCGCAGGTTCCGATACGCTGGTCGATCTCCTGGCGATACCGGGCAGCGCGGGCCTGGGTGCCATGCTGCGCAGCCAGCAATCGCCCTACAAGGGCGCCGGGGTCAGCAACGACCTGGTGCCCATTTATCTTTACGAGGGCAAGCGGGTCTTCCTCCACGACACCCGCGTCGGCATCAAGCTCAGCGACGAGCCGCGTCACCGTCTCGATCTGTTTCTCGATTACCGCTCCGAAGGTTTTCCTTACGACCGCACCCCGGCCAGCTTGGCCGGCATGCGCATTCGCCGCCCCTCGACCGACCTGGGACTCGGCTACCGCTATCGCGCGGACTGGGGCAACCTGGATGCCGAAATCCTGCACGACGCCGATAACGTCAGCAAGGGCGCCGAACTGCGCCTGGGCTACAACTTCGATTGGCAATCCGGTCGCTGGCACTTGAGGCCCGGCGTGATCCTCTCGCGGCGCAATGCCAACCTGAACAATTACTACTATGGCGTGAGCCCGGACGAGGCCACGCCGCTGCGCCCGGCATATCTCCCCGGCGCCGGTACCGACCTGCGCCTCGGCCTCTATGGCTACTATGCGTTGTCTGCGCGCTGGCGACTGCTGGGTGGGCTTAGCGTCAATCTTCTCGATGCCGGGGTGCGTAACAGCCCGATCGTGCACAACGGCGCACAGCCGACCGCCATGGTCGGCGCCGCCTACGATTTCGGCAGCCATCGATCCTATTCGGCACCCGGCCTGCCCCTCCACGTCAAGCTGCTCTACGGCCGCTCCACGGACTGCAATCTGTTGCCGGTCATGACCCTGCGCTGCGGCTCCACCGAGACCTCCGACAACACGCGCATCGCCGGCGTCGAACTGGGCAGGCCGCTGGTCGAGCGGGTCAATGGCTGGCCGCTGGATTTCGTCGGCTATGTCGGTGTCGTGCGTCACGACGAGAACGGCTTGCAGCCCAATGCCTGGCAGCTCGACGCCTACATCAAGGCGTACTACTACGGTTTCCCCTGGAGCCGCTACGTTCGCACCCGTCTGGGCATGGGCGCGGGCTTTTCGCTGGCGCAGCGCGTTCCCTACGTTGAAGAACGGGATCAGGCGCGACGCGGACGCAACACCTCTAAGCTGCTCAACTATCTCGATCCGAGCATCGATATCAGCGTCGGCGACCTGATCGGCGCGCGCAGCTTGAAGGAGACCTACTTCGGCGTCGGCGCGTCCCACCGCTCCGGCATCTTCGGCGCCGCGCGGATGTTCGGCAATATCAACGGCGGCTCGAACTACCTCTACACCTACATCGAATCGAAGATATAGGGAAGCCCGGAGCGGCTCACGGAAAGTTGCCTGTTTCGGCGCTGCCAAAACTGCACACGGGCCATGA
>DATKVJ010000168.1:0-4326 GCA_035530135.1 Rhodocyclaceae bacterium | reverse complement strand
AAGCGGCGAGCGCCTACATTGCGACCGCGCCGCTGCGCGAAACGCGAGAACGCCTGTTCCGGATTCTGCGGGAGATGGAGGTGCACGAACGCAGGCTGCTGGACGACCGCCGCGCCGAACGCTCGCGCGTGCGCAATATTGAATTAGTCACGGACTGGCTCGCCGCTCTGGCGCTGGTTGCACTTCTTACGGCCACCTATTTCTTTATCAGGCGGCAATTGCGGACGACCGAGGCCAGCCGACGCGCACTCGAAGTAGCCAATGCGCGCATCGCGGCGATCCTCGACACCGCGGCGGAGGGCATCATCACCATCAACGAGCGCGGCATCGTCGAAACCATCAATCCGGCAGCCATGCGTATGTTCGGCTATGCCGCCACCGAAGTAGTTGGACGCAATATCAAGATATTGATGCCGGAACCCTATCACAGTCGGCACGACGGCTATCTTGAACATTACATAGCAACCGGCGAGGCGCACATAATCGGCCGCGTACTCGAGGTCGTGGGTCAGCGCAAGAACGGTGAGACGTTTCCCATGGAGCTTGCGGTGAGCGAGATGAAATTGGTTCGCGAACGCCGCTTCACAGGCATAGTGCGCGACATCACCGCGCGCAAACTATCCGAGCACGCGATCATCGTCGCGCGGGAGGAAGCCGATACCGCCAACCGGGCCAAGAGCACGTTCCTCGCCACCATGAGCCATGAGATCAGGACGCCGATGAACGGCGTGCTTGGCATGCTCGAGCTGCTGAGCCTGTCGAAGCTCGATGCCGAGCAGCGCTCCACGCTCGAGATCGTGCGCGCATCGGGAAAGTCGCTACTGCGGATCATTGACGACATACTCGACTTTTCCAAGATCGAGGCGGGGAAGCTGGAGCTTCGACCGGAGGTCGGCTCGATCAAGGAAATCATCGAGGGCGTGACTAACCTATACACCGGTACAGCAAGCAGCAAGGCTTTGCTCCTCAAGCACAGCACGGATCCGCAGATCAGCACCGCGGTGCTGGTCGATCCCGTGCGCTTACGGCAGATCCTCAACAATTTCGTCAGCAACGCGCTCAAATTTACCTCGCAGGGCTACGTCGAGATCAAGGCGGAGTTGGTCGAGCGAAAGGAGGGCGAAGATCGCGTGCGCTTCTCGGTGACCGATACCGGCATCGGCATTTCCGCGGAAGACCAAGGACGGCTATTTCAGCCGTTCAGCCAGGCGGGAGGGGATTCGGGTCGCCGCGCTGGCGGCACCGGTCTAGGCCTCACGATCTGCCGCCGGCTTGCCGGGATGATGGGCGGGCTAATCGAGATGGTGAGCGCGCCCGGCAAAGGAACGACCATGATACTCACTTTGTCGTTCCCGATCGCCGACCCGAAGGATCTGGTGCGGGTCGATGCCGAAGAAGCGCGGGACTCGCTCAGCGCCGCGACCAGGATAAGCCGCGCCGCGCCGGGCGTTGCCCAAGCCGAAGCGGAAGGGACGCTGGTGTTGCTGGCGGATGACCATCCGACCAACCGCGCGCTGCTCGCGCGGCAGGTGCGCACCCTGGGTTATGCCGCGGAGAGCGCCGAAAACGGCATGGAAGCGCTGGATAAATGGAAATCGGGGCGCTTCGGGATCGTCATCACCGACTGCAATATGCCCGAGATGGATGGTTACGAACTGGCGCGAGCCATCCGCAGGCTCGAGTCGGCGAGCGGCGGCAAACGCACTCCGATTATCGCCTGTACGGCCAACGCGCTCGGCGGCGACGCCGAAATCTGCTTTGCCGCCGGCATGGACGATTATCTCGCCAAGCCGGTCGAATTGACGGCGCTGTTGACCAAGCTCGACCAATGGCTGCCGATCACCGAGCCGGGGGCCGCCTCGCCCAACATTCCTGCAATACCCTCGAACTCGGCGGAACCCAACTCGATTGTCCCACTCGATCGTACCGTTCTCGCCGCGATATCCCGCGGCGACGCGGCGGTGGAGCGCGACATTTTGTTGGACTTTCGGCGCGTCAACGATGAAGACGCCGCCATGCTAAAGCAGGCCGTGGCCAAGAGCGACCTCCCGCAGGTCACGCGCGCGTCGCACCGGATCAAGGGCGCAAGCAGAATGGTCGGGGCGATGGCGCTCGCCGCGGTGTGCGAGCGCATAGAACACGCCAGCCGCGCCGACGAGTGGCAGACGATCCAGGCCAGCATGGGAGCGTTCCACGAGGAATGGATGCGCTTGAACGCCTATCTGGACGCGCTTTCGCAACAGATGCAAGGACGGGAAAAGTAAGATCGCCAATGAGGTGGCGAACATGCAGATTGCCGAATTGAATTTTCTGGTTGCAGAGGACCACGACTTCCAACGCCGCCACCTGGTGAGGATACTCGCGAGCCTCGGCGCGAACAAGGTTCACGAGGCCGCGGACGGCGATATCGCGTTGGGAATTATCCGAGACCCCAGCCGGTTGGTCGACATCGTCATCTGCGACCTCGACATGCCGGGCATGGACGGAATGGAATTCATCCGCCATCTGGGCGAGACCGCATTCCCGGGTTCGGTCATACTTGCCAGCGCACTGGAGCGCAATCTGGTCGCCTCGGTCGAGACCATGACTGAAGCCTACGGCATCAAGCTGCTGGGAGTCCTGGAAAAGCCGATCGCAGTCGAAACGCTGGGGCCGCTGATAGAGCGCCATAAGCCGGAGCAGTCGAAGCCGGCGTGGCCGGGAGGGGCCGGAACGCCGTTTTCGCTGGAAGAGATTGCGGCAGGATTGACGAACGATGAATTCGAGCCGTTTGTTCAACCCAAAATCGAACTTGCCACCGGAAAGATCAAGGGCGCGGAAGCGCTCGCGCGCTGGCGCCATCCGCAAAAAGGTATCGTGGCACCCCATGCGTTCCTCCGACCGCTCGAAGAGAACGGCATGATCGATGAACTCATGTGGGTCATGCTGCGCAAGGGAGCGGCATGCTGCAGCGCTTGGCTCGGTGCGGGGCTGGACGCCACCGTATCGGTCAACTTGTCGCTCAAGTCGCTGGGCGACGTACATCTCGCCGACCGCGTCACCGAGCTCGTGCGCAGCCAGAAGCTTGAGCCTCGCCACATGGTGCTGGAGGTGACGGAATCCGCGGCTACCACCGACGTCGGCAAAGCGCTGGAGAATCTCGCGCGGCTGCGCATGAAGGGCTTCGGCCTGTCTATCGACGACTACGGCACCGGCTATTCCTCGATGCAGCAACTCACGCGCATCGCATTCACCGAGCTCAAGATCGATCAATCTTTTGTCACCAGCGCGGGCAGGAGTGAATCAGCCAGGGTGATCCTCGAATCCAGCGTCGGCATGGCAAAGAAGCTCAACATCGCGGCGGTGGCCGAGGGGGTCGAAACGCAGGAAGACTGGGACTTGCTGCGCCAGCTCGGCTGCGACCTTGGCCAGGGCTATTTCATCGCCAAGCCGATGGAAGCGGGGTCCTTCCTGGATTGGGTTCGGGGCCGGAAAGGGAGGTGACTTTTGCATGACAGGGCCTCTACGTGCCTTGGCGGGCCCGCCCGCTGCGGCGCCCGACAAGGCCGAATTCGACGCACTGCCCAAGAACAGCACCGGCAAGGGGCTGAAGACCGAGGTGCGCAAGCTGTTGTAGGAGGGGCGCCCTCGCCCCGACCAGCGGCCATTGCGCAGACCGATCGGCCCGGGGGCGGGCCTCCTGCTGTTAGACTGACGTTTCCAAGGAGGCGTCCGAGGGCGCAAAGTTGACGTTAACGTTAACGTCACCTAAACTGGGTTTTTCCGGAATTCCGGCAGCGGGGCAGCCATGACCGACCTATCCGTCAGCACCAATCTGACCATCTACAAGCCCAAGCACAAGGTGCGTTTCGTCACCGCGGCCTCGCTGTTCGACGGCCACGACGCCTCGATCAACATCATGCGCCGCATCCTGCAGGGGACCGGCTGCGAGGTGATCCACCTCGGCCACAACCGCTCGGTGGAGGAGGTGGTCACCGCCGCGCTGCAGGAAGACGTGCAGGGCATCGCGGTCAGCTCCTACCAGGGCGGGCACGTCGAATACTTCAAGTACATGCTCGACCTCTTGCGCGAGCGCGGCGGTGCGGAGATCAAGGTGTTCGGCGGCGGCGGCGGCGTGATCGTGCCCGAGGAGATCGCCGAGCTGCACGAATACGGCGTGGCGCGCATCTACTCGCCCGAGGACGGCCAGAAAATGGGCCTGCAGGGCATGATCAACGACATGGTCATGCGCTGCGACGTCGAGCTGCCGCACTTCGCCAAGCGCGAGCTCGACGAGGTCAAGAAAGGCGACCGGCGCAAGCTGGCGCAGCTCATCACTGCGCTGGA
>DATKVJ010000167.1:0-59131 GCA_035530135.1 Rhodocyclaceae bacterium | reverse complement strand
GCGACCAGGGCGTCGGAGAGCGGGATCAGGCTGGCGTAGGCCAGCACCCAGGCGACGATGCCTAGCACCAGCCAGCCCCAGGGGGCGCGGCGGGGGTTGTTCGGGACGGTGTCGGTCAGCGTGTTCATGGTTTTCCTCTGGTCGGTTGGATCAGGCAAGGGTGCGTTCGGGACGGCCGGCCATGGACTTCAGGCGCTTGAGATCGGTCTTGAGTTCCGGCACGGCACCCTCGGGCAGGACCTCCAGCAGGGTGGCAGCCCAGCGCGGCAGCGAGGCGGCCAGGCGGTAGTGCATCCAGGTGCCGGCGCGGCGCGGGCTCACCAGTCCGGCGTCCTTCAGCACGCCGAGGTGGCGCGAGATCTTAGGCTGGATTTCGTCCAGCGCCGCGGTCAGCTCGCAGACGCACAGCTCGCCCTGATTCGCCAGCAGGGCGAGGATGCGGCGGCGGGTCGAATCGACCAGTGCATCGAATAGCGCTTGGGTGTCCATGCCGGCAATATATTCCTGCCGGCGTATATACGTCAAGAAGAATATTTAAAGCGCCGGCAGCGCCCTCTCGCTTCGATCTAGCCCGCGGGGGCGCGCAGCACCCAGAATCTCAGCAGCAGCGCTGCCGCCAGGGCGCAGAGCGCGGAGAAGGAAAAGGCCGCCTCGACCGCCACGCCCTGCCACAGCCAGCCGAACAGCAGCGAGGCGGGCAGCAGCATCGCCCCCGCCGTGAGATTGAACCAGCCGTAGGCCGTGCCCAGCCGCTCTTTCGGGGCGAGGTCGGCCACCAGCGCCTTCTCGGCGCCTTCGGTGGCGGCGAGGAACAGGCCGTAGAAGGCGAACAAGGGCCACAAGAGCAGGGCATGGAAGCCGTTCAGGCCCAGCAGCAGATAGAACAGGCCGTAGATCACCCAGCCCGCCAGAATCAGCCGCACCCGGCCCAGGCGGTCGGACAGGGCGGAGAGCGGCGTCGAAAACACCATCGCCACGGCCGAGGTCAGCGCCCACAGCAGCGGCACCTGGTAATCGGGCAGGCCCAGTTCCTTGGCGCGCAAGAGCAGGAACATGTTGGAAGAATTGCCCAGGGTGAACAGCGCCAGCACCAGCAGGTAGCGCTTGAAGCCGGGCGGGAAGTCCGCCAGGCGCCAGGAGAAGGGCAGCCGCCCTGCCGCCGGAACGACCGCCGGCGACTTGATGGACGTGGCCAGGGCGACGGTGATCACGCCCGGCACGATGGACCACAGGAAGACATTCTTGAGCGGCATGCCGCGCGCCAGCAGCCACGCCGCCAGGAGCGGCCCGATCACCGCACCGGCGTTGTCCATGGCCCGATGCAGGCCGAAGGCCAGACCCCGGCGCTCCTCGCTCACCGCGCCGGCGAGCAGCGCGTCGCGCGGCGAGGTGCGCAATCCCTTGCCCACCCGGTCGGCGAAGCGCAGCGCCAGCACCATCGGCCAGCTCGAAGCCAGGTAGAACAGGGGGCGCGAGAACGCGGCGAGGCCGTAGCCGCCCGCCACCCAGCCCTTGGCGTGGCCGCGTCTGTCCATGAGCACGCCGGAGAAGAGCTTGAGCAGGCTGGCCGTGGCTTCCGCGACGCCCTCGATCAATCCCAGTGCCCGCGGCCCGGCCATCAGCACCGAGGCGAGAAACAGCGGCACCAGCGGATAGACCAGTTCGCTGGTGGTGTCGTTGAACAGGCTCACCAGGCCGAGCAGCCAGACCGTGCGCGGCAGCGCGAGAACGGCCTCAAGCATGGCTCGCGTACAGCTCGGTGAAACAGCGGCAGGCGACCATCCTGATCAGCCAGACCAGGGAAAAGGCGCTCAGCCAGCCGGCCAGCACGTCGGCGGGGAAATGGGCGCCGACATAGACGCGGGAGAGTCCGACCCAGAGCACGAAAGCCGTCGCCGCCCAGCGTTGCCAGCGCTTCAGCATCGGCCAGAGGCCGGCCGCGAGGGTCACGGCGAAGGACGCGTGGCCGCTGGGCAGACTGTGGCGATATTCGGCTGCGCCGAGCACGCGCACCGTCCCTTGCGGCAATGCCAGCAGCGGGCGGGGAAAATCGAACCACGACTTCGCCCAAGTGAGAAAGACGCCGTCCGCCAGGTAAGCGAGGCACAGGACGACGAGCACGCCCAGCCAGAGCGTCGCCTGCTGCCCCTGCGTCCCGATCCGGGCGGCGCGGCTGGCGGCGAACGCCGCCGCGAGCACGATCAGCGTCAGGTAGATGGGAAACTGGCTATGGTCGCCCAGCCGCGTGCCCAGCGACATGAAGCGATCCAGCGCCGCGCCGCGCCAGCCGTTGATGGCGTGGAACAGCCAGACATTGGCGCCGCCCCAGTCGTAGAGGATTTCCTTCATCACGATTTGTCTGCCTATGTCCGATTCCGGGAACGCTCCCTCGCCTCATACGGTGCATCCGGGCTGGGTGGCTCGGCGTGATTATCAATCATTGGCAGCCAAGAAGGCGCTCGGCGCATGTCGCGGCAATTTGTACGCCCATGTCGAGAAGCCCGACGCCGCCACATTCAAGGCATTTCTGCAGGCGCTTCCGCGCTTCCGCGCTAGCGCCTGGCTGTCTGACGCAGACCAATCCCATCAGCTTCGGTTCAGCCTGGAGCGTATAGCGCTATTACTCGGGAGTCGGCGAGCAGGGTAGGCTTATCGTATCAGCCGCCGGTCATCGACATGAAGCGCAGCAGTTTTTGCGGCGCCTCCAGGAATTCGTGACGCTCCGGCTTGCGCTGGATTGCCGCCATGATCGCCGCCTCGATAGCGCCGTCACTGGCGCCGCCGCGCAGCAGCGGCCGCAACTCGAGTCGATCCTCCTGGCCGAGGCAGAGCTGCAGCGTGCCATCGACCGTCATCCGGACGCGATTGCAGGCCGCGCAAAAGTGTTGCGACAGCGGGGTGATGAAACCGATGCTGAATGTCTGGTCCGGGCTGACCAGGTACCTGGCCGGCCCGCCGCCGGGAATCACCCCGTCGATCAGGCCATAGCGCTTCTGGATCCCGGCGATCAAGGGCTGGAGGCTGGAATGCCCGGCCCCGCGGCCGGAGTCGCCCATCGGCATGTTTTCGATGAGCCGCAGGATATAGTCGCGACCCCGGCAATAGCCGATCATGTCCTCGATTTCGTCATCATTGGTCCCCGGCATCCAGACCATATTGATCTTGATCGCCGCAAAGCCTGCGGCGCTGGCGGCATCCAGTCCGGAGAACACCTGTTGCAGGGCGTCCCGACGGGTGATTCGTGCAAAGCGCTCGGGTCTCAGGGTATCCAGGCTGACGTTGAGCCGATCGACCCCGGCCCGGCGCAAGGCCGCGGCGTGTTTGCCCAATTGGGTGCCGTTGGTGCTCAGGGAAAGATCCCTGATCCCTTCGATCCGCTTGATGCTCGCGGCCAACTGGGCGATCCGGTTACGCAGCAGCGGCTCGCCGCCGGTGATTCGCACCCGGCTCAGGCCGCACCCGGCCAGCACCGACAGGACTCTGCGGATCTCTTCGAAGGAAAGCCAGTGCGCGGGGTCCTGGTAATCAGCGAAGTCCGCCGGCATGCAGTAGGCGCATCTCAGGTCGCAGCGGTCGGTGACCGAGAGCCGCAGGTATTCGATGCGGCGGCCAAACTGATCGATGAGCCGGTGCTCTCCGGTTTGCCTGCTCATAGCGACGAAACAAACTCGGATGCGCCCGGGCGGGGGCGTTGCGGCTTGTACTTGCTGACCGTGCCGATGTTCACGAAGCACGCGGGTTGTTCGCCCTCGGTCAGGGCGAACAGGGTGCGCATGCGCGCCGAACCCATCGCCCGCCCGCTGGTGAGTCCGGTGCCGAAGCCCATGGCGTGGGCCGACAGCAGCATGTTCTGGAGCGCGCAGCCCAGCGACAGCATGCGCTCCGGCGCCGGGATGTCGGGCTCGGCCGGGCCCAGTTGCGCCACCGCCAGGAGCAGGAGCGGCGCGCGGCGGGCCTTTTCCCGGGCCTGTTCGATCTGCGCCGGCGCCGCATCCGGATCGCGGTCGACCAGCGCCAGCGCGAACGCCTCGGACAGGAGCGCGCGTTTTTCCCGCGGGACGATGACGAAACGCCAGGGGCGCAGCAGGCCGTGATCGGGCGCCGCCGCCGCCGCGTCGAACAGTTGCGCGAGTTGCGCCGGCGAGGGTCCGGGCTCGGTCAGGCGCCGGGGCGAAACGTTCTGGCGCGAATGGATCAGCGCCTGCGCGGTATCGCTGATTTCCATTTCCAGCGCCGGCATCGTCTGCCTCGTAGCGGGTGATCTCGACATCGCCGTCCCCGTCTATCCCCCGGCAAAGCCGGGTGCTTTACTGTGGATTCGCAGCCGGCATCGGCATGGCCGGTCGAATCGGGATCAACAGCGGCTCGCCGTATCGGTTCTCGGCATCGGCGCGCGGCGGATGAGTCGCCCGCAAGGCGGTGAAAAAATCCTCAAGGGCTTCACCGACCAGGCTGATGTAGGCGCTTTCCGCTTGGGTCAGCAGGCGTGCGAACACCTCGGCCCAGGGCTGGATGTGCTCGGTGATGAAATCAGCCAGCACCTGCCGGTCGAGGTCGCTGTCGCCCGATGCGTCGAGCAACAGCGCCAGGAAAGCCAGGAGTACGCCGACGTGATCGAGCGGCCGGTTGGAGGTGGTCAGCATCGGCGCGGCCCGAAGTTCCATGGGATTGAAGCCGGCTGCGTCATACCAGGGGAGCAGGGCGTCGCCCCCGTCGTGACGGGCGGGGGGGAAATGCCAGAACTCTTCGGTTTCCTCCGCCTGGGTGAGGACGTGCGCGTAGGGCGGCAGAAAGCAGCCCGACTGGAGGGTACACAGGAAATCGTAGAAATCCTGCTGGGCCTGCCGCAGATCCAGGGGTGCGCGGGCCAAGGGGGCCAGCGCGGCCAAGATACGCGCGTCGGGGGGTTGCAAGAGCAGCCGCGAGCCGGCCTCGGCGAGCCTTGCCAATTCCTGGTCAGACATGGGTCACATCCTTCTCGATGCGGGCGCGCGTGTTGTAAAACACCACGCTGCCGCCGGTGAGATCCATCAGCGACATCTGCCACACGTCGGGGTCGCGGCGCATGATCGGATTGAGATGGATGCCGGCTCGGCGCACCGCGTCGCCCACCACGCGTTTGCCGCCGACCCGATAGTTGCTCGCGCCGTAGCCCCAGTGCCCGTAGCCGGCTTCGAACAGAATGACCCCGGGACGAATGCCTTCCAGCACCATGGCACGGCCGCGGCGTTTCCCTTCGGGCGTGACGACCCAGATCCAGTCGCCATTGGCGATGCCCAGCCGCCTGGCGTCTTCGGCAGCCACCTGCACCCCGTTGCCGGGATTTATTTCCCGCAGGGTGTAGTTCGACGCCAAGCGGGAATGCGACTGCAGCGCGCCCTTCATGGTGATGATGGTCAGCGGCCAGTCCTTGGGGTCGTCCAATTTCTCCAGCAGTTTGCCCGAGGCGGTGGTCGGTTCCACCCAGCGCGTCGTGCCGTGGAAGAACTCGCCGTTCATGCTGTTGCGGGTCGTGGCGACTTTTTCGGCGTAAAAATGCAGGCGCTTGGTGTATTGGTAAGCCAGCTTGTCGCCTTTGCGTGCGCCCGATACCGGCTGGAAGCGCCCGCCGCGAACCAGGCAGCCGAGCACCGCGGGCCATTCTTCGGCTTTGAGCGAATCGGCAAATTGCTTCTGATACGAGGCGAGATCGGAGATCGCAATTTCCTCGGCTGTCGCCTTGGGCACCTCGTCGCCGTCAACGCCCTTGGCATTGACCAGATTGGCGGTCGCCTTGAGATAAAAATCCTCGCGCCGGTTCAATGGCCAGAACTTGCCTGCGGCATCGGGAATGCCCTTCTCCCCATAGCCCGGCATCTTGATGCGCTTGGCCACGTCGATCAGGAACTCCTCGGCGCAAAAATGCCGGCCGTCCGCCGTCGTCGGTGTCAGGCTCACCGCCGGCCAGCGCACGCCGGTGCCCTTGGTCAGCGTCGTCGGGAAGGTGTCCACATGGTCATAGCTTTCCAGGTAGCTGACATCCGGCAGGATGTAGTCCGCGTACATGCTGGAATCGCCCACCACGATATCCGAGGCGATGATCAGCGGGATGTTCTTCGGATTTTTCATCGCCTCGATGAATTCCGGATTCCCCTGGCTGGGCACGCTATACAGCGGCGTGGCCTTGTGCCACATCAGAATGTCCACCCCATAGGGGTAGCGCTGAATCGCCGAGGGCAGGGTTTCGGTAAACATGTTGGCACTCAAGGGGAACCACGGCCGCTTAGACGGGTAGGGATTCTGACCGGCAGCCACCTTGGCCTTGTATTCGCTGGTGTCCTCGTAATGGACCTTTTCGCGGTTGATGATCACGCCCTTGGCCAGGCCCTCGGCTTCGGGGACGCTCTCGATGTCGTAGAGCCCCTTCTTGACGTTATAGCCGCCACCGCCTGCGGTCAGTCCGCCGGTCCAGTTCATGTTGCCGATCAAGAGATTGAGCAGCAGCACCGCGACGCCGTTGTAGTAGCCGTTGGGATGCTTGACGACGCCGCGGTACATGGTGCTGATGGCCTGCCGGCCGTGGCTGGTGAACTCACGCGCCACCGCGACGATGCGCTGCGCTTCGATACCGCAGATGGCTGCGTACTGTTCGATGCTGTGTTCCTCGGCCGCCTCGCGCAGCAGGCGGAAAGCCGACTTCACGGCCACCCCGTTGACCGTCCCCGCGTATTCGATCTGCGCCGCTTTCACCGTGCCGGCCTGTGCGGGTTTACCGCTCGCCGCATCGAGGACCACGCGGTCATCCTCGCCCGTAGCCCTGGGACTACCCAGCCCCGCGCCCTGCGCGGTCAGGAAATGGCGCGCCTGCGGGTGCTTGGGATCGACGATGACCAAATGGCTGGCGTCGGTGTGCGAGAGTTCGCCGGCCGTCACGGCGGCGGCCTGCGTCGGATAGGAGAGATAAGCCGCGTTGTAGCGGTTGTTGTCGATGATCCAACGGATCATCGCGAGTGCCAGCGCCCCGTCGGTACCGGGCTTGATCGGCAGCCAGCTCGCGCGGTCGCCGACCACGCCACCGCGGCTGAGTTTGGGATCGACCACGACATATTTCAGCCCATCGGCCTTGGCGCGCGCTTCGGCAGCGAACTTACCTTGAATCTGCATCGGGAAATTGGCGTCACCGGGTTGGGTACCCCAGTAAATGATGAACTTGGCCTCGCGCACATCCGGCTGGGTCATGTTGATGCCGGAGAAAACGTGCTGGTGGCCGATATGGTGGCTGAGCTCGCACACGTTGACGTGATCGAACACATTGATGCTGCCGAAGGTGTGCGCGAAGCGCTCGAAGAAGGCCATGCGCGTGCCGACCAAGCGCCCGCCCTGAACGACGAAGCCGTTGGTGCGTTTCCCGAGTTCCGGCGCATCGGCATCCATCAATTCATCGCGTTTGGCGTAAAGGCCGCGAAAGCCGAGCACATCGAGACCCATGCTCATGGCGTCGCCGGTGTCGGCGAAGATCTTGCCGCCTTCGGTGACGTCCGCGATCAGCGTCTCCCAACTGATCGGTTTCCATTGGCCGCTGCCGCGTGGCCCCACGCGCTTGAGGGGCACCATCACTCGGTAGGGGTCGTAGGCGGTCTGGATGCCGGAGTTGCCCCGCGCGCAGACCGTGCCCGGGTGCCGCGCGGTGTCGATCAGCGGCGTCTTGCAGGCGGTGTACTCGCTCAGCGTGTTGGGGTGATAGGGGTTGCCGATGATGCGCTGAACGCGTCCGGTCTTGCGGTCGATCTTGACGCGCAAGCCGCATTCGCTGTGGCACTGCAGGTCCACCGTATGGTGCAGGGTCCATTGCGAATTGGCCGTGAGTGCGTCGGTTTTCGGGTCGCGCAGCCATTCCGGGGTGTTGGCGTTGCCGTAGATCGGGTGCAGCGCCTTGCGTCCCCTGTTGGTGAAGGGCGCCAGATCGACCAGCCGCTTGGAAAAACCGAGCGTGCCCGCGCCCAAGCCGGCAACGGCGCTCAGAGTGAGAAAGCCTCGACGTGAGATGTCCATGGCATCAACCTTTATTGGGGACTGAGGAAGGGGTGGATTGAGCCTCATCGCGAGGCACGGCGGCCAGCAATGCGGCCAGGATACCCAGCGTCAACAATGCGCTCACGCCGCTGTACCAGAATGCCTCGAAATTGTGGTGGAAGTTCATGTAGCCGGCGCCGCTGCGGTTGATGGCTTCGCCGCCGAGGAGGATGCCGATGCGGGTCGCATAGCTTCCCCAAACGGCACCCGCGCAGGCCAGCGCCTGGGCTACCGGGCTGCGACCGATCGGCGTGATCAACAGCAGGATGGGTGCGAGCAGACCGACGGCGGTCCAGTTCCAGAAAATTTCCTTAGCGTACGGCCCCATGAACAGGTTGGCGGCACGCTCTTCCTCGATGGTGCCGAAGCGGCCGATCCACCACATCCAGCCGTACCAGACCACGGTACAGACGGCCAGGGCGATCACCGCAGTCCAGCGGTTGTGCTGCGGCGCGGCGGCCCAACGAGCGCTCACCAGCCAGGCCAGCGCGGGCACGACGACGAGTTCCAGCAAGGCTGCCACGCCGATGGCGCTGGCCAGGAAGAGCATGGCCTGAGCGGGGGAGTTCCATAGCGGAACGCCGTGTTCGTTCATCAGGAACAGCGCCGAATACATCGGAGCGAACAAGCCCAGGAACACCATCGCAGCCAACACGATGCGCGTCCCAGCCGGGTTGTCGAACAAGCTGTAATGGCGGCTGCCGAAGCTGAAGATGTCGGCCAGCTTGCGCCACGTTCCGGGCAGGCGGGCGATCTCGTCGCCCAGGCGCTGCCTCGGGACGGACTGGAAGCTCAGCCACCAGGCCAGCACCAGGAATATCGGCAGCAGGATGATGCCGTACTTGATGATCGCCGTATTCCAGTTGTACCAACCGAGATAGTAGCCGTAGATCAGATGCCCCGGTTGTTCCACCTCGGCCAGCACATTGACGAAGCCGCCCACGATCAAGGCCGCGATCAACGGCATGGTGAAGCGGTGTTCGACGGCATCGAATCGCCCGCGCCGGACATTGATCCAGGCATTGATCGCCCACAGCAACGCCAGTCCGCCGGCAACCCCCAGTGCCCAGGAGTAGTTGGCGAACAGGATCGAGAATGGCCGGTCGTGAGCGACGTTGAATAATTCGTTGAGGTGGCGCAAGGGCAATACCGATTGCGGCGTGGTCAATGGATTAGACATGGCTGGCCTCCTTGCTGGTATCGATATCCCAGTCGCCCTGGTCGCGGCCCATGTCTTTTTGCTCCACGGACCAGAGGGTCGGGTTGCCGGGCAGGTTGTTCTGGAGTTCCGTCGTCAGGCCGATGTAGAACACCCTCGGCTCGTTGCCCGTGTCGGGCTTGAGCTGCTGGACGGCGCCACCCAGGATCTGTCGGGTCACGGGATCGCTCCGATTGCCCAGATCGCAGAACTGACGCGCGCCGCCCACGCAGGTTTCGACGCAGGCCGGCAGCAGGCCCTGATCGACGCGCTGGGCGCAGAAGGTGCACTTGTCGGCGGTCAGGGTGATTGGGTTGATGAAGCGCGCATCATAGGGGCAAGCATTGACGCAGGCGCCGCAGCCCCAGCACAGGTCGCCGTCGATCTCGACGATACCGTCCCGGCGCTGCCACGTCGCACCCGCAGGACAGACCTCGATGCACGAGGGCCGCTCGCAGTGGTTGCACAGCCGCGGCAGGAAAGCGCGCTTGGTGTCGGGGAAGGTGCCCAGTTCCACGTCGGGTACCCAGGTGCGGAACACGCCGACGGGAATGTTGTTTTCGAACTTGCACGCCGACGTGCAGGATTGACAGCCGATGCATTTGCGCAGGTCGATCAGCATGCCCCAGCGCTTGCCGGCAAATCCGGTCCTGGCCAGATCGCCGTCCTTGGCGGTGTAGGCGTACGCCGAGCGATCCTGTCCCAACTCATAGTCGGTCCCGGCGGGCGTCAGGGATGCCGGCGGCTCGCCAAGCGCATCCTTGCCATCGCTCGGAGCGGGCTGCGCCTGCGCCGATCCGGCCCCCGCAACCACCGCGGCAGCCGTGGCCGCCACCGCGGCCGCTGTGCCCAGGGCCGCGCCCAGAAAACCTCGGCGGTCAGTCCTCAAGCTGTCTCCGGGTTCGTCGTGTTCGTTCATCACCGTCCTCCGTTGGAGTCCTCATAATCTGCCTTGACCGCAGGTGTCGAGATTTCTTGGAAAGCCAACCCGGTCAATCCGAAATCGCCGGGTTGCCATACCGGCAGCAAAGATCGGACCAATCCCGGCAACACGCGGATTAACAGAAGAAAAATAGGCACGATTGATGCGTTTGGCACTGCATGTCGGAGCGAATGCGGAAAATCGTTACCAGAAAGTAGCTATTACAATGGATATGTTCATAATCGCTACCGTCAGGTAACGCTGATTCGATATCAATGCCGATATCTTGATAAGCCGCTACCGATTGGTAGCGATCGATGGGGATGCACCATGACGACACGCCGACTGTTTCTGGGCGCTTGCGCCGGTCTCGCACTCGCTCCGGCCCTCGCCGCTATGCCCAGGCGTCCCGTACGCGTGGGTCTGACGCCGGTATTTCTGGGCGATCAGCACGGCTTGCTGGCCGACTGGCGCGCCTATATGGAAGCCAAGCTGCAGCAGCCCGTCGTGTTCGTGCAGCGAGACAGCTATCGCGAGACCATGGATTTGCTGCGCCTGGAGCAGATCGACTTCGCCTGGATCTGCGACTACCCCTTCGTCTATCTGCGCAAGCAGGTGCGCCTGCTCGCCGTTCCCCGGTTCAAAGGCCGCCCTTATTACCGCGCCTACTTGATCGTTCCGGCCAGGATGCTCGCTGTCACCAGCCTGCTCGATCTCAGGAACAAGATCTTCGCCTACGCCGATCCCTATTCAAATACCGGCTACCTGGCGCCGCGCTATCAACTGCGCCAGTTGGGCGAAGACCCCGGCAAATTTTTCAAACGCACCTTCTTCACCTATTCCCACCACAGTCTGATCGAAGCGGTGGCCGACGGCCTCGCCGATGGCGGTTCGGTGGACAGCTACGTCTGGGACGCCCTGAGCAAGATCAGGGCGGATATTACCGGCCGCACCCGGATCGTCAGCCAGTCGCCGGAGTATGGCTTCCCGCCCTTCGTCGCGAACCATGCCGTGTCCGCGGAGAGCTTCCAGTCCATGCAGAAAATGCTGCTGACCATGGCCGACGACGGCGCGGGCAAGGTTTTGCTCGAGCGCCTCGATCTCGACGGCTTCGTCGTCGGCGACGCCAGGAACTACGAGCTGGTCGCTCGGATGATGCGCGAATTCGGCGAAGAATAGCAGGCGCAAAATGCCGCTGCGCAGCCTGTTCAACCTGAGCTTTCGCTACAAGATTCCCTTGTGGGGAAGCGTCCTGATCGTCACCACCGCGGTCATCACCTCGACCGCTCTGTTCCTCCATAGCTACGACGACGTCAAGCGCGACATGCTGCGCAATGCCACGAGCCAGGGCCAGATCCTGGCCAAGACGCTGGTCCCGGTACTGCTCCAGGATCATGTGTGGCAAGCCTATGAAATCATCAACGCGCCCTTGCATGGCGCCACCCGTGAAAACGCCATTCAGGCCGATACCCTGCTCGTGCTCGATGCACAGCGCCAGGTGTACGTCTCCACGCGGCCGCTGCGTTTGCCCATGCTCGCCGATTTCGCCCGGCGCTCGGGCGAGTACGCCCTTGTTGCGGCGAGCATAGCCAAGATGGGGGCTGAGACCAGCGTGATCGCGCCGGTGGCCTCCGACTATCTGTACGTCGCCACGCCCATCATGGACGAGCAGACGCGCCTGGGCACGCTGATTCAGATATATGCCAAGAAAATCCTCTGGCCGCGCTTTATCGCGAGTGCCGGACAGCTGGGCTGGGTGGTTCTGCTGGTGCTCGCCGTGCTGCTGCCGATCAACTGGTATTGGGGTCAGCGCACGGCGATGCCGCTGCTGCGCCTGACGGAGCGCATGGAGCAACTCGGGCACGGCCTTCCCGACGAGTTGCCTGCGAAAATCTACGATTACGAAGACGAACTGGGGCGCTTGTTCCAGGCCTATAACCGGACGCTGCAGCAGTTGCGGGAAAAGGCGCTGATCGAGGGGGAGATCATCCACTCGGAAAGGCTGGTCGCGATCGGCAGGCTCGCCGCCGGCATCGCGCACGAAATCAACAATCCATTGCTGGGTATGCTCACCTCGATCAACACCTTGCGTCATCACGGCGCACCGGACGCGCGCACCAGCAAGACGCTGACGCTGCTCGAACGCGGCCTGACCCAGATCACGGAGACCGTCGCCGCGCTTCTGGTCGAGGCCAAGGTGAATAGCCGCGACTTCGCGCCGCAGGACATCGACGACGTGCAGACCCTGATTGCACCGCAAGCCAACAAACGGCGCGTTACCGTCGCCTGGACGGCGGCGCTGAGCGAGCCCGTTCCCTTGCCTTCCACCCTGGTGCGCCAAGTCATGATCAATCTGATCCTCAACGCCGTCCAGGCGTCGGAGGAGGGTGGCGGCGTCGAAGCCGCCGTTGCGCTGAGCGGCTCCGTGCTCCTGTTCGAGGTGGTCAATGGCGGCCGCAGCCTGAGCGATTCGCAGACCGAGCACCTGTTCGAGCCCTTCACCAACGCCGGCGAAAACGGTCGCGGCCTCGGGCTCTGGGTCTGCTATCAGATCGTCAAGCAACTGGGCGGCGCCATCGCCGTCGACAGCACGATGGCCGCGGGTGCCGGCCGCACCCGATTCGAAGTGACCCTGCCCTTTGCCGCTCGCTAGGAGTATCGCCGTGACCGCCTCCGCCAAGTTGCGCCTGTGCCTGATCGAAGACGACGAGATCGTCGGCGACGCGCTGGCCGAGCGCTTCGAACTCGAGGGCTATGACTGCACCTGGTTCCGCACGGGGCGCGAGGCGCTGCTCGCTCTGCCGCGCCGCCGCTTCGACCTGGTGGTCAGCGACATCCGTCTGCCGGACATGTCGGGCGAGCAACTCTACGCGACCCTGCTCGACGAAGCCGTCGCGCTTCCGCCCTACCTGTTCATCACCGGCTACGGCGAAATCGACCAGGCCGTGCGCCTGCTCAAACTGGGCGCCGCCGATTACATCAAGAAACCCTTCGACATCGAGGTGCTGCTGAAAAAAATCGGAGATCTGGCGACCGGGGGGGCGCCGTCCAAGGTCGAGCCCTGTCTGGGCATATCGCCTGCCATGCGCGCGCTTGAGACCCTGATCGAGCGTATCAAGGATTCCGGCAGCAACGTGCTGATCACCGGCGAGTCCGGGGTAGGCAAGGAAATGGTCGCCAGCGAACTACATCGCCGCGGCAGCAAGGCGGCAGACCGACCCTTCGTCGCGGTCAATTGCGGCGCGTTCGCCGCGGGTCTGCTCGAGGCGGAACTGTTCGGCTATGAGAAGGGCGCCTTCACCGGCGCCGCGCGCGCGCACAAGGGGGTGTTCGAGCAGGCCGAGGGCGGCACGCTGTTTCTCGACGAAATCGGCGACATGCTGCCAGCCATGCAGATACGCTTGTTGCGTGCCATTCAGGACAGGCGCATCACCCACGTCGGCGGCGAGATAGCGATACCGGTCAGCCTGCGGCTGGTCTGCGCCACGCACCGCGATCTCAAGCAAATGGTGGAGGGCGGCGATTTTCGCGAGGATCTCTATTACCGCATCAACGTGGTACATCTGCACGTGCCGCCGCTGCGCGAGCGCAAGGAGGACATCCTTTGGCTCGCGCGGCACTTTCTCGAAGCCGAGGCGGCGCAACGGCGCGGAGCGATGCGGACGCTGTCTTCCAAGCTGGAGCGCTTCATGCTCGACTATCCCTGGCCGGGCAACGTGCGCGAACTGAAGCACGCGCTCGAACGCGCGTGCGTGCTGAGCGCCGGCGGCAAATTGCCGCCGGAATTGATGTTCGACGAAATGCCGGTCAAACTGGCACCGACCGACGAGACCCTGGCCGTATGCCTGGCCGATTACGAAAAGCAATACATCGTGCGCATGCTCAACGCCCACAACGGCCACGCCACACGCGCCGCCGAGGCGCTGGGCATCAGTCGCAAGAATCTGTGGGAGAAGATGAAGCGCCACGGCATACAGAGAAAGGGGGACGAGTGAACATCGCCTCCGCCGGCCGTTGCCGGAGGACTGCGATGCGCATTCCGGGGTTGTCGTATCTGCGTGCCGCGCTGCTCGCGGCGGCACTCTTCGTGCCGCTCGCAGCGTGGGCGGCACAGGCCATCTCGCCGCCCGCTTATCGGCTTCAGGTTTCCTTCGACCTCGCCCACGCAAAACTGCTCGGCAAGGCCGTCATCAGCGAGCCGCGCGGCCGGCAGGTCGACATCGACCTGGGCGGGCTCACCGTGCTGCGCCTGAGCAACGGCGGACGCGAGCTGCCCATCCCCCACGGCAAAGAGGAGGCCGTGAAGCTTCGCGCCGCCGGCCCGGTGGAAATCCTCTACGAGGCGAGCTTCGCCGGCAGCGACGACAATCTGGTCAGCGCCGACGCGGTCCAACTCCAGAGCCAGTGGTATCCGACCGTGGCGGGCATGCACGTCTATCGCCTGAGCGCGACGCTCCCGGAGGGTTTCACGGCGGTCTCGGAGGCCGAAGCCATCCGGCGAACGAGCGTCCAGGGCGGCGTGCGCTTCGACTTCGACTTCCGCCATCCGATCCCCGCCGCCGACGGCATCACCCTGGTCGCATCCCGGCACTTCGTCGTCCGCTCGACCGCTTACGGCAGGGTGGCCATCGCCGCCTATCTGTCGCCCGAGCACGCGGGGCGCGCCGGCTACTTTCTGGACGAGGCCAAGCGCTATCTGCGTCGCTTCGAGCGCGAACTCGGCCCCTATCCGTTCACTCGCCTGTCCATCGTCGAAGCTCCGACCGGCGGCGGCCTCTCGATGCCCACCTACGTGCTGCTGGAGTCTGCCGATTTCGATGCGGAGACGATAGAAGATACCGCCCTGGGCCACGAAATCGCCCATCAATGGTTCGGCAATCTGGCCTATATCGACTATGAGCGCGGCAACTGGGCGGAGGGCATCACCATCTATTTCGCCGATCACGCCGATGCCGCGGCGAGGGGCCGGGCCTGGGCGTGCCGCAAGCGCATGATCGAAGGCTACGAGAACAGCGTCGGGGCCGATGGCATGCCCCTCGCGGAGTTCTCGACCCGCCACAACCGGCCGACCCGTTCCGTCGGCTACGGCAAATCGGCCATGGTCTTTCACATGATCGAGCTGCAGATCGGGCGGGCAGCGTTTCTTCGTTCGGTCAGGGATTTCCTGCGGACCGAGCGTTTTCGCGTCGCCGGCTGGGACGACCTGCGCCTGGCCTTCGAGCGCAATTCCCACCAGGATCTGCGCTGGCTGTTCGGGCAGTGGCTGACGCGCACCGACGTGCCCGAACTCCGGGTCGACGGCATCCGGAACGAGCCGGCGGCGGGAGGCTTTGCGCTGAGCTTCGCCGTCCATCAGGGCGGCGAGCCGTTCCGGCTCACCGTGCCGATCCTGATCCGCTACGACGGCGGCGAGCGCCGCGTGCGGGCGCAGATCGCGAAGCGCGAGCAGCGCGTCCGCCTGCGCCTGCCCGGCCGTCCGCGCGAGATCGTGCTCGATCCGGACTACGACGTCTTCAGGCGCCCTTCGCCCGGGGAAATCACGCCGACGATCGAGCGGCTGCTGACGCGCCCGGAGGCGATGGTCGTGGCGTCGGCCGCGGAGAAGGAACGCTACGCGGCGCTGCCCGACATCTTGGTGGCAGCGGATGCGGCGCTCCGCCTGCATTGGCGGCAGATCGAGGGTCCGCGCAAGGCCGGGGCACGCCCGTCCGGGAGGCAGGGCCCGGGTGCCGGCCGCTGGCGCGACGCGTTCAAGCGGGGCGACGCGCAGGCGGCAGGCAACGGCCGGCGCGACGTATCGCTGATCCTCCTGGGCCGGAGCAATCCGATGATCGATAGGCTGTTCGGCGATCTGCCGCTGCCGGCCAGGGGCTTCGGCATCACGGTCCGGACCGACCCCAGGAATCCGGCCGATGTGGTGGCGATCATCACGGCCGATGCCGGGGACGACGTGCAGCGGGACGCCGCCATGGCCCTGGAGGATTACGAAGAGAGCAGCACGGTGCTGATCGCGAACGGCAAGCTCGTTGCCAAACAGACCGCACAGAGCGAGCGCGGCATCCGCGTCGCGGTCCCGTGATCAGAACCTGACGACGTCACCGTTGCCCAGATGGTCGGTGCCAACAGAACCGTCTTTTCCTGAGCCTCCGACCAGTGGATAGTTGAGCTCGCGCATCAGGGTGACCGCTGCGGCACCGGTGCAGTGGTTGGCAGCGATCTTTTGGAAACCATAATGACCAAGCGCACGAACGGTTTCGGCCTGGGCTTCGGTAATTGAACCGAATGGGGCGATGTGCAAGCCGCCATAGAGCCCGTAGGATTGTTTTCCTGCTGCCAGGTAAGTTCGAGCGTAATCGACCAGATTGAGGACGCCTTGGTGGCAACAACCGGTGACGCAGACCAGGCCTTTTTCGCTTACATTTACATAGAGCGATTGCTCGCCGTAGATGTCGAGCAGAATGGGAAGGTCGAAGGTAACCGAGGCTAGCCCCGGCAGCAGTTGATGAATTCCTCCGCTCAGCATGCGCACGATGGGACCGCGATGAGGTGTTCGGTTGGCGATACCGGCTTGCGGAAACTCGCAGCCACGCAGCCAATCTATGCCCTCCTGGCGCAATCCGCCAGGTACCAGAATTGGAATTTCGGGAGCTAGCTTGAGCACCGCCTCTATGCCCCAGAAGTGATCGAGATGCTCGTGACTTAGGAAGAGAAAAGCGATATCGCGACTCTCAAGAAGCCGATCAACGCCGGTTGCACGGAAACGTTCGCTCATATAGCCGGAGTTCCAGCCGGCGTCGATCAGAATACGGGTAATGCTGCCGTCCAGTGCCTCAACTTCAAGCAGCGAACAACTACCAGCCGCGTTGTCAGCATCGAATTTAATACCCCATTGGCAGGCTTCAGGGCCGCCACCCGCTGTCATCTGCGCAACCATGCGCGGGGTGTCCCACCAGCCAACTTCGGAGACCGCGGTGAGTCTTATTGAGCGGCAGGCGCCGATCCTGGCAGGGGAACTTGCCGAGACGGCGAGGGGCTGGCGTTCCTCGATCATGTCAACTCCGATTTCAGGTGGTTTTACCGCCGGGGCATGGACGCCATGATATCAGCATCGAGATGTGCGTACCCGGGTTCGTGGCGAAGCCGGGCATCGACCACGGCCTTGCCGACCGTGAAATGGTAGATGCCCTGAAACCGTGCGCTGTCCAATCCCAGGGCGCGATGCACCGCGTCGTCGAAGTGGCGGCCGATGCCGATGCCCTGCACGCCGGCGGGCTTGCGATTGCCGCCGTTGCGCGCGCTTCCGCGTGCGCTAGCGCACAGAATCTATCGGGTCATTACGCTATCTTCCGGATTGACTATCCACGGGAGTCCAGCATGAACAGTAAAGCAGTCATTTCCGCCATCATGGCGTTGTCTTTGACCACGGGAGGATTTGCCTACGGCCAGGATCATGGGGATCGCAACGATCGAGGTCGCAATGAACAGGATCAACGCGGCGGTCGCCAGGATCATCGCGACAACTCGGGACGCCAGTCGGATCGGCGCGACTACCAGGATCGCGCGAACGACGGTGGGCGACAGCAGGAGCGCGGCGCCGGTCCGAACCATGACTTCCGCAGGGGCGAGCGCCTGCCGCGCGAATACCGCAACAGGCAATACGTGGTCGATGACTGGCGCGACCACCACCTGAGCGCCCCGCCCCGTGGCTATCATTGGGTTCAAACCGGCGGCGACTACGTTCTGGTGGCGATCACCACCGGCATCATCCTGCAGCTCCTGCTGGGCCACTGATCCCCGAGCGCGAACTCGGGTCCTGGCTCGTGCTCTAAGGTTTCCGCTTCGCCGGCGCAGCCACGTCCAGCGCCCGCCAGCCCTCGAGGCCGAGCGCGCGCAGGGTTTCGATGTTGCGCCGGTAGATGTCTGCGGCGTCGGGAAAGGCGCTCGTGGCCCGGTCCAGGCTGGCCTCGCGCAGCAGGTGCAGCGTCGGGTGAGGCGCGCGATTGGTGTAGTTGGCGAGGTCGTCCGGCTCGGCATCGGCAAAGACGTAGTCGGGATGGAAGCTCGCCACCTGCAGGACGCCACTCAAGCCGTGGCTGCGCAGGACCACCTCGACCAGATCGAGGAAGCCGGTGAAGTCGGCGAAGTCGGTCAGGACATCGGGCGTGATGAGCAGGGTGGTGTCCGTCTCTTCGGGCGAGGCACCGACCAGGAATGTGAGCTCGCGTTCGAGATCGACGAGCAGGGCGTCGTCGGTCTGCGCCCGGCTGACGACATAACGGATCTGGCCCTTGACGTGTACGCCCTTGGCGAAGGGACAGAGATTCAGGCCGATCACCGCGCGCTCCAGCCATCCGCGGGTGGCGGCGATCACCTCGGCGTCTCGGGCAAGCTCGCTGACGGCCGGCACGGCGGGCTCAGCCCGCCTGGTACAGGCGCCGGCGCTGTTCGTCCTGCAATGCCGACTTGACCTCTTCCAGCACCGCGCCGACGTCGGCGACGTGCTCGTCTAGCTCGATGCGGCCGGTCAGTTCGGCCTCCGGACTCAGGCGGCCGGCCAGGTAGAGCCGCCAGATTTCCTTGCCGTAGTCGCTGGCCGCCAATTGCGGCGCGAAACGGCTGAAGTAGGCAGCCAGGTTGGCGACGTCGCGCTCCAGCATCGCTTCGGCGCTGCTGTTGCCGGCGGCATCGACGGCTTGCGGCAGGTCGATGATGACCGGGCCGTTGCCGCCCACCAGGATGTTGTATTCGGAAAGGTCGCCGTGGATGATCCCGGCGCACAGCATGCGCACCACCTGGTTCAGCAACTGCGCATGAAATTCCAGCGCCTGCTCCTGCGTCAGTTCGATGTCGTTCAGGCGCGGCGCCGGATTGCCCTCGGCGTCGGTCACCAGTTCCATCAGCAGCACGCCCTCGTGGCAGAGGGTGGGCTGCGGCACGCGCACCCCGGCGGCCGCCAGGCGATACAGGGCATCGACCTCGGCGCTCTGCCACGCCTCCTCCTGCATCTGGCGCCCGTAGCGTGAGCCCTTCTCCATGGCCCGCGCCTGCCGGCTGTTCTTGACCTTGCGGCCCTCCTGATAGGAGGCGCTCTTGCGGAAGCTGCGTTGCCTGGCGTCCTTGTAGACCTTGGCGCAGCGGATCTCCTCGCCGCAGCGGACGATATAGACGGTCGCCTCCTTGCCGCTCATCAACTGGCCGACGACCTCGTCCACCAGGCCCTCGGCGACCAGCGGCTCGATTCTCTTCGGGGTTTTCATTGGGGCGGCTCCTGCAGAAGCTGCAGCTTCACCTGCCTGCCCTTGACCTTGCCGGCGGACAGTTTGCGCAAGACTTCGGGCGCGATGCTGCGTTCGACCGCGACGTAGGTGGAAAACTCCGTGACCTTGATCTTGCCGATCTGCTCCTTGCCGAATCCGGCTTCTCCGGTCAGCGCGCCCAGCACGTCGCCGGGGCGGATTTTTTCCTTGCGCCCGGCCGCGATCTGCAAGGTGACCATCGGCGGCAGCAGCGGTCCGGATTCCAAGCGGGCGGCCGGCAAGGCCTGCCATTCGACGGCACCGCCCTGCGCGCGCTCGATGTTGCGCACCCGCCCCTTCTCCTTGCCGCCGACCAGGGAGAGCGCCCAGCCCGAGCGCTCTCCGCGTCCGGTGCGGCCGATGCGATGGAGATGCACCTCGGGGTCGGGCGTGACATCGACATTGATCACCGCCTCCAGCTGGTCGATGTCCAGGCCGCGCGCGGCGACGTCGGTGGCCACCAGCACCGAGCAGCTGCGGTTGGCAAATTGCACCAGCACCTGGTCGCGCTCTCTCTGTTCCATGTCGCCGTGCAAGGCCAGGGCGACGAAACCGTCGGCGCGCAAGGCCTGCAACAGCTCGCGGCAGCGGCTGCGGGTATTGCAGAACGCCAGGGTGCTGACCGGCCGGTAGTGATCGAGCAGCCGCGAGACGGCGGACAGCCGCTGGCCGTCGGCCACTTCGTAGAAGCGCTGGCGGATCTTGCCGACCTCGTGGCCCTCGGCCAGTTCTATCCGCTGCGGCCGACGCAGGAAGCGCCGGCCGAGCGCGGCGATGCCCTCGGGGTAGGTGGCGGAGAACAGCAGCGTCTGCCGCTCCTCGGGGCAGGCGCTGGCCACGACGGCGATGTCGTCGAAAAAGCCCATGTCCAGCATGCGATCGGCCTCGTCCAGCACCAGGGTGTTGAGTGCGGAGAGATCGAGGCTGGCGCGCTCCAGGTGATCCATGATCCGGCCCGGCGTGCCGACCACGACGTGGGCACCGTGCTCCAGGCTGGAGATCTGCGGCCGCATGGCGCTGCCGCCGCACAGCAGCAGAACCTTGATGTTGTCTGCGCCGCGGGCCAGACGGCGGATCTCCTGGGCCACCTGGTCGGCGAGCTCCCGCGTCGGACAGAGCACCAGCGCCTGCACCGCATGGCGGCGCGGATTGAGCCGGGTCAGCAGGGAGAGCGCGAAGGCCGCGGTCTTGCCGCTGCCGGTCTTGGCCTGCGCGATCAGGTCGCGGCCCGCCAGCGCCGGCGGCAGGCTGGCCGCCTGGATCGCGGTCATCCGCAGGTAACCCAGGCGTTGCAGGTTCACCAGCGTGGCCGGCGAGAGCGGCAACTGCTCGAAGGATAGGTTCGGCGCGCCGTCGGCGCTCGCGGGCGCCTCGGTGGCGGTGGCTGGCAGGGCAGGATTCATACGCGATTATAGAGGCCCTGGCGCGACAGACTTGAATGTCGTTGAAAAGAGGCGCTCTGCTCCCGGTCGTCGGCTCAGCGCTTGAGCCTTGCGAAGGCCTCGGCCATCGCGCCGGCGGGCTTGGCTTCCTCGCGCTTCGGCGCCGCCGCAGGCTTGCCGCGCGGCCCGGCGTCGCCCCCCAAGGGGGCTGCCTTCGGGGCGCCCCCCGAGGGGACTTCCTTCGGGGCGTCGGTCAGGCGCATGCTGAGCGCGATGCGTTTGCGCTTCTCGTCGACCTCCAGCACCTTGACGCGGACCACGTCGCCGGCCTTGACCACCTCGTGCGGATCCTTGACGTAGCGGCTGGCGAGCGCCGAGATATGCACCAGGCCGTCCTGGTGCACGCCGATGTCGACGAAGGCGCCGAAGGCGGCGACGTTGGTGATCACGCCTTCGAGCAGCATGCCCGGCACGAGATCCCTGAGGCTCTCGACGCCCTCGCGGAAGGCAGCGCTCCTGAACTCGGGGCGCGGGTCGCGGCCGGGCTTCTCCAGCTCCGTGAGGATGTCCCGCACCGTGGGCAGGCCGAATTTCTCGTCGGTGTACTTGGCCGCATCGAGCGACTTCACGAGTCCGCCGTCGCCGATCACCTCGGCGATGCCCTTCTTGATGTCTTTGAGGATGCGCTCCACCACCGGGTAGGCTTCCGGGTGCACGCTGGAGGCGTCGAGCGGGTTGTCACCCGAAGACACGCGCAGGAAGCCGGCGGCCTGCTCGAAGGTCTTCTCGCCCAGGCGCGGCACCTGCTTCAATGCGGTGCGGCTGGGAAAGGGACCGTTGGCGTCGCGGTGGGCGACGATGTTCGCGGCGAGCGTCGCCGACAGGCCGGAGATGCGCGCGAGCAGCGGCACCGAGGCGGTGTTCACGTCCACGCCGACGGCATTGACGCAGTCCTCGACCACCGCGTCGAGACTCCTGGCCAACCGCGTCTGCGACACGTCGTGCTGGTACTGGCCGACGCCGATAGCCTTGGGATCGATCTTCACCAGCTCGGCCAGCGGATCCTGCAGTCGCCTGGCGATCGAGACGGCGCCGCGCAGGCTGACGTCGAGCTCCGGGAATTCCTTGGCGGCCAGTTCCGAGGCGGAATAGACCGAGGCGCCGGCCTCGGAGACGACGATCTTGCTGATCTTCTGTTCCGGCAGTTGCGCGATCAGCTCGGCGGCGAGCTTGTCGGTCTCGCGCGAGGCGGTGCCGTTGCCGATGCTGACGAGATCGACGCGATGTTTCCTGGCCAGCTTTGCTAGCGTCGCGAGCGAACCGGACCAGTCGCGGCGCGGCTCGTGCGGGTAGATGGTGGCGGTGTCCAGGAGCTTGCCGGTGGCGTCGACCACAGCCACCTTGACCCCGGTGCGCAGCCCCGGGTCGAGGCCCAGCGTGGCGTGCGGGCCGGCGGGTGCTGCGAGCAGGAGGTCGTGCAGGTTGCGGGCGAAGACGCGGATCGCCTCCTCCTCGGCGCGTTCCCTCAGGGCGCCCATCAGGTCCAGCTCCAGGTGCAATGAGATCTTCACCACCCAGGCCCAGCGCGCCGTCTCCATCAGCCAGCGGTCGCCCGCCCGCCCCTGGTCCTCGATGCCGAAGCGGGCGGCGACCTTGAGCTGGCAGGGGCTGGTTCGCGCCGGCTCCGAGAGTTCCTCGGGCATTTTCAGGGCGAGGCGCAGCACGTCCTCGTTCCTGCCGCGGAACAGCGCCAGCGCGCGGTGCGAGGGAATGTCCTTGATCGGCTCCGAGTAGGCGAAGTAGTCGCGGAACTTGGCGCCGGCTTCTTCCTTGCCGGGGACCACGGTCGAGACCAGCGCGCCCCGGGTCTGCAATTCCTCGCGCAGGCGGCCGATCAGCGCCGCGTCCTCAGCGAAGCGCTCCATCAGGATCTGGCGCGCACCGTCTAACGCGCTCTTCACGTCGGCTACCTCCTTCCCGGCGTCGACGTAGGCGGCCGCCTCGGTCTCCGGCACGAGCAGCGGGTTTGCCAGCAGTGCGTCGGCCAGGGGTTCGAGGCCGGCCTCGCGGGCGATCTGCGCCTTGGTGCGGCGCTTCTGCTTGTAGGGGAGGTACAGGTCCTCCAGGCGCTGCTTGGTCTCGGCGCCGCCGATCTCGGCTTCGAGCTCGGGGGTGAGCTTGCCCTGTTCGGCGATGGCGCCGATCACCGCGGCCCGCCGCTCCTCCAGTTCGCGCAGGTAGGCCAGGCGCTCTTCCAGCGCGCGCATCTGCGTGTCGTCCAGGCCGCCGGTCGCCTCCTTGCGGTAGCGGGAGATGAAGGGCACGGTGGCGCCCTCGTCGAGCAGCGCCACGGCCGCGGCGACCTGCTCTTGACGGGCGCCGATTTCCGCGGCGATGCGCTGTTCTATGGGGGGCAGCATGGGCGGTCTTGACCTGAAAAGGAGCTTAAAACGAGGCGCGCACTATGCAGCAATGCGCGCTCGATGACAAGGCTTGCCCTCTATCTTCGAGCGGGCGGCATCGCGATCGCCGCGGCCCTGCGGGCCTCGCAATGACAGTAGCGAAGCAATCTCCATGGAGTCCACCTTGCCGACTCCCCGGCATTCTAGGCAGAATATGCGCATGGGCCGATTTGCGACAGCGGGTCGATAGGAGCGCGCCGATATGTTCACCGAAGCCACCTTCAATTTCCTCGAAGCGCTGTCGGCCAACAACGACAGGGCGTGGTTCGCGGCGAACAAGCCGCGCTATGAATCGCTGGTGCGCGAGCCGGCACTGGACTTCATCGGCGCGATGGCTCCGGCTCTGGATTCATTCGCGCCGCACTTCCGTGCCGATCCCCGCAAGATGGGCGGATCGTTGATGCGGGTGTACCGCGACACGCGCTTCTCGCGCGACAAGACCCCGTACAAGACCAACATCGGCATTCAGTTTCGCCATGAACTCGGCAGGGACGTTCACGCGCCGGGCTTCTACGTGCACATCGCCGCCGACGAGTCCTTCCTGGCCGTCGGCAGCTGGCACCCGGATTCCGATGCACTCGGGCGGATACGCGACCGGATAGCGGGCACGCCCGAGCAGTGGTTTTCCGTGCGCGACCATAAGCACTTCGTCGCGCAATGGGAGCTCGCCGGCGACAGTCTGACCCGGCCTCCCCGAGGCTACGCCGCGGATCATCAGGCGATGGCGGATTTGAAGCGGAAGGACTTCATCGGCATTGCACCCCTCTCCCGGAGCGAAGCGACGGGATCAGGCTTGGTCAAGCTCGCCGGCGAGCGGTTTACCGCCGCAGCGCCCTTCATGAAGTTCCTGTGCGATGCGCTGGAGATTCAGTACTGATCGGCTGAGGCCGTCGAACGTCGAATGATCGGAGCCGGACCTCAAGCGGTAAATCCGTCATCGCGAGCCGCCTGTTTCGGCGCGGCCAAAAGTGCACATGGACCATGAACCGTGGCAAAAAGCCTCGTCCCACGGGGACTTTCCCCGTCGTCACTGCGACGCCGAAGGCCGCGGCAATCTGGATTGCCGCGCTTCGCTCGCAATGACGGCACTGGCGGCATTGACGCCGCTTGTCACCGCTGACTCGATCGTCGCCGGATAGTCGGAGGCGATGTAATCGCCGGCCAGCAGCAGGCCGGGCAGCGGCGTTACGGTCTGCGGCCGGACCAGGCCGGGCGTGCAGGCGAAGGTGGCGCGCTTCTCGACGATCACCCGCGACCACAGCGGTGCGGGCAGCGCCGGCACGAGCGTCGAAATTTCCGCGTGGATGCGCGCCGCCAGTTCGTCGTTCGGCAGCCCCAGGTGCCGGCCGTGGGCGCTGATCACCGCCGCGAACAGGCCCGCGGGTCCGCCCAGCTGGCCGCGGTCGAACAGCCATTGGCTGGAGCCCTCGGCGTGGCCGAGCATAGGCGCGGCCAGGCGCGCGTTTGCCGGATAGGCGAGGTAGCAGGTGACGATCGGCTCCCAGCTCAGCGCCCCGACCCGCTGACGCAGCTCGCCGAGCTCCGGCAGCGGTGCGATCAGGGCCGGCAGGTGCTGGGGCGCGACCGCGACGATCGCTTGTCGATACGGACCGAACTTCTGCCCGGAACCGGCGAGCGAGTAGCCGTTAGCATCCGGCGCTATCCGCTTGACCGCCGTCGCGCGCAGCACCCGGCCGCCGCGGGCGAGCACGAAGCGCTCGGCGGCATCGGGGAACAGCGCGCCCAGATCGACCCGCGGCAGCAGCAGGTCGCTGGCAGCACGGGGACCGCCCAGGCTGTCGCGCAAGACATTGACGAACACCTGGGCCGAGGCGGCATCGACCGGGGTGTTCAGGGCCGAGACGCACAGCGGTTCCCAGAGCAGGCGGCAAAGCTGCGGCGGCTGGTCGAAGCTGTCCAGCAGTCCGGCGACGCTGCAGTCTGAGCCCAAGCGATAGCGGCTGCGCTTCAAGTTCCTCATCAAGCGAATCGCCGCGAGCTTGTCGGCCATCGCCAGGCCGCGCGCGAACAACAGCGCCGCCGCGAGATGCAGCGGCGCCGGCAGGCGCGGCGCCCTGAGCGACAAGCGGCCGGGCGTCAGCAGGGTCAGCGGCAGGCGCAGCAACAGGTCGTTGCAGCCGCCCGGCTGCACCAGGTCGATCAGGCGCAGCGTCTGGCGATAGGCGCCGACCAGGATGTGCTGGCCGTTGTCCACCGCGAGGCCATCGAGTTCGACCGCGCGTGCTCTCCCGCCCAAAACCCGCGAGGCCTCGAAGACGTCTGCCGGGATGCCGGCGGCGGCGAGTTCGACCGCCGCCGCCATGCCCGCGTAGCCGGCGCCGATGACCGCGACCCGGGCGCTCGCGCTCACGCCCCGAACCAGGTTTTCGAGGCGAGCCAGAGCTTGCGCGGCGACGACAGCGCGGTGCGACGGTCGAGCACGCGGCAGCCCTCGCGCCGGATCTTCTCCAGCACCGCGCGGTAGATCGCCGCCATCACCAGGCCAGCGCGCTGCGCCTTGCGGTCTGCCCGCGGCAACTGCTCCAAGGCGCGCTGGTAGTAGCCGGCGGCGCGCTCGATCTGGAATTCGAGCAGGAGCTGCAGCCGCTCGCTGTGGCGGCCGTCGATGAGATCGGCTTCGGGCACGTCGAAGCGCGCGAGCTCGTCCTGAGGCAGGTAGATGCGTCCGCGCCGGGCGTCCTCGCCGACGTCGCGGATGATGTTGGTGAGCTGCAGCGCCAGGCCCAGATCGTGGGCGTAGTCCAGGGTCTGCGCATCCCGGTAGCCGAAGATCTCGGCGGCGGCCAGTCCCACGACGCTGGCGACGCGGTAGCAGTAGAGCTCGAGCGCCGCGAAGTCCGCGTAGCGATTCTGCGTGAGATCCATCTCCATGCCGGCGATGATTTCCAGGAAGCGCTCCTTGGGCAGGTGGTAGCGCGCGGTCGCGCCGGCCAGCGCCTGCGTCACCGGATGGCCGGGGCGGCCGGCGAACAGCGCCTCGATCTCGGCCCGCCAGGCGTCGAGCCGGACGCGCGCGAGATCGGGATCGGCGCACTCGTCGACGACGTCATCGACCTCGCGGCAGAAGGCGTAGAGGGCGGTGATCGCCCGGCGCCGTTCGGGTTCCAGGAACAGGAAGCTCGCGGTGAAGCTCGAGCCGCTGCCGGCGGCCTTCTGCTGGCAGTACCGGTCCGGGCTCATGAGACGAGCGCGCGCGCCAGCAGCGGCGGCCAGTCCAGGGGCTTCAACACCGGCCGCGAGCGGAACACGTCGTAATCCACCGCCTCGATCTTCTCCAGGATGCGCAAGCCGCCCTCGACGATCAGGCGCAGCTCCAGACCGATGCGCCCGGGCAGCGTGCGACCGAGCGGCGCGCCGGCGTGCATCATGGCGCGGGCGCGCTCGACCTCGAAGCGGAGCAGGTCTTGCCAATGTTCGTCGACTATCCCGGCGAGTATCTGCGCCTCGCCGACCTGGAAACGATCGAGGTCCTCCTGCGGCAGGTAGATGCGGCCGCGCGCCGCGTCGATCGCCACGTCCTGCCAGTGGTTGGCGAGCTGCAGGCTGCTGCAGATCGCGTCCGACCAGGCGAGTTGCGCTTCAGATTCCGCCCCGAAGAGGCGCAGCAGCAGGCGCCCGACCGGATCGGCGGAGCGCCGGCAATAGGCCATCAACTCGGCGAAGTCGGCGTAGCGGCGCTGCACCACGTCCTGGCTGAAGGCGTCGAGCAGATCGGAGAAGGGCGCAAGCGGCAGCTCGTGGCCGGCGATGGCGGCCGACAGGCGCAGGAAGATGGGATGCCGGGTCGGGAGGCCGGCGGTGATTTTCGCCAGTTCGTCGCGGTACTCGGCGAGCCGCGAGAGGCGGCTCGCGGCGTCGAGATCGCCCTCGTCGGCGATGTCGTCGGCGCTGCGGGCGAAGGCATAGATGGCGGCGACGGGTGCGCGCAGCCGTCGTGGCAGCAGCCAGGACGCGACTGGGAAATTCTCGTAGTGGTCTACCGGCATCGGTGCTGGAGGCGGTGGGCAAGCGGTGCGGCAGACAGTATAGAGGCGATTCGGGTAGAATAGCTGGCAGGCGATGGCGTCGTGCGGGCGAGGGTGGCGGAATTGGTAGACGCACTGGATTTAGGTTCCAGCGGCGCAAGCTGTGCGGGTTCGAGTCCCGCCTCTCGCACCATCCCGATGTGCCGTTGTACACCAGACCATTTTCAGTAGGAATTTCAGTTCATGCAGACTAGTCAGGAAAACACGGGCAATGCCGGGGGCAACGCCTTGGAGCGCCGCATCGACTTGAGCTTGCCGCTGGCCGCGATCGACCAGGACGTCTTGCAGCGCCTCAAGCGCTTGGCGCGCACGGTGAAAATGGCCGGCTTCCGCCCGGGCAAGGTGCCGTTCAAAATGGTCGCCCAGCAGTATGGCCATGAGGCGCGTTCCGAGGCGATCGGCGCCGCGATCGAGAAAATGTTCGGGGACAAGGTGCGCGAGCAGAACCTGCGCGTCGTCGGCTATCCGCGCTTCGAGCAAAAACCGGGCGAAGCCGGCGTCGAGCCGTCGCAGCTGGAGTTTTCCGCGGTATTCGAGGTCTATCCGGAAGTCGTCCTCGGCGACATTTCCGGCAGCGAGATCGAGCGCCCGGCGCTGTCCGTCACCGACGCCGAGATCGACAAGACCATAGAGGTGCTGCGCCAGCAGCGGGTCAGCTACGGCGCCGCCGGGCGCCCCGCGGCGAGCGGCGACCGCGTCGTCATCGACTTCGTCGGGCGCAGGGACGGCGAGGCCTTCGCCGGCGGCGAGGGCAAGGACTTCGCGATCGTATTGGGCGGCGGCAAGATGCTCGCCGACTTCGAGGCGGCCTTGACGGGCATGGCCACGGGCGAGGAGAAGACCTTCGACCTCACCTTCCCCGCCGACTACCAGGCCCAGGATCTGGCCGGCCAGACGGTGAGCTTCGAGGTCAAGCTGAAGTCCGTCGAGGCGCCGCAATTGCCGGCGCTCGACGCCGAGTTCGCCAAGTCGCTGGGCGTCGAAGACGGCGATCTGGCGCGGATGCGCGACGAGGTCCGGGCGAACCTCGAACGCGAGGTGAAGAAGCGCCTGAAGGAGCGCGTCAAGAACCAGGTGATGGAGGCGCTGCTGGCGGTCAATCCGATCACCGTGCCCAAGGCGCTGATCGAAGCCGAGTCGCGCCAGATGGCGGAAGCGGCGCTGCGCGATCTGGAAGCGCGCGGCATGTCGGCGAAGAACGTGCCGGTGGAGCCCTCCTGGTTTACCGCGCAGGCGACGCGCCGCACCACGCTGGGCATCATCCTCGCCGAGCTGGTCAAGGACCGGGGGCTCGCCGCCAAGCCGGAACAGACCCGCGCGGTGATCGACGATTTCGCCGAGACTTACGAGGACCCGGCCGAGGTGGTGCGCTGGTATTATTCCCAACCGGAGCGCCTGGCCGAGGCCGAGGGCTTGGTGATGGAGAACAACGTGGTAGATTGGGTGCTGGCCAACGCCAAGGTCAAAGAGACAGCTGTCTCCTTCGACGAATTGATGGGTAACGCAAAATGACAATGCGACAAGGCAGTGATTGGGAGCCGAGCATGCTCGGCCTGATTCCCATGGTCATCGAGACCAGCGGTCGCGGCGAGCGTGCCTACGACATCTACTCGCGCCTGCTCAGGGAGCGCGTGGTCTTCCTGGTCGGGCCGGTCAATGACGCCACCGCCAACGTGGTGGTGGCGCAGCTGCTGTTCCTGGAGTCGGAGAACCCGGACAAGGACATCCATTTCTACATCAACTCGCCGGGCGGTTCGGTCACGGCGGGGATGGCGATCTACGACACCATGCAGTTCATCAAGTCCGACGTGTCCACGCTGTGCATCGGCCAGGCGGCCTCCATGGGCGCCTTCCTGCTGACCGCGGGCGCCAAGGGCAAGCGCTATTGTCTGCCCAATTCGCGCGTGATGATCCACCAGCCGATGGGCGGTTTCCAGGGCCAGGCCTCGGACATCGAGATCCACGCCAAGGAAATCCTCTACCTCAAGCAGAAGCTGAACGAGATGATGGCCAAGCATACCGGCCAGCCGATAGAGCGCATCGAGCGCGACACCGACCGCGACAACTTCCTCTCGGCCGCCGAGGCGGCGGATTACGGCATCGTGGACAAGGTGCTCTCCGAGCGCGAAGAAGTCGCCAAGGCAAAGTGACGGAGAAACAGACATGACGGAAAAGAAATCGGGTCCGGAGAAGCTGCTCTATTGCTCCTTCTGCGGCAAGAGCCAGCACGAGGTGAAGAAGCTGATCGCCGGTCCCTCCGTTTTCATCTGCGACGAGTGCATCGAGCTGTGCAACGACATCGTCCGCGACGAGGTGGCCGGCGAACAGGCCAAGGAAGGCAAGACCGACCTGCCCACGCCCAAGGAAATCTGCGCCATCCTCGACCAGTACGTGATCGGCCAGGAGTCCGCCAAGCGCATCCTGTCGGTGGCGGTGTACAACCACTACAAGCGCCTGAAGCACATCGCCAAGAACGACAAGAAGGACGAGGTCGAACTGTCCAAGAGCAACATCCTGTTGATCGGACCGACCGGCTCGGGCAAGACCCTGCTCGCCCAGACCCTGGCGCGCCTCCTGAACGTGCCCTTCGTGATGGCCGACGCCACGACGCTGACCGAGGCGGGCTACGTCGGCGAGGACGTCGAGAACATCATCCAGAAGCTGCTGCAGAAGTGCGACTACGAGATCGACAAGGCGCAGCAAGGCATCGTCTATATCGACGAGATCGACAAGATCTCGCGCAAGTCCGACAACCCGTCGATCACCCGCGACGTCTCCGGCGAGGGCGTGCAGCAGGCGCTGTTGAAGCTGATCGAGGGCACCGTCGCGGCGGTGCCGCCGCAGGGCGGACGCAAGCACCCGAACCAGGACTTCGTCCAGGTGGATACCACCAACATCCTGTTCGTCTGCGGCGGCGCCTTCGACGGCCTGGACAAGGTGATCCTGAGCCGCTCCGAGAAGAGCGGCATCGGCTTCGGCGCCGAGGTGAAGAGCCGCGACACCAAGAACATCAGCGAGACGCTGAAGCAGATCGAGCCCGAGGACCTGATCAAGTTCGGCCTGATCCCGGAGTTCGTCGGCCGCCTGCCGGTGGTGGCGACCCTGCACGAACTGGACGAGGAGGCGCTGATCGAGATCCTGATCGCGCCCAAGAACGCCCTGATCAAGCAATACCAGAAACTTTTCCTGATGGAAGGCGTCGAACTCGAAGTTCGGCCCGGCGCTCTCCAGGCGATCGCCAAGAAGGCCCTGAAGCGCAAGGCCGGCGCCCGCGGCCTGCGCTCCATCCTCGAGAACGTGCTGCTCGACATCATGTACGAGCTGCCGACCATGGAAAACGTCACCAAGGTGGTCATCGACGAGGGCATGGTGGATAGCGCCACCCCGCCGATCCTGATCTACGCCGACCAGCCCAAGGTCGCCGGCTCCCACTGAGCCCTCCCGCTCGGCGGGTATTGCCTTAGCGCCTGGCCACGGTGCGGCGGGTTTCTTGAATCCCCGCGATCCGTCCCAATATGGACCGCAGTCGCACTTAATTTGAGGATATCGCCATGTCGAGCGAATTGGATCTGCCCGCAGAAATACTGGAGCTCCCCCTGCTGCCGCTGCGGGATGTCGTCGTTTTTCCCCATATGGTGATTCCGCTGTTCGTCGGGCGGCCGAAATCGATCAAGGCGCTGGAAACGGCGATGGAGGCCGGCAAGAGCATCCTGCTGGTGGCGCAGAAGTCCGCCGCCAAGGACGAGCCCGAGATCGAGGACATGTACCGCATCGGCTGCATCGCCAACATCCTGCAGATGCTCAAGCTGCCCGACGGCACCGTCAAGGTGCTGGTCGAGGGCGTGCAACGCGCCCGCGTCGAGCGCATCGAGGATCGCCGCAGCCTGTTCGTCGCCGAGGTGACGCCGGTGCCCGCCGACAATGGCCCGGACAACGAGGTCGAGGCGATGCGCCGCGCCATCCTCGCCCAGTTCGACCAGTACGTGAAACTGAACAAGAAGATTCCGCCGGAAATCCTCACTTCGCTCTCGGGCATCGAGGAGGCCGGCCGCCTGGCCGACACCATCGCCGCGCATCTGCCGCTCAAGCTCGAGCAGAAGCAGGAAGTGCTGGAAATGTTCGACGTCTCGGCGAGGCTGGAGAAGCTGCTCTCCCAGCTCGAAGCCGAGCTCGATATCCTCCAGGTCGAGAAGCGCATCCGCGGCCGGGTCAAGCGCCAGATGGAGAAAAGCCAGCGCGAGTATTACTTGAACGAGCAGGTCAAGGCGATCCAGAAGGAGCTGGGCGAGGGCGAAGAGGGCGCCGAGCTCGACGAGATGGAGAAGAAGCTCAAGGATGCCGGCATGCCCAAGGAAGCGCTGACCAAGGCGCAGGCCGAGATGAAGAAGCTCAAGCTGATGTCGCCGATGTCGGCCGAGGCGGCGGTGGTGCGCAACTACATCGAGACCCTGGTCGGACTGCCGTGGAAGAAGCGGAGCCGGATCAGCAAGGATCTGGGCGCCGCCGAGAAGATCCTCGACAAGGACCACTATGGCCTGGACAAGGTCAAGGAACGCATCGTCGAGTACCTCGCGGTACAGCAGCGCGTGGACAAGCTGAAAGCGCCCATCCTCTGCCTGGTCGGGCCTCCCGGTGTGGGCAAGACCTCGCTCGGCCAGTCGATCGCCCGTGCCACCAACCGCAAGTTCGTGCGCATGTCCCTGGGCGGCGTCCGCGACGAGGCCGAGATCCGCGGCCACCGGCGCACCTACATCGGCTCGATGCCGGGCAAGATTCTGCAGAACATGAGCAAGGTCGGCGTCAGGAACCCGCTGTTCCTGCTCGACGAGGTGGACAAGATGGGCGCGGACTTCCGCGGCGATCCCTCTTCGGCGCTGCTCGAAGTGCTCGATCCGGAGCAGAACTCGACCTTCGTCGACCACTACGTCGAGGTGGAATACGACCTCTCCGACGTGATGTTCGTGGCCACGGCCAACACCCTCAACATTCCGGCGGCGCTGCTCGACCGCATGGAGGTGATACGCCTGGCGGGATACACCGAAGACGAGAAGGTCAACATCGCGTTGCGCTACCTGCTGCCCAAGCAGCTCAAGGCCAACGGCCTCAAGAAGGACGAGGTTTCGGTCACCGACGACGCGCTGCACGACATCATCCGCTATTACACGCGGGAAGCCGGCGTGCGTTCGCTGGAGCGCGACATCTCGAAGATCTTCCGCAAGGTGGTGAAGTCCCTGGTGCTGAAGAAGCGCGCCAGCAAGGTCATCGTCAATGCCAAGAACCTCGACAAGTATCTCGGCGTGCGGCGCTATTCCTTCGGCATCGCCGAGAAGGAGAACCAGGTCGGCCAAGTCACCGGTCTGGCCTGGACCGAGGTCGGCGGCGAGTTGCTGACGATCGAGGCGGTGGCGGTGCCCGGCAAGGGCAAGACCATGACCACCGGCAAGCTGGGCGAAGTGATGCAGGAGTCGATTCAGGCGGCGCTGACGGTGGTGAGGAGGCGCAGCAAGCAATTCGGCATCGTCGACGACTTCTACCAGAAGAACGATCTGCACATCCACCTGCCCGAGGGTGCGACGCCCAAGGACGGGCCGTCCGCCGGCATCGCCATCGCCACCGCGCTGGTGTCGGTGCTCTCCGGGATACCGGTGCGCGCGGACGTCGCCATGACCGGCGAGATCACGCTGCGCGGCGAGGTACTGCCGATCGGCGGTCTCAAGGAGAAGCTGCTCGCCGCGGTACGCGGCGGCATCCGCGTGGCATTGATCCCAGAGGAGAACGTCAAGGACCTCACCGAGATCCCGGACATCATCAAGAACCGTATCGAGATCATCCCGGTCAAGTGGATCGACAAGGTGCTGGAACTCGCGCTCGAGCGCGCGCCCGAACCCTTGGCCGAACTGCCCCCAGCGGCGGAAGCCGCCGCGGTGGTCGCGCCCGCCGACAATCCCGCAGTCGTCGGCGTCGTCACGCACTAGTGCCCGCAGTTGTCGCGGGGGAGTTTTTACCCGGGGCAACCCAGGGCACTTGTGCCGCGAAGTAGGTGCTAGTGCCCGCAGTTGTCGCGGGGGAATTTTTCCCCGGGACAACCCAGGGCATTCGTGCCGCGTAGCGGTACGGCTGCCGCGAAGTGGGCTGCCAGGCGGCGAGAACCCTCTCTCCTCACGCACACGCCATCGCGGCGTGTGCGTTTTTTCACGCGTACCGATCTTCCGGCTGAAAAGCGCTTGACACCGTGTTTTGCCGCTTGCTATAAAACGTAGGCAGAATTTTTGCTCAGCGTGGCATCCCAGCCAGACGCTATTGATAGAGAAGTTTTCCGGATACTCAAAACCCAGGAGGAGACATAAGTGAACAAATCAGAACTGATCGATCAAATCGCCAAATCGGCCGACATCTCCAAGGCGGCGGCCGGTCGTGCGCTCGATGCCACCATCGGGGCGGTCAAGGCTGCGATGAAGAAGGGCCAGATGGTGACCTTGGTCGGTTTCGGTACTTTCTACGTCGGCAAGCGCGCTGCCCGGACCGGCCGCAACCCGCGCACCGGCGCTGCCATCAAGATCAAGGCCGCGAAGATGCCGAAATTTCGCGCCGGCAAGGCACTGAAGGACGCGGTCAACTAATACCTCTGAAGAGGGCTGGGGCCCTCTCCAGGGTCTCAGAAGCGGGTGCTTAGCTCAGTTGGTAGAGCGTCGCCTTTACACGGCGAATGTCGGGGGTTCGAGCCCCTCAGCACCCACCAGGAAATTTCAATTGAAACCCGCATGACTCAAGGCTCTGCGGGTGCGCATCGCACTCGGCGAGGACCGGGCTATTTCACCTGAAGGCGATAGATGTAATCGACCAGCGCCAGAATCCGCGAGCGGACAAAAGCTGATCTGTTGTACTCCTTCTGACGCAAATAGTAGTCGGGCCACTCGTCCCCGTATTCCTTGCCCCAGATCGGCATCTCCCGGGTCCCGTGCGCCGCCACGGCGAGCCTGCCGTCGATTGTCTCGTAGATCCTTTCGAACGGAAACACGCCGCCGTTTCTCTTGGAAATCGTCGTAAGGTCGGGCACCCGACTCTTCAACAGATCCCCGAACGCTGTCTCCCCCTTTCCGCTCGCGCCGTGGCAAACCGCGCAATTTTGCTCGTATTGCGTTTTGCCGAGATCCACTTCCTCGGCAGCATATCCGGGTCCGGCAAGCCCGATCAGGGCGGTCCCTAAGCAGGCTGTAACTAGGCTTGTCGCTTTCATTTGATCCTCCGTTGACAGGTTTCCGCGGCCATTAGTGAATGAGCCTCCGCTTTTGCGGCGGTGGCCAATTATGCCATGGAACTATGACGAACGCTTATGTCTTGGAGTGTCGTTCCGTCGGGGAAGCGAGACGGAAGCGGACCAGGATCATCGCTTGGGCGCCCAGGTGGCCGTTGCCGGCCGCGATCCTGAACAGCGTGGCGGCGATCGCGACGTTCCTGCGAACACCGCTTCCGGTCAAGAACATCCGCCCGAGCCGGTACTGCGCCTCCAGGCTGCCATAGAGCGACGCTTTGCGGTAGAGCTGGGCGGCGCCGGCCAGGTCGCGTGGTTCGCCGCCGCCGGCTGCCGCAGCCGATGCCTGCTCCAGCATGCCGCGCACGCGGGGCGCCTCGAGCGAAAAGATCGCCGCTTCATTGTTGGCCGGACCCTCCGGCTTCGCGGTGCAGGCCAGCGCTCCCCAGCACAGCAGAATCAGCGCCAGGCGGCGCGCACTGGCGCCCGGCTCGGCGCGCTATCCTGGCCTGACTGGCGGTGGTACTTGGGTAAGGAGGAAGCGAGGTTCCACGCGGCGGTCGCGGTACGTCTCGAGTCATTGCGGTGAGACGACCTTACCGCGACACCGCCGCGGTCGCTGTTGGACGAAGGTATCAGGTGCGGTTGCTCGCAGCCGAGGTGACGAAGTCGGCGAGCGCCTGGTCGGAGGTCGGGATGTGCTCGGTCCACCAGCTCTCGAGGAAATGGAGCAGGGAGACGGACATCACCGACTCGACCGCTGCGGTATCGAACCAGCGCTTCAGCGCCTGCGCTTCCTCGACCAGATGCGCGTGCTGCGCCATATGCTCCTCGGCCCGAGGGTAACGATGTTCGGCCATCAGACGGTTTTCCCGGGCGAAGTGCGCCTTCGTGTTCTGGATGACCTGATCGAGCAGCGCGCCGCAGACGTCCTTGCTCCGGTGCTGGGTGATGGCGCTCGCCAATTGATTGATCAGCGCCACCACCCGCTCGTGGTCTTCGTCGATCAGCGCGTGTCCGGTTTGCCGCCGCTCATTCAGCGCGATCCAGTCCATGGCGTTCCAGTTCCTCCGATGATGCCGCCAAACGATCAGCGGTCGTGCCATTGTACCCACGGATGGGTGCTGCGGCCATGTCTCCGTGCCGCTCGCGCGCGGCGCGATAGACATCGAGATAGTCGGCAGCAGCCTTCGCCCAAGAGAAATCCGCCGCCATGCCGTTTCTCTGCAGCCGGCGCCACAACCTGCGGTCGTGCCAAGCGTCGATGGCGCGGTTCGACGCTGCCAACAGAGCCTCGGCATCGGGTGGTCCGAAAACGAAGCCGGTAGCACGGCCCGCGCGCAAGCTCTCGGGCGTGCAGTCGGCCACCGTGTCCGCCAGGCCGCCGGTGGCGCGTACCACCGGCGGCGTGCCGTAGCGCAGACTGAAGAGCTGGTTGAGGCCGCAGGGCTCGAAACGCGACGGCATCAGGAAGATGTCGGCAGCCGCCTCGATGCGGTGTGCTAAGCGCTCGTCGAAGCCGATCACGGCGGCGACCCGGCCGGGATGACGGGCGGCGAGTGCGCGCAGCCCTGCTTCAAAGTCCCGCTCGCCGTTGCCCAACACGACCAGCTGCGCGTCCGCCGGGCCGGCGAGAAGCCGGTCGGCAACGGCGAGCAGGAGGTCCACGCCCTTCTGGTGCGTGAGCCGGCTGACGGCCGCCAAGAGCGGCGCCGCGGCGTCCTCGATCAGCCCGAGCTCGGCGCGCAGCGCCCGGCGATTGGCTGCCTTGGCCGCCAAATGCTGCGCATCGTAGTTCTTGGCCAGGAGCGGATCGGTGGCGGGGTTCCAGCTCGCATCGACGCCGTTCAGGATGCCGGTCAGCAGGGCGCTGCGATGGCGCAGCAGGCCGTCGAGACCGAAACCGAGTTCGCTCTGCTGGATCTCCCGGGCGTAGGTCGGGCTGACGGTGGTGATGCGGTCGGCGAACTGCAGTCCGGCCTTGAGGAAGGAGAGGTGCCCGTAGAACTCGACGCCGTCGACGGCAAAGGCAGCCGGCGGCAGGCCGAGATCTGCCAGCATGGAAGCCGGAAACAGGCCCTGGAAGGCGAGATTGTGGATGGTCATCACCGTCGCTGCGCCGCCGCCGTGCAGGTAGTGCAGGTAGGCCGGGGCGAGGGCGCTTTGCCAGTCGTTGCAGTGGAGGATGTCCGGACGCCAGGAGATCGGGCTGGCGTCCGAGGCGAGCAGGGCGGCGACGCGTGAGAGCAGGCCGAAGCGTAGCGCATTGTCCGGCCAGTCCTGTCCCTGCGGCGTCTGGTAGGGGCCGCCCGGGCGGTCGAAGCAGGCCGGGCAATCGAGCAGCAGCAGCGGCACACCCTCGGCTGTCGCCGCCTGCAGCAATCGGCCGCCGGGAAGTCTGCCGCCAGGCGGCGGGATCTCGGCGATCACGCGTGCGTCGGGAAAGGCCAGGCGCAGCGCCGGGTAGGCGGGTACCAGGATGCGCACCGCGACGCCGGCCAAGGCGAGCGCGGCGGGCAGCGCCGAAGAGATGTCGCCCAGGCCGCCGGTCTTCTGCCAAGGCGCGATTTCGGACGTCGCGAACAGGACGCGCGGCCCGGGACTCATCGGTGCGCGCGGCAATTAGCGAACGGCTGATGCAACTGGCTCGCGGAGAGCGCCGTTGCCTCTTGGCATTGCCCCGCGGGCAGCCGGGTCGGGTCGAAGCTCATCTGCGGGTTCCGGGGGGTGGGGCCAATGGCGGCGTCAGAGCCAGAGCATCATGCCCATCTCGAAGGGATGCGTCAGCAATTCGTGCTTGGGATAGACGCGGAAGCGGTACTCGATGCGGCCGCACAGCTCGGGTGTCAGATCCAGGCTGTAGAGGCATTCGCCGCCGTCGACGTGGCGCTGGCAGGTGAGCCGCCGCGCCAGCTGGGTGCTCGCGGGGTCGGGCAGATAGGGGCGTCCGAGCAGCAGTTCGACGGCTACGTCGTCGGGGTCGAGTCCATTGAGATTCACCGCCAGCTCGAAGTGCAGGCTGTCGCCGTAGGAGATGCGGTGCCGGACGTCGTCCAGGCGGCGTAGGGTCACGCCGTGCCAGCCCGCGCGCACCTTGGCTTTCCACTGCGCCAGGCGCCTGGCGCCGGCGAAGCCGGCGTCGGAGAGCCTCTGCCACTGCCGGCCGGCGCTGACGTAGAATTTTTCCACGTACTCGGTGATCATCCGCTCGGTGTTGAAGCGCGGCATGATGCTGGCGATCGAACGCTTGGCCATGGCCAGCCAGGCGGGGGAGAAGCCCATCGGCCCGGCGTCGTAATAGAGCGGAATGACCTTGTCCTGGAGGATTTCGAGCAGGGTGCGCGCCTCGTCTTGGTTGCGTTCCTGTTCGTTGTGCACGTCCGAGGCGGGCTTGATTGCCCAGCCGTTGCTGCCGTCGTAGCCCTCCTCCCACCATCCGTCGAGCACCGAGAGGTTGATCACGCCGTTGATCGCCGCCTTCATGCCCGAGGTTCCGGAGGCTTCCAGCGGATAGACCGGATTGTTGAGCCAGACGTCCACCCCGCATACCAGCCTTCTCGCCAGGTGCAGGTCGTAGCCCTCGACGAGCAGGATGCGGCCCTCGAATTCGGGCAGGCGCGCCACCTCGGCGACGCGCCGGATCAGTTCCTGGCCGGGCAGGTCGGCCGGATGGGCCTTGCCGGCGAAGATGAACAGCACCGGCCGCTTCGGGTCGGAAACGATGTCGCGCAGCCAGTCGAGCTTCTCGAACAGCAGCGTCGCCCGCTTGTAGGTGGCGAAGCGCCGCGCGAAGCCGATGGTCAGCACGTTCGGGTTGTTCGGGTCGGCGAGTTTCAGCAGGCGGTCGAGGTGGGCCTGGGATCCCTGGTTGCGGGCGTACTGGGTGGCGATGCGGTTCCTGACCAGATGCAGCATCTGCGCCTTGAGCGACTGGCGCACGCTCCAGAACAACAGGTCCGGGATCTGCTGCACGCGCTTCCAGCAGTCAGGATCGGTCAGCCGCTGGGTCCAGCCTTCGCCGAGATAACGCTCGAACAGCTCGTTCCAGTCGTTGGACAGGAAGGTCGGCGCGTGCACCGCGTTGGTGATGAAATCCATCGGATTGTCCAGCGGCTCGATCTGCGGCCAGAGCGAGGCCAGCATCGCCGAGGAGACGCCGCCGTGGACGCGCGAGACGCCGTTGTGGAAGCGCGAGCCGCGTACCGCCAGCGAGGTCATGTTGAAGTCGCGGGCGCCGGGCAGGTGGCCCAGGCTCAGAATCTCGTCGAGCTTGTCGGAGAGCGTCGGGAAACAGTAGGAGAAGTAGCGCCGGGCCATCTCCTCGTCGAAGTGGTCGTGTCCGGCGGGAACCGCGGTGTGGGTGGTAAACACCGTGCTCGCGGCCACGGCCTCGAGCGCGCTGGCGAAGTCGAGGCCCTCGGAGACCAGGGCGTTGATGCGCTCCAGGATCATGAACGCGGCGTGACCCTCGTTGATGTGCCAGGCGGTCGGTGCCAGCCCGAGTTCGCGCAGCGCCAGGACGCCGCCGACGCCGAGCAGTATCTCCTGCTCGATGCGCGTGGTGCGGTCGCCGCCATAGAGCCGGTGGGTGATGTCGCGGTCGTGCTGGCCGTTTTCCTCGAGATCGGTGTCGAGCAGATAGAGCATCACGTGGCCGATCTGTACCCGCCAGACCTTGATCCAGACGCGCCGGTCGAGCAGGTCGATCGCCACCCGCAGCTCGCCGCCGTCGGAGCGTAAAACCGGCGTGATCGGCAGGTCGTCGAAATCGGAGTCTACGTTTTCCGCCTGCTGGTGGCCGTCGCGGTCGATGGTCTGGAGGAAGAAGCCCTGGCGGAACAGCAGGCCGATGCCGACGAAGGGCAGGCGCAGGTCGGAGGCCGCCTTGCAATGGTCGCCGGCGAGGATGCCCAGACCGCCGGAATAGATCGGCAGGCTCTCGTGGAAGCCGAACTCGAAGCAGAAGTAGGCCACCAGCGCGTCGTGAGTATGGTCTGCGCCATTGGGCGCGTGCCCCAGCTCCGCGAGATAGGTGTCGAGTTCGGAGAGCGTCCGGTTGTAGGCGCCGAGGAAGACCGGGTCCTCGGCCGCGGCGTCGAGGCGCTTCTGGTCGACCCGCTTCAGGAAGGCCTTCGGGCTGTGGCCGACGGCGCGCCAGAGACCGGGATGCAGGCGCGAGAACAGGGCCCGGGTGGGGCGGTCCCAGCTGTACCAGAGATTGTTGGCGAGTTCCGCGAGCCGCGCCAGACGGGGCGGGATCTGCGGTATCACCTCGAGGGGGAAGGGCGTGCCGGGCATGGCGTGTTCCTAGGCGATGGTGACGGCGGGCGAGAGATAGACGTCCTGGATGGCGTTGAGCAGGGTGACGCCGTCCTTCATCGGCTTCTGGAAGGCCTTGCGGCCGGAGATCATCCCCATGCCGCCGGCGCGCTTGTTGATCACCGCGGTGCGCACCGCCTGATGCAGGTCGTCCTTGCCCGATTCGCCGCCGGAGTTGATCATGCCGGCGCGCCCCATGTAGCAGTTGGCAACCTGGTAGCGGACCAGGTCGATCGGATGGTCGGTGGTCAGTTCCGAATAGACCTTGGGACTGGTCTTGCCGAATTTCAGCGCGTTGTAGCCGCCGTTGTTTTCCGCCATTTTCTGCTTGACGATGTCGGCGTTGATGGTCACCGCCAGATGGTTGGCCTGGCCGGTCAAGTCGGCCGAGACGTGGTAATCGACGCCCTCGTGCTTGAACGCGGGATTCCGGGTGTAGGCCCAGAGGATGCAGACCATGCCCAGCTCGTGGGCGCGAGCGAAGGCCTGGGAGACTTCCCAGATTTGCCGCCGCGATTCAGGCGAACCGAAGAACACCGTGGCGCCCACCGCCGCGGCGCCCAGATCGAAGGCCTGCTCGACGCTGGCGAACAGGGTCTGGTCGTAGATGTTCGGGTAGGTGAGCAGTTCGTTGTGGTTGATCTTGACCACGAAGGGAATGCGGTGCGCGTACTTTCGCGCCACCGCCGAGAGCACGCCCAGGGTCGAGGCGACGCCGTTGCAGCCGCCCTCGATGGCCAGACGAACGATGTTCTCCGGGTCGAAGTAGATCGGGTTCGGGGCGAATGAGGCGCCGGCAGAATGCTCGACGCCCTGGTCTACCGGCAGCAGCGACAGGTAGCCGGTGCCGGCCAGCCGGCCGTGGTTGAACAGCGCCGCCAGGTTGCGCAGCACGCCCGGCTTTCGGTCAGAGTCCCCATGCACCCGTGCGATGAAATCGCTGCCCGGCAGGTGCAGGCTGTCCTTGGCGATGCCGCGGCAACTGTGTTCCAGCAGGAACCCGGCTTCTTCGCCGAGCAGGGACGGGATATCACTCATGGCAGCCTCCTTGAAATGGGCGGAATGGGCGCAACGGCGCCGAACCGATCGGCGGCAGGAACTCGTCTGCCATCATTATGCTTCATCGCCGGCGCGGCGGATCAACTGGAACGGCGCATGGTGCCGCCGGTCGTCGCCTTGCCGTCGCCGTGGGCAAGGGGCACGTCCAGGACATCGGGCGGTGACAGATGCAGCAGTCGGTAGAGCGCCCGCAGGTTGCGCCGGAACAGCCGGTCGAATTGGCCGGCCGCGTCGGCCGGATTCGTCTCGCCCAGCCACCAGAACCAGTCCGAGCTCTCGCACACCGCGAGCCGCGCGGCTGCCTGCTTTCGGCCGTCGGCGTCGAGCCGGTCGCCGGCCATGACCAGATCGTAGCTGCGCTTGGCGGCGCACAACAGGTCCCAGGCGGCGTTCTTTTCGGGCTCGCCGATCCAGGTCGCGAAGCTGCCATAGACCCAGCTTCCTGCGACCAGTTGCGGCAAGTCCGCGGCGCGGGCCATCGTGCGCGGGTCGGCGATGCAGTCGGAGAAGGTCTTGGTATGGATCCGGGGGGTCTCGTCGAGGGCGTGATAAAGATCCTCGAAGAAATAATAGGCATTGTAGGGATAGAACTCCCAGGCGTTCTCTCCATCCAGGATGACGCAGACCGTCTGCCGCTCGCCGTCTGGCGCGCGGCGCCGGATGGCGTCGAGCTCATTGAGGAAGTGGAGGACGGCGTCCTTGCCGTACCACTTTGCGTACTCGAAGCCGATCAGGTCGGAGAGCCTGTCGTCGCGGAAGAACAGCGCGGGCTCCGGGCAGGTGCCCAAACGATGGGGCCGGTAGAGATCGCGTTCCTGCCGATAGTCCTGCCGGCTGTTCTTCAGCACGCTCTCGCCGCTGGCCGTCCAGCGGCAACCGTGGGCTGCCAGGCGCTGCACCAGGGCGGCAGACAGCGCGCCTTCCGCCGGCCAGATGCCCGCGGGCGCCGCGCCGAAACGACGCTGATGGGCTGCGATGGCGTCGGCCAGATGGGCGTCTACCCGGTCGCGGCCGCCCGGATAGGCGGCGGCCTGCGGCAGCGGCAGATCGGGGCTGGCCTCGCGCGCGCTGCGGAAATCGAGCAGCAGGGGCGAGAGCGGATGGCTGTAGGGGGTCGTCGATAACTCGATCTGCCCGCGCGAGGCCAGGGCGCGGTAGCGCGGGATCAATTGGCTGAGCGTGGTGCCGATCAGTTGCAGCAGGGCCAGTCGATCCTGCCCGCTGAACTCGTCGCCGCGACTCATCAGCTCGACCACCAGCGGGCTCTCGCGCCGCATCGTCTCGCCGGTCCAGGCCAGGTGATACCAGGTGACGAGATCGGCGAAATAGTGTCCCGACAGATAGTTGAGGACGGTCTCGCCGTGACCTTTGAGGATCAGGTAGAGATCGTGCAGACGCTGGTAGGCGGGGAAGGGGGCGATCATCAGCGACTGGTTGGCTCGGAAGCAGGCATCGAGCGCATAGCGGCGCTCGGCCGGGGTCATGGCTTCCGGGTCGGGGTGGGCGAGCAGCCGCAGCAGCGGGTCGCGCAGCCGGCCGGAGGACAATTGTTCGACGTAGTCCTCGATCTGGTCGAGCAGCACCGGCACGAAGTTCACCACGGCCCGGATCATCGGGTGGCGTTCGAGATGCGCCGCCATGTCGGCGTAATCCTTGAGCGCGTGCAGATAAACCCAGGGCAGCGCGAATTCGCCGTCCTCGGGCGCCCGGTAGTCGGGCTGGTGCATGTGCCAGAGGAAGACGAGATCGAGTTCGGCTTCCGGCTGCGCGGTCATGATCTGGTCATTAGCGCAACTGGTGGATCCGCTGACCGAGCATTTCCGGCGTGATCAGGGCGATGCCCTTGGCGGTGACGTGGAAGCGGCGGCGATCCTGCTCCGGATCCAGGCCGACCACCAGCCCTTCGGGAATCTTGCAGCGCCGATCGAGCACCGCGCGCTTGATGATCGCGCCGCGGCCGATCTCGACGCTGGGCAGGATCACCGAGTCCTCGACGCTGGCCCGGGCCTCGACGCGGACGCTGGAAAACAGCAACGAGCGCCGCACCGTCGCGCCGCTGATGATGCAGCCGCCGGAGACCAGGGAGTCTACCGCCATGCCACGGCGGTCCTCTTCGTCGAAGACGAACTTCGCCGGCGGCAACTGCTCCTGGAAGGTCCAGATCGGCCATTCCAGGTCGTAGAGATCCAGTTGCGGCACCACGTTGGTGAGGTCGATGTTCGCTTCCCAGTAGGCATCCACGGTACCGACGTCGCGCCAGTAGGACGCCTTCTTGTCCACGCAACTGTCGGTGAAGCGGTGGGCGAACAGGCTGTAGCGGCCGATCAGGCCGGGAATGATGTCGCGGCCGAAGTCGTGGCTGGAGCCCGCCGTGTCGGCGTCCTTGACCAATTGTTCGAACAGGAACTTGGCGTTGAAGACGTAGATGCCCATGCTCGCCAGCGCCTGGTCAGGACGGCCGGGGATCGGCACGGGCTCCCCGGGCTTCTCCTGGAAGCTGGTGACGCGTCCCTCGGCGTCGGTGCCCATGACGCCGAAGGCGGGGGCATCGCCGATCGGCACCTCGTGGCAGGCGACGCTCATGTCGGCGCCGCACTGGACGTGGTGGGCGAGCATCTTGCCGTAGTCCATCTTGTAGACGTGGTCGCCGGAGAGCACCAGCACGAATTCCGAGCGGTTGCGCCGGAGCAGGTCGAGATTCTGGAACACGGCATCCGCGGTGCCCTTGTACCAGGATTCATGAACCTGCTGCTGGGCCGGCAACAGATCGACGAACTCGTGCAGGCGGCCGTCGAGGAAGCTCCAGCCGGCCTGGATGTGGCGGATCAGGCTCTGCGATTTGTACTGGGTGGCGACGCCGATGCGCCGGATGCCGGAATTCACGCAGTTGGACAGGGCGAAGTCGATGATGCGGAATTTTCCGGCGAAGGGCACCGCGGGCTTGGCCCGCCAGTCGGTCAGGTTCTCCAGGCGACTGCCGCGGCCGCCGGCGAGGATGATGGCGTAGGTGCGCTTGGTCAGCTGCGTGATGAAGCGCAGGTCGAGTTGGCCCCCCGGCTCGGAAGTCGGCGAGTACGGGCCGGTCAGCGGCACCTCCATGGCTCCCCCTATCTCACGACCAAGAATCGAGCGTGAATGTTACGCCACAATGCAGACGACATGTTCAGCCGGCGGCCCTGAGGCCGCCAGCCCGACCGCTGGCTGTCGCCAGGGCGCCTTGAAGCGCCAGGTCTTCCGAGCGGACCGCGACGACGGGCATCGCGGCGGCCAGCGCCGCGTATTCGGCCTTGTCGTTGAAGGCGGCCAGAAAGGGCCCGTCGATGAGCCGCGGCAGGATTTTCGGGACGATGCCGCCGGCAAGGAAAATGCCGCCGCGGGCGAGGAAGCTCAAGGCCATGTCGCCGGCGAAGGCCCCGAAGACGGCGAGAAAGAGATCGAGCGCGCGCGCGCTCACCGGATCGTCGCCGGCCAGCGCCCGGCGGCTGATCTCGGCCGGCGCCAGCGTGGCATTGGCGTCGCCGCAGAACTGGTGGCACAGGGCGAGGCCCGGCCCGGAAACGATGCGCTCGACCGTGACCCGGCCGTGACCTTGGGCGAGATAGGCGAGCAAGTCCCGTTGCTCCCGATTCGCCGGCGCGAAGCCGATGTGTCCCGCTTCGCTGGCCAGGATGTCGCCGCCATCGAGCAAGGCCGCGACGCCGAGTCCGGTGCCCGGCCCCAGGACCAGCCGGGGCGACCCGGGACAAGGCTCGCCGGCCTGCAGGACCAGCCGCTCCTCGGCCCCGAGCGTCGCGATGCCGACGGCGCTGGCGGCGAAATCGTTGAGCAAGCTCACCGGCCCCAGGGGCAGGGCCCGGGCCAGTTGCTCGGCATCGACTTCCCAGGGCCGGTTGGTCAGGCGGGCGCGGCCGCCGCCGGCGGCGACCGGTCCGGCCAGCGCCAGACAGCTGCCCTCGGCCGCTGCCGGCAATCCGGCCGCGGCCGCTTCCCGGAGGAAGGCTCCGATCAGTGCCGCGGCTCCAGAGTGGTCGTCGTTCAGGAAGCGCCGCCGGAAGCGAACCCCGCCCTCGTCGCCCAGCGCGACCAGGGTCTTGGTGCCGCCGATGTCGGCTGCGAGAAACACTGAATCCTCCTGATGCGCGTCAGCCCGGCGCTTGGCCGATAGCTTCCAGGCGAGGGGTAAAGTGAATATAATCGTCGCATTTTGCACTGCTTGCCGCGTTGATGGCCAAAAATCTTTGGCCGAAAGACTGCGCGGGAGTCTCACCTCTCAATGCCGCCTGGTAGACCCGCATGTTCGAATACGTCCGCAACAACCCAAAACTTGTCCAACTGTTTCTCGCCCTGATCACCCTGCCCTTCGCCTTCGTCGGCATCCAGTCGTTCATCAGCAATAGGGGCGGCGGCGACGAGGTCGCCAGCGTCGGCAAGAGCAAGATCACCCCTCAGGAGTGGCAGCGGGCATTACGCGAGCAGGAGGAGAAGCTGCGGGCGAACCTGGGGAACAACTTCAATCCGGCGATGATCAAGGAACCGGCGGTGCGCCGCGCGGTGCTGGAATCGCTGATCAACGAGCGCGTGCTGGCCCTGCACGCGGCCGAATCCGGGCTCACCACCAGCGATGCCGAACTGGCGCAGGTGATCCAGTCGGTGCCGGCCTTTCAGGACAAGGGCAAGTTCTCGCGCCAGCGCTACGATGCCTACGTCGCCGGTCAGGATCTCAGCCCGGCGGCGTTCGAGGCGCGCCTGCGCCAGGACATCAACCTCCAGCAGTTGCTCGGCGCGGTGCGCGACGGCAGCATCAGCGGCAAGGTGCCGGCCGACCGCTGGGTCGCAGCCCTGGAGGAGGGACGCGAGGTGAGCGAGGCGGCGCTAAAACCCGAGCAGTTCGCCGCTCAGGTGAAGCTCGGTCCGGATGTCGCCAAGACCTATTACGACGCCCATCGCAGTGCCTTCGAGACGCCCGAGCAACTGCGCGCCGAGTATCTGGTGCTGTCCCAGGACAGCTTGGCCGCACAGGTGAGCGTGAGCGACGACGACGTCAAGAGCTGGTATCAATCCCACGCCGCCAGCTACCGGCAAAGCGAGGAACGCCGCGTCAGCCATATTCTGATCAAGCTCGGCAAGGATGCGCCGGCAGCCGAGGTGAAGGCCGCCCAGGCCAAGGCCGCGGAGATCCTGGCGCAGGTGAAGAAGCATCCGGCGGACTTCGCCAGGCTGGCCAAGCAGTATTCGCAGGATCCCGGTTCCGCCGACAAGGGCGGGGATCTCGGCTGGTTCTCCCGCGGCATGATGGTGAAATCCTTCGAAGACGCGGCCTTCGGCTTGAAGGAGAACGAAATCAGCGGCCTGGTGCGTTCCGATTTCGGCTTCCACATCATCGAGCTGACCGGCCTCAAGCCGGAGCGGCTGAAACCGCTCGAAGAGGTGCGTAGCGACATCGTCGCCGAACTGAAGCGCCGAGCGGCACAGAAAAAATACGACGAGTTGGCCGAGTCCTTCAGTAACACCGTCTATGAACAGGCCGACAGCCTGAAGCCGGCCGCGGACAAATTCAAGCTGACGATCCAGCAGAGCCCGTGGCTCGCCAAGGGCGGTCAGGCGGCGGCGCCGTTCAACAACCCGAAGCTGCTCACGGCGCTGTTCTCGGCCGATGCGATCAAGAGCAAGCACAACACCGAGGCGGTCGAGGTCGCGCCCAACACCCTGGTATCGGCACGGGTGCTGGAATACAAGCCCTCGGCACTGCAGCCGTTGGCAGCCGTGAACAAGGACATCGAGGCGCACCTGACGCGCGAGGAGGCGGCCAAGCTCGCGCGCTCGGCCGGCGAGGCAGCGCTCGCCAAGCTGGTCCATGGCGGCAGCGTCGATCTGGCTTGGAGTCCGGCGCGATTGGTGTCGCGCCTCACCGCGACCGGTCTTTCTCCCGACGCGTTGGCCGCGGTCTTCCGCACCGATGTCGCCAAGTTGCCGGCATACACCGGCGTGGCGCTGCCCGACGGCAGCTACGCGCTCTACCGCATTTCGCGGGTCCAGCCCTTCGTCGCCAGCAAGGCCACCGAAGCGCAGGCGAAGAGCCTGAGCCAGCAGTACGAGAAGGTCATCGCCGACCAGGATTTCTCCGCCTGGCTCGCCGCGCTGCGGCTGCGCTACCCGGTGGACATCCGCAAGCAGGCGCTGGACGCCAAGGAGCCCTGAGTCGCGGGGCGGCTGCGCCGCTCAGCCGTTCGGTTCGGCGTTGCCCAGTGCCGTGGTATTGAAGCCGGCGTCGACGTAGAGGATCTCGCCGGTGATGCCGCTGGCGAGATCGGAGCAGAGGAAGGCGGCGGCGTTGCCGACCTCCTCGATGGTGACGTTGCGGCGCAGCGGGGCGTGGTGGGAATTGTAGGACAGCAGCTTGCCGAAATTGGCGACGCCGGCGGCGGCCAGGGTCTTGATCGGTCCGGCCGAGACGGCATTGACCCGCGTGCCTTCCGGGCCCAAGCAGGCGGCCAGGTAGCGCACCGAGGCTTCCAGGCTGGCCTTGGCCAGGCCCATCAGATTGTAATTGGGCATGGTGCGCACCGCGCCCAGATACGACAGCGTCAAGAGCGAGCCGTTGCGGCCGGCGAGCAGCGGTCTCGCGCCCTTGGCCAGGGCCGGAAAACTGTAGGCGGACACTTCGAGGGCGATGCGGAAAGCCTCGCGCGAGATGCCGTTCAAGAAGTCGCCCTCGAGCGCCTCGTTGGGGGCATAGGCGATCGAGTGCACCAGACCGTCCAGACCGCCCCATTCCTTGCCGATGCCGGCGAACAGCGCATCGATCTGACTATCCTCCGCGACGTCGCAGCCATAGAGCAGCCGGCTGTCGAACTCCGTTGCCAACTTGGTCACGCGCTCCTGGACGCGCTCGTTCTGGTAAGTGAAGGCGAGTTCGGCGCCCTCGCGGTGCATGGCCTTGGCGATGCCATAGGCGATCGAGCGGTTGGAGAGCAGGCCCGTAATCAGAATGCGCTTGCCGGTCAGAAAACCCATCGTTCGTCCCTGAGTGAAAATCTCGGTCGATTATAGCGGATCGTCGCCGCAGGCGGCGCCCCGGGGATCCCAAGCGGGATCACGGTAGGCGCGAAATCAGCTTGCCCGCCGACTGCTCGACGGCGCTCTTGAAGGTGACCGCATCCTCGGCGGTAGAATCGTGAGAGAAGGTCATCTCCTCCGAGCCTTCCCAGACCACCGCACCATCGCGGCTATCCCAGACCTGCAGGAACAGCCGCAATACGGTGATCTTGGTCTCGATGACGCGCAGGCCGAAGATCCCCCAGCGGTCCTTCGAATCCTGCTGGAAACCGACGAGCTTGAGTTGCGCCAGATAGCGCATGCCGGTGACGCGGGCCAGCTTCTGCAACATGTTGCGATCGAACAGGCCGGTCAGGCGATAGTCTTCGAACATCCGCCGATAAGCGTCCGCCAGTCCGGCGCCATTGACGGCCGAGAGCGTTTCCGACAGGGACATGATGCGCAAGTCGGGGCGGGTCTGCTTCAGCACCTCGGTGAAAGCCAGCGCCAGGGGTTGCTTGTCTTCCTCCTGACCCGTGGCCGAAGAAGGCGTGACGAAGGCGATGCCGCCCCGCTTGAGATCCCCGGAGGTCAGATGGATTTCCCGCACCTGGGTCGAGGAATGAACCTGGGGCGTGGCGCAAGCGGACAACAGCAGCGGCAACGCCAGTCCAGTGGCGAGCAACATTCGTCGGAGGTGACGAGACGGCCTGATGAGCGACATCGATACGATCCTGTCCAGAGTCCGCATTGAATTCGATGATACCGCATAGTCCGCCCCAGCCCGATTTCAGCCTGCGCGCCATGGCATAATCAAAGCAGCGGCGAACGCCAATGGACTGGCGTCGCGACTACCCGACACCCTTCTTCCTGATCCCGTGGTCTCCGTCCCTCACAACATCGCCCAGAGCGGCCCCGATGCGGTGCCGCTCGATCGCCTCGCCGCCGGCCTTCCGGGCGACGCCAAGGCGCCGCTGGGTCGCGCGCTGACGCTGGCGGCGACGCTCTACGGCGAGCGCCGGCTGGGCACCGGCGAGGCTGCCATGGCGCACGCGCTGGGCATGGCCTCGATCGCCGCAGCCCTCAACCTCGATCTGGAGACCCGGCTCGCGGCCCTGCTCTTCGCCGCGCCCGAGCATCTCGACGCCGCCGAGGAGAAGCTGGCCGCCGACTTCGGGCGCGCGGTGGCGCAACTGGTCGGCGGTCTGCGCCGCCTGAACGGCCTGCGGCTGCTCACGCGGCAACGCACCAGCGCCGGGGTCGAGGTCCAGGCGCAGACCGAGACGCTGCGCAAGATGCTGCTGGCGATGGTCGAGGACATACGCGTGGTACTGCTGCGCCTGGCCAGCCGGACGCAGAGCCTGCGCCATTTCACCGAGGCGTCGGCGAGCGGCGAAGCGCGCCTGGACATCGCCCGCGAGAGCCTGGAGATCTACGCACCGCTGGCCAACCGGCTCGGCGTCTGGCAGTTGAAGTGGGAACTGGAGGATCTCTCCTTCCGCTTCCTGGAGCCGCAGACCTATCAGCGCATCGCCAGGATGCTGGACGAGAAGCGGGTCGAGCGCGAGCGCTTCATCGCCGCCGCGATCGACCGCCTGAAGACGGCACTCACGGCCGAGGGCATCGCCGCCGAGGTGTATGGCCGACCCAAGCACATCTACAGCATCTGGAACAAGATGCGCGGCAAGAACCTCGACTTCGCCGAGGTCTATGACGTGCGGGCGCTGCGCGTGCTGGTGGCCGAGGTGAAGGACTGCTACACGGCGCTGGGGCTGGTGCATCACCTCTGGCAGCCGATCCACGGCGAGTTCGACGACTACATCTCGCATCCCAAGAGCAATGACTACCGCTCGCTGCACACCGCGGTGATGATCGAGGACGGACGCGCACTGGAGGTGCAGATCCGCACCCACGAGATGCACCGCCACGCCGAACTGGGCGTGGCCGCGCACTGGCGCTACAAGGAGGCCGGCGCGCACGCGCCGGCGCGCGCCGACTCCGCCTATGACGACAAGATCGCGTGGCTGCGCCAGTTGCTGTCGTGGCGCGACGAGATCACCGACAGCGCCGAATGGGTAGCGCAATACAAGCGCGCGGCGCTCGACGACACCATCTACATCCTGACGCCGCAGGGGCGGGTGATCGATCTGGCGCGCGGCGCCACCCCGGTCGATTTCGCCTACCGCGTGCACACCGACCTCGGCCATCGCTGCCGCGGCGCGCGTGTCGACGGCCAGCTGGTGCCGCTCAACACGCCGCTGGCCAACGGCCAGCGGGTCGAGATCATTGCCGCGAAGCAGGGCGGTCCCTCGCGCGACTGGCTCAATCCGGCGCAGGGCTATCTCGCCACCAGCCGGGCCAGGCAGAAGGTCAAGCAGTGGTTCGCAGCGCAAGAGGCGGAAGAGATCCTGGCCCAGGGCCGCGCTTGGCTAGCGCGCGAACTGCAGCGCGAGGGCCAGACCCAGGCCAACATCGAGGACCTGGCGCAGAAGCTCGGCTTCAAGGGCGGCGAGGAACTGTACTTCGCCGCCGGACGCGGCGAACTGGGCCCGCGCCAGATCCAGGTGGCGCTCCTCGGCCGCACCGAGGAGCTGCCGCCCGAGCCGGCGATCCAGACGCGCAAAAGCAAGGCCGGCGCGGGCGGCGGCCACATCCTCGTGGTCGGCGTCGACAAGCTGCTGACGACGCTCGGCCGCTGCTGCAAGCCGGCGCCGCCCGACGCCATTTCCGGCTTCGTCACGCGCGGCAAGGGGGTGTCGATCCACCGCGTCGAGTGCCGGAATTTCCGCAGCATGTCGGCCCGGAACCCCGAACGCGTGATCGGCGCCGAGTGGGGCGCATCCCGGCCCGATGCGCTCTACGCGGTGAATCTCGTGGTCGATGCCAGCGACCGGCAGGGCCTGCTGCGCGACATCTCGGAGGTTCTGTCGCGCGAGAAGATCAACGTCACCGCGGTCAAGACCCTGTCGCGGGCCAACGAGGCGCGCATGGCCTTCACCGTCGAGTTGGCCGGCGTGCCGCAATTGCAGCGCATCCTGCACCTGGTGCGCGAAGTGCCGGGCGTGGTCGATGCCTGGCGCGGCTGAACGAAGCGCTAGGCGTTCGGCGCCAGCTCGGCCAGCAGCAGTTCCTGGGCGCAGATGCGGGCGCGGCGCGAGGGGCGGATCGCGTAGCCGCCGTCCCCGTCCATGTCCCAGGCCTGGCAGTTGTCGGCGAGATAGGGCCGCAGTCCTTCCCGGATGACGCGCCGCTTGAGCTTGGGATCGAGAATCGGGAAGCAGACCTCGATGCGGCGGAAGAAGTTGCGCTCCATCCAGTCGGCGCTGGAGAGATAGACCCGCTCCTCGCCGCCGGCGTGAAAATAGAATATCCGCGAGTGCTCGAGGAAGCGGCCGATCACCGAGCGCACCCGGATGTTCGCCGACAGGCCCGGCACGCCCGGGCGCAGGGCGCAGACGCCGCGCACCAGGAGGTCTACCTTCACCCCGGCCTGGGAGGCGTCGTAGAGCGCTTCGATGATTTCCGGTTCGAGCAGGGCGTTCATCTTGGCGATGATTTTCGCGCGGCCCCCGGCGCGCGCCGCCGCGGTCTCGGCACGGATCAAGGCCAGCATCGCAGCCTGCAGGGTGAAGGGGGCCTGCAGCAGATGGTTCAGCAGCCGGTGCTGGCCCAGGCCGGTGATCTGCTTGAACACCTCATTGACGTCGTTGGAGATTTCCTCGCGCGCCGTGAGGAGGCCAAAGTCGGTGTAGGAACGCGTCGTGCGCGGGTGGTAATTGCCGGTGCCCAGATGCGCGTAGCGGCGGTAGCCGCCGTCCTCCCGGCGCAGCACCATCAGCATCTTGGCGTGGGTCTTGTAGCCGAACACGCCATACACGACGTGGGCGCCGACCTCTTCCAGGCGCGCGGCGATGTTGAGGTTGGCCTCCTCGTCGAAACGCGCCATCAGTTCCACCACCGCCGTCACTTCCTTGCCGGCCCGCGCCGCGCGCAGCAGGTGTTCCATCAGCACCGAGTCGGTGCCGGTGCGATAGACGGTCATCTTGATCGCCACCACCTGCGGATCGTCGGCCGCCTGCTGCAGGAACTGGATCACCGGATTGAAGGATTGGAAGGGGTGGTGCAGCAGGATGTCCTGGCGCCTGATGTTCGCGAAGATGTCGTGGCGCTTGGTCAACAGCTTGGGCAGGCCAGGCTGCAGGGGTGGGTACTTGAGGTCCGGGCGGTCGACGCGCTCGGGCACCGAGATCAGGCGCACCAGATTGACGATGCCCGGGACGCGGTAGAGGTCCTCGCGCCCGAGCTCGAATTGCTGCAGCAGGAAGTCTGTCATCAGCTCCGAGCAGTTGTCGGCCACCTCCAGGCGCACCGCGTCGCCCAGGTGGCGCTGGGGCAGTTCGCCTTGCAGCGCAGTGCGCAGGTTCTTCACCTCCTCGTCGTCGACGAACAGGTCCGAGTTGCGCGTGACCCGGAACTGATAGCAGCCCAGCACGTTCATGCCGGCGAACAGTTCGCCGACCTGCTGGTGCAGGATCGAGGAGAGAAAGACGAAACCGTGCTCGACCCCGGTCAGTTCCCTCGGCAGCTGGATCACCCGCGGCAGGGCGCGCGGCGCCTGAACGATGGCGGCGCCGGAGCTGCGGCCGAAGGCGTCGGTGCCCTCCAGTTCGACGGCGAAGTTCAGGCTCTTGTTGAGCACGCGGGGGAAGGGGTGGGCGGGGTCGAGGCCGATCGGCGTCAGCACCGGCATCACCTCGCGCAGGAAGTAGTCGCGGATCCAGGCGTTCTGCGCCTCGTTCCACAGGCTGCGGCGGACGAAGACGATGCCCTCGGTGGCCAGGGCCGGGAGGATGGTGCCGTTCAGGAGCGCGTATTGCTCGGCGATCAGGGCGTGCGCCTGCAGTTCGACCCGGCGCAGCAGTTCCGGCGGCGGCAGTCCGTCCGAGTCGGCGATGTGGCTGCCGAGCTTGATCTGCTCCTTCAGGCCGGCGACGCGGATCTCGAAGAATTCGTCGAGGTTCGACGACACGATGCACAGGAAGCGCAGCCGTTCGAGCAGCGGCACGGCGGGGTCGGCCGCCTGCGCCAGGACGCGGCGGTTGAAGGCGAGCAGGGACAGTTCGCGGTTGAGGAAATGGTCGGCGGGATAGCGGCGGGGAGCGGGCATGCGGTCTGTTTCCCGATGGTGGGTTCCGCCATTATCGACCAATTCCGCCGAGGCGACATGTCGGTCGGATGGAGCCGCGGTGTAGAATGCGGCGGTGCAAAAAGGAGACGCCTTGAGCTACGAACTCGTCGCCGCGGTCGACCTGGGATCGAACAGCTTTCGCCTGCAGGTGGGCAGGGTGATCCACAACCAGATCTACCCGCTCGATTCCCTCAAGGACTCGGTGCGCCTGGCCGCCGGCCTGAACGCCGACCGGACGCTCGACGGCGCCTCTCAACTGCGCGCACTGGACGCGCTCTCGCGCTTCGGCGAGCGCCTGCGCGGCTTCGCCCCGGGCGCGGTGCGCGCGGTGGCGACCAACACCCTGCGCGTCGCCAAGAACGCGCAGCAATTCCTGCCCCAGGCCGAGGCCGCCCTGGGCTTCCCGATCGAGGTGATCGCCGGGCGGGAGGAGGCGCGCCTGATCTATCTCGGCGTCGCCCACGCCCTGCCCAATCCGAGAGCGCAGCAACTGGTCGTCGATATCGGCGGCGGCTCCACCGAATTCATCGTCGGCCGGAATTTTTCTCCGCTGCAACTGGAGTCGCTGTACATGGGCTGCGTCAGCCACAGCCTGAAGTTTTTTCCGCGCGGGCGCATCGACAAGCAGAGCATGAAGGAGGCCGAGCTGGCGGCGAGGAAGGAGCTGCAGACCATCGTCTCGGCCTTTCGCGAGGCCGGTTGGGAGGAGGCGGTCGGCTCATCGGGAACGGCCAAGGCCATCGTCGATCTGCTCGAATTGAACGGCCTGAATCGCGACGGGGAACCGGGCATCACGCTGGAGGGCCTGGAGCGCTTGAAGAGCCTGCTGCTGCGCGCCGGCGATGTCGCCGCCCTGGAGCTCGAAGGACTGCGTCCCGATCGCCTGCTGGTCCTGCCCGGCGGCCTGGCGATCATGACGGCGGTGTTCAAGGAGTTCGGGCTGGAGCGGATGACCTTCTCGGAGGGCGCGCTGCGCCTGGGCGTGCTCTACGATCTGCTCGGCCGCCATCATCACGACGACCAGCGCGAAGCGACGGTCGGCCAATTCATGCGCCGCTACGAGGTCGATCGGCGCCAGGCGGGCCGCGTCAGCCAGCGCGCGCAGGGCCTCTTGAAGCAGCTGCTGGCCGGGAACGACGACCATACCGACGCCCAGTTCCTGATCTGGGCGGCGCGGCTGCACGAGATCGGCATTTCGGTGGCGCACTCCAGCTATCACAAGCACAGCGCCTACATCCTGGCCAACGCCGACATGCCGGGTTTTTCCCGGATGGACCAGGAGCGTTTGTCGCGCATCGTGCTCGCCCACCGCGGCAAGCTCGAGCGCGTCTTCGCGGCGACGCGCGATCCGCGCGACTGGCCGCTGATCTTCTGCCTGCGCCTGGCGGCGCTGCTGCACCGCGCCCGCGACGATGCGGCGCTGCCAGAACTGCAGGTAATGGCCAGCGAGCGCGGCTTCCTGCTGACCGTCGACGGCCACTGGCTGTCCGCCTCGCCGCTCACCGCCGCGGCGCTGGAGGAGGAAGCGCGGCAATGGTCCAGCTTAGGCATGGAGTTCGCGCTGCGCACGCGCCGGGACAAGTCCCCCTTGACGGCCGCCGCCGCGGGACTCGGCTGATGGGCAGGCGCTCCTAGCGCCGGGCCTGCGCCATGGCCGCACCGGGCATAGGTGTCGTCGCAACGGCCGAGGGCGGCCGGGACCTGATCCTCACCGGGGAATGGACGCTGGGGGCGCTGGCGCCGCGCCTCACCGCGATCGAGCGCGAACTGGCGGCGCACGCCGCCCTGCCTTCGCGCTGGAACTGCCTGGGCGTGGAAGCCATGGACAGCACCGGGGCGATGCTGCTGTGGCGTGCTTGGCGGCGCACCCCGCCGGCGCTGCTGCTGGCCACCCCCGGTCAGCAGCGCGTGCTCGGCAGAATCGCTGCGGCCGAGCGGGAGCCTGCCGCGATACCGCCGCCGTCTTCTCCCGTCGAATCGCTGATCACGCTGGGCGGCGTCGCGCTGCGCGTCGGCCGGCAGCTGCGGGATGCCACCGCGCTGATCGGCCAGCTGCTGCTCGACCTGGTGCACCTCGGACGCCATCCGGTTGAGCTGCCGCGCCGCGAGATCTTCGCCAACCTGTACAAGAGCGGCGTGCGCGCGATGCCGGTGACGGCGCTGGTCGGCTTTCTCATCGGCGTCGTCCTCTCCTATCTCTCGGCGCTGCAGCTCAAGCAGTACGGCGCCGACGCCTTCATCGTCAATATCCTGGGCCTGGGGATCATCCGCGAACTCGGTCCGGTGCTGGTGGCGGTGCTGGTGGCCGGGCGCTCGGGCTCGGCGATGACCGCCCAGTTGGGCGTGATGCGCGTCACCGAGGAGATCGATGCGCTGGCGGCGATGGGCGTCTCGCGCAGCCTGCGCCTGGTCCTGCCCAAGGTGCTGGCGCTGGCCCTGGTGATGCCGCTCCTGGTGCTGTGGACCACCGCCATAGCGCTCGCCGGCGGCATGGTGTCGGCGCAGATCCAGCTCGACATTTCCTACGGCTTCTTCTTCGACACTCTGCCCAAGGCGGTGCCGGTCGCCAACCTCTGGATCGGCCTGGCCAAGGGCTTCGTCTTCGGCATCCTGGTGGCGCTGGTGGCCTGCCACTTCGGCCTGCGGGTACGGCCGAACACCGAGAGTCTGTCGGCCAACACCACCGCTTCGGTGGTGACCGCGATCACCGCGGTGATCCTGGTCGATGCCATTTTCGCCATCGCCACCCGCCACGTCGGGCTGCCGTTTTGAGCGTGATCTCGGTCCGCGATCTATCGACCCGCTTCGGCGAGGTCTGGGTCCATCGCGGCGTGAACCTGGAGCTCGAGCGGGGCGAGGTGCTGGCGCTGGTCGGCGGCTCGGGCAGCGGCAAGACCACGCTGCTGCAGCAGATGATCGGCCTGCTGCAGCCCGCGGCCGGCGAGATCCGGCTGTTCGGCCAGCCGCTCTATGGCGGCGGGCGGCAGCGCGAGGCGGCGCTGCGCCGCCGCTTCGGCGTGCTGTTCCAGCACGGGGCGCTGTTCTCGGCCTTCAGCGTCTATGACAACATCGCTTTTCCGCTGCGCGAACTGCGGCTGCTCGACGAGGATCTGATCCACGACCTGGTGATGCTCAAGCTCGCGATGGTCGAACTGCTGCCGCGGCACGCACATCTGATGCCGGCAGAGCTCTCCGGCGGCATGGTCAAGCGCGCGGCGCTGGCGCGCGCGCTGGCGCTGGAGCCGGAGCTGCTGCTGCTCGACGAGCCGACCTCGGGTCTCGATCCCGATCGCTCCGACAGCTTCGTGCAACTGATCCGCATGCTCGGCGAGGAACTGGATCTCACCGTGCTCCTCGTCACCCACGATCTCGCTACCGTGACGGCGTTGGCCACGCGCGTTGCCGTGCTGGCCGAACAGCGTATACTCGCGATCGGCAGCGTCGAGGAAATCATGCAATTCGACCATCCCTTCATGCGCAGTTTCTTCTCCGGCGCGCGCGGCCAGCGCCCGCCTAAGACCCCTGACTGACCCGTTCTCCGCCCCATGGAAAACCGCGCCCACGCCCTCGCCGCAGGCTCATTCGTGCTGCTCCTGGGATTGGGCATTCTGCTGGCGGTGTGGTGGTTCAGCGGCAAGAGCGAAGTCAGCCGGGAACTGGTGCTGGTCAGCAGGAGCAACGTTTCCGGCCTCAATCCGCAGGCGCAGGTGCGCTACCGGGGCATCCGCGCCGGCAAGGTGCTGGATATCGCGATCGATCCGGCCGATCGGCGGAACATCCTGGTGACGGTCGGCGTCGCAGCCAAGCTGCCGCTGACCCGGGGCACCACCGCCCGCTTGAACTACCAGGGCGTCACCGGCCTGGCTTACGTCCAGCTGGAGGATAGCGGCGGCAGCGGCGAGCCGCTGCCCGAGAGCGAGCCGCCGCCGCGCATCGCGCTCGAGGCGACGCCCATCGACAGCCTGGCCGCGCGCGCCGATGCCGTCCTCGGCCAGGCCGCCGACGTCGCCGCCAAGCTCAACCGGCTGCTAGCCAGCGACGGCCACCTATACCACGCGCTGGAAAATATCGACGCCGCATCGAGTGGCCTGAAGGAGCTGCCGCGGGTGATGGCGGGGCTCAGCCGGGCGCTGTCCGACGACAATCTCAAGCATTTCGATTCGCTCCTGGCCGGGCTCGATCGTACCGCCGGGCAAGCCGCGCCCCTGGCCGTCGAGATGCGCGCCCTGGTGGCCTCGATGGGCGCGAGCAGCAAGCGCTTCGACCAACTGCTGGCCGATACCGGCGGCGAACTCACCGGCACCACGCTGCCGCGGGTGAACGCCCTGCTGCTCGATCTGCAAGGCAATTCGCGAGCGCTCTCGCGGCTGCTGAATGAGCTCGACGCGGCGCCGCAGTCGTTGATTTTCGGGCGGGCCCGACCCCGGCCGGGTCCGGGCGAGCCCGGTTTCGTTCCGTCTGGCAACTGAGCGGACCGCGATGCGCATCGTGCCCCTCGTCTTGCTGCTGCTCTCCGGCTGCGCCGTCGTCAGGCAGCCGCCGGCGGACTACGATCTGGGCCCGCCCGAGGCGGGGGCGCCGCCGGCCGTCGCCCTGTCCAGGATCGCGGTGAACTCGCCGTCGTGGCTCATGACGCCGCTGATGCAATACCGCCTGAGCTATTTGTCGGGCACGCGGCGGGAGGCCTACGCCGACAGCCGCTGGGCGGCGCCGCCGGCCGAGCTGGTGGCGCTGGCGCTACAACGACGCCTGCTCGGCGACGGGACGCCGGTGCCCGGTTGCCGTCTGGCGGTCGAACTCGACGAGTTCGTCCAGGACTACGACGGTCCGGGGCAGAGCCGGGCGGTGCTCGAAGCGCGCGCGACGCTGCAGGCGCCGCGCGGTGGGGATCCGCTGGCCCGGCATAATGTGACTGAGCGCCAGAGGGCGGGGGCGGATGCGGCATCGGGCGTGACCGCGCTGGCGGTCGCCACCTCCCGGCTCGGCGCCGATCTCGCCGCCTGGCTCGGTCGCGTCGCGGTCGAGTCGCCCGGCGTCGCCGCGCGCTGTCGCGGCGCTTGAACAGGTGTTTCAATTCGCAGGAGCAGACATGAGCAGTCCTTACGCCAGCGGTCTGGCCAAGAACGTCGCGAACTACACGCCGCTGACCCCGCTTAGCTTCATCGAACGCTCGGCCCACGTCCATCCCGGGCGCTGCGCGGTGATCCACGGCGCTCGTCGCTATACCTGGAAGGAAACCTACGCGCGCAGCCGCCGCCTGGCGTCGGCGCTGACGAGCAGCGGCATCAATGCGGGCGACACCGTCGCGGTGATGCTCAACAACACGCCCGAGATGATCGAATGCCACTTCGGGGTGCCGATGACCGGCGCGGTGCTTAACACCCTCAACACCCGGCTCGACGCCGAATCGATCGCCTTCATGCTGGACCACGGCGAAGCCAGGGCGCTGATCGCCGACCGCGAGTACGCGGCCGTGGTCGAGCCGGCGCTGGCCCGGCTCGACCGCGAGATCCTGCTGATCGAGGTCGACGACAGCGAATACACCGGCCCGGGCAGCCGTATCGGGGACACCGAATACGAGGCGTATCTCGCCGGCGGCGATCCCGATCACGCCTGGCGCAATCCCGAAGACGAATGGAACGCCATCGCGCTCAACTACACCTCGGGCACCACCGGCAATCCCAAGGGCGTGGTCTACCATCACCGCGGCGCCTATCTCAACGCCGTCTCCAACATCGTCTCCTGGGGCATGCCGCCGGCCGCCGTTTATCTGTGGACGCTGCCGATGTTCCACTGCAACGGCTGGTGCTTTCCCTGGACCCTGGCCGCCATTTCCGGCACCAACGTCTGCCTGCGCCGGGTCGACCCGAAGCTGATCCTGGACGCCATCCGCGTGCACAGGGTGACCCACTACTGCGGC
>DATKVJ010000166.1:0-3051 GCA_035530135.1 Rhodocyclaceae bacterium | reverse complement strand
CGCCCCGATCAGACCGAACACCAGCACCTCCCCGACCTCGAACAGGCTGTTGTTGGTGCTATAGACGCCCACCGCGATGAAGAACAGCGCCGCCGGATACAGGTAGCGGTAAGGCACCTGCAGCAGCTTGACCCACAGCCCGATCAGCGGCACGTTGAGCACCAGCAGCAGCACGTTGCCGATCCAGAAGCTGGCGATCAATCCCCAGAACAGGTCGGCGTGCTCGCTGATCAACTGCGGCCCCGGTTGTATCCCCTGGATCATCAAGGCACCCAATATCAGCGCCATGATCGGGTCGCCGGGAATGCCCAGGCTCATGGTCGGGATGAAGTCGACCTGGGTCTTGGAGTGGTTCGCCGCCTCAGGCGCCGCGACGCCTTCCAGCGCCCCCTGGCCGAAGCGCTCCGGCGTCTTGGAAATCTTCCGCTCGAAGGCGTAGGCGATGAAGGTGGTGATGGTCGGCCCGGTGCCGGGCATCGCCCCGAACAGCGTGCCGATCAGCGTGCCGCGCAGCGTCGGGAAGAACGCCTGTTTCAGTTCGGCCTTGCTCGGGCGCATGTCGCGCATCCTCACCTTCATGCCGCTGCCGACCACGTGCAGGCGATTGACGCTGCGCAGAAATTCCGCGACGCCGAACAGGCCCAGCGCCAGGGCGGCCAGATCGACCCGGTCCGACAACTCGGCGAAGCCGAAGGTGAAGCGCATCACGCCGGTGTTGACGTCGGTGCCGACCACGCCGACCAGCAGGCCGACCACGGTCATCGCCACGCCCTTCAGCGGCGAGCCCCGCGCCATCGTGCCGCCGGCCAGGAGACCCAGCAGCATGATCGAGAAGATCTCCGCCGGGCCGAACTTGAAGGCGACCTTGACCAAGAGCGGCGAGGCGAAGATCATCACCAGGATGCCGAAGGAAGCGGCGAAGAACGAGGCGATCATGGTGATCCCGAGCGCCGTGCCACCCTTGCCCTTCAAGGTCATCGGGTAGCCATCCAGGCAGGTGACCGCGTGCGGCGGATGGCAGGGCAGGTTCAACAGTATGGCGCCGATCGCGCCGCCGTACTGCGAACCGTAGAAGATCCCGGCCAGCATCAGGATCGCAGCCACCGGGTGCAGGGTGTAGGTCAGGGGCAGCAGCATCGAGATTGCGGAAATCGGCCCCATGCCGGGCAGCACGCCGATCAGGTTGCCGACCAGCACTCCGAAAAACGACCACATCAGGTTGTGCGGCTCCAGCGCTACACCGAAGCCGAACCACAGATCCATCAAGGATTTTTCGATCACGGCTCAGCCCCAGTTGAACAAGGGAAACTGCACCTGCAGCGCCCACCAGAACACCACCACGGAGACCGCGGCGATCGCCAGCGCCAGAATCAGCGCGGACTTGACGCTGTTCTGGCGGTCGCCCAGCGCGGAGATGAACACCACGGCGAAGCTCGCCGGCAGCAGCCCGCCGTAGCTGCCCAGCACCACGAAAGCGATCAGGCTCAGGACGATGGCGATCCAGCCGCGCCATTCCGGCGGCAGCGGCCTCTTCTCTTCGGCGGGCACCGAGCTCCTGGCGGTAACCATGATCGCCAAGCCGATCAGCGCCAGGATCACCCCCAGCGCCATCGGGAAGAAGCCCGGACCCATCCGGCTCAGGGTGCCGATCTGGTAGCGCGCCCCCTGGATCGCCGCGGCGACGCCCGAGAGCAGCATCAGACCGCCGCCGTAGTAATCCCTGTTGCGTTGATTGATCAAGCCTGGCACGGCCATCCTCCTGGAACGTGTGATGTCGGAACCCCGATCCGGCTCATGACCGGCGGGCCGCGCAACTATAGCGGATTTTTCAGAATTCGAAGCCGCCCGCGCTGCGCAGCGCCGCAGACCGGGCTCCGGAGAGCAGTTCGATCAGGGCGGCCGCGGTCTCGGGCTGGGCGCTACCGCTGCACACCGCCGCCGAATACACCGTCGCCAGTTCGAACTCCTTGGGCAGGGGCCCGACCAGGGTCACGCCCTCGGTGTATTTGATTTCGGTGATTTGCGTGCAGCCGATCTGCTTCGCCTCGGCGGACTGCGCCAGCGCCCGCATCGCGGTGGCGCCGTTCGGGAAGGGACGCAGCCGGGGCAAGACCTCGTCGTGGATGCCGAGCTGCTTCAGGACGTTCACGAAATGGATGCCGGCGGTGGCGCGATCGGGATCGGGAAAGTAAATGCCGCGGGCTTGCGTCAGGCTCGCGCGCAGTGAATCGCGATCGGCGATCATTGGCAGCGGCTCGCCCGCGCGCACGGCGATGCCGGTGCGGACGCGGCCCAGAGGTGCGGCTGAACCGGCGAGCAGATGGCCGCTCCGGGTCAGTTCCTCGATCAGTGCAGCGGTCAGGATCACCGCGTCGCAGGGCGCGCCGGCCAGCAATTTGGCCTTCATCGCGCCGACGGCGCCGAACGTGCCCTGGATGACCGCGCCGGTGTCGGCGGCGAAGCTTTGCTGCAGCGCCCCGACCACCCCCTGCGCCGCGCCGCCACTCAAAATGCGTAATTCCATGCTGATTCTCCGTCTATGGTTTATTCGAGTGCCGACAGGATGCGTTCGGCGGTGATCGGAAGTTCGCGCACCCGCACGCCGAGCGCGTCGTACACCGCATTGGCGATCGCGGCCGCGGTCGGGCCGAGCGAGGCCTCGCCGGCGCCGACCGGCGGCTGCCCGGAGCGAAGGATGTCGACCTCGACCTCGGGGATCTCGGTGAAGCGCAGGATCGGGTAGTGCTCCCAGCTGTCGCTGGTGACGCGCTCGCGGTCGAAGCGCACCGCCTCCTTCAGCGTCCAGCTGGCGGCCTGGATGGCGCCGCCCTCGATCTGGTTGGCAACGCCGTCCGGGTTGATCGCGATGCCGACATCGACGGCGACGACGAGGCGCCGGACGCGGATCTCTTGCTCGGCCTCGACCTCCGCCACCACCGCGCAATAGGCGCCGCTACCCTTGTAGCGGGCGTAGCCGATGCCGTGGCCCCTGCCCTCGCCCGCTGCCCAGTCGCGCCATGCCGAGCGGAGCAGCGCCCGTTCGATCACCGC
>DATKVJ010000165.1:0-6703 GCA_035530135.1 Rhodocyclaceae bacterium | reverse complement strand
CGGGCAGGGCCAGCCAGTTGCCCAGATGCTCTCGGGCGAGCCCGGCCAGGGCGGCGATCCAGTCGTCGCGCTCGTTCACGCAGGGGAGGTAGTGGAACTCGCGGCCCCCGGCCTGGAGGAAGGCGGCGCGGGCTTCGATGGCGATCTCTTCGAGCGTCTCCAGGCAGTCGCCGACGAAGCCGGGACAGATCACGTCTACCCGTCCAAGGCCGGCCCGGCCCAGCGCCTCCAGCGCCGGCTGGGTGTAGGGCTGCAACCACTCGGTGCGACCGAAGCGCGACTGGAAGGTGAGCTGCCACTGGTCTTCAGCGAGGCCCAGCGCCTCGGACAGCAGTCTGGCGGTCTTCTGACACTCGCAGTGATAGGGGTCGCCGCGCAGGAGCGTATAGCGGGGCAAGCCGTGGAAGCTCATCAGCAGCTTGTCGGGCTTGCCGTGCTTGCGCCAGTAATCCTCGACGCTGGCTGCCAGCGCTGCGATGTAGCCGGGGTCGTCGTGGAAGCTCCTGACGAAGCGCAGTTCCGGGATGTTCCGGGTGCGCTTCAACCAGTCCGCGACCTCGTCATAAACGCTGGCGCTCGCGCTCGCGGCGTATTGCGGATAGAGCGGCAGGATCAGGATGCGGCTGACGCCTTCGGCCTTCAGCCGGTCGAGGACGGCCGCTATCCCCGGTTCGCCGTAGCGCATCGCCCAGCTCACCACGATGTCCCGGTGGCCCATCTCGCCCAGCGCGCCGGCCAGCAGTTTCGCCTGGCGCTCGGTGTGCAGCTTCAGCGGCGAGCCCTCGGCGGTCCAGATCAGCGCGTATTTCCTGGCCGATTGCCTGGGCCTCAGCCTGAGGATGATGCCGTGCAGGATCAGCCACCAGAGCGGGCGCGGAATCTCGACCACGCGCGGATCCCAGAGGAACTGCCCGAGGTAACGGCGCAGCTCCGGCTGGGTCGGCGCCTCCGGCGTGCCGAGATTCGCCAGCAGCACGGCGGTCTTCGCGGCGCCGCCGTGGGAGTACGCGGGCTCGGGTCGGTAACGCGACATCAGGCGTTCACTGCGCCGAGAGCGCGCTGGAGAGCAGCTTGGCGGTGATATCCACGATCGGGATCATGCGCTCGTAGGCCATCCGCGTCGGTCCGATGACGCCGACCGAGCCGACCACCTGGCCGCCGACCTCGTAGGATGCCGCGACCACGCTGCATTCGTCCAGCTGGGCGATGCCCGACTCGCCGCCGATGAATATCTGCACGCCGTCGGCGCGGGTGCCGACGTCGAGCAGCTGCACCAGACTGGTCTTCTGCTCGAACAGGGCGAACAGTTCGCGCAGCCGGTTCATGTTCGAGGACAGGTCGGCCACTTCGAGCAGGTTGTGCTCGCCCGAGATCACGTATTGCGTCGAGGTATCGGAGATCGCCTGGCCGCTGGCGTCGAGCGCGGCGGTCATCAGTTCGGTCATGCTCGCGCGCAGCTGATGCAGCTCGTCGTGGATGCGGCTTCTCACCTGGGCGAAGTCGAGGCCGGCGCAGTTCTGGTTGAGATAGTTGGCGGCCTCGGTCAGCTCAGACGGGCTGTAGGCGCGCTGGGGGAACAGGATGCGGTTTTGCACGTCGCCGTTCTCGGTGACGATGATCAAGAGGATGCGCTTCTCGGAGAGGTTCAGGAATTCGATCTGGCGGATGCGCGGCTGCTGGCGGCGCGGCGAGATGACGACGCCGGCGAAATGGCTCAACTGGGAGATCAGCTGGGAGGCTTGGCTGATCAAGCGCTGCGGCTGGTCGGGCTGGATCGCCCCCTCGATCTCGGAGAGCTCGGCCTCGTCCAGCGGCTGCACCGTGAGCAGCGAGTCGACGAACAGGCGGTAGCCGCGCGGGGTCGGCACGCGCCCGGCCGAGGTGTGCGGGCTGCTGATGAAGCCCAGCTCCTCCAGGTCGGACATGACGTTGCGGATCGTCGCCGGCGACAGTTCCAGGCCGGAATGCCGGGACAGGGTGCGCGAGCCCACCGGCTGACCTTCCGCGATGTAGCGTTCGATCAGGGTCTTGAGCAGGGTCTGGGCGCGCTTGTCTAGCATGTCGGCCATTTTATAACGCCTGCAGGGTAAGGGCGCTGCTGTTTGTGGTTTAATTTGCCGCATGGACAAGCAATTCCGCACGGTGGCGCTGATCGGGAAATATCAAAGCCCCGACATCACCGGCCCGCTGCTGGCGCTGGCCGCCTTTCTGGAGAGCCGCGGCGTCGCGGTCCTGATCGAGGAGGGCACGGCGCTCTCGCTCGGCGCCGACCGCAAGCCGGCGTCCTACGAGACCATCGGCACGCGGGCCGACCTGGCGATCGTCCTGGGCGGCGACGGCACCATGCTGAACGCCGCGCGCCGCCTGGCGGAATACCGCGTGCCGCTGGTCGGGGTGAATCAGGGGCGGCTCGGATTCATGACCGACATCGCCCGCCAGGACATGATCGCGGGCATCTCCGCGCTGCTGGACGGCGAGTTTTCCAGCGAACAGCGTTTCCTGCTCGACATCGAGGTGCTCCGAGGCGGCAGCCGCGTCCTGCACACCCTGGCGCTGAACGATGTGGTCGTGAACAAGGGCGACATCGGCCGGATGATCGAACTGGAGGTCAAGGTCGATGGCGAGTTCATCTACATGCTGCGCGCCGACGGCATCATCGTCGCGACGCCGACCGGATCGACCGCCTACGCGCTCTCCGCCAACGGGCCGATCCTGCACCCGGCGGTGCCCGGAATCGCCCTGGTGCCGCTCTGCCCGCACGCGCTCTCCAACCGGCCGATCACCCTCTGCGACCAGAGCAAGATCGAGATCACGCTGATGCCGCCGCACGACGCGCGCATCCATTTCGACGGCCAGATGCGTTTCGACGCCCGTGCCGGAGACTGCGTGCGCGTCATGCGCTCCCGCCATGCGATCACCCTGCTGCATCCGCCCGGCTACAGCTACCTGGCGATGCTGCGCGAGAAGCTGCACTGGAGTTCCAGTCCGCGCAACTGAGCACACCCGAGCCGGAAAACCCCCACAATGCTGCGCCGCCTATTCATCCGCGATTTCGTCATCGTCGATCGCCTGGAGCTGGAGTTCTCCGAAGGCTTCGGCACGCTGACCGGCGAGACCGGAGCGGGCAAATCGATCCTGGTCGACGCCCTGTCGCTGGCGCTGGGCGAGCGCGGCGACGCCGGAGTGGTGCGGCCGGGTTGCGAACGCGCCGAGGTCTCCGCCGAGTTCGAGCTGTCGTCCGACGCGAAGATCCACGAATGGCTGGCCGCGGGCGATTTCGACGGCGATGGCGACGCGCTGCTGCTGCGCCGCATCGTCGATGCCGGCGGACGCTCGCGCGCCTACGTGAACGGCGCGCCGGCGACGCTGGCGCAGCTGCGCGAGGCGGCGGACTTCCTGGCCGACATTCACGGCCAGCACGTCCATCATTCGCTGCTCCGGCCCGAAGCGCAGCGCGCGCTGCTCGACGAGCACGCCGGCCTGACCCAACTGGCCCGCGAGGTGGCGGAACGCTATCGCGTCTGGCACAGACTGCGCGAGGCCCGCGCTCACGCCGAGCGCGATGCCGAGGCGAGCACGCGCGAACGCGAGATGCTGGCCTGGCAGGTCGAGGAGCTGCGGGCGCTGGCCCTGTCGCCGGCCGGCTGGGCCGAGGAGTGGCAGGAGCTCAACCAGGAACACCGCCGGCTGTCCCACGCCGCGAGCCTGATCGAGGGCGCGGAGGCGTCGCTCGCCGCGCTCGACGAGGGCGATCTGGCGCTCTCGCGGCAGCTCGAAGCGATCCGCTCGCGCTTGTCCGCCCTGGCCGGCATCGATGCCGGGCTCAAGGAGGCCGTGGACCTGTTCGAGAGCGCGCAAATCCAGCTGAGCGAGGCGGGCCACGCGCTGCGCCACTACCAGGACAGGCTCGATCTCGAGCCGCAGCGCCTGGCGGAGCTGGAGGCTCGGATCGCCGCGGTGATGGCGCTCGCGCGCAAGCATCGCGTCGCGCCGGAGGACTTGCCGGATGAGCTCGCCGGTCTCTCGGCGCGCCTGGACGAACTGGGCCTGCAGGCCGACGCCGCCGCCCTGGCGAAGCGCGAGGCGGAGGCCGAGCAGGCCTACCGGCAGCTCGCCGGCAAGCTGAGCCGGGGCCGGGCCAAGACCGCCGAGACCCTGTCCCTGGCCGTCAGCGCCGCGATGCAGCAGCTGGGCATGGGCGGCGGGAGATTCGAGGTTGCGCTCGAACAGCTCGCCGAAGGCGGCGCCATCGGTCTGGAGAGCGCCAACTTCCTGGTCGCGGCCAATGCCGGTCAGCCGCTACGGCCGCTGGCCAAGGTTGCTTCGGGCGGCGAGCTGTCGCGCATCGGCCTGGCGATCCAGGTCATCGCCAGCGAAGCCAGCCGGGTGCCGACGCTGATTTTCGACGAAGTCGATGTCGGCATCGGCGGGCGCGTCGCCGAGATCGTCGGGCGCATGCTGCACGAGCTGGGGCGAAGCCGCCAGGTGCTGTGCGTCACCCACCTGCCGCAAGTGGCGGCGCGCGCCGACTGGCAGTGGTCGGTGGCCAAGGAGGAGCAGGACGGCCGGGCTATCTCGCGGGTGAAGCGGCTCGACCCGGCGGAGCGCATCGACGAGCTGGCGCGGATGCTGGGCGGGGTCAAGATCACCGAAACGACAAGAAAGCACGCCGCCGAGCTGCTCGCCGGCGGCTGAGCCGGGCTGGGCTCAGGGGGAAGACGGTTTGGCCCACACCGCCTGGCCCCCCAAGAGGACTTCCTTTCGATGGGATACCCGGACGGGTACGGGGCGCCGCTCCAAGGCCGGGGCAGCGTGAGACTGCGAGCAAGGCGAGCCCCCGTCACCCCCTTCCGAGGGGCGAAGCCGGGAATTCGGCGAGTATCGCTCGCCGCCGGTCGAGCGACGGAGCGAAGCGGGGGCTCCGGGGCTCAAAGGGAAGGCGGTTTGGCCCACGCCGCCGGGCCGCCCCAAGGCGGGGGCAGCGTGAGACTGCGAGCAAGGCGAGCCTCCGTCACCCCCTTCCGTGGGAAGGGGGCTGGGGGGCAGGCGGTTTATTGGGGCAATCCGGATTCAGGCAGTCGGCATAGATGTACAGCGCGTGATCGCTGATGGCGAAGCCGCGGCTCTTGGCCACCTCGTTTTGCCGCCGCTCGATCGCGGCATCGTAGAATTCCTCTACCCGCCCGCACTGCAGGCAGACCAGATGGTCGTGGTGCCCGCCCTCGTTGAGCTCGAACACCGCCTTGCCGGACTCGAAGTAATGCCGCTGCAACAGGCCAGCCTGCTCGAACTGGGTCAACACCCGATAGACGGTCGCCAGGCCGATGTCCATGTTCTCCCCGACCAGGTGGCGATAGACGTCCTCGGCGGTCATATGCCGCGACTCGGTGGTCTGGAACAGGTCGAGAATCTTCAGGCGCGGCAGGGTGGCCTTCAGACCGATGTTCTTCAGATCCTGCGGATTGCTCATGGGGTGACCGGCGGACTGGGGACCGGCTTATGATATAGTTTTCGGCATCCATTTGAAAATTTCGCTCCCCGGTATCTTCCCATGAAGCGCTTCATCCTCGTCGCCCTGCCGCTGGTGGCTGCCTGTTCCAGCGCCCCCGACATCACCTCGCGCCTGACCCCGTATCGCATCGACGTGCGCCAGGGAAATTTCGTCACCCAGGAGATGGTCGCGCAGCTGAAGCCCGGCCAGACCAAGGACCAGGTACGCTTCATTCTCGGCACGCCCTTGCTCGCCGACATCTTCCACGCCGACCGCTGGGATTACGTCTATCGCTTCCAGCCCGGCCATGGCCAGGTCCAGCAGCGCCACGTCACCGTGTATTTCAAGGACGGCAAGCTCGTGCGCGTCGCCGGCGACGTGGTGCCAGGCGTGCAGGGATCCGCGCCAACTGCGCCCCAGATCGTCGACATCGGGCAGCCTCCCGCCGGAAAAGAGACGAAGCCCGAGGAAGCCAAGCCGCAGGACGCCAAGTAGTACCGCCATGGAAAAACTCAGAATCGCCGTCGCCGGCGTCTCCGGCCGCATGGGCCGAACCCTGATCGAAACGATCGCGCAGGCGGCGGACATGGTGCTCGCCGCTGCGCTCGACGTGCCGACCAGTTCCTATCTCGGGCGGGATGCCGGCGAACTGGTCGGCGCCCCCTGCGGCGTGATCGTCACGGATGACGTCGATGTCGCCCTGGCCGGCGCCGACTGCCTGATCGACTTCACCCGGCCGGAAGGCACGCTGGTGCATCTCGAAGCATGCCGCAGCCGCGGCGTGCATCTGGTGATCGGCACCACCGGCTTCTCCACCGAGGGCAAGCTCGCCATCCAGGATGCCGCGCGCGACGTCCCGATCGTCTTCGCCCCGAACATGGCGGTCGGCGTCAATCTGGTGTTCCGACTGATCGACGTTGCGGCGCGCGCCCTGAATGAGGGCTACGACGTCGAGATCATCGAGGCGCATCACCGCCACAAGGTCGATGCGCCCTCCGGCACGGCGCTGCGCATGGGCGAGGTGGTGGCCGAGGCACTCGGACGCGATCTGGCCGAGTGCGCCAGCTACGGCCGTCAGGGCCACACTGGCCCGCGCGACGCCGCCACCATCGGTTTTTCCACGGTGCGCGGCGGCGACATCGTCGGCGATCACACCGTGCTCTTCGCCGGCACCGGCGAGCGCATCGAGATCACCCACAAGGCCGCCAGCCG
>DATKVJ010000164.1:0-2571 GCA_035530135.1 Rhodocyclaceae bacterium | reverse complement strand
AAGTCGGCCCGATAGCTTGTGCCAGCCGCCAGCGCCGGTCGTTCGCGCGGCAATACTTGAGAAACGTCAAAGCGCCTCCTGTTTGAGCGATTAGGCTGGGTGGAGCCGGCGCGACCGGAACGCGCCGACCGAGGTTTCTATGCGCATCCACAGGCTCACCGCCGAGCAGTCCCTCGCCAGTCTGAGATCGTCCGCAGCAGGTCTCACGCCGGGCGAAGCCACGCGCAGATTGCGGGAGTATGGTCCCAACCGCGTCGAAGAGCTCGGTCGCGAGCACCTGTTGCTCAACTTTGCGCGCGAGTTCACTCATTTTTTCGCCATTATCCTTTGGGTGGCGGCGGCGCTGGCATTCTTTGCCGAGCATTTCGACCCGGACCAGGGCATGGCGCGCCTCGGCGCCGCCATCCTCGGCGTAATCTTCATCAACGGTATCTTTTCCTTCTGGCAGGAATACAAGGCCGAGCGCGCGGTGGCAGCGCTGCGCCAGCTGCTGCCGCAGAAGGTCAAGGCGCTGCGCGGCGGCGAAATTGCGGAACTGCTCGCCACCGACCTTGTGCCCGGAGACATCGTGCTGCTGGAGGAAGGCAATTTCGTCCCGGCCGACTGCCGCCTGATTGAGGCTTTTGCTCTGCGCGTGAACACCGCCACGGTGACGGGCGAGTCGCTGCCGAAAATGCGCAACACCGAGCCCAGCCCGGAGGATGCGCCGCTGTATGCCAAGAACATCATGCTCGCCGGCACAACGGTGGTGTCGGGCCGGGGGCGCGCGGTGGTGTACGCGACCGGCATGCGCACCGAGTTCGGCCGTATTGCCCATTTGACGCAAACCGCGGGCGAAGCGAGTTCGCCGCTGCAGCGCGAGATCGCGCGCCTGTCGCGCATCGTCGCAGCACTCGCCACCGGCCTCGGCGTCAGCCTGTTCTTCGTCGGCCAGGCACTGGGTCTGCCAACCTGGGAGAACGTGCTGTTCGCCATCGGCATCATCGTCGCCAACGTGCCAGAAGGTTTGCTGCCGACCGTGACGCTGTCGCTGGCGATGGCGACCCAGCGCATGGCCAAGCGCAACGCCCTGGTGCGCCACCTGCCTGCGGTTGAGGCGCTCGGTTCGACCACGACCATTTGCTGCGACAAGACGGGAACGCTGACGCAGAACCGCATGTCGGTGCGGCAACTGTGGCTGGGTGGCGGCTTCGTCGCCTGGGATGATCAGGCCGCGCTGGTGCGCCTGGCGCAGGACAATCCCCAGCTGTTCCTCAACGCCGCGCTGTGCCATGACCTCGCGCAAGCGGGCGAGCAGGGCCAGGGCAAATTGCTGGGCGACCCGATGGAAATGGCGCTGGCCGGCATGGGCCGGGAGGTGGTTGGCGGGCTGGACGCTTTTACGCGCATCGACGAGTTGCCCTTCGACACCGACCGCAAGCGCATGTCGGTGCTGTGCGACACGCCGCAGGGCCGCATGCTCTATTGCAAGGGCGCCCCGGAAACAGTGCTCGCGGTCTGCGACCTGGTCCAGTTCGATGCCGGCATCGCGCCGCTGGATCCCGCCGCGAGGACGCGCCTATTGGCGGCACAGGAGCAGATGGCGGAGGCCGGCCTGCGCGTGCTGGCCTTCGCCCATTGCGCGATCGACGACGGCATGCCGATCGACGAGCGCGGCATGACCCTGGACGGACTGGTCGGGCTCGAAGACCCGCCGCGGCCCGAAGTGCCCGGGGCCGTCGCGCGCTGCGCTTCGGCAGGCATCCGCATCATCATGGTGACCGGCGATCATCCGCAAACGGCGCTTGCCATCGCGCGCGAGATCGGTCTGGTGCAGGGCGAACATCCGTCGGTGATCAGCGGCGACGCGCTGCGTTCGATGTCGCCGACCCTGCTGCAGCTGGCGCTGGATGCGAAGGAGATCATATTCGCGCGCGTCGCCGCCGAGCAGAAGATGCTCATCGTGCAGGCACTCAAGAAAAAGGGCGAAATCGTCGCCGTCACTGGCGACGGGGTGAACGACGCGCCGGCGCTGAAGACCGCCGACATCGGCATTTCCATGGGCATCGCCGGCACCGATGTGGCCAAGGAGGCGGCCGACCTGATCCTGCTCGACGACAATTTTGCCAGCATCGTCGCGGCGGTCGAGGAGGGGCGCGCGGTGTTCGACAACATCCGCAAGTTCCTCACCTATATCCTCAGCTCCAATATTCCGGAGATCGTGCCCTACCTCGCTTTCGTTTTCTTCCGCATCCCGCTGCCGCTGACGGTCATCCAGATCCTGGCGGTGGACCTCGGCACCGATATGCTGCCCGCGCTGGCGCTGGGCGCCGAGCGTCCCGATCCCGAGGTCATGAAGCGCCCGCCGCGAGCGCGCGCACAGCGGCTACTGTCGCCGGGTTTGATCGCCCGCGCCTACCTGTTCCTCGGCGTGCTCGAAGCCGCGGCGGCGATGGCGCTGTTCTTCTTCGTGCTCGATGCGGCCGGCTGGCGCTACGGCGAGTTGCCGGGCAAGGCCGACCCGCTGTACCTACAGGCGACCACGGCCTGCCTGGTCGCGATCGTGGTGACCCAGGTGGCGAACCTGTTTCT
>DATKVJ010000163.1:0-16710 GCA_035530135.1 Rhodocyclaceae bacterium | reverse complement strand
CAGGCAGCTCTCGCAGACGTAGGCGTGGAGCGGGTAGAACGGCTCCATGCCCTTGATCTGCTCGGCACCGAGGTAGGCGTTGGACAGCGGGCTCATGCCCAGGTCGCAGAAGGAATGGCTCAGCGGCGTCGCGCAGAAACGACAGTTTCCCCGGTTCATGACTTCAGGCCCCGATAGCGATCGATTTGCGCTGCGCAGAAAGCACGCATGTCTTCTCCGGCGCGCTGGGTCCGGTACCAGTCCAGGGTCCAGGCTAGCGCCGCATCGAGGTCGAGGCGCGGCGCCCAGTCCAGGCGGCCGCGCGCCAGGGAACAGTCGAGCTTGAGTGTGCGCGCCTCGTGCGGCTCTCCCGTGGCGTTTTCTTGCACCCGCCAGCGGGCGCCTTCGCCCCACAGCCTCGCCGCTGCACTCACCACCTCGAGCACGCTGCGGGCGTCCTCGTCCCGCGGTCCGAAGTTCCAGCCGCCAGCGTAAGCCTCCCCCACCACGGCTTGGCATGCTTCTCGTGTACCTCCATGCGGTTGTTCGACATGTCGAAGGTGACGTCCGAGGTGTGCAGGAAATAGTTGGCGAAATACAAATACTCTTTGATCATGTAGCCCTTGTAGCCCAGGCAGATGATGAAGTCGTTGATGCCGTGGCTGGAGTAGACCTTGAGAATGTGCCAGAGGATGGGTTTGCCGCCGATCTCGGCCATCGGCTTGGGGCGCAACTGGGTTTCCTCGGAGAGTCGCGTCCCCAGCCCGCCGGCGAGAATCACGGCTTTCATGTCTTGTGTCGCTCCAGAACTCCCGCCAATACGAGTTATCATAACAGTAGAACAGACCCGCGACTTTCCCTACATCGGGAAAAAGAGGGCAATTCGCCGCTTGATCGGATCCCCACTTGCGCCTTGAACTGCCGCGCCGTGCTGCTTGAATTTCACTCCAATGGCTCATGCCTCCTCGATCCTGTCGCCCTAAGCTTACCCGACTGTCTGAAAAACCGGAACCGCCGCACGGGCTAGCGGAGGCCGTCTTACAGACGGGCATCGGGGGTGTTGCCATCTATCTGCATGTGCTTCTCGATCAGCGACCGCCGGTTGCCTGATGTCCTTCGGTTTACTCGAGGACGGCGTATGAGATATAGGGCTCGAATGCAAAGCGCTGGATCCGCGTTTCTCGAATGTCAAGCGACTCGATTACCGCCTGAGTTTCTCCAGGCCACTTGGGACAGTTCAGTTCGTCAAAGAGAATAACCGCCCCTTTTGGCATCCGGTGCAGGAACGTCTCGATGGCAACCTGTGTTGGGGAATAGATGTCAAAATCTAGGTGCAGCAGCGAGACAATCGTGTGAGGGTTATCGACCAAATACTGTGGCATCGTCTGACAGGCATCCCCCCGAATAAGGCGAACTTTTGGCACGTGGCCGATGGGCCGATTCTGGTCATAGAGTTGCACACACTCCGTTAGATCATCGAAAGAATTGGCTTGATAACCGCCCTCCCGGTGTTCCTTTCCAGCCTCGGCATGTTCGATGTCATTGGAATGAAGCTCTGGAAACCCGCTGAAGGTGTCGAAGCCGATAATCCGGCGCTGGAGATTGAAAGGCTCTAGCGCGGCGCTCATTTGCGCAAACCACATTAGGCCGCCTCCCCAATTAACACCGCCTTCAATGATGTCTCCCTGGATGGGGAGAATCATTTTGAAAATCTCGTACAAAGCTAAATAGCGAGCTATGCTCTGACGGGTTATGTATTTGGGAAAGTTTTCGAACTTTTCGACCGCAGTGCCGGCACTGCCCATGGCATAGTGGTCTAGCTGAGCACGATAGTTGGCTTCGTCCTTGGTGGAACGTCCAACTTCCCGAAAGCCGGAAGGATCTTGGCAGGAAGGTGCGGAGTTGGGCTGGCTATTTGACATTGCGGACAATGTGGCTGGCGGCGTTCTTGACGATGGAGTGCGCTGGCACGTGGGAGGTGAGAACAACGCCTGAGGCGATCACGGACTCCGTACCAATCTCTACAAACGGCTCCACGGCGACATGGGTCCCGAATTTGACCCGATCGGCCACCTTGACCTTCCCGGAGAGTGATGTGCGCGGGCCGAACGTGCAATGACTCCCGATGGTGGAATGGTGCTCTATGTAGGTACCAGCGGCGAGAAAATTGTTGTCGCCCAGAGTCACCCCCGTGGCGATATAGCTGCCGTGCACCACCAGATTGCCTGTGCCGAACAGGGTCTCCCTACGAATGCTTGCGCTCGGAGCGATAATGTTTGTAAATGGGATACCGAGCTTTGTGAAGTACTCGAATATAGAGGCGCGATCGGCGATGTCGCGCACAACAGTTGAGATCAGCGCGTCAAATTTCTTTTCCTGCCAGAGGCTGATAGCAAGATCAAACCCGCCCAGTATGGGTACCCCCATCAAAGAGGTACCGATCATAGTTGGGTTGTTATCTAAGATCCCTATGGCTTGTTGCGTTAATGTGTTGGAAAGGATGTCCAACACCAGCGCAGCGCCTCCACCTCCGCCCAGAATGAGGACCCGCTCTTGATTTCCCCATGAAGTGGCAGTTAACGGCAGAAGTGCCTGGATGGGATTGACCACGCGGCGTGGCTCAACGCCTCCTGAGGCAGCGGCTTGCACGATCTCTTCACCAATTACGATCCCCGGATGAACGGCGACTAGTGCCACAAGATCCACACCGAGCCGGTTAGCCAGAATCCGAGCTTTCATGGTCCACTTCGGTTGAGAGGATTCGGCAACTTCAATGGGGGCTGAAAGCTGAGGCACCTCAAAATCGGGCAAAGACTCCTCGGCGGAGGCTGCTAGGTAGCCGATCGGATGGCCAGTGGCATAGGTTTCCCCGACTGGAGCCCGTTGCCGCAAGATGCCATCGACTTCAGCGCAAATGTCCACTGCGCTCTTGGTTGTCTCCACCACACAGATTGGGTCATCTTTACGCACGGTAGCACCTTCAGCGTGCAGCCAGCGGACGAGCACGGCGGATTCGTCGTTGACGTTAAGCAACGGCATTTTAACGATCATGCCCATGAGAGGACCTCCAAAACGGCGCTTTCAATTTTTGGACCGGAGACCAACGCCTCGGCCTCTTGGTCAAAGGACGTGGGAATGATGTTGCGGTCTGATGTCACGATCTTGATGGGGCAGTGGATCCGACCCCAGAGCTTCTCATAAAGTAGGCTTGCGGTGCTTGAGGCCCAAGTGAATCCATCGGAACTCTCTTCCGCTATTACTATGCGGCCAGCTTCGGCAGCGAAACGCGCAAGCGTCTCCACCGGTAGTGGATCCACAGATTCTGGCAAAAGCACCAACACACGGATTTCTTCCGCCGCCAAACGCTTCAATAGCTCCGGCAAGAAACGCGAGAGTCCTCCGTAGCCAATCAAGCAAACGTCTGGCATACTCTGGTCGTAGTTCCGTACGATGGCAGTTTGGTAACCAGTCTCATCAGTTTCTAAGTTCAGTCGAAGTTCTTGACTGGTAGTTTGCAGCATCTCGCGATAGAGAAGCTTGTGCTCTATGAAGATAGTTGGACCGGTTTCCATCGCTACCACATGCTTAAGAGTTTCTCCCGGTTGATGGTAATGACTCGGGGCAATGAGCTTTAGCCCAGGAATGCCGAGAAACATCTTCTCCAGACTCTGGCTATGCGTCGGGCCATAACCTCTTCCCCCGCCCATTGGTGTGCGCACGATAAGGGGGCAGGTAACGCCGTGGTACATCTGCGCGAACTTGGTGGCGTGGTTGACGATCTGATCGGCACAGAGCGTGAGGAAATCACCAAACATGATCTCCACCAGAGGAACATAGCCGCGTAAGGCCAACCCAGTAGCCACTCCAGTGATGCCGGCTTCCGAGATGGGGGTGGTGAGTACGCGGCCAGGGAACCGAGTGGATAAACCAGCGGTTACTTTGAAAGCGCCACCATAGGGGTCGAGCACGTCCTCTCCCAGTAGGATCACACGCGGATCCTCAGAAAATAGATCCGAGAGGCCGCACTGAAGATTCTGAAGATATGTCGGCATGTTAGTACAGCGAAAAATGGGCCAGAAGGTTTTTGATGTGCGTCTGGCAGAGTGTCTGAATATTCGCAATGACGCTCTCCGCTAGATTTGCCTCGGCACGTTTAAGGGGATCGTTGGCCCGGTGAGCGGCGATTTCTTCCGGGCTGCGATAGTCATCCCCTTTGCTGTGCGGGCCTAAGCGATAGGTGTGAAGTAGAAGACATCTTGGACCGGGGATCTCACGCATTTCGGTAACGGTTTTCTCCGTCAACACACGGACTGCCTGAACATCATTGCCATCCACTGTTTCAGTCGGCACGCCAAATGCGACAGGGCGGCCTTCAATCGCGCTTCCGTGCTCAAGGATCCAGGGGGTGCTTTGGGCTATCTGGTTGTGCTCGATGACGAGCAGCAGTGGCAATTGCCAAAGTGAGGCCATGTTCATGGCTTCATAAATGACCCCTTCCGACATGGCACCATCTCCGACGAATACGGCACTGATGCCCTTTTCTCCGGCCAGTTTTTGAGCAAGAGCAATTCCCGTGGTCACTGGAACCATGCCGCCGAGGATGCCATTGGAGTAGAAGTTCTTTACATGAAGGTGTTGGCTGCCCCCTTTACCACCGCATATTCCGGATTTTAGTCCTAGCACCTCTGCTAATAGCCCCCGTGTATCTTCATTAAAGGCGAGGAAGTGTCCGTGACCACGGTGATTCGAGCATACGGTATCTCGCGCTGAGTCGAGGGCACCAACCACACCGACTGCACAGGCTTCTTGGCCAAGGCAGGTATGGACAGTGCCACGCAAGTGCCCGAGAGAGAAGAGCTTCAGTAGAGTCTCTTCGAACAGACGAATTAAAAGCATTTTCTCGTAAAGGCAGGCAAGGTCGGCACTCATAGCAGAGATGGAAATATAAAAGATAGAAAACTTGTATCTATATAGGTATGGTTGATCTGTGCGATTGGCTTGTTAAGGCCGGCCTCGCAGAATTCGTCGGCACAGTAAAAGCGGGACAAGAAACCGCGATGATCCTCTAGCGCCTTGCGCTGCACCCGCATCAGCCCTGCCAACGGTGTCGAAATAAACTCGAACCGTGACATGGCTAATCCTGTTGCGCGAAACATTGGTAGTCAGCGATCTGAGTCAATGTGAATTCGCGCATGTCTCGCCCTTGCTGTAGCGCTCGTTGCCAAGCGACGATCCGCTCCAGCGCCTGTGCCAATGACCAACGCGGCCGCCAATTCAAGCGCGCCCTCGCTTTCGAGCAATCCAGCTTGAGCGTGTGCGCCTCGTGCGGATGGGTGCGCTGGTCCAACTTCCAACGCGCACCCTGTCCCCACTGCTGCGTCAGTCGCTCGACGATCCATTGCACGGGCTGCACGTCGCTGTCGTTCGGACCGAAGTTCCAGCCCTCGGCGTAATCTGCGCCCCGCTCATGGAGCATTTGCGCCAGCAACAGATAACCGGCCAAGGGTTCCAGCACGTGCTGCCAAGGACGTACTGCGTGCGGATTGCGAATGACCACGGGCTGTCCCTCCACCACGGCTCGCAAAATATCGGGAATCAAGCGATCCGCCGCCCAATCTCCCCCGCCAATCACATTGCCGGCGCGTGCGCTTGCCAGTGCCACGTCGGCGGCATCCAGAAATGAGCGCCGATATGCTGCCGTTACCAATTCGGCACAGCCCTTGCTGCTGGAGTAGGGGTCAAACCCGCCCATCGCCTCGTTCTCGCGGTAACCCCACAGCCACTCGCGATTTTCATAGCACTTATCGCTGGTGACGTTGACCACCGCACGCACCGACGACGTGGCACGTACCGCCTCCAACAGATTCACCGTACCCATCACGTTGACAGCGTAAGTTTCGGCCGGTTGTGCGTAGGAATAGCGCACCAAGGGCTGCGCGGCCAGATGAAACACGATATCCGGGCCTGCCGCTCGCATCGCGGCGCGCAAGTCGTCGGCATTGCGTATGTCGGCAATCACATTGCTACACATGCCCTGCTCGACCGCCGCCACCGTGAACAAATTGGGTTCGGTAGGTGGTGTCAGCGCATAGCCGTGTACCTCTGCCCCCAATGCCTGCAACCACAGGGCCAGCCAGCCGCCCTTGAAGCCGGTGTGGCCGGTCAGGAAGACCGACTTGCCGCGCCAGAAATCGGGGCTTATGGCCATACTTTCCACGGCGCCCGGTTGGCGTTCCACATCTCCTCCAAGGCCATCTTGTCGCGCAGCGTGTCCATCGGCTGCCAGAAGCCGGTATGCCGGTACGCCGCCAGTTGGCCGGCGTGGGCGATGCTCTCCATCGGCTCGCGTTCCCAGGTGGTGTCGTCGCCGGCGATGCGGGCGATCACCCTGGGCGAGAGCACGAAATAGCCGCCGTTGATCCAGCCGCCGTCGCCCTCGGGCTTTTCCTTGAAGGTGGTGATCCGGTTGTGCTGCAGGTCGAGCGCGCCGAAGCGGCCCGGCGGCTGCACCGCGGTGACCGTGGCGAGCGTCCCGTTGTGCCGGTGGAAACTGATCAGGTCGCGGATATTGACGTTGGACAGACCGTCGCCGTAGGTGAAGCAGAAATCCTCGTCGTCGAGATAGTGCGCCACCCGCTTCAGGCGTCCGCCGGTCATGGTGGCTTCGCCGGTGTCGACCAGGGTGATTCGCCACGGCTCGGCGTGCTTCTCGTGCACCTCCATGCGGTTGTTCGACATGTCGAAGGTGACGTCCGAGGTGTGCAGGAAGTAGTTGGCGAAATATTCCTTGATCATGTAGCCCTTGTAGCCCAGGCAGATGATGAAGTCGTCGATGCCGTGGCTGGAGTAGGTCTTGAGTATGTGCCAGAGGATGGGCTTGCCGCCGATCTCGGCCATCGGCTTGGGGCGCAACTGGGTTTCCTCGGAGAGTCGCGTACCCAGCCCGCCGGCGAGAATCACGGCTTTCATCTTGTGTCGCTCCAAAACTTGCGCCAATACAACTTTGGTTATCTTAACAGTAGAACAGGCCGGCGACTTTCCCGGGATCGGGAAAAGGAGGGCAATTTGCCGCCTGATCCGACGAATGCGGGGAGCCTGCCCTCATTTGGCCGGACTTTTTGCCACCGGCATGGCCCAGGCCGCGGATTTCATTGAGGCCGCCGTCGCGTTTTGGACATGTTGCGCGAAGCTCCGCTATACTCCTATCGTCATAAATTGGCCCTTGGAAAATAATTTCATGCAAGATAATAAAAACCGGCCGGATCTGTCCCTGTTTCTGGCTTCGTCCGCGCACGACATGAAGAACTCGGTCAGCATGCTGAGCGGGACCCTCGAAAATCTCCTGGCGGATGCTCCGGAAAAGCTGACGCCCGCCTATCAGCAGATGGTGCGCATGCTCTACGAAACCAGGCGCCTGAACAACAACCTGATCCAGTTGCTGGCGCTGTACAAAGAAGTCGGCAGTCCGTCCTACCCGTTCGATCCGGAAGCGCAGGCGATCGCTGAATTTGTCGAGGAGGTCGCGGCCCGGAACCATATTCTGTTCGACTCGAGGGGGATCGTATTCGACACCGAATGCCCGGCGGAACTCGTCTGGTGTTTCGACGAGGACCTGGTGGCCGGCGTGATCGGCAGCGCACTCAACAACGCGATTCACTACACGCGCGACAAGATACGCCTGGCCATTGCGCCGGTCGGGGAATTTCTGGAAATCCGGGTGGAGGATAACGGCCGCGGCTACCCGCCGGCCATGCTGGAGGCGCAGGCAGCGGTCAAGGCCGGCGTCGATTTTTCGACCGGCAGTACCGGCCTGGGCCTGTATTTTTCCAGCGAAGTCGCGAAGATGCACAAGCACCGCGGGCGCCACGGCAGCGTCGGGCTGGAGAACGGCGGGCTGTGGGGCGGCGGCTGCTTCGTCCTGCGTCTGCCGTGAGTCTCGGGAGGATTGCGGCGATGGACGAGAATCGAGACTGGATCGAAAAACGCTATCTGTTGATCGACGACTTTTCCGGTGTCCGCACGCTGCTGCGCGACATGCTGCGCAGCCTGGGCGTGCGCTACGTTGACCAGGCCGCCAACGGCGTCGACGCGGTATTGTTGCTGGGCAAGAACAAGTACGACGTCGTGCTCTGCGACTATAACCTCGGACCCGGCAGAACCGGCCAGCAGGTGCTGGAAGAGGCGAGGCTGCGCGACCTGATCGGACCGGCCTGCATCTGGTTGATGATCTCAGCCGAAAAGAGCGTCGAGTCGGTGATGGGGGCCGCCGAGCAGCAACCGGACGGCTATCTGCTCAAACCGATTTCCGAAGGCTTGTTGTTGTCGCGGCTAAATCGCGTCTGGAGCAAGAAGCAGGTGTTCCGGGAAATCGATCTGGCCTTCGACGCCAAGGATTACCTCACAGCCGCCAAGCTATGCGATGCGCGGCTCGCCACCGACAAGCTGCACGCATTGGATCTGTTGCGCATGAAGGCCAGCCTGCTGTTGAAGTGCGGAGAGCCGGTGCGGGCCCGGGCGGTCTACGAGGGGATTCTGGCCGAACGCGAGTTCGCCTGGGCGAAGACCGGGCTCGCCAAAATGCACCTGCAGAGCGGAGAGCATGAAGCCGCCAAACTGCTGCTGCAGGAGGTGATCGCGGACAATTCCAACTATCTGGAAGCCTACGACCAACTCGCTCTCGCCCACCAGCAGCTGGGTGAGTTCGCCGAGGCGGAACAGGTGTTGACGAGCGCGGCGAAGCTCTCGCCCAATTCGGTGCTGCGCCAGAAGAATCTCGGCACGATCGCGCTGAAGCAAGGCAACATCGCGGTCGCCGAAAAGGCGTTCAAGAAGAGCGTGGAAGTGGGCGAGCACTCGATACTGAGAACACCGGATGCCTATCTCGGACTGGCGCGCGTGTACGGGCAGAAGAACGATGCCGCGCAAGCGCTGCAGGCGCTCGGCGCGGTGCAAAAGGCGTTCGACAACGAAGAAGTCCGACTGCGGGCGAAGATCACCGAGGGCTTGGTCTACCACGAGAGCGGCGACTTTAAGAATGCGCGCAAATCGGGCGAAGAGATGGGGAAAATGCTGGCCGGGACCAGCGTCAAGCCCGACGTTGCCACGAGCCTGGATATGGCGCGCCTGCTATTCGCCGTCGGCGTCAAGGACGCGCCGGTCGACCTGTTGCGGGACTTGGTCAAGAACAACCACGACAACGAACCGCTCGCGGAAGAAGTGCAACAGATCTTCGACAAAGCCCGGATGAGCGAACGGGGCGCCGAGGTGGTGAGCGCCTCGCGCAAAGAGGCGACCGAGATGATGAATCGCGGCGTGATGCTCTGGAAGGGAGGGAAGCTCGGCGAGGCGGTGGCTTGGATGCGCGACGCCAGCGCCGCCTTGCCGCTGAACGTGCGGGTTCTGTTCAACTTCGCGCACATTCTGATCTCAGCCATGCAGCAACAAGGCGGCGACCCGGCCACCTCGGCCTGTCTCGAGGAGATGGCCGCGGAAGCGCGCGAGGTGCTGCTGCGGGCGGACAAACTCGCCCCGAACCATCAGCGTTTCGCGCAGCTGATGGAACTGTTGAATCAGTGTGCGGCAGCCACGGAATAGTTCCGGGTTTTGAGATTCGCGCCCGGCGCTATGCGAGATCGCCCAGGCAGAGGGCGAGAGACTCGCGCCAGTCGGGCAGCGCCAGGCCGAGCTCAGCGGCGAGCTTGCCGTTGTCGAGGCGCGAGTTGGCCGGGCGGCTTGCCGGCATCGGGTAGTCGTGCGTCGGGATGGGGATGAGCCGGCCGCACCAGCCCTGGGCGTCGAGGATGGCCTTGGCGAAGCCGTGCCAGGAGGTGGCCCCGGCGCAGCTCATGTGGTAGAGGCCCTCGTGCGGGTCGCCGCGCAAGGCGAGCGCCGTGGCCTCCGCGATCATCCGGCTCCAGGTCGGCGCGCCGATCTGATCGGCGACGATCCTTAATTCCTCCCGCTCACTGGCCAGGCGCCAGATGGTGCGCAGGAAATTCCTGCCGGAGAGGCCATAGACCCAGCTGGTGCGGAAGATCAGGTGGCGGCAGCCTGAGGCCGCAATCGCCCGCTCGCCGGCGAGCTTGCTGCGGCCGTAGGCGTTCAGCGGCGCGGGATCGTCCGCCTCGGTGTAGGGGCCGGGCTTGGCGCCGTCGAAGACGTAGTCGGTGGAGTAGTGCACCAGCAGCGCGCCGAGGCCCCTCGCTTCCTCGGCCATCACGCCCGGGGCTCGTCCGTTGATGGCCGTCGCCGGATCGGGCTCGGCCTCGGCCTGGTCTACGGCGGTGTACGCCGCGGCATTGACGATGATGTCCGGCCGAACCGTTCGGATGGCGGCGCGGATGGCATCGACGCGAGTCAGGTCGAGCGCCTGCCGGTCGAATGCCAGCACCCTCCCGAGCGGTGCCAGCGTGCGCAACAACTCTCGCCCGACCTGGCCGCTCGCGCCGGTGAGGAGAATGTTCTTCACGGATAGACTTCGGCCTCGCGCAGCCTCAGGCCGGCGCGGTCCTTGGCGGCGAGTTGCGGCTCGCCTTCGAGCGGCCAGTCTATGGCCAGATCGGGGTCGTTCCAGACCAGACAGCGCTCGTCGTCCGGATGCCAGTAGTCGGTGGTCTTGTAGAGGAACTCGGCCGAATCCGAGAGGGTCAGGAAGCCGTGGGCGAAACCGGGCGGTATCCACATCATCCGCTTGTTCTCGGCCGAGAGCCGGGAAGACAGCCAGCGGCCGTAGGTCGGCGAGGATTTTCTCAGGTCCACCGCGACGTCGAAGACCTCGCCGGCGATCACCCGCACCAGCTTGCCCTGGGGATGACGGAACTGGTAGTGCAGGCCGCGCAACACGCCCCTGGCCGAGCGCGAATGATTGTCCTGGACGAACTCGGCGTTCAGGCCCAGCTCGGCCAGGGTGCGCCGGTTGTAGCTCTCGAAAAAAAAGCCGCGTTCGTCGCCGAAGACCTTCGGTTCGAGCAGCAGCACGTCGGGGATGGCGGTGGGCAGGCGCTTCACCAGATCTTGTCCTTCAACAGGCCCTGCAGGTAGCGACCGTAGCCGTTCTTCGCCAGCGGTGCGGAGAGCCGTTCGAGTTGCGCGTCGTTTATCCACTTCAAGCGCCAGGCGATTTCCTCGGGGCAGGCGACCTTCAGCCCCTGGCGATTCTCGATGGTGGAAATGAACTGCGACGCCTCCAGCAGCGATTCGTGCGTGCCGGTGTCGAGCCAGGCCATGCCCCGCCCCATGATCTCCACCTGCAGTTGATCCTGTTCCAGGTAGCGGCGGTTGACGTCGGTGATCTCCAGTTCGCCGCGTGGCGAAGGTTTCAACGAGGCTGCGATGTCCACGACTTGGCTGTCGTAGAAATAGAGGCCGGTCACGGCGTAGCGCGACTTCGGCCGACTCGGCTTCTCCTCGATGCTGATCGCCCGCCCGTTCGCGTCGAACTCGATCACGCCGTAGCGCTCGGGGTCGGTCACCGCGTAGGCGAACACCGTGGCACCCGAGGCGCTCTGGCTGGCGCGCTGCAGCTGGGCGGAGAAGTCGTGGCCGTAGAAGACGTTGTCGCCCAGCACCAGGGCGGAGGGCGCGCCGCTCAAGAAATCGCGGCCGATGACGAAGGCCTGCGCCAGGCCGTCGGGCGAGGGCTGGACGGCGTAGCTGAGGTTCACGCCCCACTGGCTGCCGTCGCCCAGCAGCTGTTCGAAGCGCGGCGTGTCCTGGGGCGTCGAGATCAGGAGGATGTCGCGGATGCCGGCCAGCATCAGGGTCGTCAGCGGATAGTAGATCATCGGCTTGTCGTAGATCGGCAGGAGCTGCTTGGAGACCGCCAGGGTCACCGGGTGCAGCCGCGAGCCGGCGCCGCCGGCGAGGACGATGCCCTTGCGTTTGCTCATTGCGCCTTCCTGTCGGAGTAATTCGTTTCCATCCACGACCGGTACTCGCCGCTCGCCACGTGCGCGACCCAGTCGGGATGGTCGAGATACCAGGCGACGGTCTTCGCGAGGCCCGTCTCGAAGCTCTCCTCGGGCCGCCAGCCGAGCTCGCGTTCTATCTTGCCGGCATCGATCGCGTAGCGCCGGTCGTGGCCGGGGCGGTCGGCCACGGCGATCTTCTGCTCGCGGTAACTGCTGCCGTCGGCGCGGGGACGCAGGCGGTCGAGCAGGGCGCAGAGCGCATCGACCACCTCGAGATTGGTCTTTTCGTTGTGCCCGCCGATGTTGTAGGTCTCGCCCGGAATACCGCGCTCGAACACGAGTTTCAGCGCCCGGGCGTGGTCATCGACGTAGAGCCAGTCGCGAACGTTGTCGCCCTTGCCGTAGATCGGCAGCGCCTTGCCGGCGAGCGCGTGGGTGATCATCAGCGGGATCAGCTTCTCGGGAAACTGGTAGGGCCCGTAGTTGTTGGAGCAGTTGGTGACCAGGGTGGGCAGGCCGTAGGTGTGCATCCAGGCGCGCGCCAGATGGTCGGACGAGGCCTTGGAGGCGGAGTAGGGCGAGTTCGGACTATAGGGGGTGGTCTCGGTGAACAATCCCGTCGCGCCCAGGCTGCCATAGACCTCGTCGGTGGATACGTGGTGGAAGCGGAACGCCTGTCGTTCCTTCTCCGCCAGCCCCGTCCAATAGGCCCGCGCAGCTTCGAGCAGGGTATAGGTGCCGACGATGTTGGTCTGGATGAACTCGGCCGGACCGTGGATCGAACGGTCGACGTGCGATTCGGCAGCGAGATGGATCACACCCATCGGACGATGCTCAAGGAACAGCTGATCGAGCGCGGCTCGCTCGCAGATGTCGGTGCGCGAGAAGACGTGGCGGGGGTGCTTCTCCACCGCCGCGAGCGACTCCAGGTTGCCCGCGTAGCTGAGCTTGTCGATATTGACGATGGTCCAATCGCTCTGCCCGATCAGCAGCCTGACCAGCGCCGAGCCGATGAAGCCGGCGCCGCCGGTGACGAACAGGGACCTTCCCCCCACCCCCCTTCCCAAGGAAGGGGGTGACGAACGTTCGCGGGCGATGCCCGCTCCAATATGTTGACTGCCCCCGCCTTGGGGCGGCCAGGCGGTGGGGGCGGTCATGCTGCCACCACGCGGTTCTTGCCGGCGCGCTTGGCCAGGTACATCGCCTCGTCGGCGCGCTTGACCGCGTCCTTGGGCGCTTCCTGGGGGCCGAGTTCGGCGGCGCCGGCGCTGAAGGTGATGAGCATTTTCTGGTTCTCGTGAAGGAAGTATTTTCGCGTCAGTTCCCGCTGCAGCCGGGTCAGGATCTGGACCGCGGCGTCGAGCGTGGTGTCCGGCAGCAGGATCAGGAATTCCTCGCCGCCGTAGCGCGCCAGCGTATCCTGGGGGCGCAGGGTCTCATGGATGACGCCGGCCAGATGCTTCAGCGCTTCGTCGCCGACCGCGTGGCCGTAGGTGTCGTTCAGCTTCTTGAAGTTGTCGATGTCGAGCAGGCCGAGGCACAGCATCGTCTCGTGGCGCGCCGCGCGTGCCACCTCGCGCTCCAGTGCGTCGTCCATGCCCTTGCGGTTCATGGCGCCGGTGAGCGGGTCGATGCGGATCATCTCGCTGGTCTCGGCCAACTCGTGCTGCAGGCGGCCGACTTCCTTCTCGGTCTCCTCGACGCGCCGACGCATCTCGCGCAATTCGTCGCGTGAGCGCTGGGCGTTCAACTGGATCGCGCGGGTCTCCTGCATCACCACGTCCAGCACCTCGGAGAGCTGGGAAATGTCGCTCGCCTGGCTGATCTTCTGGGCGCAGCGTTCGATCTTGTCGTGGTAGCCGCTGGTCGTATCGGAAAACTCGGCGAGCCGATCGACGAAGCTGGCGAGCATCGCCTTCATCCGGTCCTGGGCCTCGTGCAGATGCTTCTTCAGGGCACCCTGCTTGTAGATGACATCCTTCAGCCGGCGCTCGACGTCGTCCAGGCGGCGCAGGTCGAGCGGCTGCCGGGTGAGGTCGAGCAGGACCGCGATCTGGCCGTGCAGATACTGGTCGTCGATCGTCAGCTCGCTGATGTTATCGATCAAGAGGTGGAGCACGTGCAGCAAGGCGGTGTGCAGCTCGGCCTGGTCCTCGGCGACGAAGTTGAGGCGGTAGCTGAACTTCTTCATCTTGGCGCCCAGGCGGCCGACGTCGTCGGCGCCGCGCGCGGCGCGGACGGCGGCGGCCAAGCTGGTCGTTTCCTCGACCAGGGCGGGATTGTCGGACAGCAGCTGGCTCAGGCTGTTCTCCAGTACCTGCGCCAGCAGTTCCCGCCATTCGCTGGCGAGCGGCGTCTCGGTCGCGACTCTCGGCGCGCCGGGCGCGGCCGCCCTGATGCCCGCCTCGCCTTCAACCAGCGGCGCTTCCGCCTCGGCCGTCAGGCCCTGCGACCAGGAGCGCAGCAGCGATTGCAGGCGCGGGAAGAGCAGGTCTGGCGCAGTCGAGGATTTCAGTACGCGATCCAGCACCTCGCGCTTCTTGGCCGGCGTCAGGCCGACGTGGCCACGCTCCAGTTGCAGCACCAGCTCCCGGATCAATTCAGACCACTGCGGCGGCTCCGCGCCCGCGGCGGCGGTCAGCGCCAGCAGCGCGGCCTTCAGCGCATCCCAGCTCTTTTCGCTCACCGCGGCGTCGAGGTTGCGCGCGAAGCGCGTCTGCTCCGGCGTGGCGCGCGGCAGGGCGGCGGCCAGGATCTTCAGGCTCTTTTCCGGGAAGATTTCCGCCACCGTGGTGCCGGCGATCTCGTGGTAGAGCCGGAGATAGTTCTCCGGCGTCGGCGGCGTGCGCTGCATCGCCAGGCGGCGCAGCACTTCCCGGGCGATCTCTGCGGGCTGGACGAGCTCTGCCATGGACTCAGGAGTTTTGGGCTGGGGGCGAGGCCGGCATTATTCCACAAGACCCCGCTTCAGGCCGTAGTGGATCAGCTCGGCGTTGGTCTCCAGCCGCATCTTGTCCAACAAGCGCTTCCTGTATTCGCTGACGGTCTTGACGCTGATGTTGAGTTCCTCGGCGATCTGGGTCAGGGTCCGGCCGGCGGCGATCAGGCAGAGGATCTGATACTCGCGGTCGGAGAGCGATTCATGGGCGGGCCGGTCGCTGTCCTCGGAGATCAGGTCGGCCAGCTTCATCGCCAGCGAGGGGCTGACGTACTTGTGGCCGCCGGCCACCTGGCGGATCGCGGTGACCAGCAGTTCGGGCGCGCTCTGCTTGGTCAGGTAGCCCGAAGCGCCGGCCTTCAGCGCGCGCACCGCGTACTGCTCCTCCGGGTGCATGCTGAGGATCAGCACCGGCAGGCGCGGGAATTCCTTCTTCAGCATCTTCAGGGTGTCGATGCCGTTCCGGTTGGGCATCGAGACGTCGAGCAGCACCACGTCCCATTCCTGCTGCCTGGCCAGATGCATGGCGTCGACGCCGTCGTCGGCCTCGCCGGCGACCACCAGGTCCTCGGTCTCGGACAGGATTTGGCGCAGACCCTGGCGCACGATGGCGTGGTCGTCGGCGATCAGTACATGGATTTTTTCATTCATCGTGAGGCGTCAAAACAGTTTTCGCTGCGGCTCTTCCTCGGCAGGCGGTACGACCTCGGCCTGGCGGATGTCCGGGACGCGCAAGGCGAGATGGCTACCGCCCTGCTCGGCCTGGCAGATGGCGAACTCGCCGTTCAGGCTGCTGACGCGTTCGCGGATGCCGCGCAGGCCGAAGGATTTCGGCTTGTTGATGTCCGCCTCGGAGATGCCGCGGCCGTTGTCGCGGATCTCCAGCGCGATTCTACCTCTTTCGCGCCGCAGCCTCACCACCACCAGCGAGGCGTGGGCGTGCTTGGCGACGTTGGTGAGCGCTTCCTGGAGCACGCGGAACAGCGCCAGCGAGGTCTTCTCGTCGGGCTCGATGCCGTCGTCGTCGCAATGCACGCGGCAGACGACGCCGGTGCGCTGGCTGAAGTCCTCGGCCTGGCATTCGATCGCCGCCTGCAGGCCGAACTCCTTGAGGATACCCGGGCGCAACTCGCGGGCGACGCGGCTGGCGGTGCTCATGGCGCGGTCGATCAGCGCCTCGATAGCATGCGCCTTGTCGCGCAGACCGGCGGGCGCGGGCGAAGAGGACGCCGGCAGCTTGCCCGAGAGCAGCGCGGTCTCGATCTTCAGGGCGACCAGCGTGCTGCCCAGCTCGTCGTGGATGTCGCGGGCGATGCGCTCGCGCTCCTCCTCCTTGGCGCTCTCGAGGTGGAAGGAGAGCTCGGACAACTGTTCGCGCGAGCGCCGGAGCTCGCGCTCGATCTCCTTGCTGCGGGTGATGTCGGCGGCGATGCCCTGCCACTGGATGTCGCCGACTTCCAGACGGTGCGGGGTCGAGCGCAGGTTGATCCACTTCGCCTGGGCCTTGCTGCGGATCCTGCCCTCCCAGTTGAGCGTCGAGAAGCAGGCGGCCGATTCCTCGATCGCCTGCAGCAGCGAGTCGCGGTCGGCGGCGTCGATGGCATCGAGGAAGCGCTTGGGCTTCGCCAGCAGCTCGTGCTGCTTGAGGCCGAACAGCTTGTGGCAGCCTTCGCTGACGTAGAGGAAGCGCAATCCGCCGTCGGCATCGCGTTGCAGCTGGAAGACCATGCCGGGAAGGTTGGAGGCCAGGGCCCGGAAGCGCGCCTCGCTCTCCTTCAGCATCTCCAGGGCGGCGCGGTGGTCGGCGCGATGGCGGGCGTCCCGGACCTCGCGCTCGACCGCCGGCACCAGGCGCTCCAGTCCGTCGCGGGCGAAGCAGTCGTG
>DATKVJ010000162.1:0-3320 GCA_035530135.1 Rhodocyclaceae bacterium | reverse complement strand
GTCTGCGGGGAAAATGTCGAGACGACGGTGCGGTTGGCGCCGGGCGCCGCAGTGCCGCAAAGCAGGCCGGTGGCGAAGATCAGCAGATTGTCTTCGGAAAACGCCTCGGCCTCGGCGGGAACCCTGTCCCACAGTATCCTGGCGCTGGTGCCCAGCCCGCCCAGATGAAGCCTGGTCAGCTCGGGATCGGATTCCACCCGGTCGATACTGCCGCGGGAAAGATCGACCTCCAGTTCGAACCCTGTTTCTGCATACCGCATCTGCTCGGTCCTCTCTATTCGAGCGCCTTGCGTCCCTTCATGCGCTGGATACGCTGCAATTCGAGGCGAAGCGCGACACTGGCACCGGTCGGCGGCGTTCTTCCCGAGGCCGCCGATTGGCCCTTCAATGGAAATTCATACCCGATCGCTCGTGTTCCCTAGCTAATCGGTATTGTCGTACTATAATGCTTATTTACTGGTCCGACGTCAACTGATTTAGGTCAAACTTATTGATTTCAGTGGAAAACTTGACTAACGCGATCGGGTATTCCGCCCGCCGCGTCATCGATGCCTGCAGAAGTTTGCACAGCGCACGTGCCGGTCCGCACCCCATGGCAGATGCGTCGGGGGCGTGTCAGAATCGAATGCGCGAACAGGGTAAGCGAACCCCGACCAGGAACCGACGATGAACGCAGTGCGAAAACTTCTTGCGTCACGCTTTCCCGGGCTGCACGCGCGCGTCGAGCGCACGCTGGTCGAGGCCGAGGCGCGCTACAACCGCCAGAGCGGACAGGCGCCGTCGGCGTTTCTCCTGGAGCATACCCAGCGCACGGCAGCCATTGCCCTCAAGCTGGCCACAATGGAAGAAGTCGATGCGCTGCTGCCGGTCCTGGTCGCGCTCTACCATGACGTAGGAAAATTTCATGAGGGCGAGTATCACAGGGACGACGTGCCGGAAGAGGAGCATGCGGCAGTCCTCGCCGAACGCATGCTCACCGAGTGCGGGGCGCAACGCGCCGATATCGAGGTGGTGTGCGCCGCGCTGCGCGCCCTGTACGACGACCGGCTGACCAGCCTCGAAGCCTGCCGCATCGTGCAGGATGCGGACCGGCTCGACAAGCTCGGCACGCTGGGGGTCGGCGCGTTCTTCACCAAGGCGACGCTGCGCGGACGCGGCCTTGTCGACGCGCTGGTGCACACACTGAGCCGCGAATTGAGTTACGCCCTGGCAGCGCCGCATTCCATGCTCACCGAAACCGGGAAGAAGCTCGCCGGCGAGCAGACGGCGAAGACCGTGGCGTTCTTCGACGATCTGCTGAATGACCTGGAACGCTGGGGCATCGCCGCGTTCGAACGCCGCCCGCTCGTCGTGGAAGGGGATTTTCGCGGCCGCGACGGCGCGCGCGTGCAGAAGGTGCAGGTGACCATCGTCATGCCGCGAGCCTGCCCGGATTGCGAGGCGCCGGTCGAGCTGACGCACCGCAGCGAACGCGGACTGAAGTGCGACATGCTCAAGGCGCGCGTCGCCTGCGGGGCCTGCGACTATGCACGCGACATTTCATTCTGCCTGCCGGTACTCGCCTGAGATGGAAGGGCATACGAGATGAAATACGCAGAAACCGGGTTCAGCCTGGAGGTCGATCTGTCCCTGGGTCGCACCGAGAAGGTGGAATCGGACCCCAGGGACACCGCGCTCTATCTCGGCGGACAGGGGATCGCAGCCAAGATTCTGTTCGAGCGGGTTCCGCCCGACACTGACCCGTTTTCTCCGGACAATCTGTTGATCTTCAGCGCCGGCCTTCTCGTCGGCACGCCGGCGCCGGGCGCCAACCGGACGGTGGTGAACACCTTCTCCCCGCAGACCAACCTGATGTCGCATTCCCTGTTCGGGGGCTTCTTCGGAGCGGAACTGAAATTTGCCGGCTACGACCGCATCATCATCAGGGGCAAGGCCCCGGACCTGGTCTACCTGTACATACACAATGACCAGGTGGAAATCCGCGATGCAACGCACCTGCGCGGCAAAGGCACCACCGAAACGCAGGACCTGCTGAAGAAGGAACTCAAGGACCAGCGGGTCCAGGTGGCGGCGATCGGTCTCGCCGGCGAAAGCCGGGTCTACATGGCTTCCATCGACCACAACCACGCCAGCGCGTCGCGCGGCGTCGGCGTGATCATGGGCGACAAGCGCCTGAAGGCCATTGTCGTGCGCGGCACCAGGGACCTCAACGTCGCCCGGCCGGCCGAGATGTTCGAACTCGCCCGGGCGCTGCACAAAAAGATGGGCGAGGGCGACGGCAACGGCGACTGGATGGCGGTGGACGAGGACGACAGCTTCCACCACAACCATTTCGCCTGGGGCAACGCGCGCACGCGCAGGAAGAACTTCTGGAGCGACGAACTGCAGGAGCGCTGGACCAAGTGGAAATACGATCACATGGACCGGCAGACCGGTTGTTTCAACTGCCCGAAAAAGTGCCGCAACGTGATCAACTGGCCGGGACGGCCCCGCTTCGGCTACAAATGCTTCGGCAAGGACACCTACCACATGGCGGCGTTCCTGGAACTGGACTTCACTTACGAAATCCTCGGCGTGGCCCAGGAATACGGGCTCGATTCCTACTCGACGCCGCAGGTCATCGCGTTCGCGCTGGAGTTGCTCGAGGCCGGCATACTGAGCGACAAGGACTTCCCGGAAATGCCCGCCGACAGCCGGGGCCGCTTTTTCTACCTGCTCGAAAAAATCGTGCGCCGCGAAGGCATCGGCGACGTCCTAGCCGACAGCGTCTCGCACGCGGCGAAGCGCATCGGCAATGGCGCCGAGGCCTACGACCACAACACCACGAAGAAATTCGAGCAGCTGCCGATCAAGCTCGGCAAGCTCAATCCCGCCTATTTCCTCATGATCGCCACCGGCGAAAAAATGAGCATCACTCAGATCGAGGGATCGTTTCCGCAGGACCCGCTGCCGACGCAGGAGGAAAGAGAGGCCTTCGTCAGCAAATGGGAGGCACCGCCCGACGAGAAGTTCAAGCAATACTTCCTCAACTGGAAGAAGCGCGACGACATTTCCGACCAGGCCACCTGCGAGATCGTGGACTGGAACGAGGCGATGCACTACATCGACGACGCCACCGGGCTGTGCGGCTTCGTGTCTTCGTTTCGCGGCCAGTTCGGCGGCGGCGTCGCCTATCACATGAACAATATTCCGCAGATGGTCTCGCATGCGACAGGCATGGACCTGGACAAGGAGCGGCTGTGGAAGACGTTCCAGAGGATCCGCACCCTGGTCCGCGCGGTGAACGTAAGACGAGGCCTGCGCCGCAAGGACGAACGCCC
>DATKVJ010000161.1:0-122943 GCA_035530135.1 Rhodocyclaceae bacterium | reverse complement strand
CACGCGATTGACGAAGCCCATGGCGAGCGCGTCGGCCGCGTTGAACTTGCGTGCGGAAAAGAAGATGTCTGCGGTATTCGCCGCGCCCAGAATCTGCACGAAGCGCTTGACGCCGGTGTAGTTGTAGCCCAGCCCGAGGCGGCCCGCAGGCATGCGGAACACCGCATCGTCGGCGGCGATGCGCACATCGCAGGCGGCGGCGAGCCCGAGCCCGCCTCCCATGCAGATGCCGCGTATCCTGGCCACCACCGGTTTGCTGCACAGCACCGGAGCTTCGTAGGCTTCGACCACCGCGCGATTGTAGAGCGCTTGCGCCTCGGCGCTGCCGCGCGCCTTTTCGAACTGCGAGATGTCCGCGCCGGAAATGAATGCCCTGTCGCCGTCGCCGGTGATTGCGATCAGGCGCACCTCGGGATCGGCGTCCAACGCCGCGATTGCCCCGGGCAGCGCCGTCCACATGTCGTGCGAGACCGCGTTGAGCTTGGTCGGGTTGGAAAAAATCACCCAGCCGACGGCATTTTCCTTGCGTGTAATCAGTTCAGCCATGACACTCCCTCAAGAGTCAGTAACAAAACGAGGGGAAATCTCCCCTCGTGTTCCCCCACATCCGGCCGCAGCAACGACTTTCTTCGCTGCGGATCCTAGACAGCCTTTTGTTCGCGCAGCCGCGCAATATCGCCGGCGCTGTAACCCGCTTCCGCCAGAACCTCGTCGGTATGCTGGCCGATCTCGGGCGTGGCGCTGGCCATCGTTGCCGGCGTGCGCGACAGCACGACCGCCTGGTTGATCAGGCGAATCTCGCCCAGCTTCGGATGCTCGATCTTCGCCGCCGCCTGCAGATGCTGCACTTGCGGATCCGCAAATACCTGGTCCATGCTGTAGATCGGCCCGCAGGGCACGCCTGCAGCGTTGAGAATCCGGATCCACTCCTCGCTCTTTTTGCCCTTCAACGCCGCGTTCAGTTCGGCGTTGAGCGCGTCGCGGTACTTGGCGCGATTGGCTCCGCCTTCGAATTCCGCGCGCGCCAGAAGCTCGGGTCGGCCGATGGCGTTGCACAGCCGATTCCACATGCCCTCTCCCGTCGCCGCCACGTTGATGTGGCCGTCGGCGGTGGTGTAAGCCGAAGTCGGCATGCTGGTCGGATGATCATTACCGACCTGCGGCGGCACTTCGCCTTTCATCAGATAGCGCGCCGCCTGAAAGTCCAGCAGCGCGATGCCCGACATCAGCAGCGATGACTGCACCCACTGACCCTGGCCGGACACTTCGCGCTCCAGCAGGGCCGTCAGGATGCCGAGCGCGGCGTACAGGCCGGCGCTGACGTCCGCGATCGCCGCGCCGGTGCGCATCGGGCCCTCGCCCGGCCGGCCCGTGACCGACATCAGGCCGCTCATGCCCTGCGCGATCTGATCGAAGCCCGGCCGCTCGTGGTACGGGCCGTCCTGGCCGAAACCGGAAATGCTCGCGAGAATAATGCGCGGATTGATCGCCTTGAGCGAATCGTAGTCGATGCCGAGGCGGAATTTGACGTCGGGACGGTAATTCTCGACCACTACGTCGGCCGTCTTCGCCAGCCTGGCAAACACCTCGCGCCCCTCGGGCAGCTTGAGGTTGAGCGTCATCGCGCGCTTGTTGCGGTGCAGGTTCTGGAAATCCGGACCGTCGCGCGGACCGCCCATGCCCTCGTTCGCATCGACGCCGGGAGGCGATTCGATTTTGATCACGTCGGCGCCAAAATCGGCGAGTTGTTTGACGCAGGTCGGGCCCGCGCGCACGCGCGACAAATCGAGCACCCGAAAGCGCGAAAGCGCGGTTGAAGCTTGGATATGGGTCATGATGGCTTCTTGGTGGTCTTCAGGGACACGGGCCGCGTCTGCCGGCGCCGCGTCTCGAATTATCGCGTCGCCGCGCGCGCACCGCAAGCATTACCGTGCATGGTGTTACCGTGCCTGTCGTTACCGTCCCTGTTCGCGAACCCGCCGCGTCAGGCTGTCACGCTATCCACTCGCTCACCGGGGCCCGCGCCTCCTGCAGCGGCTGGCACAGCACGTCCACCAGCACCGGCTCATTCGCCTCGACTGCCAGCCTGAGGACTTCGCCCAGCCTGGCCGGGTCTTCCACCCTGTGGCTCTTGACGCCGAAAGCGCTCGCCACCGCGGCGTGGTCGGTGCGCGTGAAATCGACCGAAAAATAGCGTTCGCCGAAACCCGATTTCTGTCCGGCTTTGATCCAGCCGTAGCTGGCGTTGGAAATCACCACCATGGCGAGCGGAATCTTCAGCCGGCAGATCGTTTCGAGTTCGCCCACAGTGAATCCGAAACTGCCGTCGCCCATGACCGCGACGATTTTCGCGCCCGGGCGGCCGAAATGGGCGCCGGCCGCGGCGGCCATGGAATAGCCCAAGGCGCCGTGCGCGCGGTTGCTGATGAAGTGGCGCCCGGTGCGTTCGTTCTGGTAATACGCGGAAAAATACGGGCAAGGCGTGCCCGGGTCCGCGACTACGACGGCGTCGCCCGGCAGCAGGCGGTTGAGTTCGGCCACCACGCGCTCCGGCCGGATCGGGCGTTCGTTCGATTCGGCAAGCGGGCGAAAGGCGGAGAACTTTTCCCGCTTCGCCGCCGCCACCGCCTCGCTCCCCCAGCGGCGCACCCGCGCGCCCGCGGCGTCGAGCGCGTCGCGCAAGGCCGCGAGCGTGAGTTTGGCGTCGCCCACCAAGCCCACAGCCACCGGGTAGTTGGCGCCGATCACGGCGGCATCGACGTCCAGTTGGATCACCGTCGCCTTGCCCTGCGCCGGATAGCGCCAGCGTTCGGTGGTAACCGAACCCGCGCGGCAAGTCACGAAAAAAATCAGATCGGCGGCCTGCACTACGGCGCGCGTGGGCAGCGTGCCGCCATTGGAGCCCACCACGCCCAGCGCGAGCGGATGCGCATCGCCTATGCTTCCCTTGCCGCTGACGGTGGTCGCTACCGCCGCTCCCAGGCGCTCGGCGCAGGCGATCAGTTCCTGTTCCGCAGCCGAAATCACCACGCCGCCGCCGACGATGAACAGCGGCCGCTCCGCCCTGCACAGCAATTGCGCCGCCTCTGCGACCGCCGCCGGGTCGGCGCAGGCGCGACGGCACGGAACCTGATTCAGGCTCGCATCGCCCCAGACATCGGCCTCGTCGACCATTTGCTTTTGCACGTCGTAGGGAAAACCGATGTGGACTGCGCCCGGCCTGCCGGTGGTCATCTGCCTGAACGCCTTGCGCAGCACGCGCGGGATGTCGGCGCCGGCATCGAGCACCGCGTTCCATTTGGTCAAAGGCCTGAACAGAGCCTCCTGATCGAGTTCGGTGAGGGCATACCGGCCGCGCGCTGAGACCGAAATATCCGAGGTGAAGCACAACAACGGAATGGATGAATCGTTCGCTTCGACGACGCCCGGAAGGATGTAGGTCGCGCCGCCGCCGCTCGGTCCCTCGCATACGCCGACCCGGCCGGACACGCGCGCATAGCCGTCGGCCATATACGCGGCGGAGCGCTCGTCGCGCGTCAGAACGTGCTGCATCCCGTGTTCCAGGCGGAACATCGCATCGTAGAAAGGCAGCGAGGTATCGCCGCACAAGCCGAAAATGTGCTTCACGCCGTGCAGTTGCAGCATACGCACGAAAGCCTCGCCGCCGGTGATTTGATTCATAGGGATGTCTCGTCGTCTATTCGAATGAAGCAAGGCCGATTTTCGCCCTGCCGCGCAACGGTGTCCAGCGCTGATGCCGCTACCGGCCGAACAGCCGCGCGCGACGGCTTGAGTTGTCAGCGTGCGTGACTGTTCTTTGCTGAACGGCGCGTTCGCGTGGACGGGCTAATGCAGCCCGAGCACGGCACCGATAGCGGTGAGCAGGACCTCGCGGTCGAACGGCTTGGTGATATAGCCATCGGCCCGGCCGACGAGTCCGCGCAGGACGTCCTCGCGCTGCGCGCTGCCGGTGAGCATGATGACCGGGATATACTTCAGCTGCGGGTGCTGGCGCATGCGCGCCAGAATGTCGAAACCGTTGATGTCGGGCAAGCCGATATCGAGCAAGACCACGTCGGGGAAAGGCTGGACCTGCAGCGCCTCGAGGATCTCATCGCGGTTCGATGCCGGCCGCGGCGCGAATTTCTCCATCGTCAGCAGGAATTTGAGGGCCCGCTGCAAATCGGGATCGTCGTCCACGACCAGCACCGAATAGGCCGCGCCGTTTGCCGGCTCGAGTTTCGTGGACGATTTACGCGCGATGCTGACGTAATAGCCGTTCAGCTTCAGCGCCGTCGCGGCGCTGTCGGCCTCGCTGCGCACCTGCTCCGTGGCCTGTTCGGCCGGCTGTTCCGCGTTCTCGCCGGCGAAAAAATAGCTGAAGTCGATATTGAGTTCCTGCTCCAGGGTCGCAGGCTTGATGTATTCCTCCTGCGCCAGCATTTGCGCGGTCCGCATGATTTCCCCGGCCGAAAGCGCCGTGGTCCGCTGCACGATGTCGGCAAAGCTCGACTTGCCGTCGAGCAGCACCAGCAGTTCGAGCGCCGCATGCGAGAGCTCGGTCTTTCCCCTCTTCAGCTCCTCGTTGCCCCTGTCCGCGACGGCATACACATCCAGGTCGCGAATCTGGACGCGCTCTTCCATGGTCATGCGCCCACCTCCTTGCGGGAGTGCTTCGAGCAGAAGTCTGCGACGAACCCATAAAGCGATGCTATTTGACCACTTACCCCGGGGCTTGCCAAGTGCTTTTGATCTGCTCTTTCTTCGCCTCTGGCGCGTGGCGCTTTCCCTGGAGCGGAGCTTATTCCAGTACTGCTGAAATGAACGCTTAGCCGTCCGTTACCCTGGCCCGGTTGAGCTTGATCGCGCCGCGCCGGGTCTTGCTGTCGAGGCGCTTTCTTTGCGAACTCCGCGTCGGTTTGGTCGGTTTGCGTTTCTTGCGCGATACGGCGACGCTGCGTATCAATTCGCGCAAGCGCTGCAGCGCCTCTTCCCGGTTCAATTCCTGGCTGCGGTGCTGCTGCGCCTTGATTACGACCACGCCTTCCTTGGTGATGCGCTGATCGTGCAGCCTGAGCAGACGCTCCTTGTATGAGTCCGGAAGGGAGGAAGCGCCGATGTCGAAACGCAGGTGGATCGCACTCGCGACCTTGTTGACGTTCTGCCCCCCCGCTCCCTGGGCGCGAACCGCGGTGAGCTCGATTTCCCTAGCCGGGATCGCGACGGTATTGGAGATTTGCAACACGCTCACTACTCCGCCCCGCATGCTTCATGTGACCGTGTGCAGTCGGCCGAATTCGCGCTTTTCGCGCGGCGACATTTGCTTGATCCGGTACTCCGCCCTGGATGCAGCCGATCGGTCGGCATACTGGATCGCCGCGAGCAGGCGCCGCGGCGGGTGCGAGCGGGTGTAACGCGCGCCCTTGCCGCTCAAGTGCGCGGCGTAACGCGCAGCGACGTCCACGGCGATCCCGGTATAGATGCTCCCGTCCCGGCATTCGATCAGGTAGACGTACCAGGTCATGCGCACCCAGTCCAACCGGAGTCTTACTTCAAGCCGTTGCTGTAACTTCCCTCCGTCAGCTTCGCCTGCGCTGCCGCCAGCCGTGCGATCGGCACGCGCGGACCGGAACAGGATACGTAGTCGATCGCGATGCTGTGGCAGAAATGGATCGATGCCGGGTCGCCGCCGTGCTCGCCGCAGATGCCTACCTTGAGGTCCGGCCGGGTCTGGCGGCCGCTCTCCACCGCCATTTTCATCAACTGCCCCACGCCCTTGATATCCAGCACCTCGAACGGATTGTCCTGCAGGATGCCGGTTTCGTTGTAGGCCGGCAGGAACTTGTTTTCCGCATCCTCCCGGCTGAACGAGAACGTCGCCTGGGTCAGGTCGTTGGTGCCGAAGGAAAAGAACTCCGCATCCTGCGCCATGCGGCCGGCGCGCAGACAGGCGCGCACCACTTCCAGCATGGAACCGAACTTGAATTTCACGCTGATGCCGTGGGTCAGCTCCACCACCTTGTGGATCCGCTGCACCATGCCGTGGATGCGCATCATCTCTTCCACCGTGGCGACCTGCGGCACCATGATCTCGGGATAGATTTCGATGCCTTCGCGCGCGCACAGCGCGGCCGCCTCGAGGATCGCCTGGATCTGCATCGAGTAGATTTCCGGATAGGTGATCGCCAACCTCACGCCGCGGTGCCCCAGCATCGGGTTGACTTCGGCCAGCGACCGCACCTTCCTCAGGATCGCTTCCTTCTTCGAGATCACGTCGTCCTCGAGATGCGAATCCTTGAACGTGCGCAGTCCGCCCATGAGCTTGTTCAGGCCGTCGGCGTATTGCTGGTACAGCTTGGGATTGAGCAGCTTCATCGTGCCCGGCAACTCCTCCAGGCCCTTGATGGTGTCGCGCAAATGGTGCAGTTGGGCGATCTCCAGCTCGAGCTGCGCCGCGGTCGGGAGAAACTCGTGCATCGGCGGATCGAGCAGGCGTATGGTCACCGGCAGGCCCTTCATCGCTCTGAAAATCCCCGTGAAATCGGACCGCTGGATCGGCAGCAGCCGGTCGAGCGCCGTCTGGCGCTCTTCCGAGGTCTCGGCCAGGATCATTTCCTGCATGATAGGCAGGCGGTCGGTGCTGTTGAACATGCGTTCGGTGCGCACCAGGCCTATGCCCTTGGCGCCGAATTCGCGCGCGCGCGTCGCGTCCTCGGGGGTGTCGGCGTTGGCCATCACCTTCAGCATGGCCACTTCGTCCGCCCAGGCGAGCAGCGTCGACATTTCTTCCGAAAATTCCGCTTCCACTGTCGGCACCTCGCCGGCGTAGACGTGGCCGGTGCCGCCGTCGATGGTGATCACATCGCCCTCGTGCAGCGTGGTGTCGCCGATGACGGCGTTGCGCGCCTTGTCGTTGATCACGATTTGCTCGCAGCCGGAAACGCAGGGCTTGCCCATGCCGCGCGCGACCACCGCAGCGTGGGAGGTCTTGCCGCCGCGGCTGGTGAGGATGCCTTGCGCGCGGAAAAAACCGTGGATGTCGTCCGGCTTGGTCTCCTCGCGCACGAGTATGACTTTCTCGCCGGCATTGCCGCGCGCCTCGGCGGTGTTCGCATCGAACACGATCTTGCCCGAGGCCGCGCCCGGGGAAGCCGGCAGGCCCTGCGCCAGCGATTTGCCGCGGAAATTCGGCGATAATTGCGGCACCAGCAGCTGTTCCAGCATCGGCGGCTCGACGCGCAATAGCGCGCGTTCCTTGGTGATCAAGCCTTCCTTGAACATTTCCACCGAACTGCGCACCATGCCGCGCGCATTCATCTTGCCGTTGCGGGTCTGCAGGCAGTACAGCGTGCCGCGCTCGATGGTGAACTCGAAATCCTGCACTTCGTGGTAGTGCGACTCCAGCCGGTTGTGCAGTTCCACCAGTTGGCGGTAGATCTCCGGCATTTCCTGTTCCATGTCGGCGATCGGCTTGGGCGTGCGTATGCCCGCCACGACGTCCTCGCCCTGCGCGTCGGTCAGGTATTCGCCGAAGATCAGGTTCTCGCCGGTGCCGGGGTTGCGCGTGAAGCCGACCCCGGTGCCGGAATCGCTGCCCATGTTGCCGAACACCATGGTGCAGACGCTCACGGCGGTGCCGTTGGCCTTGTCCTTGGTGATCTTGAATTGCTTGCGATAGTCGACCGCGCGTTTGCCCATCCAGGAACGGAATACGGCGCCGATCGAGATCTCAAGCTGCACGTACGGGTCCTGCGGAAACGGCTTGCCGGTGTGGCGTTTGACGATTTCGAGAAATTCACCGGCAAGTTCCTTCAGCTGCTCGGCGGAGAGGTCCAGATCCAGGCGCGCGCCGTGTTTGCGCTTCAGTTCCACCATCTTATGGTCGAAATGCTCGTCGTCTATGCCGAGCGCGATTTTCCCGAACAGCTGGATGAACCGGCGGTAGGCGTCGTAACCGAAGCGCGGGTTCGCGGTCTGCTTGATCAGCCCTTGCAACGAAGTTTCGTTGAGACCGAGATTGAGTATGGTGTCCATCATCCCCGGCATGGAGATCGCCGAGCCGGAGCGCACCGATACCAGCAGCGGATTCTTGCTGTTGCCGAAGGCCTTGCCGGTTTTCTTCTCCAGCGCCGCCATGTACGACTTGACGTCGTCCATCAGACCGTCCGGCAGCTTGTTCGCTTCGAGGTAGGCAAGACATGCGTCCGTGCTGATGGTGAAGCCCGGCGGGACGTTCAGGCCGATCTGCGTCATCTCGCACAGGCCGGCGCCTTTGCCGCCCAGCAGGATCTTATTCTTGCCGTCGCCCTCTTCGAACGCGTAGATGTATTTTTTGCTAGTCATGATGACGCCCCCTGGAAATTTGCAAAAGCGGGATTATCCCTGAAACAGGCAAGGGGCCATAGCCCGCTGACCCGCAAGCGGTAGCCCGATTTTCGCATAGGACAGCCCCCGCGCGATAGGCGCCGGCCGCGTCTGGACGACGCGACCGAACTCTAGTGCGACATGAGCACCGGCGCCGTCATCGATGTGAGGACGGTACGCGTGGCACCGCCGAGCACCCATTCCGTCAGGCGCGAATGCCCATAACCGCCCATGACGATGAGATCGACGTCCAGGTCCGCGGCGCGCGAAAGCAGTTCATTGCCCACGTCGATCTCGGCGCCCTGATCCGTTTTTATCTGTACCTGTACCCCATGGCGCGCGAGATAGAGGCCGATGTCGGCGCCGGGCACCTCCCCGTGCTCGTCGGGCCGCGGATTGACCGCCATCACATGCACCTGGTCCGCAAGCCGCAGCAGCGGAATCGCATCGGTGACCGCCCGCGTCGCCTCTCGGGTCAGACTCCATGCAACGAGGATCCGTTTGCCTATGGTGGGGAAACTGCCGACGCTGGGCATGATCAACACCGGACGCCCGGCGGTGAGAACCAGTCTTTCCGGAAAATCGGCTGGCGTGGTCGAACCGTCCGATGTATCGGCCTGGCCGATCACGACCAGGTCGGCGTAGCGCGCGTGCAAGGCCATCGCATCGACCGGATCGGCGATGGCCGTGCGCCACTCTATATTGCTCATCCCTGCCGCCGTCGTCTGTTTTGTGAATTCACTCTCGGCGCGCGCCATTGCCTCCGCCACCGCCCGTTTTCCGGCTTCGACGATCGCGGCTCCCATCTCCGCCAGCACATATCCGGGGGGTTCGAAGGGTGCGGCAGCATACAGGCCGACCAAATGGGCGTCCTGCTCGCGCGCAAGGCGGATTGCGGCGTCGACGCGCACTGCGCAGCGTTTACCGGGGTCGATGTGTACGAGTATTGTCTTGTAGCCCATTGCGGTTCCTTTCATTTGCCTGGCCGGCGCTTGACGATCGGTTCCCGTCTCACCGCGCCATAATTGCACCATAGCGCCGAGCGCAATTGCCTATGTTGATGAAAATCAAGCCGCCATCCACTCCGGCGCCGGCGTGCAAATCCTGGCCGGAAAAGAAAAACGGACACTCGAAAATAGAAATCCGAGTGCCCGTAAAATCCCTTCTGCCCAGAAGGATGGGAGGAAATCAGCAAAAGGGGTGACGAAATGTAACGCCAAGTTCATACCAGAAGTTTGATTAAGGTCAAACACGGTGTGGATATTCGAAAACACACAGCAATCAACGTGAACCTTCGCCGCTGTCAACGCGTTCACGCACCCGCGCCTCCATGGCTGCGCAAATTAGACTTGGTTTAACGTTGTCGCTGGAGTGGTGTGCAAATACAAGCGTCTGGCGCATAATTCAATCGTCCAACCACGAACACCGAGCAACGAGGGATACGCTATGAAATTCCGTTTTGCCGCGATGACCGTAGCCGCGATGCTCCCTGTGCCCTTGCTCGCGCAAACGCAACAGGTCCGACCGCCGATCGCTGTCTACTGGATGAGCGCAGAGACGGCGGGCGGATTGGCCATGGGGATTCCTGCGGGGGCGGGCGCTTTCATGCCGCCGGGAATGCAGGGGGGCAAGAGGATGAAGCTGGAGCTGGGTTCGTCACTGCAGGCAAGCGGCGAGGCGCACGCAGCGCACGCCATTCCGGCCGCCCTGGCGATGGGTCAGAGCCTGCCGCTGCTTACTCCCATTGCTCCCCGCGTAGAACGCGCGCCGGGCACCGAGCGCGAACAAGAACCAGAAGAATACCGGCATCCCAAGGGTCGAATGCTGATTTATTGGGGCTGCGGCGAGACCGTGCGCCCAGGCCAGCCGGTGATCATCGACTTCGCCAGCCTCGATCCGCAACAGGCAGCGCGTGTATTCCACAGCCATGGCATCTCGCGCCCGCGCGGACCGGCCCCGGGCCGCAACCGCACCTACGGCACCTGGCCCAATCAGCAGGACACGCGCCCGATACCTGCCGCCGCATCGCTGCAGGGCGAGCATGTCGTCTCCGGCAACTATTCCCCCGAAATCCGCTTCACCGTCGGCGCGCGCCATGACTTCATGGATGCCGTCAACTTCGAACCAGTGCGCAAAACGCAGGCCGGCGCATTCGCGGTGCAATGGAAGACCATACCGACGGCGACGGGCTACTTCGCCATGGCGATGGGCCAGGGCGAGGACCGCAACGACGTGGTGACGTGGTCATCGAGCGACGTTCAGGAAATGGGGCAGACGCTCATGGACTACATTTCGCCCGCCCAGGTCGGGCGCCTGATCGGGGAGAAGGTGGTGATGCCGCCGCAGACCACGCAATGCGCCGTCCCGGCGGGCGTGTTCAAGAAGGAAGGCGCGATGTTCAATTTCATCGCCTACGGCAACGAGCTGAATCTGGTGTACCCACCACGCCCGAAAGATCCGAAGCAAACCTGGGAACAGGAATGGGCGGTCAAGCTGCGCCTCAAATCCACCGCGATGACCCTGCTCGCCGAGGGCGCAGGGGGAATGCACGGCGCCAGCCCTCCTGCCATGCAGCGCGGAGCGGAACCTGCGACCACGCCCTCGCCGCAGGCCGAGAACCCGCCCGCGCAGACTGATAAACCGCAGGCGCCTACGCCACCCGACGCGGTGCAGGAGGGGGTAAAGGCGCTGCGCGGGATCCTGCACTTCTAGCCCGACAACAGACTGGTATTGGCATCGATCGCGAGGGTCAGACGCGCAACAGCAGCTATTCGCTGCGCAGCGCTTCCAGCGGATCCAGATGCGCGGCCCGCCGCGCCGGCAGCACGCCGGCGGCCAGCCCTACCGCAAGCGCAACCAGCTCCGCCAGCACGGCGTAGGTCCAGGGCGTATGCAGCGGCAGGGCCGGCACCACCAAATGCAGTGCCAGCGCGATACCCCAGCCCAGCAGCAGCCCCGCCGTGCCGCCCAGCACCGCCAGCAGCGCCGCCTCGCCCAGAAACAGGAGCATGATTCCCCGCCGCGTCGCGCCCACAGCCCGCAGCAGGCCGATCTCGGAAGTGCGCTCCGCCACGGCGATGGTCAGTATGGTGAGTATGCCCACGCCGCCGACCAGCAGCGAAATGCCGCCGATCGCGGCGACGGCAAAAGTGATCGCATTCAGCACGGTGCCGAACACCTCGAGCATTTTCTGCTGCGGGGTGACGGTGTAATCCTCGGAGCCATGGCGCGCGTTCAGGATGCGCTTGAGACCCTCCTCGACGTCCGCGAGCGGCGCGGTCGGCTCGTAGGTCACGTCGATTTCCATCAGGCTTTCGCGGTTGAACATCTCGAGCGCGCGCCCGACCGGAATGAATACCGTGTCGTCCAGATCGAAGCCGAGCACCTGGCCTTTCGATTGCATCACCCCCACGACGCGATAGCGCTCGCCGCCGACGCGGATGCGATCGCCCAGCGGACTGTCCTCGCCGAACAGTTCCACGGCAGCCTTGGAACCGAGCACGGCGAACGCGCGCGGCGTGCGCGGGTCGTCCTCGGGCAGGTAGTGACCGAGCGCCACATGCATGCGAAACGCGCTGGCGAAATCGGCGCCCACGCCGTACAGCGTCACGCGGCGGCTCTTGCCGCCATGGGTGATCTCGGCGTTGCCCTGGATCACCGGCACCGCCGCCTGCACAAAGGGCGCGCGGCGCAAAGCGAGCGCGTCGTCTATGGTGAGCGGCCGCACGCTGTTCACCGCGCCCAGCGGCGCGCCGTGCGTCTGGACCCGCCCCGGATTGACCGCGATGATATTGGTGCCGAACTGGGTGAATTCGTCGATGATGAAGCGATGCAGGCCCTCGCCGATCGAGGTGAGCAATATGACCGCGGCGATGCCCACGGCAATGCCGAGCGCAGTGAGCAGCGTGCGCAAGCGGTGCGCCCTGAGCGAAGCGTAGGTAAAGCTGGCGAAATCGGCGTAACGCACGCTTATCGCCTTGAAAGCGCCTGCACCGGATCGAGCATGGCCGCGCGCCGCGCCGGCGCCACGGTAAACAGCACGGCGGTCGCCATCGCCGTCGCCGGCGCGGCGAGGAGCGCCCACCACGGCGCCTGGAACGGGATCGCGGGGTACAGCTGCGCGGCAATGCTGCGCCCGAGTTCGCCCACTGCGAGCCCCGCCACCGCTCCACCGGTGGCGAGCAGCAGGGCTTCGGTGAAGAACAACAGACGTATCTGCCGCCCGGTGGCGCCCAGCGCCTTGAGCAAGCCGATTTCGCGCCGCCGCTGCGTCACCGCGATCAGCATCACGTTCATGATCAGGATGCCCGCGACCGCGAGGCTGATGGCGGCAATGCTCGCCACCGTCAGCGTGAGTGCGCGCAGGATGCGATCGAAGGTGGCGAGCACGGCGTCCTGGGTGATCACGGTGACATCGCGTTCACCCTCGTGGCGCAGCCGCAGGATTTCCTCCACATCGGCCTGCGCGGCGGGGATCTGCTCCCGGCTCTTGGCCTCCACCAGGATCCGAAACAAGGATTCGGTGTCGAACAGCGCCTGCGCCGCCGCCAGCGGCACGATCACTATCTCATCGGTATCGTTGCCGAGCGACTGGCCTTGCGCGGCAAGGATGCCGATTACGCGAAAGCGCCGGTCGCCGATGCGCACCCATTCGCCCAGGGCCTGATGCGATCCGAACAATTCGTTCGCCACCTTGGTGCCGATGACGCAGACCGGCTGGCTGTGGCGCGGATCGCCCGGCGGCAGGAAACTGCCCTGCGCCATGTCCATATGGCGGATTTCCATGAGCTCCGCAGTCGATCCTAGCACCGTCGTATCCCGGCTGAGCCCGCCCGCGCGCACTTCGCCCGCGCCGACGACCAGGGGCGCAATGCGCCGGACGGCACGGCTGCGCCCGAGCGCAAGCGCATCTTCCAGCGTCAAGTCGCGCGGCGTCTTGCCCATCAGCACGCCGGGCATGGAACCCGAGGTTTCGCTGCGCCCGGGCATCACGATGATCAGGTTGGTGCCGAGCGATCCGAACTGGTTCGCCACATACAGCCGCGCGCCTTCCCCGAGCGCGGTGACCACCACCACCGCTGCCACCCCTATGCCCATCGCGAGCAGAATCAGCAGCGTGCGCGAGACGGAGCCGCGCAGCACCTGCCAGGCGAAGCCGAACAGATCGGCGAGACGCATGCTCAGTCCCGTTCGTCGGCAACGACGGCGCCGTCGAGCATCCGCAGGCGTCGGTGCGAGCGCGCCCCGATTTCCGGATCGTGGGTCACGATCACCACGGTCCCGCCGCTATGGTGCACCCGCTCGAGCACGCTCAGCACTTCCTGGCCGGTATGGCGGTCGAGGTTGCCGGTGGGCTCGTCGGCGAGTATCACCGTCGGCCCCATGGACATGGCGCGCGCGATCGCGACGCGCTGGCACTGACCGCCTGAGAGCTGGTCGGGACGATGGCCGGCGCGATCCTCCAGGCCGTACTCGGCGAGCAGCAGGGCCAGCCTGCGCTTGCGCTCGGCCGGATCGATGCCCGCCAGGACCATCGGCAGTTCGATATTCTGCAGCGCGGTCAGGCGCGGCACCAGGTGAAAGAACTGGAACACGAAGCCGATCTTCTCGCGCCGCACGCGCGCCAGTTCGTCGTCGCTCAGGGCGGTAACGTTTTTGTCATCGAGCTCGTAGCTGCCGGCATCGGGACGATCGAGCAGGCCGATGATATTGAGCAGCGTCGACTTGCCCGATCCGGACGGCCCCATGATGGACAGATATTCGCCGCGTACGATTGCGAGATCGACAGCGCGCAGTGCATGAACCTGCTCGCCCCCAACCAGGAAAGTGCGCGCGATGCCGGCGAGACGGATCATCGCGATTGGGCCTTGACGGCCTCCTTTTTCTCCGCCACGGCGCGCACGCCGGCCTTGACGCCTTCGCGCTCGAGCGAGGTCACGACGCGCGCGCCGCGCGCGAGGCCTGCCTTTACTTCGGCGTACTCCCAGTTGGAGATGCCCGTTTCGATCTTGCGTTCCTGCAGCGTTCCGTCCGCGCCGAGCACCAGCACGCGGTTGCCCGGCATCAGCGCCTGAGTCGGTATGCGGACCACATTGTCGTGGCTGCCCAGCACGATTTCAATGTCGGCGCTATAGCCCACCAGCAAATGCTTCGCCTCTCCGGGCGTGTCGAAGTCGACTTCCACCTCCACCGTGCGCGCCTGTTTCTCCACCGCCAGCACGTAAGGGGCGATGCGGCGCACCCGCCCGGGGAAGTGCTGGCCGCGATAGGCATCCAGCGTGACCCGCGCGGGCATGCCGACGCGGATCTGCGCGGCATCCACTTCGTCTATCGGCGCGGACACGTAAAGGCAGGAATCGTCGATCAGGTCCACCGCGGGCAGCGTGGGTATTCCCGGCGGCGAAGGCGTCAGGAACTCGCCCACCTCGCCGTTGACTTCGGCGACGATGCCGTCGAAAGGCGCGCGCAGCACCGTGCGATCGATATCCGCGCGCGCCGCCTGGATGCGCGCATCGGCCTCCGCCACCTGGGTCTTGGCCGAATCGCAGCTCGCCTGCTTCGCCGCCGCATCGGCATCGGCGCGCTCCACCGCCTCCTGCGAAACGAAGTTCTTCGCCCGCAGGTCGCGCGCGCGGCGCGCATCGCGCGCCGACGCCCGGGCCAGTTCGCACACCTCGCGCACATGCGCCTTGGCCGTGCGCAGTTGCTCGCGTGCCACGAGCTCGCGCGCAGTCAAGTCCTTGTCCCACAGCGTGAGCAGCACCTCTCCCTTGTGGACCCGGTCGCCTTTGGCCACATTGAGCCGTTCGATGCGCCCGCCCGCGGGCGGCGCGAGTTTTGCGCGCCGGCAGGCCATCACCGAACCCGCGCGCGTGTTCGCCACCGTCTGTTCCACCCGCCCGAGGTCCGCCGCTGCGACCGTTACCAGCACCGGTTCCGGCCGGGTAAAGTGCCACGCGGCCGCCGCGAGCAGGACGAGGAGGACGAGTCCCAGCGCGAGGCCGAGGGCGAGCCGGCCCGATTGCGCGCGTCGATCGAACATGCCGGCTTTACCCATATGCCGCAATTATGCCGTGCCCGTGCAGCGCAGGGGAACATTAATCGGCGCTTTAGCCATCGCGCGCCAGCGCGCCGCATCCGGTTGCGCGCACAGCAGCGTCAGCTGCCGCCAGGCCGCCTCCATATGCCGCTCGGCGGATGGACTGAGTCCGGCGCCGAGTTCGAAGCGCTCGCCGCGCACGCACAGCACGAATGAGGGCGGTGGATCGCCGAGCGCGATCTGCCGGTATACGTCCAGCACGGCCTGCGGCGACAGCGCATGCGTGCTGCTTGCAGCGGCAACCGGCGCGGGAGCGATGGCGTAGAATTCCAACGGCGCCGGGGTACGGCATCCGGCGTCGATGAACAGGGCCAGCCGCCTGCCCTGCAGATCGAGCGCATGCTCGATCTGCAACTGATAGTCGTCGATCAGCTCGAACTCGGCATCACGATATTCGGCGACGAGCCAAGCAGCCAGTCGCTCGAGCAGCAGCGGTCCGAGGGCGTCGTCGCCGCGGCTGCGGTTGCCGGCAGAGAAAATAACCGTGCCGGCCTGCATCAACCCTCCGAACAGGCGAACGAGCCGTCGCCGTTGCGCGCGAGCGCCTGGACCAGCCCGCCACCGGCATCGACCAGCTCGATCGCGAGCGGCATCTGCCCCAGCGCGTGCGTCGCGCACGACAGGCACGGATCGAAGCAGCGGATCGCGACCTCGATGTGGTTCAGCAAGCCTTCGGTGAGTTCGCGCCCCTGCAGGTAGCGCACGGCGACATGGCGGATCGCCTCGTTCATCGCCTGATTGTTGTGGGTGGTGGAGACGATCAGGTTGCACATGGTCACCAGATCGTCCTCGTCCACGCGGTAGTGGTGGATCAGCGTGCCGCGCGGCGCCTCGATCACACCCACGCCTTCCGTGGCCCGCTCGCCGCTGCACAGCAGATCGTCGCCGAGGATATCGTCGTCATGCAGCAGGTCCTTGATCGTCTCTGCCGCGTGCAGCATCTCGATCATGCGCGCCCAGTGGTAGGCCAGCGGCGCGTGCGTGGGCAGGCCGCCGCAGTAATCCACAAATTCGCGCCGCTCGGCCTCCGCCAGCGGCGTCGGGATGCGATCGCAGTTTTGCACCCGCGCCAGCGGCCCCACCTTGTACCAGCCATTTCTCTTGCCAAATGCGGCGAGAAACGGAAACTTCATATAGCTCCAGGACTTTACCTCCTCCTGGATATGCTTCTGATAATCGCAATAGTCGACACCGTCGAAGAGCATGCCGCCGTTGGCGTCGCGGGCGCGCAGGCTGCCGTGGTAGAAGTCGAGATCCCCGTCCGTGCCGACCAGCGACATCATATTCGAGCGGCACACGCCGAAGCCGTTGTACAGCGCCGGATTCTGCGCCTGCAGATCCTTTATCAGGTGCACCGCGTCGCGGCTCCAGCCGACGATCTGGTAGATGTCGGCCAGCAGCAGCTCGCGCTCTTCCCGGGTCACCGCCTTGTTCACCCCGCCGGGAATGGAGCCGGTGCCATGCACCCTCTTTCCGGCGGTGATGCGTATCACCTCCTGCCCGAACTTTCTCAGCAGCACGCCGCGCTTTGCCGTCTGCGGGTGTGCCGCAGCGAGGCCGACGATATTGCGGCGCGACAGGTCGCTGTCGAAGCCGAACAGCAGGTCGGGCGAGGCGAGGTAGAAAAAATGCAGCGCATGCGACTGCAGAATCTGGCCGTAGTGCATCAGTCGGCGGATCTTTTCAGCCGTCGGCGTGAGCCGCGTCGCGCCGACCACCTGGTCGAGCGCCTTCGATGCCGCCAGGTGATGGCTCACCGGACATATGCCGCACAGGCGCTGCACCGTCACCGGCACTTCCCAATAAGGACGGCCCTGGATGAAACGCTCGAAGCCGCGGAATTCGACGATGTGCAGCCGCACCTGGTGCACCTGATTGCGCTCGTCGAGCAGGATGGTCACTTTGCCGTGCCCCTCTACGCGCGACACGGTATCGATGGCGACGCGGCGCAGGGCCCCCGGGCTTTCAGCGGTTTCGAGTTTCTGGCTCATATTGGCGACATATCAAATCTCAATCGTAATGGATCAAACCGTGCCCCAGTACAGGCTCGTGACCGGCAATGATGTCGTTGAGCGCCTTCCAGATGGCGTCGGCTGACGGCGGACAGCCTGGAATGAAATAGTCGATTTTTACGACCTCGTGCAGCGGACGCACCTTGGCCAGCGGCAGCGGCAGTTCCGGGTCGTTCGGAATCAGCCCTTTGCCCAGCCCAAGGCTGCTGTGATAGACCTCCTCCAGAATCAGCGGCAGGCTGAGGTGGTTGCGCTGCGCCGGCAAACCGCCATTGATGGCGCAGGCGCCGATCGCGATCAAGGCCGTGCAGTTCCGGCGGAACTCGCGCAGCACGTGCACGTTATCCGCATTGCACAGCCCCCCCTCGATGATGCCGATATCGCATTTGCCGACTTCCTTGATGTCGACCAGCGGCGAGCGGTCGAATTCGATCAGTTCGAGCAGCTCGAACAGCCGTTCGTCGATATCGAGCAACGACATGTGGCAGCCGAAGCAGCCCGCAAGGGAGGTCGTGGCAACCTTGAGCTTTGCCTTCGCGGCGGTACTCACTGCTGCTCCTTTGCCAGCGCGGCGGTGGCGTCTACATAGGCCGAGACCGGTTTCAGGTCGAACACCCGCCTGCCTATCGGCACGTTGAAACCCTTATCCTTGCGCAGGAACACGCCCACCGGGCACACCTGCACCGCCTTGTCCTGCAGCGTCACGTCGGTATCGGCGAGGCGGCCCGATTTCGCGTTGACGATGAGGTGGGTCTTGATGCCGCGCCCGGACAGCGCGAACGCGTTCTTCCCGTCGATATCGCGGCTGGCGCGCACGCACAGCGAGCACAGGATGCAGCGATTGAAGTCGAGCAGCACGTCCGGGTGCGAGGCATCGACCGGCCGGCTCGGGAAAAAGTGGTCGAAGTGCGCCGTCATCATGCCCAGGTCGTAGGCGGTGGCCTGCAGTTTGCAGTCGCCGCTTCTTTCGCACGAGGGGCAGAAATGGTTGCCCTCGACGAACAGCATTTGCGTCAGCGCGCGGCGCTCGTCGTTCAGCGCCGGGGTGTCGCTCTCGACCATCATGCCCGCCTGCGCCAGCGTGGTGCACGAAGCGATCTGGCGGCCGCCCACCTCGACCGTGCACAGTTTGCACGAGCCATGCGGCTTGAACTCCGGGTAATAGCACAGGTGCGGGATGTACACGCCCGCGGCGAGCGCCGCCTGGATGATGGTTTGCCCTTCGGCAAATGCGACGGACTTGCCGTCGACGGTGAAGCTCGCGCTCATGTCACGTTTCCTCCGCGCCGCCGCTGGAGAAATGGGCCGCGGCATCGTCGCGCCCGGTCATCTGCCGCGCCGGTTCCAGGGCCCAGTCCAGGTCGAATGCCGGCCTGAACTCCTTGTGCTGCATGCGCCGTTCATAGGCCGGGCGGAACTTGGCGATGGTATCGAGCACCGGATTACAGGCCGAGTGGCCCAGCCCGCAATGACTCATGGCCTGCAGGATGCGATTCAACTTCTCGATTTCGGCGAAGTCGTAAGGCGAGCCGTGGCCGTTGTTCAGTTTGTCCATGAGATTGCGCAGCAGCGAGGTGCCGACGCGGCACGGCGTGCAGAAGCCGCAGCTCTCATGCGCGAAGAAATGGACGAAATTGCGCGCCACCTCGAACATGTCTCGGCTATGGTCGAACACCATGAAGGCGCCGGCGGTCGGGAGATCCTCGAAGGCGATGCGGCGATCGAATTCCGCCGCGGCAAGGCAGACGCCGGACGGACCACTGACCTGCACCGCCTGGGTATCGCCCGCTCCGCACGCCGCGAGCACCTCGCGCACGCTCACGCCGAAGGGGTACTCGTACAGTCCCGGCCGGGCGCAGTCGCCCGAAACGCTCAGAATCTTGGTCCCGGCGGAGGCGCTGGTGCCCACTCCTGCATACCAGGCGCCGCCGTGCACCGCAATCAGGCAGGACGCGGCGAGGGTCTCCACGTTATTCACCACCGTCGGCCGATCGAGATAGCCGTGGGTCACCGGAAACGGCGGCCGGTTGCGCGGCGTGCCGCGCTTGCCTTCGAGCGATTCGATCAGCGCCGATTCCTCGCCGCAGATGTAGGCGCCGGCGCCGAGGTGGATTTCGATGTCGAAATCGAACCCCTCCTGCCCCAGTATGTCCGCGCCGAGCAGATTCGCGCGCCGCCTGCGCTCGAGCGCCGCGTGCAGATGATCGAGCAAATAGCGGTATTCCCCGCGCAGGTAGAGCATGCCTTTTCGCGCGCCGATCGCAAGCGCGCACAGCGTCATGCCTTCGAACACCAGGTCGGCGTGCGAGGCGAGCAGCACGCGGTCCTTGAACGTTCCGGGCTCTCCCTCATCGGCATTGCACACCACGTAGCGCGCCCCGTCCTCGGCATTGCGGCAAGCCTCCCATTTCATGCCGGTAGAGAAACCGGCGCCGCCGCGCCCGCGCAGCTTCGACGCTTTGATCTCGTCCAGCAGCTTCTGCGCCCCGCGCGCACACGCCGCAGAAAGCGCCTCACCGGGCGCGAGCCCGCTCCCCAGAAGCAGATCCTCGCGCCGCACCTGATCCTCGACGCGGAAATATTCGCGCGGCCAATCGGCGAGCGCGACCTTGTTGCGGATCAGTTCGCAGATTTCGTCCACGCGCTGCCGGTCGAGGCGCGGGATCGCGTAATTGTTCACCAGCAGCGCCGGACCCTGGTCGCACATGCCGGTGCAGGAGGTGGTATCCACGCTGACCAGCCCGTCCTCCGAGGTCTTGCCGCGCTCGATCCACAACTGTTCGCACATGTGCCGCAGCAACTCCATGTTGCCGAGCATGCGGTCGGTGATGTTGTCGCTGAACAGAACCCGGTAGCGGCCGCGCGGCCGCATGTAAAGAAACGCATAGAAGCCGGCGACGCCCTCGATCTTGGTCCGCGGCAGATGCAGCGTATCCTGCAGGCCGTCGATCGCCTCGGGCGGTATCCACTCGCAGGCCTCCTGGATTTCGCGCAGCATTTGCAGGATGTAATTCGGATCCCGGCGATAGCGCGCCGTGGTCGCTGCGACCGCCGCGCCGACCGGGTCTGCGATTGCACTCATGATGAACGCCGTCCTGTCATCAGCAGATCCTGGGCAATTGCTCGCCGGCGAGCCAGTCCACCATGCGCGTTCCGCCGAAAGCGGTCTGCATCTGCACGAAGTGGCGCGCATCCCCGGTCACCTCGCCGATCTCGGCCGCCTCGCGGCCCAGCGGATGGGCACGCATCGCGGCCACCAGCCGCGCGGCATCCTCGGGCGCGCACACGGCGACCAGCTTGCCCTCGTTGGCGACATACAGCGGATCCAGGCCGAGCAGCTCGCATGCGGCGCTCACTTGCGTCCGCACCGGAATTGCGGACTCCTGCAGCCGAAAACCCACGCCGGACTGGCGCGCGAATTCGTTCAGCGTCGTCGCCAGCCCCCCGCGGGTCGGATCGCGCAGGCAGCGGATGCCCGGCACCGCCTGCAACATCGCCGCCACCAGGCCGTGGAGCGCTGCGGTGTCGGAGCGGATGACAGTACCGAAGGAAAGGCTTTCCCGGAACGACATGATCGCTACCCCATGGTCGCCGATGGTCCCCGATACGACGACCCGGTCGCCCGGTCGCGCGCGGTCGCCCGATATCTCGACGCCGGGTGGCACCACGCCCACCCCGGTGGTGGTGATGAACACGCCGTCGCCTTTGCCGCGTTCGACCACCTTGGTATCCCCGGTGACCACGGCGACCCCGGCTTCCTGCGCCGCGCCCGCCATCGACTCGACGATGCGTTTAAGCTGCGCCAGCGGGAAGCCTTCCTCGAGGATGAATCCCGCCGCGAGGTACAGCGGGCGCGCACCCGCCATCGCCACGTCGTTGATCGTGCCGTGCACGCTGAGGCTGCCGATGTCCCCGCCCGGGAAAAACAAGGGCGACACCACATGGCTGTCGCTCGACATGACCATGCGCCCGGCAGGCACGGCAAAACAGGCGTTGTCGTTCATCTGCCGCAGCCACTCGTTGTCGAAAGCCTGCACGAACAGCTCTTCTATCAGCTGCGCCATGGCGCGGCCGCCGGCTCCATGGCTGAGCTCGACGCAGCCGCCCTTGAAGTCCAGAGGCTGCCCATGGGAACGCATCATCGTTTTCATACTGCGGTTTCCGCCATCGCAGTTTCGCGAAAGCGGCCATAGCTGTAGTGCGCGGCACAGGCGCCTTCGCTCGATACCATGCACGCGCCCAGCGGGTTCTCCGGCGTGCAGACCGTGCCGAACACCCTGCAGTCCCTGGGCGCTTTTTCTCCGCGCAGGATCGCGCCGCATTCGCAGGCCTTGTTGTCCGCGGCGCGGCGGTAGGCGATGCCGTAGCGCCGCTCGGCGTCGAAACGCCCGTATCCCGGCCTGATCCGATACGCGCTGTGGGCGATCTCGCCCAGTCCGCGCCACTCGAACGAGCGGCGCAACTCGAACACCTCCTCCATCAGCTCTTGTGCTTTGGTGTTGCCCTCGCGCGTAACCGCGCGCGTGTACTCGTTCTCCACCTCGTGCCGGTTCTGGTTGATCTGGCGCAGCAGCATCAGCACCGTCTGCATCACGTCCAGCGGCTCGAACCCTGCGATCACCACCGGCCGACGGTATTTTTCAGCGACCTGCTCGTAAGGCCGGCTGCCGATGACGCAGGAGACATGCCCCGGACCGACGACGCCGTCGACCCCGCCGCCTGGCAACTGCGGCGCGCGGAGAATCTCGGCCATCGCCGGGGGCGTGCGCACATGATTGCAGAACACGCTGAAATTCTTCAGCTGCAGGCGCTCGGCCGTGCGTATCGCCAGCGCGGTCGAAGGCGCGGTGGTCTCGAAGCCGATGGCAAAAAACACCGTTTCGCGCCCGGGGTGTTCCTGTGCCAGTCTGAGCGCGTCGGCCACCGAATACACCATGCGGACATCGGCGCCGCGCGCCTTGGCCTGCATCAGACTCGAACGCCCGGAGGCAGGCACGCGCAGCATATCGGCGTAGGTGCACAGGGTCAGCGGGTTTCCCGCCGCGAGTTCGATCGCGTTGTCGATGCGCCCGGTCGGCAGCACACACACCGGGCAGCCCGGTCCGTGGATCATGTCGACGTTCTTCGGCAGCAGGTCGGTGATGCCGTAGCGCGAAATGGCGTGAGTGTGCCCGCCGCAGAATTCCATCAGCTTGTACTGCCGCCGGCCATGCGCCGCGCGCGCGATCTTTTCCGCTAGCACGAGCGCCAAGCTGCGGTCGCGATATTCGTCGACGTGCTTCATGCCGCCGCCTCCGCACCTTTATCGCGAATTTGGCTCAACCGCTGTCGGCGGCCGGCGGCAATCGCGGTCGGTCGCATCCCCATTGCATGGGGCCCCTGCTCCCTACTCATGCCGCCGCCTCAGGCATGTCGCGCTGCATTTCGGCAAACAGCGCCAGCGTGAGCAGCGCCTCCTCGGGATCGACACGACTGATCGCATAGCCGGCGTGCACGACCACGTAGTCCCCGACTGCGGCCTCGGGCACGAGGGCGAGCGATACGCGCTTCTCGATGCCGCCGGCGTCGATGAGCGCCTCCTCGGCCTCGAGCCGCCTGACCACGAGTGCAGGAATCGCCAGGCACATGCTCAGCCCGCCGCCCATTGCAGCGCTACCGCCGCCTGCCCCAGCGCGAGCCCGCCGTCGTTGGGCGGCACCTGGCGCGCCTCGAACACCGCCAGCCCCGCGGCCTCCAGGCGCGCGCGCAAGTCCGCGGCGAGAATCCGGTTGCTGAAACAGCCGCCGCCCAATGCGACCTTGCGCAACCCGGTGCGCTCGCTCGCCCCGCGCACCCAGTCGCCGAGCGCGGCTGCCAGCGTCGAATGAAAAACCGCCGCGCCATATCCTCGGTCCGGCTGTCCGGCAAGATGCGCCAGCAGCGGCAGCAGGTCGAGCGTCCCGTCGGCGCCGATTGCATAAGCGTCATCCGCCGGCGCTGCCGGCCCATGCGCCTCGGCCAGCCCCTCCAGCAGCATTGCCGCCTGCCCTTCGTAGGAGCAGGTCTCGCGCACGCCGAGCAGGCCCGCCGCGGCGTCGAACCAGCGCCCGGCGCTGCTCGTCCGCGGCGAATTGAGCCCGCGCGCCAGCATCTGCGCCAGAATTGCGCCGCCGCGGCCGGCGAAACGCCGCTCGATTTCGCCTGCGCGCCCCAGTTCGAACAGGGCGGAAGCGGCCATGCGCCAGGGTTCGCGCGCGGCGCGATCGCCGCCGGGCAAGGGCAGCGGCGAAATATGGCCCAGCCTCCGGCAATGCCGGCCATCGACGCGCAGCAGCTCGCCGCCCCAGGCGGCGCCGTCCGAGCCAAGGCCGAAGCCGTCCGCAGCAAGGCCTAGCACCGGGCCCTGATGACCATGCTCGGCCAGCACCGCGGCGATATGCGCGTGGTGGTGCTGCACGGCGACCAGCGGCAGACGCTTCGAATCCGCGTATTCGGCGGCAAAACGGCTGGAATAGAAATCGGGATGCAGGTCGCAGGCGACGATCTCGGGTGTTGCGCCGAGCAGTTCGATCAGGCGCGCCACGCTCTCGCGATGGAAAATACAGGCGGCGGCATTGTCCAGATCGCCGATGTGCTGCGAGACGAAGGCCTCGTCACCGCGCGTGACGCAGACCGTGTTCTTGAGGGCGCCGCCCATGGCCAGCGCGCTCGGCCCGGCGTGCGCCAGCCGGATCGCGCGCGGGGTGAACCCGCGGGCGCGGCGGATGAACCGCCCCCCGCGCAGCACGCTGTCGTCGCAGCGCGCGACGATGTCCCGGTCGTGCGTCAGGAAGGCGTCGGCGATGCCCGAGAGGCGGGACAAGGCCTCGTCGTTGTCCCGCACCAGCGGCTCGCCGCCTGGGTTGGCGCTGGTCGCGACCAGCGCCAGCGGCTGCGGCGCCGCCAGCCAGTCGCTGCCGGCGGGACGGCCGGCAGCCTCGTGGAAGAGCAGGTACTGGATCGGCGTCGCCGGCAGCATCGTTCCCAGCCAGGCCAGCCCTGGCGCCACGCCGGCCAGGCGATGGCCGCAGCCGGCTCGCTTCCTGAGCAGCACGATCGGCCGCTCTGGGCAGTCCAGCCACGCCGCTTCAGCCTCGCCGACCTCGGCGTGCTCGCTGACCGAAGCGGCATTGCTCAGCAGCAGCGCGAAGGGCTTCTCCTCGCGCGCCTTGCGCAGCCGCAGCCGCGCCACGGCAGCGGCGTCGTCCGCCGCGCAGACGAGGTGGAAGCCGCCCACGCCCTTGATCGCGACGATGCCCCCGGCCCGGATCAGGCCCAGCGTCTCTGCGATCGGATCGCCCGCGAGCGCGCCGCCCTGGGCATCCCGCAGGATCAGGCGCGGACCGCAAGCCGGGCAGCAGTTGGTCTCGGCGTGGAAGCGCCGATCGCCCGGATCGAGGTATTCGCGGGCGCACGCTGGGCACAGCGGAAACGGCGCCAGGCTGGTCCGGGCCCGGTCGTAGGGCAGGCCGCGCGTCACCGTGTACCGCGGGCCGCAGTGGGTGCAGGTAATGAAGGCGTGGCGATGGCGCCGGTCGCCCGGATCGAACAGCTCGGCCAGGCAGTCGGCGCAAGGGGCGGTGTCGGGACCGATCGCGGTCTGCGCCGGCCCCGCCTGGCTGTCTGCGATGAAGAAGCTGCCGCACCCCGCCGGCGCCGCCGCACGCGCGGTGACCGCATCGACGCGCGCCAGGGCCGGCGCCTCGCGAGCGAGGCGTTCGAGCAGGGCGCGCATCGGTTCCGCCTCGCCCTCGGCGGCGATCTCGACGCCCTCGCCGTCGTTTCTCACCCAACCGTGCAAATCCAGTTCGCGCGCCAGACGCCAGACGAAGGGGCGGAAGCCCACCCCCTGAACGATGCCGGTGACGCGGATGCGGCTCGCGATCATGCCCGGCGCCGGGCGTCCGCCTGCGCCGCGCCCCGCTCCAGCCAGGCCAGCCAGGCCGCCATGCCTTCGCCGCGGGTGGCCGAGGTCCGGATCACCGCCAGACCCGGATTGATGCGGCGGGCGAATTCGATCGCGCGCTCGACGTCGAATTCGAGGTGGGGCAGGAGATCGCACTTATTCACCAGCATCAGATCGGCGGCGCGGAACATGTCCGGATACTTGAGCGGCTTGTCCTCGCCCTCGGTGACCGAGAGGATCACCACCTTGTGCGCCTCGCCCAGATCGAAGGCCGCCGGACAGACCAGGTTGCCGACGTTCTCGATCATCAGCAGCGAGCCCCCGGCGAGCTCCAGAGTCTCCAGCGCCCGGCCGACCATCTGCGCGTCGAGGTGGCAGCCGCGGCCGGTGTTGATCTGGATCGCGCTGGCGCCGGTGGCGCGGATCCGCTCGGCGTCGCGGTCGGTCTGCTGGTCGCCCTCGATCACGGCGACCGGCAAGCGGCCGCTCAGCAGCTCTATGGTCCGGACCAGCAGCGTGGTCTTGCCCGAGCCGGGGCTGGAGACCAGGTTCAGGGCGAAGACGCCGAGCCCGGCCAGGCGCTGACGATTCGCTCCGGCGAAGGCGTCGTTCTTGGCCAGGATATCCTGCTCGACCTGCACCCGGCGCGGCCGCCGCGCGGCCGGGACGTAGGCGTGGGAGTGTTCGTGGGAATGGTGGTGGGCATGGCCAGGAGGCTCTTCCCCGCCGCAACCGCAAGTGCTGCACATGGCCCGCTCCTCTCGTCCGGCCCGCCTCGACCGCTAGTGCCGCGAAGCGGGCAACAGACGGATTATTCCACTTCCAGCTCCTTGACGCGCATCTCGGTGCCGCCGGTGACCCGAACTTGGTAGCCGCCGCAGTGCGGACAGGGGTCGTAGAGCTGCGCCATCGCCACGCTCGTGGCGCAGGCCAGGCACCAGCCGCTGCCGGGCAACTCGTGCATGTCCAGGCGTGCGCCCTCGGCGATGCTGCCGCGCGTCACGGCATCGAAGCAGAAGGCCAGCGCTTCGGGCTCGACGCTCGATAAGCGCCCGATCTCCAGGAACACCGTGGTGACGCGGACGAAGCCCTGCTCGCGCGCGGCATCCTCGATCAGCTGCAGCACGCCCTCGGCCAGCGACATCTCGTGCATGTCGGCACGTCCGCCGTCAATGCTTGCTGCGTTCGATCTGCACGCCGACCCGGCGCACGCCCTTCATGATGCCGAGCTTGGCGATCGATATCTTCACCCAGGGCGCGCCGAACTGTTCGAGCATCAGGCCGATCACATACTCGCCCAGCGTCTCCAGCAGATTGAAGTGGCGCTCGCCCAGCTCGCGCCGGATGCGCTCGATCACCTCGTCGTAGCGGATGGTGTCGGCGATGTCGTCATTCGCGGCCGCCGCGTCGGGCACGCCGAAGGTCAGGCTGATTTCCAGCGTCTGCGTCGCCGCCCGCTCGCGCGGGAAGATCCCGACGTGGGCCTCGACGCGCATGTCGTCGATGAAGATGAAGTCCATGATCGCTTCTTTCGCTACAATCGCCACCATTCTAGAGACTTCGCCATGAACCCGCTCGCCATCATTATCCTGGGCTACCTGCTGGGCTCGCTGCCCTTCGCGGTGATCGTGTCGGGCGCCTTCGGGCTGGCCGATCCGAGGACCTACGGCTCGGGCAACCCGGGCGCCACCAACGTGCTGCGCTCCGGCAACAAGGCGGCCGCCCTGCTCACCCTGGCCGGCGACGCCGCCAAGGGCTGGCTCGCGGTCTGGCTGGCCCAGCGTCTGGGCGCCGGACCCGCCACCATCGCGGGCTGCGGCCTCGCCGCCTTCATCGGCCACGTCTATCCGCTGTTCCTCAAGTTCAAGGGCGGCAAGGGCGTGGCCACGGCACTGGGCGTGTTGCTCGGCCTGTCGGCCGGGCTCGCGCTGGTCGCCGTCGGCTGCTGGCTGCTGGTCGCATTGGTCACGCGCTACTCGTCGCTCGCCGCGATCTGTGCCGCCCTGGTGACGCCGATCGCCGGCGCTCTGCTGCTCCCCGATCAGAGGCTGGTCGCCAGCGTCGCCGTGATCAGCGCGCTCTTGATCTGGCGCCATGCAGCGAACATCCGCAAGCTGCTGGCAGGCACCGAAGGCAAGATCGGCGGAAGGTGACTACCCACCCCCCAGCCCCCGCCCCAAGAGCGGGGGTGACGGTCGTTCGTCCCTGTGGGAGCCGAAGGCGGGACCACCCGAAGAGGTGGCGGGACTCCCTATCTTACGCTGCGCTTGGCTCGGGGCGGCCCGTCGCCAAGCGCGTCCCGCTTCAATCGTTGCCGGTGAGTTCCTGCAGCGGCCAGCGCGGACGCACGACGAAGCCGCCGTCGCTGCTGGTCTCGGCGCCGGCGAGCAGGCGCTGGGCGCCGCAGAAGGCGATCATCGCGCCGTTGTCGGTGCATAGCGCCAGCTCGGGATAGAACACCCGCAAGCCGGCGCGCGCCGCCCGCCGGTCGAGTCTGTCCCTCAGGCGGCGATTGGCGCCGACACCGCCAGCGACCACCAGCCGGTCCAGGCGGCAGGTTTCCAGCGCCGCGAACGCCTTGGCCGCCAGCACCTCGGTCACCGCCTCCTGAAACTCGAAGGCGAGGTCGGCCCTGTCGGCTGCCGTCAGCGGGCGCTCGCGAACCGCGGTCAGTACCGCGGTCTTCAGGCCCGAGAAGCTGAAATCCAGGTCCTGGCTGTGCAGCATCGGCCTGGGCAGCTTGAAGCGGCCGGCCTTTCCGTTCTCGGCGAGCTTCGCCAGCGCCGGCCCGCCCGGATAGCCCAGGCCGAGCAGCTTGGCGGTCTTGTCGAAAGCCTCGCCGGCGGCGTCGTCCAGGGATTCGCCCAGCAATTCGTAGCGGCCGACTGCTGCCACCCGCATCAGTTGCGTATGGCCGCCGGAGACCAGCAGGGCGACGAAGGGGAATTGCGGCGGCTCGCCCGAGAGCAGCGGGGAGAGCAGATGGCCTTCCAGGTGATGCACCGGCAGCACCGGGATACCCCTGGAAAGTCCCAGTGCTGCGGCGAAGCTGGCGCCCACCAGCAGGGCCCCGGCCAGCCCGGGACCGGCGGTATAGGCGATCGCGTCGATGTCCTCCAGGCGGACCCCCGCCTCGTTCATCACCCGGCGCAGCAGGGGAACCAGCCTGCGGATATGGTCGCGCGAGGCGAGTTCCGGCACCACGCCGCCGTAGGCTTCGTGCATCTCGACCTGGGAATGCAGGGCATCGGCGAGCAGGCCGCGCCCCGTGTCGTAGAGAGCGACACCGGTTTCGTCGCAGGAGGATTCGATGCCGAGGACGAGCATGGCCGGCATTCTACCCGGGCCCGGTGCGGGAAGATCGCCGCGCGATATTTCACTTGGATTCTGGGGAAATAGCGGGTAAAATGCCCGGCTTTCCGTCGTCCCAACCAGGAACTACAGCATGCCGGGTATACGCCTCAAGGAAAACGAGCCGTTCGAAGTCGCGATCCGCCGCTTCAAGCGCACCATCGAGAAAACGGGCATCCTCACCGAACTGCGCTCGCGCGAGTTCTACGAGAAGCCCACCTCCGAGCGCAAGCGCAAGCTGGCCGCCGCCGTGAAGCGCCATCACAAGCGCATCCACAGCCAGATGCTGCCACCTAAGCTGTACTGATTTTCCGGATCGTCGCAGCCGGCGGCGATTCAGGTGCCTCGCATGCGAAGCCTCGGATGATCTCGATCCGAGGCTTTGTGCTTTCCGATCGTCCGGCGACGACAGCGTCCGAGCATGAGTGCATTGGGGTAAAACATGAGCCTGAAGACCCGCATCACCGAAGACATGAAGACCGCGATGCGCGCCCGCGACACGGCCCGCCTGGGCGCGATCCGCCTGCTGCTGGCGGCGATCAAGCAGAAGGAAGTCGACCTGCGCATCGAGCAGGACGACGCCGCGGTCATCGCGATCATCGAGAAGATGCTGAAGCAGCGCCACGACTCCATTTCCCAGTTCCAGGCTGCCGGCCGCCAGGATCTGGTCGACGCCGAGAGTTTCGAGGTCGAGGTGCTCTCCGCCTATATGCCCCAGCCGCTGTCCGCCGCCGAGGTCGATGCGATCGTCGCTGCCGCCGTGAGCGAATCCGGCGCCCAGGGCGTGCAGGAGATGGGCAAGGTCATGGCCATCGTCAAGCCGAGACTCGCCGGTCGCGCCGACATGGGCAAGGTCTCGGCGCTGATCAAGGCCAGGCTGGCCGGCTGAGCCAGTCGCCTTGATACCTGACTCGTTCATCCAGGAGCTGCTCTCCCGCGTCGACATCGTCGATGTGGTCGAACGCCGCGTTCCCCTGAAGAAAGCCGGCGCCAATTACAGTGCTTGCTGCCCCTTCCACTCCGAGAAGACCCCTTCCTTCACGGTCAGCCCGTCGAAGCAGTTCTATCACTGCTTCGGCTGCGGCGCGCACGGCAGCGCGATCGGCTTCGTCATGCAGTATTCCGGGACCGGCTTCATCGAGGCGGTCGAGGAACTGGCCGGCAACGTCGGACTGCAAGTGCCGCAGCAGATCGAGGCGCGCCGGCAGGAGGCGGCGAAGCGGGCGCCGCTGACCGAGTTCATGGCGCGTGCGGCGAAGTTCTACCGGGACCAGCTGAAGGCTAGCCCCAGGGCCATCGATTATCTCAAGGGGCGCGGCCTCTCCGGCGAAATCGCGGCGCGTTTCGGCCTGGGCTACGCGCCCGAGGGTTGGCAGAACCTGGAGCAGGTCTTCTCCGACTACCAGGCCAGGGAGCTGGCCGAGTGCGGCCTGGTCATCGACAACGAGCAGGGGCGCCGCTACGACCGCTTTCGTGACCGCATCATGTTTCCCATCCTCGACCAGCGCGGCAACGTCATCGGCTTCGGCGGCCGCGTCCTCGACCAGGGCGAGCCCAAGTACCTCAATTCGCCCGAGACCCCGCTGTTCGAGAAGGGGCGCGAGCTCTACGGCCTGCCCCAAGCGCGCCAGGCGATCCGCGACAGCGATACGGTGATCGCGGTCGAGGGCTACATGGATGTGGTCGCCCTGGCCCAGCACGGCGTCGGCAATGCGGTGGCGACGCTGGGAACGGCGACCACGCCCGCCCACGTGCACAAGCTGTTGCGCCAAGCCGAGCGGGTGGTGTTCTGCTTCGACGGCGACAGCGCCGGGCGCAAGGCCGCCTGGCGCGCGCTGGAGGCGAGCCTGGAGCAGATCGCCGACAACAAGTCGGTCGGCTTCCTGTTCCTGCCGCCGGAGCACGACCCCGACAGCTTCGTGCGCGAGCAAGGCGCGGCGGCGTTTCAGAGCTTGGCCGACCTGCCGACGACGCTGACCGAATTCCTGCTGCGCGAGCTGCGCTCCCGCGTCGATCTTGCCAGCGCCGAGGGTCGCTCGCGCCTGGTGCACGAGGTCAAGCCGTACCTGGTCAAGATCGCCGCGCCCCTGCTGCGCCTGCAGCTCACCAAGCAGGTCGCCGCCGCCAGCGGCTTCACCCAGGCCGAGATCGAGGCGCAATGCGGGCTGAAGACCCTGCTGCCGGCCGGTCGCCAGGCGCCGCCGCGCACCGTGCGCCGCCCGCAGGCGCGCTCGATCGAGCACCGTCTGCTGGAAAACGTGCTGCGCCGCCCGGAGCGGGCGGCGCGCATTCCCATCGACCTGCTCGCCGGCGACCTGCCTGAGGGCGCCGCCTTGCGCGCCATCGCGGACGCGGTCGATCACGGCGCCCTGCCCGCCGGCGGCGTCGGGCAGCTGCTCGAACACTTCCGCGGCAGCGGGCACGAGGCGACGCTGGCGCTGTTCGCCGGACTGCTGGCGGCGGAGGAATTCGACGAGGCGGTGCTGGAGGAGGAGTTCAACGATTCCCTGGAACGCCTGCGCCACACCGGCCTGACCCGCTCGATCAGCGAGCTCAGCCAAAGGGAACGCGCCGGCGGCCTGACCTCAGAAGAACGCCAGCAACTGGCTGCCCTGCTGGCGCAGAAAACCGCCGCGGCGGCGGGCAGACGGGAGAAATAAGTCCGTGTATAATGAACGGTTTTCTCAAATCTATGTCTGTCAGGCTGGCGCCACGGCAATATTGTTGCCTCCGGCGCCTGACAATGAGGAACTCCATGGCCAAGGAAATCGCTAAACCCAGCAATGCCAAAACTCCGGTCCAGGCGGCCCCCGCCAAGCCGGCGGTCGCCCCGGTCAAGGGCAAGCGCGCCAAGGAAAAGGCGGCGGCCGTGGCGCCCACGAACCTGCCGATCGATCTCGATGCGCGCCGCACCCGGCTGAAGAACCTGATCACGCTCGGCAAGGAGCGCAGCTATCTCACCTACGCCGAGATCAACGACCACCTGCCCGACGACATGGTCGACGCCGAGCAGATCGAGTCGATCATCACCACCTTCAACGACATGGGCATCCAGGTCTATGACGAGGCCCCGGATGCCGAAACGCTGCTGATGACCGAGCAGTCTCCGGCGGTCGTCGATGCCGCCGAGGTCGAGGAGGAAGCCGAGCAGGCGTTGTCGACGGTGGACTCGGAGTTCGGCCGCACCACCGACCCGGTGCGCATGTACATGCGCGAAATGGGCACGGTCGGGCTGCTCACGCGCGAGGGCGAAATCGAAATCGCCAAGCGCATCGAGGACGGCTTGAAGCACATGATTCAGGCCATTTCCGCCTGCCCGACCACCATCGTCGAGATCCTCGAATCCGCCGGCCGCGTGGCGCGCGACGAGATGCGTATCGACGAACTGATCGACGGCCTGATCGATCCCAACGCCTCAGAGGCCATCGAGGCGCTGGCGGAGGACGAGGAGCTCGCCGTCGCCGAAGACGAAGGCGAAGAGGACGACGACGAGGACGGCAGCCGCGCCCTCTCCGCCTCGCTGCTGAAGCTCAAGGTGGAAGCGCTCGAGCGCTTCATGCTGATCGCCCAGCTCTACGAGAAGCTGCACGCCAACCTCGCCAAGAAGGGCTCGCAGGACAAGACCTATCTCAAGCTGCAGCAGCAGATTTCGGCCGAGCTGATGAACATCCGCTTCACCGCCAAGACCACCGAGCGGCTGTGCGACTCGGTGCGCGGCATGGTCGAAGACGTGCGCAAGCACGAGCGCAAGATCCTGCACCTGTGCGTGGACAAGTCGCACATGCCGCGCCAGCACTTCATCAAGTCCTTCCCCGGCAACGAGACCAACCTCGACTGGCTGAAGCTGGAGATCGCCAACGCCAAACTGAATGGCGCCCAGCTTCTCCGCGCCGCGCCGGCGATCATCGAGGAACAGCAGAAGCTGATCGACACCCAGACGCGCATCGGCATTCCGCTCAAGGAACTGAAGGACATCAACAAGCAGATGTCCACGGGCGAAGCCAAGGCGCGCCGCGCCAAGCGCGAGATGACCGAGGCCAACCTGCGCCTGGTGATTTCCATCGCCAAGAAGTATACGAACCGCGGCCTGCAGTTCCTCGACCTGATCCAAGAAGGCAACATCGGCCTGATGAAAGCGGTGGACAAGTTCGAATACCGCCGCGGCTACAAGTTCTCGACCTACGCCACCTGGTGGATCCGCCAGGCCATCACCCGCTCGATCGCCGACCAGGCGCGCACCATCCGCATCCCGGTGCACATGATCGAGACCATCAACAAGATGAACCGCATCTCGCGCCAGATCCTCCAGGAGACCGGCGCCGAGCCCGATCCGGCGACCCTGGCGGTGAAGATGGAGATGCCCGAGGAGAAGATCCGCAAGATCCTCAAGATCAGCAAGGAGCCGATCTCGATGGAGACGCCGATCGGCGACGACGACGACTCGCATCTGGGCGACTTCATCGAGGACGCCACGAACCTGGCGCCCGCCGACGCGGCGATGTACTCCAGCCTGCGCGAGGTGACCAAGGAAATCCTCGACTCGCTGACGCCGCGCGAGGCCAAGGTACTGCGCATGCGCTTCGGCATCGAGATGAACACCGACCACACGCTGGAAGAGGTCGGCAAGCAATTCGACGTCACGCGCGAGCGCATCCGGCAGATCGAGGCGAAGGCCCTGAGGAAGCTCAGGCATCCCTCGCGTTCGGAGAAGCTGCGCAGCTTCCTCGATTCCGAGACCTGATCTTTAGGGCCTGTAGCTCAGCTGGTTAGAGCAGAGGACTCATAATCCTTTGGTCCTGGGTTCGAGTCCCAGCGGGCCCACCAACAGCAAGGCGGCTTCCAGCGATGGGGGCCGTTTTCATTCCTGGCCTGTCTCGCCATATGTAGGCGCTGTGTAGGTTTCACCGGTCAATCGTGGCCTTGGATTGTCTGCCGCCATCTTCTCTAAGGAATTTTAGATGCACACCGCCCCAATCCTCCAATACTTGAAGAAGAACGGCCAGCAACTCGACTCTGAGATTGCGGCGGTAATGGGAATTCCGCTTCCCAAGGTTCGTATCTCCCTGTCAGACTTGTCGGCACGCGGAGAAATATCTAGGTGCAGCGTTACCCGATTCAGTGATGGTAAACCGTTTGAGGGGATGCTCTGTCGGGTCGCGGGGTCTATTCCACCAACGACTCCCGGCAGGAAGCCAGGAGCGAAGGACTAGCCTGGGACTTCGTTGGTCTCGGCCTGGAAATTGGGATTCTCAATAGCTGACATTGGCCAACTGGAGCTTACGGCTACCGGACGGTCGTGGGTCGTGGTTGCCATTTCATCTGCATTGGATTCTACGATCGACTCTCAACGCCTCAATTCAAGCATTGCAAATGTCGCGTTGAGTTTGCTTGTTGAGCCTTGGCGACTGGGGAGTGTGGCCAAACAATCGCATCAGGGTAAAGATCATCACGAGTGTCGCGGCATAGACGACGAGCTGAATGCCAGTGGGACGATCAGCATAACCGACCAGTGTATGCAATGCTTTCCCGGCTAGGCTACCGTCCGAAAGCACGCCAGACGTATCCCATATCACATGCGAGAGCACTGTTACCAACCCCGCCTGCTGGAGAAATACAACGGCCTGCGAAGCCATTCCCGCCGCAAGAAGCGCGATCAGCCAACTCGTAACTGCAAAGAGATGTCGCGTTGGAATGCGCATCAGGCCAAAATATACTGTGGCAGTGATCGCGGCGCCAAGTGCAAGACCGATAGCACCGCCGAGGAACATGGAATTTCCGGTGCTACCTGCAGACAAAGCAATGCCATATAGAAACAGAACAATTTCCGAGCCTTCGCGGAGAACGGCAACACCCACTACGATGGCCAACGCTGCGAGAGAACGCTGTCCCGTGACAACATCATCCCCCAGTGATTGCATTTCCTGCGCCATATGGCGGCCTTCGCGCGCCATCCAGACATTGTGGCCGGTTAGCATCAACACTGCGATAGCCATTACCGACGCATTGAACAACTCTTGTCCGGTCCCCTCCATCATGTTGGCAATAGCATCTGCGGATGCCGCCACCAGGCAGGCACCTGCTATACCTCCCATGACACCGCCGCCAACCCAAACGCTTCTACGCGGCACGCCACGCGTTGCAGCCAACACAATACCGATCACCAATCCGGCTTCAATAACTTCACGAAATACGATAATCAACGTTGCGAGCATGTCCGGTTGCCTTAAAAGTGCATTTCATATTCGACAAGCGCTCTTGCGACGCCCCGCGCCGCTGCATCGCTTGCGCCGAACAAGTACGCGACCTGATACTTTATAGCCTGACCGAGCGGCAGGGGTCCGAAAAGTTTTCCATAGACTGCCGGGCCAATATAATGCTCCTGCTTATTGAAGCGACCGATTTGATGTCCCTGACCCAAATCGCTTTGCACCTCTATGCCAGGCTGAAAACCCCCACTATAGCGATAGCGTGTATTCCAAAGGAAAACATAATCAGGGCCGCCGGTATGCGCAGAGTACTTTCCGACATTCTGGGTAAAACCGATATTCGCCGTGCTGGTGAACTTGCCGCCATCTTTCTGCAGCAGCAACTTGACCTCCAAAGAATCCGGCGCGCTATTTTGGGCGGCAAAATCATAGGCGACCAATATTCCGGCATCAAGCCACTTTTCGCCCGGCTCGAAAAACTGATAGCGGGCTTCGATTTCGCGCGCTTGTAGTTGCGAAACACCTCCCGGGTCCTTCGATAATATGGCGCTGACTTCAGCCTCCAATCGGGGCGTGAGTCCGGCTTCAAGCGATACTTCGCCTTCCTGCGCCCCATCCTTGTTCGGATTCCGGTCAAAGGTACGGGAGCCGTTGTACTCAATCGAAAGCTCTCGGTATTCGGCGTTCGGCGAATATATTTCGTCTGCAACGCTATCCTTGATTGCGCAAGCAAGGGCAATGCATGCAGTCACGGCAACGACATATCGACGCATATTTGTCATATTGGCTAACGACATGAAAAATGGTCTTCCTTGAATAATCGGAATTTCCCACCTGCGCGGGAAGGTAAATGCTATTTGGCGATGATGGTGCCTGTTGTCGTATTGCGGTGAAAATCATCGAAGTAGCCATAACTGCCGGCATCCAGTGGTCCGATGAATATGATGATTTCGCCGTTTGGACCGACCACTTTCTCGCGGTTCATATCGCTACTCTCGAATTCGGCCGGAGTCACGTCCTGATTCTTCACGGTGATTTTTATTTTCTGGCCTGCTGGTATGGTCAGTATTTTGGGAGAGAACTGATTGTTCTTGAGTGTGAGGACAAAACCGTCAGCATGTGCGGCTACTGAAAATAGTAGGTAAGCAGCTAACGCCACCGAATGAACCAAAGACCTTTTCATTGATAATTACTCCTGTCGAGTGACTCAGACATCACCAATTGCGATTGATTGACGCCATTTGCAGTAATGATAATCATTCGCATCAATAAAGTCAAACAAAAACATCAACCCATCTAAACCTAAGTCAATTTCATGGCAAAGGACCACATTGCCGGCCCTCAGGCAAATAGCGATGATCACGTACCATGAATGGCCGCCTCGGAGCGCCAAGACGGCACCCTCTCGCGCAGCGAATTTGAGTGGAATGAACAGGCTAACGAATATCGCTGCCCAGCAGACAAGGCGCTGCGCTGCGACGGACGCGTATCGGCAGTCACGCAAGGACCGCAAAAAGGTCGAGATACTGTTTGCCCATCTCAAGCGTATCCTGAAACTGGACAAGCTGCGACTACGTGGCTTCAGTGGTGCACATGATGAGTTTCTATTGGCAGCGACTGCGCAAAATTTGCGAAGAATGGCCAAGTGGCTCACCCCAAGAGCACCGGAAGCTGAGTGGTACCCGGGTAAGGGCGGACTGAGACCGCTCGGCCTTCAATAATTCACCGCAACCCCGACACCTTTTATCAGCCTCGCCGAGCGGGGCTTCTTTTGTACCGCTCTCAGTTTTCGACTTTAATGGCGAGTTTTCGACTTTAATTGCTCGGAACAGCGCCTGCCGATCGTGCCCTCGCTCATTCTACGGTCACGGATTTGGCCAGATTGCGCGGCTTATCGACGTCGGTGCCCTTCACCAGCGCGACGTGGTAGGCGAGCAGCTGCAGCGCCACGACGTGTAGCACCGGCGAGAGCAGGCCGTAGTGGGCGGGCAGGCGCAGGATGTGCACGCCGTCGCTCGCCGCCACCGCGCTGTCGGCGTCGGCGAAGACGTAGAGCTCGCCACCGCGCGCGCGTACCTCCTGCAGGTTGGACTTGAGCTTCTCCAGCAGCGCGTCGTTGGGCGCCACGGCGATCACCGGCATGTCGCGGTCGACCAGGGCCAGCGGACCGTGCTTGAGCTCGCCGGCGGGATAGCCCTCGGCGTGGATGTAGGAGATCTCCTTGAGCTTCAGCGCGCCTTCGAGCGCGATCGGGTAGTGATGGCCGCGGCCCAGGAACAGCGCGTGGCGCTTGTCGGCGAAGGTCGCCGCCCAACCCTTGATCTCGGGTTCGAGCGACAGGACTTGCTTCACCGCCAGCGGCAGATGGCGCAGGTCGGTGAGGTGCCGGAGCTCGCCCTCTGGGCTCAGGCGGCCTTGCTGCTTGGCCAGCGTCACCGCCAGCAGGAATAGTGCGGTGAGCTGGGTGCTGAAGGCCTTGGTCGAGGCCACGCCGATCTCGGGGCCGGCGCGGGTCATGAACCTGAGGGCGCACTCGCGCACGATCGCCGCTTCGGCGACGTTGCACAGCGCCAGCGTGCGGCTCATGCCCAGTCCCCTGGCGTGCTTCAACGCGGCGAGGGTGTCGGCGGTCTCGCCCGACTGCGAGATGGCGATCACCAGCTGGGCCGGGTCGGGTACCGACCGCCGGTAGCGGTATTCGCTGGCGATCTCGGTGCTGCAGGGGATGCCGGCCAACTGCTCGATCCAGTAGCGCGCGACCAGACCGGCATGATGGCTGGTGCCGCAGGCCAGGATCAGCACGCTCTTGACGCCCGAGAGCAGCTCGGGCGCGGCGGCGCCGAACAGGTTGGGCGAGACCGATTGCGCGCCGCCGATCATCTCCAGGGTATTGGCCAGCGCCTGCGGCTGCTCGAAGATCTCCTTCTGCATGTAGTGCTGGTACTGCCCCAGCTCCACGGCGTCCGCCGACAGCGCGCTCTCGTGGCTGGGGCGCTCGACCGGGCTGCCGTCGGGGCGCACTATCCGGTAGCCGCGGCGGGTGATCTCGGCGACGTCGCCGTCTTCGAGATAGATCATCGTCCGGGTCACCTGCAGCAGGGCCGAGGCGTCCGAGGCGGCGTAGCAACCATCGGCGGCGATGCCCAGCAACAGCGGCGCGCCGTTGCGCGCCACGACCACCCGCTCCTCACCCGCGCTCTCGCCCTCGCGGATCACGGCGATGGCGTAGGCGCCGACCAGTGAACCGGTGGCCAGGCGCACCGCCTCCAGCAGGTCGGGCGCCGTCTTCAAGACGTGCGCGAGCAGATGGGCGATGGTCTCGGTGTCGGTATCGGTGACGAAGGCGTAGCCCTCGCCGACGAGCATTTTGCGCAGCTCGGCATAGTTCTCGATGATGCCGTTATGGACCACCGCCAGAGCGCCCGAGACGTGCGGGTGGGCGTTCCTTTCGGAGGGCGCGCCGTGGGTGGCCCAGCGCGTGTGGGCGACGCCGGCGCCGGCCGAGAGACCGCTGGCCAGGGCAGCGAGGTCGGCGACGCGGCCCTGGCTGCGCAGGCGCTTGAGGCCGGGAGCGAGCACCGCGAGGCCGGCCGAATCGTAGCCGCGGTATTCGAGCTTCCTCAATCCCTCGACCAGGACCGGGACGATGTTGCGGTCAGCGACCGCGGCGACGATACCGCACATGGCTAATCCCTCTTTTTCACCGGCCGCTTCCAGCCGGCGATGGTCACCTGCTTCGCGCGGGAGACGGTGAGCGCGTCCGGCGGCGCGTTGCTGGTCAGGGTGGTGCCCGCACCCAGGGTCGCGCCCCGGCCGACGGTGACCGGGGCCACCAGCTGCGTGTCGGAGCCGATGAAGGCGTCGTCCTCGATCACCGTGCGGTGCTTGTTCACGCCGTCGTAGTTGCAGGTGATGGTGCCGGCACCGATATTGACCCGGCGCCCCACCTCGGAATCGCCGACGTAGGAGAGATGATTGACCTTCGAGTGGTCAGAGATGCGGCTGTTCTTGACCTCGACGAAGTTGCCGATATGCACCTCGCGGCCCAGCACCGTGCCCGGCCGCAGTCGCGCGTAGGGCCCGACGCTGCAGTTTTGGCCGACCTGCGCCGCGTCGAGATGGGAAAAGGCATGGACGCGGCTGCCCTCTCCGACGCTGCAGTCCCTGATGACACAGTTGGGTCCGATGACGACCCGATCGCCCAGCTCGACGCTGCCCTCGAACAGGCAGTTGATGTCGATGAACACGTCGCGGCCGCAATGGAGCTCGCCGCGCAGGTCGATCCGCGCCGGATCGGCCAGCTGCACGCCCTGCTCCAACAATCGTTCAGCGCCGCGCTTCTGGTGGATGCGCTCCAGGGCAGCCAACTGCGACTGGCTGTTGACCCCCGCCACCTCCCATTCCTCATCCGGCCGCGCGCTGAACACCGGCGAGCCCTCCGCCACCGCCAGCCCGACGATGTCGGTGAGGTAGTACTCGCCCTGGGCGTTGCCCTTGCCGAGCGCGGGCAGCCATTGCGCCAGGCGCCCGGTGGGCGCGACCAGGATGCCGGTATTGACCTCGTCGAGCGCGCGCTCCGCGTCGCTGGCATCCCGCTCCTCGACGATGCGCAGGATGGCGCCGTCTCCGCCGCGGACGATCCGGCCATAGCCCCCCGGATCGGAGAGTCTCACCGTGAGCAGCGCCAGCGCGCCGTCAGCAGCCCGCGCGATCAGGCGATTCAGGGTCTCGGCGCGGATCAGCGGCACGTCGCCGCAGAGCACCAGCGTCGGACCGGAGGGGTCGAGATGCGGCAGCGCCTGGAGCACGGCGTGACCAGTGCCCTGCTGCGGCTCCTGCTTGACCCAGACCACCTCCGGGCAATCCAACGCCTCGCGCACCTGCTCGCCGCCGTGACCATAGACGACGCAGATCCTTTTCGCCCCGGTAGCGCGCGCGGCGTCGAGGACGTGGGCGAGCAGGGGTCTGCCCGCCAGCCGGTGCAGCACCTTGGGCAGGTCGGAGCGCATGCGCTTGCCCTGCCCGGCGGCGAGGATGACGACGTTCATCAGCGCGGCAGAAGGCTAGTTCCCATCAGAAACTCATCGACGGCGCGCGCGCACTGGCGACCCTCGCGGATCGCCCAGACCACCAGCGACTGTCCCCGGCGCATGTCGCCGGCTGCGAACACCTTGGCAACGTTGGTGGCGTAGGCCAGGGGGCCGGGCGCTTCGGTATCTGCCCGGGCGTTGCTGCGGGCGTCGCGGGCGACGCCGAAGGCGTCCAGAACGCCGCCGGCCGGCCCGAGGAAACCCATCGCGAGGAAAGCCAGATCGGCCTTGAGGGTGAACTCCGAGCCGGGAACTTCGCTCATCTTGCCGTCCGTCCATTGCAAGCGCACCGCCTTGATGGCCTTGAGCTTAGCGCTGTCCGCGCCCTCGCCGCCGATGAACGCCTTGGTCGCCACCGACCAGTCGCGCGAACAACCCTCGTCGTGCGAGCTCGAGGTGCGCAGCTTCATCGGCCAATAGGGCCAGACCAGGGGCTTGTTCTCCTGCTCGGGCGGACGCGGCAGAAGCTCGAACTGGACGACGCTCGCCGCGCCCTGGCGGTTGGAGGTGCCGACGCAGTCCGAGCCTGTGTCGCCGCCGCCGATCACCACCACGTGCCGACCGCCAGCCTTGATCTGCTTGGGCAGCTTGTCGCCGGCGTTGACCTTGTTCTGCTGCGGCAGGAACTCCATCGCGAAATGCACGCCTTCGAGCTCCCGGCCCGGCACCGGCAGATCGCGCGGCTGCTCGGCGCCACCGGCGAGCACCACGGCGTCGAAAGCGGCGAGGATCCTGTCGGCTGCGAACTCACCGTCTGCGCCAACATTGGCATTGACGCGAAATTCGACGCCCTCGGCCTGCATCTGCGCGATGCGGCGGTCGATGTGCGACTTCTCCAGCTTGAAGTCGGGGATGCCGTAGCGCAGCAAGCCGCCGATGCGGTCGTTCTTCTCGAACAGGGTCACCGCGTGGCCGGCGCGGGCCAACTGCTGGGCGGCGGCCAGGCCGGCCGGACCGGAGCCGACCACCGCGACCGTCTTGCCGGTCTTGGCGACAGGCGGCTGCGGCACGACCCAGCCCTGCTCCCAACCCTTGTCGATGATCGCGTGCTCGATCGACTTGATGCCCACGGCGGCGTCGTTGATGTTGAGCGTGCACGCCGCCTCGCAGGGCGCAGGACAGATACGGCCGGTGAATTCCGGGAAGTTGTTGGTGGAGTGCAGGACTTCCAGCGCCTGCCGCCACTGCTGGCGATACACCAAGTCGTTCCAGTCCGGGATGATGTTGTTCACCGGGCAGCCGTTGCTGCAGAACGGGATGCCGCAGTCCATGCAGCGTGCGCCCTGGATCTTCGCCTCGTCGTCGGAGAGATGGAGCACGAACTCCCGGAAGTTCTTCAGCCGTTCGGCCACCGGCAACTGCGCCTCCGTGAGCCGCCGATATTCCATGAAGCCTGTTATCTTGCCCATTATGCTGCCTCCGCCAAGCCGCGACCCGAAGGAAGTCCCCTTGCGGGACCCCAAGGAGGCAGCGGTTCATTATTCGGAAGACGCGTCAGCGGCTGAACCGTGGTCCCCCCTCTCCGCGGAAAACGCGACCGCGTTTCAGAGAAGGCCAATGCCTGCAAACCAGGCGTTACGCTGGAACTAAAAGGGGTCGGGGGAAAGGCGGTGTTCATGCTGCCTCCTTCACTGCCGTGCTGGCAGCGACGGCGAGTTCCTTCAGCGCCCGCCGATATTCGTGCGGCATGACCTTGACGAACTTCGCCCGATGGGCCGGCCAGTCGGCGAGGATGGCGCGGGCGACGGCGCTGCCGGTGCAGACCGCATGGCGCTCGATCAGGGCCTTCAACTGCGTCTCGTCGGCCTGCCCCCGATGCCGGGGCTCCAACGCCGACTGCTGCTCGGCCGGCGACACCGCCTCCAGCGCCACCATCGCCGGGTTGCAACGGCCGGCGAAGCTGCCGTCCGGGTCGAGCACGTAGGCGACGCCGCCGCTCATGCCGGCGGCGAAATTCCTGCCGGTATTGCCCAGCACCACGACAGTGCCGCCGGTCATGTATTCGCAGCCGTGATCGCCGGTCCCTTCCACCACCGTGGTGACGCCGGAATTGCGCACGCAGAAACGCTCGCCGGCGACGCCGCTGAAGAAAGCCTCTCCCGCGATGGCGCCGTAGAGAACGGTATTGCCGACGATGATGTTGGCATCCGCAGGGCCGCGGAAGTCGGCGGCGGGGCGGACGATGATGCGCCCGCCCGACAGGCCCTTGCCGACATAGTCGTTGCCCTCGCCGGTGAGATCGAGGGTGACGCCGCGGGCAAGAAAGGCGCCGAAGCTCTGCCCGGCGGTCCCGACAAGCTTCACCGTGATGCTGTCATCGGGCAGGCCGCTGTGTCCGTAGCGGCTCGCGACCTCGTGCGAGAGCATGGTGCCGCAGCTGCGGTTCACGTTCCTGATCAGCGTCTCGATGACCACCCTCTCGCCGCGCTCCAGCGCAGGCTGCGCCTTGGCGATAAGAGCGTAGTCGAGGGCGCCTGCCAGACCGTGATCCTGGACTTCGCAATGGCTCCTGGCGACGCTGCCGTCGGCCGGGGACATATAGAATATTCTCGAGAAGTCTAGCCCCCTGGCCTTCCAGTGAGCGATGGCCGAACGCTGGTCGAGCAGGTCGGCGCGGCCGATCAGATCGACGAAACGGCGGATGCCCATGGCCGCCATCAGCTCGCGCACCTCTTCAGCGACGAAGAAGAAATAATTCACCACGTGCTCGGGCTGGCCAGAGAATTTCTTGCGCAGTTCAGGATCCTGTGTGGCCACGCCGACCGGGCAGGTGTTGAGATGGCACTTCCTCATCATGATGCAGCCGGAGACCACCAGCGGCGCGGTGGCGAAGCCGAATTCGTCGGCGCCGAGCAGCGCGCCGATCAGCACATCGCGGCCGGTCTTGATCTGGCCGTCGACCTGGACGCGGATGCGCCCGCGCAGGCGGTTTAAGACCAGGGTCTGCTGGGTTTCGGCCAGGCCCAGCTCCCAGGGCGTGCCGGCGTGCTTGATCGAGGAAATCGGCGAGGCGCCGGTACCGCCGTCATGGCCCGCGATCACCACATGGTCGGCCTTGGCCTTGGAGACGCCGGCGGCGACGGTGCCGACGCCAACTTCGGAGACCAGCTTGACCGAGATCGAGGCCTGCGGATTGGCGTTCTTCAGGTCGTGGATCAGTTGCGCCAGATCCTCGATCGAGTAGATGTCATGGTGCGGCGGCGGCGAAATCAGGCCGACGCCCGGCACCGAATGGCGCAGATAGCCGATGTATTCGGAGACCTTGTGGCCGGGCAGCTGGCCGCCCTCCCCGGGCTTGGCGCCCTGGGCCATCTTGATCTGGATCTGGTCGGCGCTGGCCAGGTATTCCGCCGTCACGCCGAAGCGGGCGGAGGCGACCTGCTTGATCTTCGAGCGCAGCGAATCCCCGGCCTTGAGCACCATGTCGCGGCTGACGCGGCCGGCGCCGATGATCTCGGAGAGCTTCTCGCCGCCTTTTAAAACCCGGTAGCGATTGGCATCCTCGCCGCCCTCGCCGGTGTTCGACTTGCCGCCGATGCGGTTCATGGCAACCGCGAGGTTGGTGTGCGCCTCGGTGGAGATCGAGCCCAGCGACATGGCCCCGGTAGCGAAGCGCTTGACGATTTCCGAGGCCGCCTCGACTTCTTCGATCGGCACCCGCGGGCCCGCCGGCTTGACCTCGAACAGTCCGCGCAGGGTCAGCTGGCGGCGGCTCTGGTCGTTGATCAGCTTGGCATACTCCTTGTAGGTATCGACGTTGCCGGTCTTGGTGGCGTGCTGCAGCTTGGCGATCGAATCCGGGGTCCACATGTGCTCCTCGCCGCGGATGCGGTAGGCGTATTCGCCGCCAGCATCGAGCATGGTGGCGAGCACCGGATCGTCGCTGAAGGCTTGGCGGTGACAACGGATCGCTTCCTCGGCGACCTCGAACACGCCGACGCCCTCGATGCTGCTGGCGGTGCCGGTGAAGTATTTTTCGACGAATTCGCGCTGCAGCCCGACCGCCTCGAAAATCTGCGCCCCGGTATAGGACATGTAGGTGGAGATGCCCATCTTCGACATCACCTTACACAGGCCCTTGCCGACCGCCTTGGTGAAGTTCTTGACGTACTTTTCCGCCTTTTCGGCATCGCCCCTGGCCAGGTCGACGAGCGTATCCAGCACCAGATAGGGATGCACGGCTTCGGCGCCGTAGCCGCCCAGGAGCGCGAAGTGGTGCACCTCGCGTGCCGAACCCGTCTCCACCACCAGGCCGGCGCTGGTGCGCAGGCCCTGCTTCACCAGATGCTGATGCACCGCCGAGGTCGCGAGCAGGGCGGGAATCGCCACGTGGGTGGCGTCGATGCGCCGGTCCGAGACGATCAGGATGTTGTGGCCATAACGCACGGCGTCTTCGGCTTCCGCCACCAGCGAGGCCAGTCTCGCTTCGATGCCGGCGCTGCCCCAGGACTCGGGATAGGTGATGTCGAGTTCGCTGGGACGGAACTTGCCGCCGGTGAAGCGCTCGATGTCGCGGATCTTGGCCATGTCGCCGCAGGACAGCACCGGCTGCGACACCTCGAGGCGGATCGGCGGATTGATGTCGGCCAGGCCGAGCAGGTTCGGCTTGGGTCCGATGAAGGAGGTGAGCGAAGTGACGATCTCTTCGCGGATCGGATCGATCGGCGGGTTGGTCACCTGCGCGAAGAGCTGCTTGAAGTAGTTGTAGAAGGGCTTGCTTCTGGACGAGAGCACCGGCAGCGCCGCATCGTTGCCCATCGAGCCGGTCGCTTCCTCGCCGCTTTGCGCCATCGGCTCGAGGATGAACTTGATATCCTCCTGGGTATAGCCGAAGGCCTGCTGGCGATCGAGCAGGGGGACGCCGGCAATGCAGTCTGCCGGGTCGGCGTTGGAAATCTCGTCGAGCTTGATGCGAATTTTCTCGATCCACTCGCGGTAGGGCTTGGCGTTGGCCAGCGCATCCTTGATCTCCTTGTCCTCGATGATGCGGCCCTGGACGAGATCGATCAGGAACATCTTGCCCGGCTGCAAACGCCATTTCTTGACGATCCTCGCCTCCGGTACCGGCAGCACGCCGGCCTCGGACGCCATGATCACCAGATCGTCGTCGGTGACCAGGTAGCGCGCCGGTCGCAGGCCGTTGCGGTCCAGCGTGGCGCCGATCTGGCGGCCGTCGGTGAAGGCCACCGCGGCGGGGCCGTCCCAGGGCTCCATCATCGCCGCGTGGTATTCGTAGAAGGCGCGGCGGTTCTCGTCCATCAGCGCGTGCTTCTCCCAAGCTTCCGGGATCATCAGCATCATCGCGTGGGCCAGCGAATAACCGCCCATCACCAGCAGTTCGAGGGCGTTGTCGAAGGAGGCCGAGTCGGACTGGCCGTCGTAGATCAGCGGCCAGACCTTCTGCAGGTCGGCGCCCAGCACCGCCGAGGAAATCCCCTTCTCGCGGGCCCTGATCCAGTTGACGTTGCCGCGCAGGGTGTTGATCTCGCCGTTGTGGGCGATGAAGCGAAACGGGTGCGCCAGATCCCAGGTCGGGAAGGTGTTGGTCGAGAAGCGCTGATGCACCAGCGCCAGTGCCGAGACGACGCGGGGATCCTGGAGATCGCGGTAGTAGTTGCCGACCTGATCGGCGAGCAGCAGACCCTTGTAGACCAGCGTGCGCGCCGAAAACGAGGGCACGTAGAATTCCTTGCCGTGCTTCAGGCGCAGCCGCTGGATGGCATGGCCGGAGCGCTTCCTGATGATGTAGAGCTTGCGCTCGAGCGCGTCGGTGACCAGGACGTCGGTGCCGCGGCCGATGAAGATCTGCCGGATCACCGGCTCGACCTCCTTGACCGACTCGCCGAGCACCGAGTTGTCCACCGGCACATCGCGCCAGCCGAGCAGAACCTGGCCCTCGGCGCGCACCGCGCGCTCGATCTCCTCCTGGCAGGCCATGCGCGAGGCGCTCTCCCGCGGCAGGAAAACCATGCCGACGCCGTACTCGCCCTCGGGCGGCAGGCCGACGCCCTGCTTGGCCATTTCCTCGCGGAGGAAGTGGTCGGGAATCTGGATCAGGAGGCCCGAGCCGTCGCCCGCCTTGGGATCGGCGCCGACCGCGCCGCGATGGGTCAGATTCTTAAGAATCTGCAAGCCTTGCAGGACGATGTCGTGGCTCTTCAGATTCTTGATGTGGGCAACGAAGCCGACGCCGCAGGCGTCGTGCTCGTTGGCTGGGTCGTAGAGACCCTGGCGGCTTGGCAAGTCCATCTCGTCATTCCTCGACACGGCGCCGAAGACAATCTCGGCCGGTAAAAAAGCCGGGCGCCCCCACGGGCTGGGAGGGCGGCGCTCCGGCTTTGGTAACCCAATGGGCGAACGAGTAAATATACCGGCAAACGGCGACGAATTCAACACGCTGCAGTGCAGCAGGCCTCTATATTTCACCGACGGCGAACAGCCGGCGGTGTTCGCGGATGGCGTAGCGGTCGGTCATGCCGGCGATGTAGTCGGCCACCGCCCGCGGCTTGTCGTCCTGCGCCATCTTCCGGTATTGCGGCGGCAACAGGCTCGGATCGGCGACGAAGGCGGAGAACAGCTCGGAGACGATGCGCCGCGCCTTGTTGGTCATGCGCAAGACCTGGAAATGACGGTAGAGGTGCTCGTTCAGGAAGGCCTTCAGTTCCCGCTGCTCGGCGCGCATGGCCTCGCCGAAGGCGACCAGCGGTGCGGCGGCGTGTATGTCGGGTAGCGAGCGCGGCGCCACCTCGGCGATATTGCGGCGCGTCTCGGTGATCAGATCCAGCGTCAGCGCGTTGATCATGCGCCGCAGCGTCTCGTGGATCAGCCGGCGGCCGGAGATCCCCGGGAATTCGTCGGTGACCGCCTGGCGGTGGCGGGCGAAGGCGGCCACCTGATCCAGTTGCTCCAGATTGACCAGGCCGGAGCGCAAGCCGTCGTCCACGTCGTGGTGGTTGTAGGCGATGGCGTCGGCCAGGTCGCAGATCTGCGCCTCCAACGAAGGGCGGCGGTCGTCCAGGAAGCGCCGGCCCAGTTCGCCCAGTTCGCGGGCCCGCTCGCGCGAGCAATGCTTGAGGATGCCCTCGCGCGTCTCGAAGCAGAGATTGAGGCCGTCGAAGGCGGCGTAGCGCTCCTCCAGCAGATCGACGGTGCGCAGGCTCTGCAGGTTGTGCTCGAAGCCGCCGCTCGCTGGCGCTTGGCGCCTCATCACGTCGTTCAATGCATCCTGTCCGGCGTGGCCGAAGGGCGTGTGGCCGAGGTCGTGCGCCAGGGCCACGGCCTCGACCAGATCCTCGTTGACGCGCAGGGCGCGGGCGATGCTGCGGGCGATCTGCGCCACTTCGATGCTGTGGGTGAGCCGGGTACGGAACAGGTCGCCCTCGTGATTGACGAACACCTGGGTCTTGTATTCGAGCCGGCGGAAGGCGGTGGAATGGATGATGCGGTCGCGGTCGCGCTGGAATTCGCTGCGTTCGGCGGGCGGCGTCTCGGCGTGCGCCCGGCCACGCGAGTTGTGCTCGGAGACGGCGTAGGGAACCAAATCAGGCACAACAGGCCTCGATCGCCGCGACGATCTCCGCCCGGGGCGCATCGGCCCAGGTCACCGCGTGGCCCAGCTGCCGCAACAACACCAGGCGCAGCCGGCCGGCCGCGACCTTCTTGTCGTGCGCCATCAGATCGAGGTAGCGCGCCGATTCCAGCAACGCGCCGCGCACCGGCAGCCGCGCGCGCGTGAAGAGCTGCCGCACCCGGGCGACATCGGTCTCGGCGAGCCAGCCCAGGCGGCGCGACAGCTCCGCCGCCATCACCGTGCCCGCGGCCACCGCCTCGCCGTGCAGCCATTGGCCGTAGCCCAGGCCGGTCTCGATGGCGTGGCCGAAGGTATGGCCGAGATTCAGCAGGGCGCGACCACCCGCCGGATCCGTCTCCCGCTCGTCGGCCGCCACCACCTCCGCCTTGTTGCGGCAGGAACGGCCGACGGCGTGGGCCAGCGCCGCGGCATCCCCGGCCAGGAGCTTTTCCATGTTCTCTTCCAGCCATTCCAGGAAGGGCAGGTCGCGGACCAGGGCGATCTTGATGATCTCGGCCAGACCGGCAGAGAGTTCCCGCGCCGGCAGGGTTTTCAGGGTGTCAGTGTCGGCGAGCACCAGCTTCGGCTGCCAGAAAGCGCCGATCATGTTCTTGCCGCGCGGGTGGTTGATGCCGGTCTTGCCCCCGACCGAGGAATCGACCTGCGAGAGCAGCGTGGTCGGCACCTGGATCATGGGTACGCCGCGCTGATAGGTCGCCGCGGCAAAGCCGGCGATGTCGCCGATGACGCCGCCGCCCAGGGCGATGATCGTGGTGGCGCGATCGCAGCGCGCTTCGAGCAGCGCGTCATAGACCCGGTTCAGGGTTTCCCAGTTCTTGAATTGCTCGCCGTCGGGCAGCACGATCCGGGTGAGTTGGACGCCGATGTTTGAAAGGGTGGCCGCCAGACGCTCCAGATAGAGGGGGGCGACGGTCTCGTTGGTGACGATGGCGGCGCGTCCGACCGGCAGATGCGGCAGGATCAGTTCGCCGCGCTCGAGCAGGGAGCCGCCGATATGGATGGGGTAGGTGCGATCCGCCAGGGACACGTTCAAACTCATGGTCATGCGGGGAATCGCTCCTGAAGCTCGTGCTCGATGAGTTTAACCAGGTGATGCGAGCTGCCGCCGCCCTCGACGATCAGGTCGGCCACCTCGCGGTAGAGGGGGTCGCGCTTGGCGTGCAACTCCATCAGTCTGCTGAGCGGGTCGGCCACCTGCAGCAGCGGCCGCTTCTTGTCCTGACGCAGGCGCTCCCAGAGCAACGCGGGCGGCACGGCGAGATAGACGACGATGCCGTTTTGGGTCAAGTTGGCTCGGTTCTGCGGGTCGAGCACGGCGCCGCCGCCGGTGGCCAGCACGAGATTTTCTTCCTGGGTCAATGCCGCCAGCACCTGCGCCTCGCGCTTCCTGAAGCCAGCCTCGCCCTCGATCTCGAAAATCAGCGGAATGTGCACGCCGGTGCGCGCCTCGATCTCGTGGTCGGTATCGACGAAGCGCAGCTTGAGCCGCTTGGCGAGCTGACGCCCGACCGTGGTCTTGCCCGCCCCCATCATGCCGACGAGAAATATGTTTTCCTTGGAGTGCACGAGCTCATTGTATCAACTGGGCATCGGGTCAAAACAAAAAACCGGCTTCCCGCCGGCTTTTCGTCGCTGCGGACGCGGTCAGCGCTCAGGGCGTGAAGCTGAGCGGGATATAGGTCGAGACCCCCTTGGGCGTCGTGACGTTGAGCGTGGCGCTGGCGTTGCCGGACATCGGCGCAACGCAGGTGCCACCGCCGGGCAACTGGGCCGTCACCGCGATCGAATGCGCGGTGCCGCCCGCCGCGTTGCTGTTGGGCACGGTGGCGGGCAAGGGAACGACCGAGGCGAGATTGGTCGACAGGTTGGTCGTCGCCAACGAGGTGCCGGACGGCATCGGGTTGCCGTTGTCGTCGTAGAGGGAGAAGGTGAAGCTCTTCGAGCACAGGCCGCCCATGCTGAAACTGGTCGTGCTGATGTTGGCGTGGGAACCGGAGAGCACGATCACGCCGTCCTGGCGGACGTGGGCCGCCCCCCACTTGCCGTCGCAACTGTTGGCCTTGCTCGGGGCGGCCGGCGAATTGGCGATGCCGGTCACGCAGGCCGAGGCATTGGCGGCATTGAAGGGGATGTATTGCTCTCCCGAGTTCCAGACATTGTTCTCGTTGTTGTCGAGAAAGGCATCGCCCAGATCGTTGTAGGGTTCCCCGCTATCGTAGATGTTGTTGCCGTTGAGATCGGTGAAGCTCTCCTCCCCCAGGGCGTAGGCCAGCACGGTGACCCGCCCGGCCGTGACCCGGCCAGAGGGTTCTGTGTCTCCGGTCGGGCGCGGATTGGCGCTGGTGAAGCTGACGCTGCAGGTGCCGCCGGCGGTGGTACAGGAGGGTTGGATCTGTCCGCCCTCGGCGATGAAATTGACAGCGGTGCCGTCCGGCACCGGGTTACCGAGACGGTCGGACAGGATCGCGATGACCGGGGTGGTGACGCCATCGTAGTTCCAGCCTTCGATGTTGAAGGTCTTGATGCTCAGCGAGAAGCGGTCCTGGGCCGGCCGTCCGGTCGAAATCTGCAGCACCGTCGATTGGGTGCTGAAGGTGTTGCCGCCCGAGCTCACGCTCGCCGTCACCCAGACCGGGGTCGGATTGCTGCCGGCCTGGACCGATACCTGCACCTGGCCATCGGTGCCGGTCTGCTTGGTCACCGGGCCTGATGAAGCGTCGAGGAGTATGCCGCCGCTCCGGGTGGTCAGATCCAGCGCCACGTTGGCATTGGCGATCGGGTTACTGTTGTTGTCGACCACCTTGAAGACGACGATGGAACTCTCCGACAGCCCGGCGCCGCCGGTGCCCTTCAACACGATGGTCGTCGGCGTGGCGGAGACGAACTGGATGCTGGCGACCCCGGGCGCGGCGACCGTCAGGCTCGCCGTCTGCGTCACCGAGGTGCCGGCGATGCTGGCGGTGATGGTGTCCACCGCGCTGCAGCCGTTGTCCTGGTAGGTCGCGGTGGCGACGCCATTGACCGACTGGACGCTGGCGGGCAGCGTCGCCTTGCCGGAAGTGGCACAGATCGAGGAAAAATTGACCGTCACCGGGGTGCTCGTCGGCACGCCGGTGACATTGACCGAGACGCTGGTGGTACCGTAGGCCGAGAGCGGGTTCTGTCCCAGGCTCAGGGCCGACAGCCCGACCGCCGCGGCGCCGATGCTGAAACTCGCGGAACCCGACGGCGTGGCCGTGCCCACTGGCGCCGTCGCGGTGATCGTCGCGGCGCCGGCCGCGGCCAGGCTGGCGGGATCGATCTGGATAGCGGCCACCCCGGATGCGTCGGTCAGGGCGGTGCCGGTGGCCGGGGTCATGGTGACTAGGCCGGCGGGTGTCGTCGTGAAGGTCACCACCGCGTTGGCGACCGCCTTGCCCGCGCTGTCGACGACCGTGGCGCTCGCCTTGGCCGGGCTGCCCAGGGTGATGCTGGTGCGCGCCGCGCCGGTCACCGGATCGGTGAGGGCGACGCTGATCCCGGCCGTGGCGGTCGTTCCCGTGCCGGTACCGCTTCCGGCGGCGGCCGTTCCCGAGGCGCCGCCCCCGCCGCAGCCGAACAGTCCGAGTACGCCCAGGAGCATGGCGGCGCTGAAGGCGCTACGCAGGTTTGCTGTGCTCATCGTCGATCATCCCGTGAATGGATCAGGTGCTATGCCTCGTGCCCGCGTGCCGCCCACTCATTTCAGGCTCAGGTTGTCCTGGATCACGCGCGGAGTTATGAAGATCATCAGCTCGGTCTTCGACGAGACGCGGGCGGTGTTCCTGAACAAGGTGCCGAGGACCGGCAGGTCGCCGAGCAGCGGCACCTTGTTGACGTCGTTCCGCTCCGTCGCCAAGTAGATCCCGCCGATCACCACCGTGCCGCCGTTCTCGACCGAGACCTTGGTCTTGATGTGCTTGGTGTCGATCTGAACCCCCGAACTGGTGGACACGCCCGGGGTGTCCTTGTTGACCTCCAGGTCGAGGATGATGGCGCCCGACGGAGTGATCTGGGGCGTGACTTCGAGCTTCAGGCTGGCCTTGCGGAAGGAGACGCTGGTGGCGCCGCTGCTGGTCGCCTGCTGGTAGGGAATTTCGGTACCCTGCTCGATCACCGCCTTGACCCCGTCGGCGGTCACCACGCGCGGGCTGGAGATGACCTTGCCGCGCGTGTCCGCTTCCAGCGCCGACAGTTCGAGATTGATGAACTTGCTCAGACCCGATTTGAACAGGCTGATCGCGAAGCTGCCCGGCGCGACGCCGTTCATGCCGGCGGCCGGCATGTTGACGAAACTGGTGTTGTTGATGTCGGTGACCGTGCCCGTCCCGGTGCCCCCGCCCTTGCCCTGCCCGGTCGAGTCCACCAGCCCCTGCAGGTTGCCGCTGACGGTGGCGAAGGTCGAACTGTTGCCGATCTGCGAACCGACGCCGGCGCCCGGGATGGTCGCGCTCTGATCGTTATAGCTCAGGCGGGCGCCGAGGTTCTGGCTGAAGCCGTCGTCGGCCTCGACGATCCTCGCCTCGATCAGCACCTGCCTCGCCCCGACATCCACCTTGCGGATGAAGTCGCGGATCTTATCCAGATGCGAGGGAATGTCCCGCACGAACAGGGTGTTGGTCTGGGCATCGGCGATGATCGCGCCTTGCTTCGAGAGCATCGAGTTGCTCTTGTCGGAGAGCGTGTTCTTGAGCTGCTCGGCCTTCTGGTAGTTCAGCCTGAAGGTCTCGGTCTGCGGCAGCTCGAGGCTGGCGATCTGCTGCTGCGATTCCAGCATGGCCTTTTCCCGGGCCGCCAGTTCGTCGCGCGGCGCGATCCAGATGACGTTGCCGTTCTTGCGCATGTCCAGGCCCTTGGCTTGGAGGATGATGTCGAGCGCCTGATCCCAGGGCACGTCCTTGAGCCGCAGCGTCAGGTTGCCGGTGACCGTATCGCTGGTGATGATGTTCAAGTGGGTGAAGTCCGCGATCACCTGCAATACCGCGCGCACCTCGACGTTCTGGAAGTTGAGCGAGAGCTTCTCGCCGTGATAGCCGGATTGCGAGCCCTGCACCAGCTTGTTCGGATCCACGGTGACGGCCCTGACCTCGATGACGAACTGGTTGTCGCTCTGGTAGGCGTTGTATTCCCAGAGGCCATGCGGCGAGATGGTCATGCTCGTGTTGCCGCCCTGCTGCAGGGTGTCGATGCTGGTCACCGGCGTGCCGAAATCGGTGACGTCGAGCCGGCGGCGCAATCTTTCGGGCACGGCCGTCTTGATGAAATTGACCAGCAGCTGGTTGCCCTGCTTCTTGATGTCGATGCCGACGTTGGCGTCCGAGAGGTCCACCAGAATGCGCGCCTCGCCGTTCTTGCCGCGCCGGAAATTGATGTCGCGCAGGCGCTGCGGCGCCTGCTCCGGCCGGGTCTCTGCGAAGTGGGTTACCTGCGGCTCCCCGCCCCCGGCCGACTGCGAGGCCAGACTGATGGTCAACGCCTGCCCTTCCAGCTGCGTCTTGAAGGTCGTCATGCTGCTCAGGTTCAGGACCAGGCGGGTGCGGTCGCCGACCTGGACGATGTTCACGCTCTTCAGTTCCCCTTGATTCACCTGCTGGCTCGTCCGACCCAGGCCATTTCCGGTCCCGGGAAAGTCGAAGACCAGCCGCGCCGGCTTGGCGATGCTGAAGTTGTTCGGCAACTCCTTGAGCGGCTGCTTGAGATTCAGCTTGAGCAGGATGTTCGCCCCTTGCTGGCTGACCTTGAGCGCCACGATGCTGTTCGATGCGGCGCCGGTTTCGGCGGCCTGCGCCCAGCCCAGGACCGCCAGGCAGGCCAGTGCCATGCCCGCCACCAGCCGACGCGCGGCTTTGCCAAATGGGTTCATTTCTTTGTCTCCTGTTCCTGCAGCTCTAGCGTGCTGGTGCGCTCCACCCAGTCGCCGCCGGGATCCTGAACCAGTTCCTTGATCCGGACTTCGTTGTCGGTGATGTCGGTGATGACCCCGAAGTTCTGGCCGAGGTGATTGCCGATCTTGACCTGGAAAATGCTGGCGCCGGTGCGGATCACGGCGTGCCTCACCTTGCCCCGCTGCAAGACGCCGACCATCTTCAAGGACTCCAGCGGATAGGACTCGAGCGGCTCCTTGGGCCGGTTGAAATCCGGCTTGAGGCCGCCGCCGCTGGTTTTCTTCTCCAGCTCGCTGCCGAAGGGCTTGAACGGGTCGAGCGCTTCGCCGGCATCATAGGAGACCAACGGAAAGGGTTTGATCTCGGGCAGCGGCGGCACATGGCCCTTCAGATTCTTGGTCGCGTCTTTCATCCAGAGCTTGAGATCCTCGTGCGCATCACCGCCGCAGCCGGCGAGCAGCAGGCTGAGGAAGACGGACAGGATGAGTGCGAGCCTGCTCATTTCTTGCCGCCTCTGGTCTTCGCGGCCTTCTCTCTCTTCTGTTTGGCGAGCTCTTCCTCATCCAGATAGCGGAAGGTCTTCGCCACCGCGGTCATGCTCAGCAGATTGTCCTTGCCCGCCGCGATGTCCAAATCGTTCAGGGTGACGATGCGCGAGAGCTTGGCGATATCGCCGGTGAAGGCACCCAAGTCGTGGTAGCTGCCCAGGAGCTTGATCGTAATCGGCAGTTCGGCATAGAAATCCTTGGCCACTTCGTTGCCGGGCTTGAACAATTCGAACTGCAGGCCGCGGCCTAGACCGGCCTGATTGATGTCGATCAGCAGCGTTTCCATTTCCGCCTTGCTCGGCAACTGCCTGAGCAGGGCGCCGAAGGAGCGGTCGATCTCGGCCAGCTGCTGGCGATAGGCGCCGAGATTCACCGCCTGCTGCTTCTTGGCCAGCCATTCGTTCTTGAGTTGGCCCTCCTGCTGGCGCAGGCCGTTCAGATCGTTGAGCTGGCTGCTCCAGCCGAACCACCAGGCCGCGGCGAGCAAGGCGAGGAACAGACCGACGAGGATCACGATGCGCGGCAACAGCGGCCATAAGCCCGGATCCTTGGGATCGAGCGTCTTGAAATCCTCGACCAGCCCCTGGAAATCGAGTGCCGGCAGGCTGAGCTTGGGCAGCGGCTTCACGGCTTCCCCCCCCCCGCTGGAACACCCTTGGCCCCGCCCCCGGTCTGAGTGCTCTGACGGGTGATCAGGACGTTCATGTTGAATTCGCTGAGGCGGCGATTGTTGAGCTTGACGGCCTTGATCTCGATCAGATTGGGTTTTTCCAGCAGCGGCGAGGCCTCGAGGTTGCGCATCAGCGTCGAGATGCGCGAGTTCGACTGGGCGTAGCCGGTGAGGTTGATCTTCTCCCCGGTCTGCTTCAGGGTTCTGAGATAGACGCCCTCGGGAACCTGATGCGCCAGCTCGTTGAACAACTGCACCGTCTCGGTACGGTTCGCCTGCAGCGATTCGATGATGCGCTTCCTCGAGAGCAGCGAGTCGGTCTGCTCCCTGAGCCCCTTGATTTCGCCGATGTCCTTGTCGAGGGACACCGTCTCCTTCTTGAGGAAGGTGTTCTGCTCCTCCTGGGCGCCGATGTAGCGATTGATGATGTTAAAGCCCAGGAACCAGATCAGGCCCGCCAGTACCGCGATCAGGCCGCCCAAGGCATAGAACTGCTGGCGCCGCGCGCGGCGCTTCTCCTCGCGGTGGGGCAGCAGATTGACGCGGATCACTGGTCGAATCTCCGCAGGGCCAGGCCGCAGGCCACCATCAGCGAAGGCGCGTCGGCGGCCAGGTGCTTGGGCCGGATGCGCGGGGAGATCTGCATGCCGGCGAAGGGATTGGCCACCAGCGTCTGGATCTGGGTACGCGCCGCGACGACCTCGTCGAGTCCGGCGATCACCGCACAGCCGCCGGCCAGCACGATATGGTCGACCTCGTTGTACTGGGTTGAGGTGAAGAAGAATTGCAAGGCGCGCGAGACTTCGAGCGCCAGGCTGTCCATGAACGGGCGCAACAGCTCGGCTTCGTAGTTTTCCGGCAGCGAACCGGTGCGCTTGGCCGTCTCCGCCTCCTCGCCGCTCATGCCGTAGGTGCGCATGATGTCCTGGGTCAGCTGGTTACCGCCGAAGGCCTGTTCGCGCGTATAGAGCAGCTGATCGTTCTTCAGCACGGTCACGTTCGTGACGTGGGCGCCGAGATCGACCAGGGCGATGATCCGGTCCCGGCCGGATTCCGGCAATTGCGCCTCGACCAGCTCGAAGGCAGCCTGCGTCGCGTAGGATTCGATGTCCATCACCACCGGCTGCAAGCCGGCGGCATCGGCGCAGGCGACGCGATCCTCGACCTTTTCCTTGCGCGAGGCGGCGATCAGCACCTCGACCTCATCCTGGTTGGCAGGGGCGGGACCGATCACCTGAAAATCGAGATTGACCTCGTCCAGCGCGAAGGGGATGTACTGATTGGCTTCCGACTCGACCTGAGCCTCCAGCTCCTGCTCGCGCTGGCCCGCCGGCACGATGATCTTCTTGGTGATGACCGCCGCCGCCGGCAGCGCCATGGCCACGTACTTGATCGGCGAGCCGAGCCGTTTCCAGGCGCGCTTGACCGCTTCCGCCACCATCTCGAGGTTGACGATATTGCCGTCCACCACGGCGTCCCTCGGCAGCGGCTCGATCGTGTAGCGTTCGATCCGCTGCGCGCCCTTGCCCGCGTCCGAAAGCTCGACCAGCTTGATCGAGGACGAACTGATGTCCAGTCCGAGCAGCGGTCGCGCCTTGGGATTGAAGATCGACAGATCGAGTTGCAAAAAAAATCCTTTTAAAAGCTTGCGTTAGACAGAGTATTGATAATTTTACATTAAATGCTATCAGCAACTACCATTAGTGTAAAGCGCTTTTTGCTGCCCGTCTCGCCCGTCGCGCCTGGGAATTTTTCCCGTTCCCGGACTATAATGTTGCGCTGAAATTTTCAGATGAGCCTCTTCCCTTGCCTGCCGCCCTCCGCTGGTTCCTCTTCCCCGTCCTGATCGTTGCCGGCATGGCCCTGACCGGCGCAGCCCTGGTCGGCATCGCCGTCATCTTGGCCTATCCCCAGCTGCCCTCGCTGGACGTGCTGACCGATTACCGGCCGAAGATCCCGCTGCGCATCTATACCGCCGACGACCACCTGATCGGCGAGTTCGGCGAGGAGCGGCGCGACCTGGTGCGCATCACCGACGTGCCGCTGATCATGAAGCAGGCGATCCTCGCCGCCGAGGACGAGCGCTTCTACCAGCACGGCGGCATCGACGTCCAGGGCATACTGCGCGCCGCCTACGCCAATTTCATCAGCGGCGGCAGGCGCCAGGGCGCCTCGACCATCACCATGCAGGTGGCGCGCAACTTCTTCCTGTCGCGGGAGAAGACCTTCTCGCGCAAGTTCTACGAGGCGCTGCTCGCCTTCAAGATCGAGGCCAATCTGTCCAAGGACGATATCCTCCAGCTCTATATCAACCAGATCTATCTCGGCCAGCGCGCTTACGGCTTCGCCTCCGCCGCCCAGATCTATTACGGCAAACCGCTCAAAGACCTTAGTATCGCCGAGGCGGCGATGCTCGCCGGTTTGCCCAAGGCGCCCTCGGCCTATAACCCGGTGGCCAACCCGAAGCGCGCCAAGCTGCGCCAGACCTACGTGCTGACCCGCATGCGCGCGCTGGGCATGATCACCGACGCCCAGTTCGCGCAGGCGCAGGCCGAGAAGCTCCACGTCAAACGCGACTCCACCGATTTCGGCGTGCATGCCGAGTACGTCGCCGAGATGGCGCGCCAGATCGCCGTCGAGCGCTTCCCGGACGATGCCTACAGCCGCGGTCTGCGGGTCATCACCACGATCACCCTGGCCGACCAGGAAGCCGCCTACGCCAGCCTGCGCAAGGCGGTCATGGACTACGACCAGCGCCACGGCTACCGGGGCGCCGAGGGCTATGTCGACATGAAGGACATCCATTCCGACCAGGACGAGGGTCTGGAAGAGGCGCTGGGGGATTACGATGACAGCGACGACCTGCGGGCCGCCATCGTGCTCTCGGCCAGCGTCAAGGAGGTGCGCGCCTACCTGCGCGGCGGCGAAGTGGTGAGCATTTCCGGCGCGGGCCTGAAGTTCGCCGCCAGGATGCTCGACGACCACGCCCCCGCCAACAAGCGCCTGCGGCGCGGCGCGGTGATCCGGGTGGTCCAGGTGCATAAGGACGGCAAGCAGTCGTGGCAGATATCCCAACTGCCCGAGGTCGAAGCCGGCTTCGTCGCGGCCAACCCGCAGGATGGCGCGGTCCGCGCCCTGGTCGGCGGCTTCGACTTCAACCGCAACAAGTTCAATCACGTCACCCAGGCCTGGCGCCAGCCCGGCTCCAGCTTCAAGCCCTTCATCTACTCGGCGGCGATGGAGAAGGGCTATACCCCGGCTTCGGTATTCGAAGACGAGCCCATCGTCATCTCGGCCGCCGAAACCGGCAGCAAGCCCTGGGAGCCAAAGAATTACGAAGGCACCTACGACGGCCCGATGACGCTGCGCACCGCCCTGGCGAAATCGAAGAACATGGTGTCGATTCGCCTGCTGCGGGCCATCGGTCCGCAATACGCGCAGGACTACGTCACGCGCTTCGGCTTCGACGCCGACAAGAATCCGCCCTACCTCACGATGGCGCTGGGCGCGGGCTCGGTGACGCTGTGGCAGCAGCTCACCGGCTATTCGGTATTCGCCAACGGCGGCTACAAGGTCGAGCCCTACATCGTCAGCAAGATCACCGACGACCAGGGCAAGGTGCTGGCCGAGACGCAACCGGCGGTCGCCGGCAACGAGCAACTGCGCGCCGTCGATGCGCGCAACGCCTTCATGATCGACAGCATGCTCCACAGCGTGGTGCGGCGCGGCACGGCAGCTCACGCCATGGCCCTAGGGCGGGACGACCTGGCCGGCAAGACCGGCACCACCAACGATTACGTCGATGCCTGGTTCTGCGGCTATCAGCCGACCATGGTCGGCATCGCCTGGGTAGGCTTCGATCAGCCCAGGAAGCTCGGCAACGGGGAAACGGGTGCGGTGGCGGCGCTCCCGATGTGGATGCGTTTCATGGGCAAGGCCCTGGCCGGCGTGCCGGAGAGCTACATGGCGGAACCCGCCGGCCTGGTCACGGTCACCGCTACCGATCCTTCGACGGGCAAGCAGATTCCAGATTACGTCTACCAGGAAAACCTGCCGCCAGCGGCGACCGACGCCGCCGCACCGGAACAGCCTGCCGCCGTGGCGCAGCCGGCAGCAGCGCAACAGCCTGCCGCCCCGGTGCAGGACGCCAAGCCGAAGGCGGTGATCCATTAGTGCCGGTCACCGGGGCGCTGTTACCCGGCGACAACCCAGGGCACTTATGGCGCGTCGCGGCATTAGCCCAGCGTAATCGCTGTCCCCGACTGCTCGGCGATACAGCGCGCCAGCACCGCGAGCAGTTCCTGCCCGTCGCGGCTGGCAATCCAGCGGCCGGAGGATTCGTGACTGAAGTGATAGCCGCCGGACCTGGCGGCGACCCAGATCTCGCGCGCCGCGCTATGGCGATTGACGATGATCTTGCTGCCGTCGGCGAACTCCAGTTCCAGGACGCCGCCCGGCTTCATTTCGAAATCGAGATCGGCGCCGGAATGCTCCAGCGCCGCTTCGATCTGCGCCAGCATGGCATCCGCCTGGCCATTGAATTCGCGCTCATCCATTGCCGACTCCCGTGATAGCATCGAAATTTTTCATTCCCCGCCGCATCATGCGCCCGATCATCGCCCTATGCTTCCTCGCCGCGCTTTCCGGCTGCGGCACCAAAACGCCGCTGGTCCGGCCGTCCGGCCCGGCGACCCCGCCGCTGCTCGGTTTCTCAGCGCTGGCGGCCGCAACGCCCCGCGATGATAGCAACGCACCCAAGCCCGCACAATGAATGCGTTCACTTACCGCCAGGGCGCGCTCTGCGTCGAATCCCTGCCGCTGGCGCAGATCGCCGAACAATTCGGTACGCCCTGTTACGTCTATTCCCGCGCCGCGCTGACCGCTGCCGTCGGTGCCTACCGCGACGCCCTGGCGGGGCGGTCCGCGAGCCTGTGCTACGCGGTCAAGGCCAATTCCAACCTCGCCATCCTCAACCTGTTCGCGCGTCTGGGAACCGGCTTCGACATCGTCTCCGGCGGCGAACTCGCCCGGGTGCTGGCCGCCGGGGGCAGGCCCGAGTCGGTGGTGTTCTCCGGGGTGGGCAAGTCGCGCGAGGAGCTGCGCGCGGCGCTCGAAGCCGGAATTGGCTGCTTCAACGTCGAGTCGGAGAGCGAACTGGTTAGTCTCGCCGAGATCGCGGCAAGCACGGGACGGCGCGCGCCGATCGCCCTGCGCGTCAATCCGGACGTCGATGCCAAGACCCATCCCTATATCTCGACCGGCCTGAAGAACAACAAGTTCGGCATTGCCTTCGAAGACGCCCTGGCGCTCTACCTGCGCGCCCGGGCCCTGCCCGGGATCGAGATCAGGGGCATCGCCTGCCACATCGGCTCGCAATTGCTCGACCCGGTGCCGGCGGCCGAGGCGACGCGAAAGCTGCTCGATCTTGCCGACGCGCTGGCCGCACAGGGGATCGCCCTGGCGCATCTCGATCTGGGCGGCGGCATGGGCATCCGCTATCGCGACGAGGCGGCACCGACCGCCGCCGAATACCTGGCGCCGATGCTGGAACTGCTCAAGGACAGACGCGAGCACCTGGTGTTCGCGCCGGGGCGCTCGCTGGTCGGCAACGCCGGCGTGCTGCTCACCCGGGTGGCGGTCGTCAAGCACGGCGTGGAGAAGAGCTTCGCCGTGGTCGATGCTGCGATGAACGACCTGATGCGCCCGGCGCTCTACGACGCCTGGCACGACATCCTGGCGGTGCGCCGGGACCGCGGCGGCGAGCGGCGCTACGAAGTGGTCGGTCCGGTGTGCGAGAGCGGCGACTTCCTAGGCCACGGACGCAGCCTGGCGCTGGCCGAAGGAGACTTGCTGGCGGTGATGTCCGCCGGCGCCTACGGCATGGCGATGAGCTCGAACTACAACACCCGCCCGCGCGCCGCCGAGGTTCTGGTCGATGGCGCGCGCGCGCACCTGATCAGGCGCCGCGAGCGGGTCGAAGAACTCTACGCGCTGGAGAGCATCGTCTCCGCTGCCGGGGACGAATGACCGCGCGGGGCACGCGACCCGCTGAGACGGGCCCTCACATCGGCATCGCGGTCAGGGCGCGCACCTCGGCCTTGACCGGGACCTCGATCATCTTTCGGTCCTTGGTCTCGATCTTCAGGATCAGCGGCACGACCTCCCCCTTCTTCAGCGGCCGGACGAGTCCGGTCAGCATGATGTGATAGCTGCCCGGCTCGAGTAGGACGGCCTTGCCCGCCGGCAGATCCAGCTTGGGGATGGCCTGCATCCTCATGACATTCTTGTCCATCACCATCTGGTGGATCTGCGCCAGTTTGGACACCGGACTGGAGACCCCGACCAGAGTCGCCCCATCGGCCGATTTCAACTCCATGAAGGCGCCGGTGGCGGTCTGGCCGGTCACGGTGCCGCGCACCCAGGGATGATCCACCTCGACCGTCTGCGCCCAGGCGGGCGCCGTCAGCAGGCAGGCGATCAGCGCGCAATTGCGCAGCGTGTTTGGTCTCAGCATTGAAACTCCTTCTTGAAAAAAACTACAAAACGTAGCGCGCCAGATCCTCGCTCTGCGCGAGCTCCTTCAGCCGGCTGTCGACGTAGGCGGCATCGATGGTCACCGTCTCCGTGCCGCGGCGCCCGGCTTCGAAGGAGACGTCCTCGAGCAGCTTCTCCATCACCGTATAGAGACGGCGGGCGCCGATGTTCTCGGTCTTTTCATTGACCGCGAAGGCGATCTCGGCCAGGCGCCGGATGCCCTCCGCGGCGAACTCCAGGACCACGCGCTCGGTGCCGAGCAGTTCCTGGTATTGGCGCGTTAGGCAGGCGTCGGTGGCGGTCAGGATGCGCTCGAAGTCGTCGATGGAGAGCGAGTCGAGCTCGACCCTGATCGGGAAGCGACCCTGCATCTCAGGGATCAGGTCTGAGGGCTTGGCGAGGTGGAAGGCGCCGCTGGCGATGAACAGGATGTGGTCGGTCTTGATCATGCCGTACTTGGTCGACACCGTGGTGCCCTCGACCAGCGGCAGCAGGTCGCGCTGCACGCCCTGGCGCGAGACGTCGGCGCCCTGGTGCTCGGAACGGGCCGCGATCTTGTCGATCTCGTCGAGAAACACGATGCCGTTCTGCTCGACGTTGGCGAGCGCCTGCGCCTTGATCTCCTCGTCGTTGATCAGGCGCGCCGCCTCCTCGTCGGTCAGCGCCTTCATCGCGTCCTTGATCTTCAGCTTGCGCAGCCGGCGCTTGGCCCCGCCCAGGTTCTGGAACATACCCTGGATCTGCTGGGTCAGATCCTCCATCCCGGGCGGCGCAAAGATCTCCATCTGCGCCGAGACGGCGGCGACCTCGATCTCGATCTCCTTGTCGTCCAGTTCGCCCTCGCGCAGCTTCTTGCGAAACTTCTGCCGCGTCGCGGAGTCCCTCGCCGCCTCGTCGTCCGGGGCGGCGCCGCGCGCCGGCGTCAGCAGGGCGTCGAGCACCCGGTCCTCGGCGGCGTCTTCCGCCCGGTCGCGCATCGCGCGCATCGCCGCCTCGCGGGCGTCCTTGATCGCCGTCTCGGCCAGATCGCGGATGATGGTATCGACGTCGCGCCCGACGTAGCCGACCTCGGTGAACTTCGTCGCCTCGACCTTGATGAAGGGCGCGTTGGCGAGCCGGGCCAGGCGCCGCGCGATCTCGGTCTTGCCGACGCCGGTCGGGCCGATCATCAGGATGTTCTTGGGCGTGATCTCGGTGCGCAGCGGCTCCGCCACCTGCGCCCGGCGCCAGCGGTTGCGCAGCGCGATGGCGACGGCGCGCTTGGCGCGGGACTGGCCGACGATGTGCTTGTCGAGTTCGGAGACGATTTCCGCCGGGGTCATTTGGGTCATGGGCTTTTACGCTGACGGGCACGGGGAAAATCCCGCCGGCCGTCACTCAAGGGTTTCGATGGTATGGCTCTGATTGGTGTAGATGCACAGGTCGCCGGCGATGGCCAGAGACTTGCCGACGATATCGGCGGGTGGCAGCTCGGTGTTCTCCAGCAGCGCGCGGGCGGCGGAATGGGCGTAGGGCCCGCCGCTGCCGATGGCCACCAGCCCCTGCTCCGGCTCCAGCACGTCGCCGTTGCCGGTGACGATCAGCGAGTGCTCGCGGTCTGCCACCGCCAGCATCGCCTCCAGCCGGCGCAGCATGCGGTCGGTCCGCCAGTCCTTGGCGAGCTCCACGGCGCTCCTCAGCAGATTGCCCTGGTGCTTCTCCAGCTTGGCCTCGAAGCGCTCGAACAGCGTGAAGGCGTCCGCCGTGCCGCCGGCGAAGCCGGCCAGGATGCGCTCGTTGTAGAGCCGCCGCACCTTGCGCGCGGTGCTCTTGATGACGATGTTGCCCAGCGTCACCTGGCCGTCGCCGCCCAGGGCGACGACGGCGCCGCGGCGGACGGAGAGGATGGTGGTGCCGTGATATTGTTCCATGGGTTCTCTGAGTTTACGGGTTAATGCCGACCAGCGGGGTCAACGATACGCCAGCAGCAGCACCAGCACCATGAGCAGGCCGGCGATGACTGCGAGCAGCCGGTTCTGCCTTTGCCGTTGGCGCAATAGTTCGCCCTGCAGCGCGACGGCAGCGGTCGGTTGCGGCCGGGTCAGCGCCTGCTGCACCAGGCGCGGCAGCTGCGGCACGAGCTGCGCCCAGTTCGGCGCCTCCCGCCTGACGCTGCGCACGAAGCCGCGCCAGCCGACCTGTTCGCTCATCCAGCGTTCGAGAAAGGGCTTGGCGGTCTGCCACAGATCCAGCTCGGGATCCAGCTGCCGTCCCAGACCCTCGATGTTGAGCAAGGTCTTTTGCAGCAGCACCAGTTGCGGCTGGATTTCGACGTTGAAGCGGCGCGAGGTCTGGAACAGGCGCAGCAGGATGCGACCGATGGAGATGTCCTTCAGCGGCTTGTCGAAGATCGGCTCGCACACCGCGCGGATGGCCGACTCGAATTCGTCCACCCGGGTATCCGCCGGCGCCCAGCCCGACTCGATGTGCGCCAGCGCCACGCGCTTGTAGTCGCGGCGGAAGAAGGCGAGGAAGTTCTGCGCCAGATAGTTCTTGTCGACATCGGTCAGCGTGCCGACGATGCCGAAGTCGAGCGCGATGTACTGCCCCTTGTGCCGCCCCTCGGTGACCACGAAGATGTTGCCCGGATGCATGTCGGCGTGGAAGAAACCGTCGCGGAACACCTGGGTGAAGAAGATTTCGACGCCGGCGGTGGACAGCGCCTTGAGATCCACGCCGCGCGCGCGCAATTCGTCGATCTGGCCGACCGGCGTGCCCCGCATCCGCTCCATCACCATCACCGAGTGGGTGCACCAGTCCCAATGCACCTCGGGCACGGCGAGCAGCGGCGAGTCCTGGAAGTTGCGCCGCAGCTGCGAACAGTTGGAGGCCTCACGCATCAGATCCAGTTCGTCGGCCAGGTGTTTCTCGAACTCGCCCACCACTTCGCGCGGCTTGAGCCGCCTGCCGTCCGGCCAGAGCCGCTCCAGCAGGCCGGCCGCGATCTGCAGCAGCGCCAGGTCGTGGGCGATGATTCGCTCGATGCCGGGGCGCAGGATTTTCACCGCCACCTCGCGTCCGTCGAACAGCGTCGCGAAATGCACCTGCGCCACCGAGGCGCTGGCCACCGGTTCGCGCGTGAACGAGGCGAACACCTGGTCGGCGTGCTTGCCGTAAGCCCGCTCCAGCTCGGCCATGGCCTGCTCCGAGGGGAAGGGCGGCACCTGGTCCTGCAATTTCGCCAGCTCGTCGGCGATGTCGGTGGGCAAGAGGTCGCGCCGGGTCGACAGCACCTGGCCGAACTTGACGAACAGGGGACCGAGCGACTCCAGCGCTTGGCGCAGCCGCACCGCGCGCGGCGCTTCGAGATTGCGCCAGAATTGCAGCGCCACCAGAAGCCGCAGCGGGGCGCGGACCCGTCCCGCCGCGGGTTCGTGCTCCAGTATCATCTGGTCGAGCCCGTAGCGGCTGGCAATGAGGAAGATCCTGAGTAGGCGCAACAGGCGCACGGCGGTCAGCGGAAAAGTGTGAAGGGGCGAATTTACTCGGTTTCGCTGCGGCCGGAAAGGCCGCTAGGGTTTCTCCCCGCTATAATGATGCCTTTGCGCACCGCCAGAATCGCCATGGCTCTCGACCCGAAATCCCACTTGACCGAACTGTTGCGCAGCGCGCTCGAATCCGTGGCGCCGACGCACCGGGACGCCGCCATCCTGCTGGAGCGGCCGAAGCAGGCCGGTCACGGCGATTACGCCAGCAACCTGGGACTGCAGCTGGCCAAGGCGCTCAAGGCCAATCCGCGCGAGATCGCCCAGCGCCTCGCCCGCGAACTGCCGGTGTCCCCCTGGGTGGACGCGGTCGAGGTGGCCGGCGCCGGCTTCATCAACTTCCGCCTGACCGCCGAAGCCAAGACCCGGATCGTGCGGGAAATCCTGGAACGCGGCGACGACTACGGCCGGAGCGCCCTCGGCGCCGGCAGGAAGATGCAGGTGGAGTTCGTCTCGGCCAATCCGACCGGCCCGCTCCACGTCGGCCACGGCCGCGGCGCCGCCTACGGCGCCAGCCTGGCTTCGCTGCTGGCCTTCGCCGGCTACGCGGTGACGCGCGAGTACTACGTTAACGACGCCGGCCGACAGATGGATATCCTGGCGCTGTCCTGCTGGCTGCGCTACCTGGCGCAACTGGGCGAGCAGTTGCCCTTCCCGGCCAACGCTTACCAAGGCGGCTACGTCGGCGACATGGCGGCGCAGATCCGCGCGGCCCACGGCGACCGCTATCTGCACCCGGCCGCGGCGGTGCTCGCCTGTCTGCCGGGCCCGGCTGGGCCGCCCCTCGGAGATCGCCCGGAGACAAGCGAGCCCGACCCCGATGAGCGACTGGATGCCCTGATCAGGGCCGCCAAGGACTTGCTCGGCGAGGACTGGGCCTACGTTCACCAGCACGTGCTGACCGAGCAGCTGGCCGACTGCCGCGCCGACCTGGAAGCGTTCGGCGTGCATTTCGACGTCTGGTTCTCCGAACGCTCCCTCTACGATACCGGGATGGTGCAGAAGGCGATGGCGCGGCTGGAGCAGCACATCTACGTCCAGGACGGCGCCAAGTGGTTCCGCTCGACCGCCTTCGGCGACGAGAAGGACCGCGTCGTGCAGCGGGACAACGGCCTCTACACCTACTTCGCCTCGGACATCGCCTACCACCTGAACAAGCTAGAGCGCGGCTTCGACAAGATCGTCGACGTCTGGGGCGCCGACCACCACGGCTACATCCCGCGCGTGCGCGGCGCGCTCACCGCGCTGGGCTGCGACGCGGCCCGGCTGGACGTCGCGCTGGTGCAGTTCGTCTCGCTCTGGCGCGGGACCGAGAAGGTCTCGATGTCCACCCGCGCCGGCGAATACGTGACGCTGCGCGAACTGCGCGGCGAGGTCGGCAACGACGCCTGCCGCTTCTTCTACATGCTGAGGAAGCCCGAACAGGCGCTCGATTTCGACCTCGATCTGGCCAAGTCGCAGAGCAACGACAATCCGGTGTATTACGTCCAGTACGCCCACGCCCGGATCAGTTCGGTGCTGGCGCAGTCTGGCGGCGCCGCGGCGAAGCTCGCCGAAGCGGATCTGGCGCTGCTCGCCGGCGAACGTGAGCTGGCGCTGTGCGCGACTCTGGCGGCCTTCCCGGAGGTGGTCGAGGCTGCTGCCGTGGACTACGCGCCGCACGCCATCGCCTTCTACCTCAAGGATCTCGCGGCCGAGTTCCACAGCTATTACAATGCCGAGCGGATCCTGGTCGAGGACGCGGCGCTGCGCGGCGCGCGCCTGGCGCTCGCCGCGGCGCTCGGCCAGGTGCTGCGTAACGGTCTGAGGATCCTGGGCGTTTCGGCGCCGGAGAGCATGTGACATGAATAAACCTTCATCCCCTCGCCGCCGGCAGGGCGGCGGCACGCTGCTCGGCCTGTTCATGGGCCTGGTCGTCGGCGTTCTGATCGCCTTCGGGGTGGTCTGGTATCTCAACAAGTCGCCGTTTCCCTTCGTCGAGAAGGGCGCGCGCGACGAGCGGGCCGACGCCAAGAGCGCCGCCGGGGCCCAGCCGGCGCAACCGCTGCCGCTGCCGGGCAAGCCCGGCGACAAGGTAGACGACAAGCCCCGCTTCGATTTCTACAAGATCCTGCCCGGCAACCAGGAAGCAACGCCGACGACGCCTGACCAGGCGGCGCCGGCCGCTCGATCATCGCCCGGAGTCGCCCCGCCGGCCGCTAAGCCCTCGGCACCGGCGGCGGCCAGTGAATCCTTCTACCTCCAGGCCGGCGCCTTCCAGAAATCCGGGGAAGCCGACAATCTCAAAGCCAAGCTGGCGATGATGGGGCTGGAGACCGACGTGCAGGTGGTCCAGCTGGCCGGCCAGGGTACGGTGTACCGCGTCCGCGTCGGCCCCTACTCCAAGCCCGAGGAATTGAACCGCGTACGCGCTCAGCTGTCCCAGAACGGGATCCAGGCCACCGTTGTCAAAGCCAACAGTCCTTAAATCACGGAGAAAGCAATGTTGAAGAAACTGCTCATGCTCACCGGTCTACTGCTGGCATTCGTCGCCGGCGGCGCCCACGCTCAATTGCAAGCCGGCCGGGACTATGACTTGATCAATCCGCCGCAACCGACCAACGCCAGGGGCAAGGTCGAGGTGATCGAGTTTTTCTCCTACATGTGCCCGCACTGCGACGCCTTCGATCCGATCCTGGGCAAGTGGCTGAAGACCCTGCCCAAGGATGTCGTGTTCCGCCGCGTGCCGGTGATCTTCCGGCCGCAATGGGAAGCGACCGCCAGGCTCTATTACACGCTGGAGGCGATGGGCGAGCTGAACAAGCTGCATAGCGCGGTATTCACCGCTATCCACCGCGAGTACAAGGATCTGACCACCGAGGCGGGGGTCACCGACTGGGCGGTCAAGAGCGGGCTGGATCGGAAGAAATTCGTCGCCACCTACGAGTCCTTCGCGGTGCAGAGCAGGACCCAGGGTGCCAAGCAAATGCAAGGTGCCTACGGCATCCCCGGCGTGCCCGCGCTGGTCGTCGCCGGCAAGTACCGCACCCCCGACGAGTTTCCCGGCGGCTTCGACGGCCTGCTGAAGCTGGTCGACAAGCTGATCGTCAAGGCGCGCGCCGAGCAGGGCAGGAAGTAAGCGTTCGCGGCAGCCGCCATGCGGAAGCTGGGAAGCCTGCTCGTCGCCGCGTTCCTGGCCCTGGTCTCGACTGCCGCCATCGCCGGCCTGACGGAGGGCGTGGACTACACCACGCTCTCGCCGCCGCAGCCGACCGGGGCCAAGGACCAGATCGAGGTCGCGGAATTCTTCTGGTACGGCTGCCCGCACTGCTACGCGTTCGAGCCGGTGTTGAACAAGTGGCTGGAGACCCTGCCCGGCGACGTCGTCTTCCGCCGCATCCCGGCGCTCTACCCCAGCGGCCACTGGACGCCCGGCGCCAGGCTCTACTACGCGCTGCGCGCGATCGGCGAAGAGGATAGGGTGCATGCCGCGCTGTTCACCGCCATCCACATCGACCTGATGGACTACACCGATCCGGCCACGGTGACCAAATGGCTGGTGAAGCAAGGTGTCGATCGCCAGAGGTTCACCGCTGCCTACAATTCATCCGAGGTGCAGGACAAGATCCTGCGCGCCGAAGAACTGACCCGGTCATACGGCATCACCAGCGTGCCGACGATGGCGGTCGGGGGAAGATACCTGACCTCGAACACCATGGCCGGCAGCTTCGAGGCGGTGCCGGCGATCCTCGACCAGTTGATCGACAAAGTGCGCGCTGGAAAGTAGATGGCGGCGACGGTTCTTCATGGCAGGAATGAAGCCCCGCCCGAGGTCTCCCCCATGAAACACTCCGGCGTCGTGATCCGGAAGCGGCCGGAGAGCCGCCTGTGCCGCGACAGCTTGAGCAGCGCCTTGTCGCTGGTGAGAAGATAGTCTGCCCGGCCGTCGCGCGCCAGTTCGAGAAACTTCTGGTCGTCGCCGTCCCGGCACTGCGGCAACGCCGGACCCGTACTTTCTGCCGCCACCAGCTGAACGATGGCAGCATAGTCGGCGAGTATGCGCCGCTGTCTGCCTTGCTCCAGCCCGAACTCCGGATAGGCGAGCACGCGCTCGAACTCGGCTAAGCAGTCGGGACTGGTCAGTGCGACCAGCCTGCCGGCCCGGACGAGGTCGAGCAGCGCCGCAAAGCGGCTGTCGGCGAACACCCAGAGCGACAGAGCCACATTGGTGTCGAGGACCAGGCGCAACGGGCAAGGCGGAGTCAAGGCGTCGATGTCGGGCCGCCCGCGTCGAGGCGGAACTTGACGAAGGAACCGGGCGCGTCCTCGACCGCCTCCAGCTTGCCCCTGGCCGGATCGCGCGCAGGCACCCTGTCGTCGCCGTTGAGACCGGCTAGCCACCGCTGCCAGTCGCCCCACCACGAGCCGGGGTGCCGATCGGCCTCTCCGAGCCATTGCTCCGGCGTCGCCGGCAGCTTCGCCGCGCCCGTCCAGTAGCAGTACTTGTTGGCCGAGGGCGGATTGACGATGCCGGCGATGTGGCCCGAGCCGCCCAGGACGAAGCGCACCGGCCCGGCGAGCCGCGAGGCGCCGAGGTAGGTGCTCTTCCAGGGAGCGATATGATCCTCGACGGTGGAGATGAAATAGCTGGGAACCTCGACCTTGCCCAGGTCGATAGCCACGCCGTTCAACGCTATGCCGCCGGGCTCCTTGAGCAGGTTGTTCAGGTACATGTTGCGCAGATAGAAGCTGTGCATCTTGTACGGCATGCGGGTGGAGTCCGAGTTCCAGAACAGCAGATCGAAGGGGAAGGGTTCGCGCCCCATCAGATAGTTGTTCACCACGAAGGACCAGATCAGGTCGTTGCCGCGCAGCAGATTGAAGGTGCTCGCCATCTCCGAGCCTTCGAGATAGCCGCGCTGCGCCATCCGCTGCTCCAGCTTGGCCACCTGCTCCTCGTCGATGAACACGCCCAGTTCGCCCGGAATGGAGAAGTCGAGCAGGGCGACGAAGAAGGTGGCCGAGACGATGCGGCGGTCCCGCTTGGCCGCGAGATAGCCCAGCGCCGAACCGAGCAGGGTGCCGCCCAGGCAGTAGCCGATCAGGTTCACCTCCTGCTCGCCGGTCTGCCGGCACACGGCGTCCAGCGCCGCCAGCGCACCCTCGTTCAGATAGTCGTCGAAGCCCTTCTGGGCGAGCCTGGCGTCGGGGTTGACCCAGGAGACCACGAACACCGTGTGGCCCTGGTCGGTGGCCCACTTGATGAAGGAATTGTTCTGGCGCAGGTCGAGGATGTAGTACTTGTTGATCCAGGGCGGGATGATCAACAGCGGCCGCCGGAACTGCTCCTTGGTGGTCGGCGAGAATTGCAGCAGCTGGATCAGCTCGTTCTGGAACACCACCTTGCCCGGTGTGGTCGCGACGTTCCTGCCCAGCTCGAAGGCGGACGGGTCGGTCATCTTGACGCGCAGCTGGCCGTTGCCCGCCTCGATGTCGCGCAACAGATTGTTGAAGCCCTTGAGCAGGTTTTGGCCGTGGCTCCTGACGATCTCGCGCAGCACCTCGGGATTGGTGAGGGCGAAATTCGAGGGCGACAGGGCATCGATGAACTGGCGCGTGAAGAAATTCACCTTCTTGTGCGTGGGCTCGGGCAGATCCTCTACCCGGCTCACCGCATCGTGGATGTGGCGCGCGGTGATCAGATAGGACTGCTTGATGAAGTCGAACAGGAAGTGCTCCTCCCATTCGCTGTCCCTGAAACGGTTGTCGCCCTTGGCGGGCTGGACCAGCGCCGCCGGCTGCATGCCGGAAAGACGCATCATCGCGTGCTGCCAGAGCGAGAAGTAGTCCCACACCAGGCTCATCTGGGCCTGGGCCAGTTGGTAGGGGTTGGCGAGCATCTTGGCCATCATGTCCATGAAGGCCTGGGCGATGCCCAGCTCGTCGCTGGGAACGGCGACCCCGTGCCGCATCTGGCGCTGGACGTGCTCGGCGATCAGCTTCGAGGCGCGCTGCGCCACCTCGGCGTAGGTCGCGGCGATCTCCTGCGGATCTGGCAACTGCGCTGTCGGGGTGACGGTCATGGCGGAGCCGGGTTCAGGACGAAGCGATGAAGCGCGTGCAGCCGCTGTCGATCGAGCGCGCCAGCGCACCGGCCTGCTCCAGATAATTGAGGTGGGCCATGGCCTCGCCCATCGCGAACATGGTCTGGTGCGCATCGCTGATCTCGCGCGGGAACAGCACCGGGATCAGTTCGGCGGCCGTCTTCGGTGCGGCGCAGGCCGCCAGCAGATCGGCACAGCGATCGCGGTGGTGCGCCTCCAGCTCGGCGATGCGGTGCTGCAGGCCGCGGAACGGCCGGCCGTGCGAGGGCAGCACCAGCGTGTCGGCGGGCAGCACCTTGAAGCCGGCGATGGATTCGAGGAACAGCCCCAGCGGGTTGCCGTCCGGGTTCGAGGCGACCACGCTCATGTTGGTCGAGATGCGCGGCAGCAGCATGTCGCCCGAGATCAGCGTCCGCAGCTCCTCGCAGTACAGGGCGGCGTGTTCGGGCGCATGGCCGTAGCCGACGATCACCCGCCAGGAGTGGGGGCCGATCGCGATGTCTTCATCCGGGAACAGGCGGCGATAGGTGGCGGGGATTTCCGGCACCACCCTTTTATAGGCGTTGCCGCGCCGGGCCAGCGCCTCCAGCCAGTGCTCGTCGAGGCCGTGGCGCCGGAACAGTTCCAACATCGCGGCAATGCCGAAATTGCCGATCTGCGCATGAATCATCTGCGCCGTCGTGTACTCGCCTAGGGTGATAGCGAGCGGCGCGCCGGTCTGCTGTTCCAGCCAGGCGGACAGGCCCAGATGGTCGGGGTGGCAGTGGGTGACGATCTGGCGCCTGAGCGGATGATCGGGCAGCAGGCGGCGCCAGCAGTCCTTGATGTCATCGACGGCGACACCGGTGTCCACCGCCGTCCACAGCGGGACGCCTGAAGCGCTCGATCCATCCCGGAGCAGCCACAGGTTGATGTGGTCGAGGGCGAAGGGCAGCGGCATGCGCACCCAGCGCAGGCCGGGCAATACTTCGATCGTGCCGCCCGGTTCGGGCAGATGTTCGAGCGGATAATGGAGAGGCATGTCGGGGTTCCGGTGGCCGATGGCGCCGGCCATGATTGCGTTGCGCGGGATAATCTGTTTAACTTTCAATCGCAAGCTCACGATTCCTGGAAGAACATTCTACCCGAAGGCGGTCCGCCTACTGCGGCGCAGCACGGCGAGCGCAAACCACACCACGCCGGAACCGGAAATGAAAGAGCCCACCTTCACCATCACCGAACTGTCGCGCGACTTCGACATCACCCCGCGCACCATCCGCTATTACGAGCACCAGGGCCTGCTCTTCCCGCAGCGCGCCGGCTTGCAACGGATCTACACCAAGCGCGACCGCACCCGCCTGAAGCTGGCGCTGCGCGGCAAGCGTCTCGGTCTCTCGCTGGCCGAGATCAAGGATCTGATCGGCATGTACAGCACGGCGCGGGACCAGTCTTCCCAGTTGGAGAGCTTCCTCGCGGCACTGACCAAGCGCAAGACTTCGCTGGAACAGCAGCGCGAGGACATCGAGGCGGTGCTGGCCGAGATCAACGGCTTCGAGGAGCAGTGCCGGCGCATCCTCGGCAGCGGCCAGTCGCCCCAGGGCGGTTCGCAACGCGCGGCGTGAATCCCTGCCCGTGCCAGACCGTTGACGTTGACGTCAACGTCAACCTACAATCTCCCCGGGAGGAGTTCCTTGGACATACAGCCAACGCGGTTCGAAGCACGCGACCCGGACTGGGCGGATAAGGTGCGGAAGAGTTTCGCGCGCCAGGGCGTGATGGCCCTGCTGGGCGCCGAACTCGCCCATCTGGAGCCTGGCCGCTGCGAGATCCGCCTGCCCCATCGTCCCGAACTCACCCAGCAGCACGGCTACTTCCACGCCGGCATCATCAGCACCGTCGTCGATAGCGCCGGCGGTTACGCCGGCTTCAGCCTGATGCCGGCCGGCAGCAGCGTGCTCACCGTCGAATACAAGCTCAATCTGCTCGCCCCCGGCGACGGCGAATTGCTGATCGCGGTCGGCGAGGTGGTCAAGCCCGGCAAGAATCTGGTCATCGCGCGCGGCGACGTCTATGTCCAGAGAGCCGGCGTGAGCACCCGCTGTGCGATCATGCAGCAGACCCTGATGACCATGCACGGCAGGGATGACCAAGCCCCCGAGCCCCCTTCCCGGAGACAAAACCAATGATCGGACTCAATCACGGCCTCGGCGAAGACATCGAGGCGCTGCGCGACACGGTGAAGGCATTCGCCGACAAGGAGATCGCGCCGCGCGCCGCCGAGATCGACAGGAGCAACGAATTCCCGGCTGAGCTATGGCGCAAGCTGGGGGACTTAGGCCTGCTCGGCTTGACCGCGGACGAGGAATACGGCGGCACCAACCTGGGCTATCTCGCCCACATCGTCGCCATGGAAGAGATCTCTCGCGCCTCGGCCAGCGTCGGCCTGTCCTACGGCGCCCACTCCAACCTTTGCGTCAATCAGTTGCGGCGCAACGGCAGCGAGGCGCAGAAGCGCAAGTATCTCGCCAAGCTGATCTCGGGCGAGCACGTCGGCGCCCTGGCCATGTCCGAACCCAACGCCGGCTCCGACGTCGTCGGCATGAAGTTGCGGGCCGAGTTGAAGGGCGACCACTACCTGCTGAACGGCTCCAAGATGTGGATCACCAACGGCGGCGACGCCGACACCCTGATCGTCTATGCCAAGATCGACGGCGGGGCCATGACCGCCTTCATCGTCGAGAAGGGCATGAAGGGCTTTTCCAAGGGCAAGCATCTCGACAAGCTCGGCATGCGCGGCTCCAACACCTACCCGCTGTTCTTCGACAACTGCGAGGTGCCGGCCGAGAACGTCCTGGGCGGCGAGGGAAAAGGAGTCAAGGTCTTGATGAGCGGCCTCGACTACGAGCGCGCGGTGCTCTCCGGCGGCCCCCTCGGCATCATGGCGGCGTGCATGGATGCGGTGCTGCCCTACGTCCATCAGCGCAAGCAGTTCGGCCAGGCGATCGGCGAGTTCCAGCTGATGCAGGGCAAGCTCGCCGACATGTACTCGACCTGGCAGGCCTGCCGCGCCTACGTCTATGCGGTCGGCCGCGCCTGCGACCGCCAGGACCACGCGCGCAGCCTGCGCAAGGATGCCGCCGGCGCGATCCTGTACTCCGCCGAAAAGGCCACCTGGATGGCCGGCGAGGCGATCCAGGCGCTCGGCGGCAACGGCTACATCAACGACTACCCGGTCGGCCGCCTGTGGCGCGACGCCAAGCTCTACGAAATCGGAGCGGGCACAAGTGAAATCAGAAGAATGCTGATCGGCCGCGAACTCTACGCCGAGACCGCGTGATGGGCGAACTGCTGGACACCTATCGCGGCGCCGTCTATCCCTGGCACTGCGACCACATGGCGCACATGAACGTGATGTGGTACGTGGGCAAGTTCGACGAGGCGACCTGGAACCTGTTCGCCCACCTTGGGGTGACGCCTGCCTGGCTGCGCGACGAGCAGCGCGGCATGGCGGCCGTCGACCAGCGCATCTCCTATCGGCGCGAGCTACACGCGGGCGATGTGGTGGTGGTGCGCTCGGGCATCCTCGAAGTCGCCGAAAAGAAAATCAGCTTCGTCCACGAAATGCGCAACGCCGTCACCGCCGAGATCTCGGCCATCACCTTGCTCACCGGCGTGCACATCGACACAGGAACGCGCAAATCGACCGCCCTGCCCGTCGAGCTGGCGACGCGCGCGCGCGAACTGATCGTCTCTTATGAACTTCCCTGGTAGGAGCTGAGCATGGCAGCGAATCCCGTGGTCATCGTAGCCGCCGCCCGCACCGCTATGGGCGGCTTCCTCGGCGATTTCGCCGGCCTCGCCGCGGCGCAACTGGGCGCGGCGGCGATAGCCGCGACCATCGCCCGCGCCGGCCTGCCCGCCGCGGCGGTCGAGGAGGTGATCATGGGCTGCGTGCTCGCGGCCGGCCAGGGCCAGGCGCCGGCGCGGCAGGCCAGCCTCGGCGCCGGCCTGCCGCTCTCGGCCGGCTGCACCACGGTGAACAAGATGTGCGGCTCGGGCATGAAGGCGGCGATGCTGACCCACGACCTGCTTCTCGCCGGGACCAACGAGCTCATGATCGCGGGCGGCATGGAGTCGATGAGCAACGCCCCCTACCTGCTGCCCAAGGCGCGCGGCGGCTACCGGCTCGGCCACGGCCAGCTCCAGGACCACATGTTCCTGGACGGCCTCGAGGACGCCTACGAGCGCGGCCGCCTGATGGGCAGCTTCGCCGAGGACTGCGCCGACAAGTACGGCTTCACCCGCGCCGACCAGGACGCCTACGCGATCGCCTCGACGATCCGCGCCCAGACCGCGATCCGTGACGGCTCCTTCGCCTGGGAGATCGCGCCGGTGACCGTCCCCGGCAAGAAGGGCGATGTCGTGGTCGCGCAGGATGAGCTGCCGGGCAAGGCGCAACTCGACAAGGTGCCGGGTCTGAAACCCGCGTTCAAGAAGGGCGGCACGATCACCGCCGCCAACTCCAGTTCGATCTCGGATGGCGCCGCCGCGCTGCTGCTGATGCGTCTGGCGACCGCGGAGCGGCTGGGGCTCGCGCCGCTGGCGAAGATCGTCGGCCACGCCACCCACGCCCAGCAGCCGGCGTGGTTTTCCACCGCGCCGGTGGGCGCGATGCAGAAGCTCTTCGCCAAGTGCGGCTGGAGCGCCGACGACGTGGACCTGTTCGAGGTCAATGAGGCCTTCGCGGTGGTCGCGATGGCGGCGATGCGCGAACTCGGGCTGCCCCACGACAAGGTGAATATCCACGGCGGCGCCTGCGCCCTGGGCCACCCGATCGGCGCCTCGGGCGCGCGCCTCATCGTCACCCTGATCGGCGCCTTGAGAAAAGTCGGCGGCAAGCGGGGCGTGGCCAGCCTGTGCATCGGCGGCGGCGAGGCCACCGCGATGGCCATCGAGTTGCTGTGACGCGATGATCCTGACGCCGGAACAGCAGATGATCCAGGACGCGATGCGCGCCTTCGCGCAGGAGCGCCTGGCGCCCTTCGCCGCCGCCTGGGACCGGAACGCCGAATTTCCGCGCGCAGCGCTGCGCGAATTGGGCCGGCTGGGCGCCTGCGGCATGGCGGTGCCGGAACCCTGGGGCGGCGCCGGCATGGACACTATTTCCCTGGCCCTGGCGCTGGAGGAGATCGCCGCCGGCGACGGCGCCACCTCGACCGTCATCAGCGTGCAGAACTCGGTGGTCTGCGGGCCCCTCCTGGCCTTCGGCAGCGACGCCCAGAAGGAGAAATTCCTCAAGCCGCTGGCGCGGGGCGAAAAGTTGGGCTGCTTCTGCCTCACCGAGCCGCAGGCGGGTTCGGACGCCGCCGCGATCAAGACCCGCGCGGCGAGGGACGGCGAGGGCTGGGTGATCGACGGCGTCAAGCAGTTCATCACCACCGGCGCCAACGCCGACGTCGCCATCGTCTTCGCGGTCACCGACGGCCAGGCCGGCAAGCGCGGCATCTCCGCCTTCATCGTCGAAACGGACAACCCGGGTTACCAGGTCGCCAGGATCGAGGAGAAGCTCGGCCAGCGCGCTTCCGACACCGCCCAGATCCGCTTCGAGCACTGCCACGTGCCGGCCGAGAACCTTCTGGGGGCGGAGGGCCAGGGCTACCGCATCGCGCTGGCCAACCTCGAGGCCGGGCGCATCGGCATCGCGGCGCAGGCGGTGGGCATGGCGCGCGCCGCCTGCGCCGCGGCGCTGCAATACGCGCAGGAGCGCGAGAGCTTCGGCAAGCCCATCATCGAGCACCAGGCGGTGGGCTTCCGCCTGGCCGACATGGCGACGCAGATCGAGGCGGCGCGCGCCCTGGTCCATCACGCCGCCGGCCTGCGCGACGGGGGCAGACCCTGCCTGAAGGAAGCCTCGATGGCCAAACTCTTCGCCTCGGAGATGGCCGAGCGCGTCTGCTCCGACGCCATCCAGATCCACGGCGGCTACGGCGTCGTCGCCGACTTCCCGGTCGAGCGCATCTACCGCGACGTGCGCGTCTGCCAGATCTACGAGGGCACCTCAGACATCCAGCGCCTGGTGATCGCTCGCGCCCTGGCACCCTAGAAAGGCTACTCGATGACCGTGATCAAGTCCCAGTTGCATCCCCGCTCGAAAGAGTTCAAGACCAACGCCGCCGCGATGCAGAAGCTGGTCGCCGAGCTGCGCGAGAAGACCGTGCGGGCGGCGCAAGGCGGCAGCGAGGAGGCGCGGGCCAAGCATCTCGCCCGCGGCAAGCTCCTGGCGCGCGACCGGGTGGACCATCTGCTCGACCCGGGCGCGCCCTTCCTGGAACTCTCGCCGCTGGCCGCCCACGGACTGTACGGCGACGAGGTACCCTCGGCCGGCGTCGTCACCGGCATCGGCCGGGTCAAGGGCGTCGAGTGCATCATCGTCGCCAACGACGCCACCGTGAAGGGCGGCAGCTACTTTCCGCTGACGGTGAAGAAGCACCTGCGGGCGCAGGAGATCGCGATGCAGAACCGCCTGCCCTGCCTCTACCTGGTCGATTCGGGCGGCGCCAACCTGCCGACCCAGGACGAGGTCTTCCCCGACCGCGAGCACTTCGGCCGCATCTTCTACAACCAGGCCAACCTGTCGGCCGCAGGCATCCCGCAGATCGCCGTGGTGATGGGCTCTTGCACCGCCGGCGGCGCCTACGTGCCGGCGATGTCCGACGAGGCGGTGATCGTCAGGAACCAGGGCACCATCTTCCTGGGCGGACCGCCGCTGGTCAAGGCCGCCACCGGCGAGGTGGTGAGCGCCGAGGACCTGGGCGGCGGCGACGTGCATACCCGGATCTCGGGGGTGGCCGACCATCTGGCCGAGAACGACCACCACGCCCTCTCGCTGGCGCGGCGCATCGTCGGCAACCTCAACTGGCAAAAGCCGCTGGCGCTCGATCTGGCCGCGCCCGAGGAGCCGCTCTACGACCCGGAGGAGATCGCCGGCGTCATTCCCGCCGACAGCCGCAAGACCTACGACGTGCGCGAGGTGATCGCGCGCCTGTTCGACGGCTCGCGCTTCGACGAGTTCAAGGCGCGCTACGGCACCACGCTGGTGACCGGCTTCGCGAGACTCTACGGCTATCCGGTCGGCATCGTCGCCAACAACGGCATCCTGTTCTCGGAGTCCGCGCAGAAGGGCGCGCACTTCATCGAGCTGTGCGCCCAGCGCGGCATTCCGCTCGTCTTCCTGCAGAACATCACCGGCTTCATGGTCGGCAGGAAGTACGAGAACGGCGGCATCGCCAAGGACGGCGCGAAGATGGTCACCGCGGTGGCCACCGCCCAGGTGCCGAAGTTCACCCTGGTGCTGGGCGGCTCCCACGGCGCCGGCAACTACGGCATGTGCGGCCGCGCCTATTCGCCGCGCCTGCTGTGGATGTGGCCGAACAGCCGGATCTCGGTGATGGGCGGCGAGCAGGCGGCCTCGGTCCTGGCCACGGTCAGGCGCGACGGCATCGAGGCCGCCGGCAGGAACTGGAGCCCCGAGGAGGAAGAGGCCTTCAAGGCGCCGATCCGGGCGCAATACGAGACCCAGGGCAATCCCTATTACGCCACCGCGCGGCTGTGGGACGACGGCATCATCGACCCGGCGCAGACCCGGCGCACCCTCGGCCTGGGCCTGTCGGCGTCGCTCAACGCGCCGATCGCAAAGACCCGGTTCGGCCTGTTCAGGATGTAATGATGACGACCTTCCCCCCATCCCCCTTCCCGAGGAGGGGGGTGACTGTGGTTCAGCCGCCGATGCGGCTTCCATCCCCTCACTCGCTGCCTCCCCGGGTCCCCGCAAGGGGACTTCCTTCAGGTCGCGGCCCTTCGGAGACAGCATGTACCAAAATATCCTGACCGAAGTCGGGGGCGGGGTCGGCATCGTCACCCTGAACCGCCCGGAGCGGCACAACGCCTTCGACGAAGCCCTGATCGAGGAGTTGACCACCGCCGTAGCGGCGATGGCGGACGATCCGGCGGTGCGCGTGCTGGTGCTCTCAGGCACCGGCAAGAGCTTCTGCGCCGGCGCCGACCTCAACTGGATGAAGCGCGCCGCCGCCTATTCGCCCGAGGAGAGCGTCGCCGACGCCCGCGCCCTAGCCGAGATGCTGCGGGCCCTGGCGCAGGTGGGGAAACCGACGGTGGCGCGCGTGCATGGGGCGGCGCTGGGCGGCGGCGTCGGTCTGGTGGCGGCCTGCGACATCGCGATCGCCACCTACGACGCGCAGTTCGCGCTCTCCGAGGTCAGGCTCGGCATCATCCCCGCGGTCATCAGCCCGCACGTGATCAACGCCATCGGCGAGCGCGCAGCGCGCCGCTACATGCTCAGCGCCGAGCGCTTCGCCGCGGCCGAGGCCTACCGCATCGGCCTGGTGCACGAGATCGTGCCCGACCAGGCGGCGCTGGACGAGGCCGTCGGCGAGATCGTCGGCGCCCTGTTGGGCAACGGACCGGAGGCGCTCGCCCGGTGCAAGGAGTTGATCCGCGCCGTGGCCTGGAGACCGCTGTCCGCCTCGGTGATCGAGGACACCGCGCAGCGCATCGCGATGATCCGCAGAACCGACGAGGCCAGGGAGGGCATGGACGCCTTCCTGGAAAAGCGCCAGCCTTCGTGGGCCTTGAAGACCGACTGACTGGTGAAGCCATGTTCCAGAAGATACTGATCGCAAACCGGGGAGAGATCGCCTGCCGGGTGATCAAGACCGCGCGCCGGATGGGCATCCGCACCGTCGCCGTGTATTCCGAGGCGGATGCCGGCGCCCGCCACGTCCGGCTGGCCGACGAGGCGGTGCTGATCGGGCCGGCGCCGGCCGGCGAGTCCTATCTGGTGGCCGAACGCATCGTCGCCGCGGCGCGGGAGAGCGGCGCCCAGGCGATCCACCCGGGCTACGGCTTCCTCTCCGAGAACGCGGGTTTCGCGCAGGCCTGCCTCGCGGCCGGCCTGGTGTTCATCGGTCCGCCGGTCGCTGCGATCCGGGCGATGGGCTCCAAGTCCGCGGCCAAGACGCTGATGGCCGGGGCCGGCGTGCCGCTGGTGCCCGGCTATCACGGCGAGGAGCAGGAACCGGCATTCCTCGCGAGCGAGGCCGACCGCATCGGCTACCCGCTGCTGATCAAGGCCTCGGCCGGGGGCGGCGGCAAGGGCATGCGCATCGTCGAGGGACCCGAGCAGTTCGCGGATGCCCTGGCCTCCTGCCAGCGCGAGGCGCGCGCGAGCTTCGGCTCCGACCAAGTGCTGCTCGAGCGTTATCTCGCGCGCCCGCGCCACATCGAGGTGCAGGTGTTCGGCGACAGCCGCGGCGAAGTCATCCACCTGTTCGAACGCGACTGCTCGGTGCAACGCCGCCACCAGAAGGTGCTGGAGGAGGCGCCGGCGCCGGGAATGAGCGCCGAGCGGCGCGCGCAGATGGGCCGCGCGGCGGTGGCGGCGGCGCGCGCGGTCGGCTACGTCGGCGCCGGAACGGTGGAGTTCATCGCCGAGCAAGACTTCGCCGCCGGCGGCAATTTCTACTTCATGGAGATGAACACGCGGCTGCAGGTCGAGCACCCGGTCACCGAGATGATCACCGGCCTGGACCTGGTCGAGTGGCAGCTGCGCGTGGCCGCCGGCGAGCCGCTGCCGCTCGCCCAGGAGCAGCTGTCGATCCGCGGCCACGCGCTCGAGGCGCGGATCTACGCCGAGGACCCGGACCGCGGCTTCCTACCCTCGACCGGCAGGCTCGCGCATCTGGCGCCGCCGGAAGAATCGCTGCATGTGCGCATCGACAGCGGCGTCGAGCAGGGCGACGAGATCGGCCCGCACTACGACCCGATGATCAGCAAGCTGATCGTCTGGGACGAGACCCGCGACCGGGCGCTCGCGCGCATGCTCCAGGCGCTGGCGCAATACCGCGTGGTCGGCGTGGCCAACAACGTGGATTTCCTGTCGCGGCTGGTCACCTGCCCGGCCTTCGCCGCCGCCGAGCTCGACACCGGCCTGATCGAACGCGAGCGGGCCCTGCTCTTTCCCGCGAGCGCCGCCCCGCCGGCCCAAGCCTGGCTGGTCGCGGCGCTGGCCGAGCTGCTGCGCGAGAGCGCGCAGGCGCAGCGCGAGGCAAGAGAGAGCCGGGATCCGCACTCGCCCTGGCATAGACGCGACGGCTGGCGCGTGAACAGCGCCGCCCGGCGCAGCCTGCTGCTGCGCCACGACGAGCTCGAGCAATCGCTCGCCGTCGCCTACGATGGCGACGGCGGCTACGCGCTGACCCTGGACGGACAGACGACCCAAGCCTCCGGTCAGCTCGGCGAGAACGGCCAGCTGCGCGCCGATCTCGACGGCATGCGCCTGACCGCCACCGTGGTGGCGGCGGGCGAACGGCGCCACGTCTTCCTGCACGGCCGGGTCCATGTCTTCGCCAGCGTCGATCCGCTCTATCACGGCCTGGAGGGCGGCGGCGGCGACGGCGGCCTCTGCGCGCCGATGCCGGGCAAGATCGTCGCGCTGCTCGCCGCCGCAGGAGCCCGCGTGGCCAAGGGCGAGCCGCTGTTGGTCCTCGAAGCGATGAAAATGGAGCACACTATCGCCGCGCCCGCCGCCGGCGTGGTGAAGGGCTTCCGCTTCGAGGTCGGCGAACAGGTGAGCGACGGCGCGGAACTGGTTGAATTCGAAATCGACAAGACATGACGCTACCGAGCAAAGCCAAAATCGTCGAGGTCGGGCCGCGCGACGGCCTGCAGAACGAGAAGGCCCGCGTGTCCACCGCGGTCAAGGTCGAGCTGATCGCCCGCCTGGGCCGGGCGGGCTTGAAGTGCATCGAGGCCACCGCCTTCGTCTCGCCCAAATGGGTGCCGCAAATGGCCGACAGCGCCGAGGTGATGGCGGCGATAGCCCGCCAGCCCGGCGTCGCCTACCCGGTGCTGGTGCCCAACATGAAGGGACTGGAAGCGGCGATCGTCGCCGGCGCAGAGGAGGTCGCGGTGTTCGGCGCCGCCTCCGAAGCCTTCTCGCAGAAGAACATCAACTGCTCGATCGCCGAGAGCCTCGATCGCTTCCGCCTGGTGGCGGAGGCGGCCCGCCGGCACAACGTCAAGGTCCGCGGCTACATCTCCTGCGCGCTCGGCTGCCCCTACCAGGGCGAGGTGACACCCGCCGCGGTCGCGGAGGTGGCCCACGCGCTGTTCGAGATGGGCTGCTACGAAATCTCCCTGGGCGACACCATCGGCGTCGGCACGCCGGGCAGGACCAAGGAAATGATAGCGGCGGTCGCCCGGCGCGTGCCGCTGAAGAAGCTGGCCGGACACTTTCACGACACCTACGGCATGGCCATCGCCAACATCTACGCCGCGTTCGAAATGGGCATCGCCGTCTTCGACGCTTCGGTCGCCGGCCTGGGCGGCTGTCCCTACGCCGCCGGCGCCTCCGGCAACGTCGCCACCGAGGACGTGGTCTATCTGCTGGAGGGGCTGGGCATAGACCTCGGCATCGACCTCGCGGCACTGGCCGAGACCGGCGCCTGGATCAGCGCGCAGCTCGGCCGGGAGCCGGCTTCGAAGGCGGCGCGGGCGATCCTGGCCAAGGCGACCGGAAGACCCGGCAGGTGATCGCCTCGCCCTGCATCGACGTCTGCAAGATCGACGAGACCGGCGGCCTGTGCCTGGGCTGCTGGCGCACGCTGGCGGAGATCGCCGCCTGGGGAGGGGCCGGCGACGACGAACGACTGAGGATACTCGCCGCCGTCGCCCGGCGCCGCGCCGATTCCGAACGCAACGACCGGGCATGAAACTGCGCCTGCCGCAGCAGGTCCGCGTGCTGGAGCGCGGCTGGCTCTCCTCCAACAACATCCTGTTCATCGAGGGCGAGCGCGCCACCCTGGTGGATAGCGGCTACGTCAGCCACGCGCCGCAGACGCTGGCGCTGGTCCGGGCGGCGCTGGACGGCCGGCGGCTCGAACGCGTCATCAACACCCACTCGCATTCCGACCACATCGGCGGCAACGCCACGCTGCAGCGCGAGCTGGGCTGCGGCATCACGGTGCCCGCCGGCATCGCCGCGGCCATCGCCGCCTGGGACGAGGACTTGCTGTTGCTCAAGCCCTCTGGCCAGCACGGCGACCGCTTCCGCCACGACGCGGTGATCAATGCCGGCGAGGAATTCGAGCTCGCCGGCCTCGTGTGGCGCGCGCTGGCCGCACCCGGACACGACATGGAGGCGCTGGTCTTCTACTGCGAGAGCGGGCGCCTGTTGATCTCGGGCGACGCACTCTGGCGCGACGGCTTCGGCATCCAGTTCGCCGAGATCAGCGGCCAGGCGGCCGGCCTGGCGGCGACCCGGGCGACGCTCGAGGCGCTCGGCAAACTCGCGGTAGACGCGGTGATCCCCGGCCACGGCGCGCCCTTCGCCGAGTTCGACGATGCCCTGGCGCGCGCCTTGCAACGCGTCGCCGCCTTCGAGCAGGATCCCGCGCGGATGGCCAGGAACGCCATCAAGGCCCTGTTCACCTTCAACCTGCTCGAAATGCGACGCCTGCGCCGCGACCGGCTCGCCGGCTACCTGGAGGGCATCCCCTTCTTCCACGACGCCGATGCCCGCCTGCGGCACCGGCCCGCCGCCAGCCTGGCCGAATGGCTGCTCGAAGAACTGCTCCGGGCGGGGGTGGTGGAACTGCAAGGCGAGGACATCGTGCCGACGCAAACCGCCTGAAGCGAGAGCGGAGCACGGGCGCTCCGAAAATCAGGCAAAATGACCGCGGGTCGTCTGACGATCCGTTTCCCGGAGAAAAATTCGATGCGACTTGCGGCAAGTATCGCTGTTGTACTGCTGCTGTTCCTGGCCGGGTGCGGCGACAAGGGCGACGGCGGACAAGGGCAGACCCAGGGCACCCCGTCGGCCGCGGTCGATGGGCTGACGGTGGGGCCGCCACTCTCGGTCGCGGTCAGGAAGGGCAATCTGAAAGCGGCGGAGTCCCTGCTCGCAGCCGGGGCGGACGTCAATGCCCCCGACATCCTGGGCAGGACGGCCCTGCACGTCGCGGCCTTCTACAACCGGAAGCAGATGGCGGAACTCTTGATCGCCCACGGCGCCGACGTCAAGGCTCCGGACTCGGACGGGCTGACGCCGCTGCACGCGGCGGTATTGGCGGCCAACGCCGAGATCGCGACCCTGCTGCTCGACAAGGGCGCCGACGTCAATGCGGCGACCGAGACGGGCAAGACCCCGCTGCATCTGGCTGCGGCCATCGGTTGCTACCGGCTGACCAAGCTCTTGATCCCGCGCGGCGCCGACGTAAACCGCAAGGACAAGTCCGGCAGAACCCCGAGGTTCTATGCGGCCCGGAACGGCCACGCCGAAACGGCGGCGCTGCTCAAGAAAAACGGCGGTAAGACCTAGGCCCCGCCTGGACGCCGGGTAGTGGTTCAGTTTGGATTCGACATTGTTACGCATCGCTAGCCCGAGTTTTCTGCTCGTGCTAGGCTTAGTATATGACTACGAAACGAACCAATCCCCGCGAGGACTTTAGCCAGGTGGCATTTAGCGTTGTGCAGCAGGCGACAGGGGACGTTCCGCCTGTGAAGAAACCGCTTACCGGTAAGAAGGCCGATAGCCGCAAGGGCGGCCTTAAAGGTGGGAAGGCTAGGATGGATGCTTTGACGCCAGAACAGCGGTCTGAGATCGCAAGAAACGCTGCTTTGGCACGCTGGAAGAAATAGGTATATCAAGTCACATAATCAATCATATAAACCCGCTTCGGCGGGTTTTTTGCTTCAATGGCTTAGTACGCGCTGCGTATCATCACGATAAAAAGATTGACGCTAAGATTGACATGGGAATTTTAACCTGTATCATTGCCGTATAGTCACGCAGGAAGGATTTTAAAATGAACCCTTACGAAGAGCTAATTGCGAAGGAAGAAGCAAAACTGAAACTGCTACGCAAGAAGGTTGCCGCTTGCGAACAGCTAATTGCTGCCCTTCGTGGAACTGACACAGACGATATTGACGCCGCAATAGCAAAGCAAATAGGTCAAAGCGCTGTCGTTCAGGACAGTCATGTGAGTAATGCGCAACAAGGAGGTCCAATTGTTGCCGGTATTCGCACTAGAAAGGATTCGGTAGCGCCTTTGGTCCTTCAATACCTTGGACGTGACGGAAAGACGCTTGATGAGATCGAGTCCTATATGGCGTCTATTGCGAATCCGACAACAAGGGGTTCGCTACGAACAATGCTAATGAATCTTCGTGTTAAGAACCAGTTAGTAGAGAACCCGTCGCATGGTTTCTATAAGCTTTCGGAAGCAGGAGCAAAGGCGATTGGACTCTGATGCTCTAAAAGAGCGAAAGCCCCGATGTGGGGACATCGAGGCTTTCATTTCCCAACCCGCGTATGACAGCGCACAATTTAAGGACTAAACCATGCAGCGATTAGAAATCGCGCCGGAAGAGCCCCTCATTGACTTGAGGTTGGCCGAATTCGCGGCACCTATCAGATAGGATTGAACCGTTAATTCGGCAGGGTTGGCCTAAGCCAACCCTTGTCGAATTATACGCAACAAATCCCGTACTGCAATAACTTCCTGCGCATGAAATGCGCACGGGTTTATCGTCAAAATTGACGAGACTTTGTTGACTTTACGCTTTAACTCAAGCATACCGTTCATTATGAAGTGGCGGTATGGAGTAAATCATGAACCGCCTAACCACCAAAGACCGCGCCAGAATCCTCTCAGTCCTTTGCGAAGGTATGGGCGTCAATGCTGCCTGCCGGATCACTGGCGCGTCCAAGAACACGGTTCTAAAGTTGCTGGCCGATGTAGGCGAAGTCTGCGCCCTCTACCAAGATCGCGTCATGACCGGCCTTCAACTCAAGCGGATCGAGTGCGACGAAATCTGGTCATTCGTCGGCATGAAGCAAAAGAACGTGCCCGAGGAACTGGCCGGAGTTTTCGGCCTGGGCGACATCTACACCTGGACGGCCATCGATGCAGATACCAAGCTCGTGCCGTGCTGGCACGTCGGTACTCGTGGCCTTGAGTCGGCCAAGCTTTTTATCAGCGATCTTTCTTCGCGTCTTGATGCTCGCGTGCAACTCACTACAGACTGCCACAAGGCATATTTGCAGGCCTTCGAAGAATCCTTCGGGCGCGACATCGACTTTGCGCAGCTTGTGAAGCTCTACGGCAATGAAGGACAAACGAAGGAAGATGCACGGCGCTACAGCCCCGCACAATGCACCGGAGCCGAGAAGAAACGTGTCACCGGAAACCCGGACATGGAGAATGTATCGACCAGCTACGTTGAGCGCCAGAACCTCACCATGCGGATGCACATGCGGCGCTTTACCCGGCTAACCAACGCGTTCTCGAAGAAGCTGGAGAACCACATGCACGCAATCAGCCTCTATTTTATGTTCTACAACTTCTGCAAGATTCACAAGACGCTGCGGGTTACGCCGGCTATGGAAGCCGGGATTACCGACCACGTCTGGGATTTGGAAGAGGTCATCGAGATGGCCGACACGAACTGTTAATGCCACCAAAACTCTTACAAGAATACGCCAAAGGGAATTAGTTAAGAATCAGTTGTGGCTTGCAATCCTATGCCCAAAACATATTTTGCAGGAGCAGTTGCCATTCGTAAAATGGCGTACTCCAACAATGAGAGCCCCGCGTCGATCAGCACGCCGGAAAATCAAGTCGAATAACTCGGGCTCACTATTTTCGAGATAGCGGCGCAAGGCATACGCACAGACATCCGCAATCTGTACCATGCTGGTCAGTTGGCTATCGACGAATAACGGAGTCTCAATGATGTTATCTATACCTGTCCACAAAGTTCCATTCTTATGGAATTTCTGCATGAGCAGCGTATGCTTCTTTGCGACGGTATCGTTGTTGTCGTGAATCAATAAACCAAAGTTTTTTTGCCCTGGTTTTCCTGGGACAAGTTGTTTAAGAAACTGCTCGAAACGAGAGACGATCTGGTCGAATGCCTGCTCGTCGAGACTGTAGGTGTGCCGACTTGGGTCGAAATGCACCTTGTCAATACATTCTGCGAACAACCTAGCAAAACCCCAACCGCCAACGCAGTCGGCGACTTGCCGTACAAAGTCACGCCTCTCTGGAAATGTGAGATGGGTATATTTTGTCGTCTTTTCGTAATTCTTCTTGGCTTGTTTGTAGCGTTCAGGTTTCCCTGAACGTTGCAACCGAAGCAGTTCGGCTTTGCGCTCTTGCTCCACTAAAGACCGGCGCTGCTGGTAACTTAGCCGATCAAAGTCCGGAATTTTTGTTTGCTCGCTATAGGGCCGTATTAGCCAGCCCGTATGGATCTCTGCGTCTTCCAGCCGAAACTTCTTTTTGAGATTTGATATTGCAACATCGCAGTCTTTCCAGTGCCAAATAGGCACTGTCAAACCAGCAAGAATGAAGTGAGATGTATTCCCAGGAATACTCGATGTTCCGGATTCATCGATGTAGCAGAGGTGCATCGGAGTGCCCCAGAACGAGATATGACAAGCAGAACTAAGCAAAAAAAAAGCGACTGGGGATGAGGGCTAAAAGCCCTCAGACGAGACGCTCGGCGACTCATCCCAGACGCACTTGGAATGTAAAACACAATACTTAACGCTGTCAAGCGCTGCAACAAAGGGAAATGTGTAACAGCCCCTCTCTCAAACTGAACCACTACCGGACGCCGGCGTCCATTGACAAGGCCCGGCATGCACGCAACAATCGACGCGCATTCTTTCCATATCTCTCGGGGATTTCCGATGAAGCTACCGATCAGAAGTACCGTCCTGTCCCTGGCCACCGCCCTGGCGCTGCTCGCCTGCGGCAAGAAGGAAGCCCCGCCGGCGCAAACCGCTGCACCCGCTGTCGCGCCCACCGAGACGGTGGTCAAGATAGGTTCCGTCGCCCCCTTGAGCGGCGGCATCGCCCATCTGGGCAAGGATAACGAGAACGGGGTTCGCCTGGCGATCGAGGAAGCCAACGCCAAGGGCGCGGAGATCGGCGGCAAGAAGGTGAAGTTCGAAATGCTCTCCGAGGACGACCAGGCCGACCCGAAAGTGGCCACCACGGTCGCCCAGAAGCTGATCGATGAAAAGGTCGCGGGCGTGGTCGGCCATCTCAACTCCGGCACCACGATTCCCGCTTCGGCGCTATACAACCAGGCCGGCATCCCGATGATTTCCGGTTCCGCCACCAATCCCCAACTGACCGAACAGGGATTCAAGAATGTATTCCGTCTGGTCGGACGCGACGACCAGCAAGGACCGGCGGTGGCGAGCTATCTGCACGAGACGCTGAAGAAGCTGAAAAAGGTGGCGATCATCGACGATTCCACCGCCTACGGCCAGGGACTGGCCAACGAGGTGGCGAAGTCGCTCAAGGCCGATGGCGTGACGGTGCTGCCGCGCGAATCGGGCACCGACCAGACCGTCGACTGGAAGGCGGTGCTGACCAAGATCAAGGGCGAGCGGCCGGACGCCGTGTTCTACGGCGGCATGGATGCCACCGCCGGGCCGCTGCTCAAGCAGGCGCGCGAATTGGGCATCAAGGCGGTGTTCGCCTTCGGCGACGGCGCCTGCACCGACAACATGGCCGAACTGGCCGGCGCTGCCGCAGAGGGCTTGGTCTGCTCCCAGGCCGGCCTGCCGGTCGCGGCGGCCAGCAAGGCTTTCCTCGACGCCTACAAGGCGAGATTCAAGATGGATCCGATCCTGTATGCGCCCTTCACCTTCGACGCCACCAACCTGCTGATCGCGGCGATGGAGAAAGCCGGTTCCAGCGATCCCGCCAAGTATCTGCCGGATCTCGCCGGCATCAGCTACGACGGCGCCAGCGGCCACATCGAGTTCGACGCCAAGGGCGACCGCAAAAACGCCGAGATGACCATCTTCACCATGAAGGCGGGCAAGATCACCCCGATTGCGGTGATCAAGAGCGGCAAGACCATTCCCTTCGCGGACTTTCTGAAACAGACCGCTCCCGAAGCGAAGCACTAAGGCGGCGGAAGAGCGCTGCCGACCCGGGCAACGGCGCCTGCAGGCGCCGTTGCCCTATCTGCCCCTCCCCTACCCATGAGCATATTCCTCCAGCAGATCATCAACGGCCTCACCCTGGGCAGCCTTTACGCCGTCGTCGCCCTGGGCTACACGATGGTCTATGGCATCGTCCAGCTGATCAACTTCGCCCACGGCGAAGTGGTGATGTTCGGCGCGATGATTTCCCTCACCGTGATCTCGGCGGCATCCGGTCACGGCCTGCCACCCCTGGCGGCGATCCTGGCGGGCGCGCTGGTAGCGGTGCCGTCGTGCATGGTCCTGGGCTATCTGCTGGAGCGCGCCGCCTATCGTCCGTTGCGCACGGCGCCGCGGCTGGCGCCCCTGATCACCGCGATCGGCATGTCGATCATCCTGCAGCAGTTGGCGCTGCTGATCTGGAGCCGCAACAATCTGGCATTCCCGCAAATCCTGCCCTTCGTCGCCTACAACATCGGCGGCGCCACCATCAGCGCCCTGCAGATCGCCATCATCATCATCTGTCTGCTGATGATGGCCGCCCTCGCCGCGCTGGTCTATCGCACCCGTCTCGGCACCGCGATGCGCGCCACCGCCGAGAACCCCGACATCGCGCGCCTGATGGGCGTCGATGTCGATGGCGTCATCGCCGTCACCTTCGCCATCGGCGCCGGCCTGGCCGCGGTGGCGGGACTGATGGTCGGCATCTACTACGGCATCGCCCACTACACGATGGGCACGACCCTGGGCATGAAGGCCTTCTCGGCGGCGGTGCTGGGCGGCATCGGCAACATCCCCGGGGCGATGGTCGGCGGCCTGTTGCTCGGACTGGTCGAGGCGCTCGGGGCGGGCTACATCGGCAGCCTCACCGACCTGTGCAGCTACCACCTGCTGGCGCCGCTGATGGGATCGCATTGCGGCGCCGACCAACACTTCGTCTTGATGGGCAGCAACTATCAGGACGTGTTCGCATTTTTCGTCCTGATCCTGGTGCTGGTCTTCCGCCCCTCGGGGCTGCTCGGCGAACGCGTCGCCGATCGCGCCTGAGATCGGTGTGAGCAAGCCCATGTCCATGCGCAAGTATGCCGGCATCGCCCTGCTGACATTGGCCCTGCTCGCCCTGCCCATCGTGCTGTCGGCGGCGGGCACCGCCTGGGTGCGGATCACCAACCTCGCCATCCTCTACATCTTTCTCTCGCTCGGCTTGAACATCGTGGTCGGTTATGCCGGCCTGCTCGATCTGGGCTACATCGCCTTCTATGGCGTCGGCGCCTACGTCTATGCCTTGCTGGCCTCGCCGTTCTTCGGCCTGCACCTGCCCTTCTGGATCATCCTGCCGATCGGCGCCGCGCTGGCGGCGCTGTTCGGCGTCCTGCTGGGGACGCCGACCCTGAAGCTGCGCGGCGACTACCTGGCGATCGTCACCATGGGCTTCGGCGAAATCGTGCGCATCTTCCTCAACAACCTATCGCGGCCGATCAATATCACCAACGGCCCCCAGGGCATCGCCCGCATCGATCCGGTCAGTGTCGGCGGCATCGGCTTCGGCCACGACGACACCTTCCTGGGCATAGCCTTCAGCGGTCCGATGAAGTATTACTACCTGCTGCTGCTGTTACTGCTGGGAGTGATCGCGATCAATCTGCGCCTGCAGAACTCCCGCATCGGCCGCGCCTGGGAAGCGATCCGCGAGGACGAGACGGCGGCGCGAGCCATCGGCATCGACACCACCCGGGTGAAGCTCTTGGCCTTCGCCATGGGCGCCTGCTTCGGCGGCGTCGCCGGCGGCATGTTCTCCGCGATTCAGGCCTTCATCAGTCCCGAGAGCTTCGCCCTCACCGAATCGGTGATGGTGCTGTCGATGGTGGTGCTGGGCGGCATGGGCAACGTCTGGGGCGTGATCGCCGGCGCCCTGATGCTGTCCTACGTCCCGGAGCTGTTGCGCTACACGGTGGGGCCGATGCAGATGGCCGTGTTCGGCCGGACGCTGATCGCTCCCGAAGTGATCCGCATGCTGCTCTTCGGCCTGGCCTTGGTACTCACCATGCGCTTCCGCCCGGCGGGGCTGTGGCCGCTGCGCGCGCGCCGGCGCGAGTTCGCCGCGACCCGAATTGAAGCGGAGTGAGCTCGAAATGAACACGCTGTTGGAGGCGCGGGGCATAGTCAAACGCTTCGGCGGCGTAGAGGCGCTGAAGGCTGTCTCGCTGACCATCGGCAGCGGCGAGATCTACGGCCTGATCGGTCCCAACGGCGCCGGCAAGACCACCTTCTTCAACGTCCTGACCGGCCTCTATGCCGCCGACGGCGGCGACTTCGTCCTCGCCGGTGCGCCGCTCGACGTCCGGACGCCGCACCGTGTGGCGCGCGCCGGCATCGCCCGCACCTTTCAGAACATCCGCCTGTTCGCCAACATGACGGCGCTGGAGAACGTGATGGTCGGCCGCCACCTGCGCACCCACGCCGGGGTGATCGGCGCGGTGCTGCGCGGCGCCGGCACCCGCGCCGAGGAAGCTGCGATCGAGCGCCGCGCCGTCGAACTGCTGCATTACGTCGGGATCGGTGACCGCGCCAACGATCTCGCCCGCCACCTCTCCTACGGCGACCAACGGCGTCTGGAAATCGCCCGCGCCCTGGCCACCGACCCCAAGCTCCTGGCGCTGGACGAACCCGCCGCGGGCATGAACGCCACCGAGACCGCGGCGCTGCGCGTCCTGATCGAAGGCCTGCGCGCCGACGGCCTGACCGTGCTGCTGATCGAGCACGACGTGAAATTCGTCATGGGCCTGTGCGACCGCGTCGCGGTCTTGGACTACGGCGAGAAAATCGCCGACGACGTGCCCGAACGGGTACAGAAGAATCCCAGGGTCATCGAAGCCTACCTGGGAGGCGCGCTTGCTTGAGGTTTTGAACCTGGAGGTGCATTACGGCGGCATCGCTGCGGTGAAGGGCGTGAGCTTCGTCGTCCGGCAAGGCGAGACGGTGGCGCTGATCGGCGCCAACGGCGCCGGCAAGACCAGCACCCTGAGGGCGCTGGCGCGGCAATTGCCGGCGAGAGGCTCGATCCGGCTGTCGGGCGAGGAGATCGATGCCCTGCCGGCGCACCGGGTGATCGGCAAGGGCATGGCGCTGGTGCCCGAGGGACGCGGGATATTCGCCCGCCTGACGGTGGCCGAGAATCTGGCGATGGGCGCCTACAGCCGCCGCGACGACGGCGTTTCTGGCGACCTGACGAAGATCTACGCGCTGCTGCCGCGCCTGAGAGAGCGGAAGGGGCAGGTGGCGGGCACGCTCTCCGGCGGCGAGCAGCAGATGCTGGCGCTGGGCCGCGCACTGATGGGCAGACCGCGCCTGCTGCTGCTCGACGAGCCGTCGATGGGTCTGGCGCCGCTGATGGTGCGCAAGGTATTCGAGACCATCCGCGCCGTCGCCGCCGAGGGCATGACCATCCTGCTGGTCGAACAGAATGCCAAGCTGGCGCTGGAGGCCGCCAGCCGCGGCTACGTGATGGAGAGCGGCCGCATCACCCTGGCCGACACCTCGGCCAAGCTGCTCGCCGATCCGCGCGTGCGTCAGGCCTACCTGGGCGAGTGACGGCTCGGCGAATATGCAGCGGCCGACATATCGCGTCGCGCCCGGCACTGATACTAGAATGCCCGATCGTCGACCTTCCGACTTGAGGAGATAGCCTTGAACCGTTCCTTGACTAGCGCCACGGCCGCGCTTCTTGCTTTGGCCGCTCTGTCCCTGGCGCCTTCCGCCGCCGCCGCGCCGCCGGTGACGCTGACGATCTTCGCCGCCGGCACGCTGGCCGGCCCGTTCAAACAGATCGACGCAGCCTTCACGAAGCTGCATCCGAACGTCACGATCCAGCCGCAGTTCGGCGGCAGCGTCAAGATGGTCAAGCAGGTGACCGAACTGCACCAGATCGCCGACGTGGTGGCGGTGGCCGACTACAGCGTCATCCCGAAATACCTGTTCGCCGCCAAGAAGGCCGACTGGTACGCGGGCTTCGTGACCAACGCGATCACCTTCGTCTATACCGACAAGAGCAAGTTCGCCGGCGACATCACGGCCGAGAACTGGTACCAGATCCTGGCGCGGCCGGGGGTGCAAATCGGCCGCTCGAACCCCGACACCGACCCCTCGGGTTACCAGACCGTGCAGATGCTCGACCTCGCCGGGAAATACTACAAGCAGCCGGGGCTGGCCGATGCCATCCTGGCCAACGCGCCCAAGACCAACATGCGCACCACCGAGACCGAGCTGATCGCCGCGCTGCAATCCGGGCAGATCGACTACCTCGCGATCTATCTCTCCGACGCGCGCCAGCACAAGTTCAAGTACCTCGACCTGCCGCCCCAGATCAACCTGGCCGACGCCAAGTATTCGTCCTTCTACGCGCAGGGTTCGGCGCACACCGCCAACGGCGTGCTCGCCGCCAGGCCGATCGTCTATGCGGTGACCATTCCGCAGAACGCGGCACAAAAGGAATGGGCGGCGAAGTACCTGCAGTATCTGCTCGGCGAGAACGGCCAGCGGGTGATGGCGGCCAACGGCTTCGGCACGGTCCCCAAGGCCTTGGCCAGCGACATGGGCAAGCTTCCGGCCGAGTTGAAGCCGCTGGCCACCCCTTGGCCGAAGTAAGCTGCGACGCAGGGTCCCCGCAGCGCCGGACAGATGGGCTCTGAGCCGACGCGGCGCCAGCACTTCGCGCAGCCGCGCGGACTGATGTTCGTGTTCTCGCTGGCCGGCGGCCTGCTGCTGGTCTTCATCGCGCTGCCGTTGTTGCGCCTGTACGGCGCGCAGACCCCGGCGAGCCTGATGCGCGTGGCCGCGATGGCCGAGGTGAGGAGCGCGATCCTGCTCAGCGTCGAAGCGGCCTTCCTGACCGCCGTCTGCGCCGCCCTGCTGGGCGTGCCGCTCGCCTACCTGCTGGCGCGCTCCTCGTTTCGCGGCAAGGGCCTGGTCGAGGCCATCGTCGATCTGCCGCTGGCGGTACCGCACACGGTGGTCGGCATCGCCCTGCTGTTCGTCTTCGGCCGCACCGGCATCATCGGCGCACCGATCAGCGAGCTCACCGGCTACCAGTTCTGGGGCTCGGCGGGCGGCATCGTCATCGCCATGCTCTACGTCAGCGTCCCCTATACCGTGAATGCCGCTCGGGTCGGCTTCGAGGCGGTGGATTCGAGGCTGGAGAAGGTGGCACGGACGCTGGGCGCCGGACGCTGGGCGGTGTTCCTGCTGGTATCGCTGCCGCTGGCCGCGCGCGGCATACTCACCGGCCTGACGCTGACCTTCGCCCGCTCGATCAGCGAATTCGGTTCGGTGATCGTGCTCACCTATTACCCGATGACCGCGCCGGTGAAGATCTACGACCTGTTCCTGCAATTCGGCCTGGGCGATTCGTCGGCGATGGCGGCCCTGTTCCTGGCCGTCTCCCTGTCGTTGTTCGTGCTCTTCCGCGCCCTGTTCGCACCCCGCCGCGACGCCGAGGAGCGGCGCGGGTGAATGTGCCAGTGAGCGCGCCGGCGGTGGCGGTAGAGGGACTTTCGCTGCGAGTCGGCGCCTTCGCGCTGCGGGACATCTCGTTCTCGCTCGCCGCCGGCGAGACCTTCGTCATCCTCGGCACCAGCGGTGCCGGCAAATCGCTGCTCCTGGAGACCCTGGCCGGCTTCTATCGCCCGGCCTCGGGGCGCATCATGATCGGCGGCCGCGATCTCACCGATGCGCCGCCCGAGGCACGCCGCATCGCCTTCATGTTCCAGGACTACGCGCTGTTCCCGCACCTGACCGTCGCCCAGAACGTCGGCTTCGGGCTGCGCTTCTCCCCCCGTCGCAAAGACGCCGAGCCCCTGGGTGCCTTGCTGGCACGCCTCGGCCTGGAACACCTGGCCGGGCGCAAGCCGGCGCATCTCTCCGGCGGCGAGCAGCAGCGCGTGGCGCTGGCCCGCGCCCTGGCGATGGAGCCCGCCCTGTTCCTGTTCGACGAGCCGCTGTCGGCGCTGGACGCGCGCAGCCGCGACACGCTGCGCGGCGAATTGAAGACCTTCCTCGGTCGGGCCGGGGTGCCGTCGATTTACGTGACCCACGATCAACTGGAGGCGCTGGCGCTGGCGGACAAGATGGCGGTGATGAGCGGCGGCGCGCTGCTGCAGTCGGGCACCCCGTCAGAGATTTTCAACGCGCCGGTCAGTGAAGCGGTGGCGAATTTCGTCGGGGTCGAGACGGTGCTGGAGGGCAAGGTGCTCTCGGTGTCCGACGGGATGGCCGCGATCGGCATCGGCGACCAGGCTCTGCACGTCCTGGCCAATGACGCCGCCGAGCCGAACGCATCGGTACTGGCCTGCATCCGGCCCGAGGACGTGGCGCTGGCGCGCACCCTGCATCCCGGTTCGAGCGTGCGCAACCAGTTCCAAGCCCGGGTCACCGCGGTCGCGGCGGCCGGTCCGCTGTTCAAGATCAGCCTCGACGCCGGCTTCCCGCTGGTCGCCTACGTTTCCAAGCAGTCCTATCTGGAACTGGGACTCTCGCCCGGCGTCGAGCTGATCGCCAGCGTCAAGGCCACCGCGGTGCACCTGATCGGCCGGGCGTCGGCCGCTGCGTAGGAGTCAGCGCCGCAACGCGGCACAAGTGCCCTGGACTGTTTCCAGGGTGCTCTATCCCGGAAACAGTTACGAGCACTAGCTCCAGTCGTCGCCGCCACCGCCGCCGGAACCGTCGTCCCAGGAGCCGCTGTCGGACACGCCGAAGTCGGCGCCGCCCATGTCGTTGGGCGGCGCATCCCAGGAGTCGGCGACAGATGGCGCGACGCCGGGCCGGTTGCCGTCGGTGAAGTGATGCATCAGCGCCTCGCCGGCGACCATGCCGGCGCCCAGCGCCGCACCCGTGGCCAGCCCGCCCATGATGCCGGAGCCGATGCCGCCGCCCGCCGGTCCAATGGGTCCCATCGGCGCGACGCCGCCGGGTCCGTAAGCTTGCACCGGTCCCCCGGGGTACGCTCCGTTCGCGGCGGGAATGTAACCGGCGTTGCGCCTACCCATCGAGCGGGCGAAGAAGACGATGGCGGCGATCAGGGCGAGGCCGGCGATCAGCAGCCCCCAGGGAATGCCGGGAGCCGCTGCGGGCCGGACGCCGGCGGGCGCGAGCCGCTGCGGGCCGGCGATCCGGGTCTTGAGATTCTGTACCGCCTGGGGCTTGGCGAAGGGCAGTCCGGGCGCCAGGCGCTCGGCGGTGGCGAGCTCCGCTGCGGCTCCGGCCACGCGGCCCTGCTGGGCCAGCAGTTCGGCTTCGACGAAGTGCGCCTTGGCGCTGTTGGGGTGATCGCGCAGCACCTGATCCATCATGCCCTGGGCTTCGGCCATGCGTCCGGCCTGGGCGGCCTCATAGACCTGGTGCATGGTCGGATCGGCGGCGGCCGCAGATAAGCTGGCGAAGCCGGCCGAGGCCAGCAACAGCACGGTGAGGATGGCTTTAGCGATCATCTTGTCGACTCCTTTTGGACATGGGCGCCAGATGGGGGCGCGGCTTGCGGAATGCAAGTGTATGTCAATCCTGGCGGCTGCGTAGCGGTACAAATACCGCCGTGAAGGCACTAGCGCCGCTGCGCGGCATAAGTGCCCTCGGTTGTCGCCGGGTAGCACTTCGGTGAGAAAACGGCTCGCGCCGCTGCGCGGCATAAGTGCCCGTAATGGTCCCGGCGTCCCGGGACCAAACGGGCACTAAAACGGCAGGCCGACGTAGTTCTCGGCCAACGCGGTCTGCGCCGCGGTCGAGTGCACCAGGTAGTCGAGCTCGGCTTCCTGCACCTTCTGGTCGAAACCGCTGGTGCCGGGGAACCTGTGCAGCAGCATGGTCATCCACCAGGAAAAGCGCTCCGCCTTCCAGATCCGCCGCAGACAGCGCTCGGAATAGCTGTCGATGCCGCAGTTGCTGCCGGCGTAGAACTCGATCAGGGCGCGCGACAGATAGCGGACGTCGGAGGCGGCGAGGTTGAGACCCTTGGCGCCGGTCGGCGGCACGATGTGGGCCGCGTCGCCGGCCAGGAACAGGCGACCGAAGCGCAGGGGCTCGGCGACGAAGCTGCGCAGCGGTGCGATGCTCTTCTCGATCGACGGCCCGGTTACCAGCGACTCGGCCGCCTCCGGGTCGAGACGGCGGCGCAACTCGTCCCAGAACATCTGATCGGACCATTGCTCGACCTTGTCGTCGAGCGAGCACTGCACGTAGTAGCGGCTGCGGCTGCGGCTGCGCATGCTGCACAGCGCGAAGCCGCGCGGGTGAGAGGCGTAGATCAACTCCTCCGACACCGGCGGCGTATCCGAGAGCAGGCCCAGCCAGCCGAAGGGATAGACGCGCTCGTAGATGTTCAGAGCATCCTGCGGCACGCTGGCGCGGCAAACGCCGTGATAGCCGTCGCAACCGGCGATGAAGTCGCAGCCGACTTCGTGACTGACGCCGTCCTTCAGGTAGCGGACGCGCGGCCGCTCGCCGTCGAAGTCGTGGACGCTGACGTCCTGCGCCTCATAGACGGTCGCCAAGCCGGCGGCGGCGCGCGCGTCCATCAGGTCACGGGTCAGCTCGGTCTGGCCATACACCATCACCTGCTTGCCGCCGGTCAGCCCGTGCATGTCGATGCGCTGGCGGCCGCCGTTGAAACCCAGTTCGAAGCCCCGGTGCACCAGGCCTTCTGCGTGCATGCGCGCGCCGACGCCGGCTTCGTCCAGCAGGTCGACCGCCACCTGCTCCAGCACCCCGGCGCGGATCCGCCCCAGGACGTAATCCTGACTACGCTGTTCGATCACGATCGCTTCGATGCCGGCGCGGGCCAGCAACTGGCCCAGCAACAGCCCCGACGGCCCCGCCCCGATGATGGCGACTTGAACTCGCATGACCAGCCCCTTCATATGTCAATATTCGAGATCAAAGCATAGTCGGGCGGGACCGGCTTGAAAATGGACGAATGCGACAATTGCTTGGACAATTCGAACATCCCCGCTCAGGATCCCGCGGGGCCGCGGCTGTCGGGGGCGAAGCTGAAGGCGTCGGCGAAGAACTCTTCCTCGGGCAGGCCGCGGGCGACAAAATCCCGCCTCGCGGCGTCTATCATCGCTGGCGCCCCGCAGGCATAGACCTGGTGATCGGAGAGATCGGGGAAATCCTCCAGCACCGCCTGGTGCACCAGGCCGCAGCGTCCCCGCCAGCCGTCGTCCGGCACCTCCACCACCGGCACGTAGCGGAAGTTCTCGTGCTCCGCCGCCCAGTGCCGCGGCAGTTCGGGCAGATACAGGCCGGCGGGCGCGCGCGCGCCCCAGTAGAGCGTCATCGACCGCGCCATCCGCTGGTGCAGAACGTGCTCGACGATGCTCTTGATCGGCGCGAAACCGGTGCCGCCGGCGAGCAGGATGACCGGCTTGTCCGAGCCTTCGCGCAGGTAGAAGTCGCCGTGCGGCCCCTCGAAGCGCAGGATGTCGCGCTCCTTCATGGTGCCGAAGACCTGTCCGGTGAACAAGCCGCCCGGAACCTGCCTGACGTGGATCTGCAGCAGTTCGTCGTCGTGCGGCGCGTTGGCCAGGGAGAAGGCGCGGCGGCGGCCGTCCTTCAGCAGGATCTCGATGTACTGGCCGGCGAGAAACAGCAGGCGCTCGTTGGCCGGCAGTTTCAGCGACAGCGCCATCACGTCGGACGCCAAGCGCGCCATCTTCTGCACCCTCGCCGGCATCGTCCTGACCGGGATGTCGCTGTCCGCCTGGAGCTCGCGCGACTCGATGACGATGTCGGACAAGGGGATGGCGCAGCAGAACAGCGCCATGCCCTCGGCCCGGTCCTGCTCGCTCAAGGCGCTGGGCTCGACGACGCCGTAGTCCACGCTGCCCGAGATCAGCTTGCCCTTGCAGGCCCCGCAGGCGCCGTTGCGGCAGCCGTAGGGCAGCATCAGGCCGGCGTCGAGGACGGCGCGCAGGATGGAGGTGCCGGCCTCGGCGCTGCAGGTGTGGCCGCTGGGCTGGATGGTGATCTGAAAGGCCATGAGATAATCGGGGCATGCAAAGATTGTTGATCATCGGCTGCGGCGACGTGGCGCGCCGCAGCCTGCCGCTGCTCGTCGGGCGCTATCGCCTCTACGCCCTGGTGCGCGCGCCGGACGCGGCGCTGACGGCAGAACTCGCCCGATTCGGCGTCACCGCGATCCGCGGTGATCTGGACCGCCCGGCGACGCTCGCGCGGCTCTCCGGCCTGGCCGATCTGGTCCTGCACTTCGCGCCGCCGCCTGAGTCTGAAACCTGCAGCGATCCGCGAACCAAGCGGCTGATCGCCGCATTGCGACGCGGAAAAATTCTACCACGGCGCCTGGTCTACATCAGCACCAGCGGCATCTACGGCGACTGCGGCGGCGCCGTGGTCGACGAGACGAGGAGGCCCCGGCCGCAAACGGCGCGGGCCAAGCGGCGCGTCGATGCCGAGGCGCAGTTGCGGCGCTGGGGCCGGGAGCGGGGGGCGCCGCGCGTCTCCATCCTGCGCGCGCCCGGAATCTACGCCGCCGATCGGCTGCCGCTCGAACGCATCCGCCGCAATGACCCGGTGCTAGCCGCCGCCGACGACGTGTTCACCAACCACATCCACGGCGACGACCTCGCCCGCGCCAGCTTGGCGGCACTGCGCCGGGGTCGCCCGAACCGGGCCTACCACGCCAGCGACGACACCGCCCTGCGCATGGCCGAGTGGTTCGACGCCGTCGCCGACACCTTCGCTCTGCCGCGCCCGCGCCGGGTCGGTCGCGCCGAGGCCGAACGGGTCCTGGCGCCGGCTGTGCTATCGTTCATGCGCGAATCGCGCCGGCTCGACAACCAGCGATTGAAGCGCGAATTGGGCCTGCGCCTGTCACATCCCACCGTCGCGGCCGGTCTGGCCGCCATCCGCAAGGAGTCCTGAAGTGCTCTGGTTGAAGTCCTTTCACCTGATCTTCGTCATCAGCTGGTTCGCCGGCCTGTTCTACCTGCCGCGCATCTTCGTCAATCTGGCGATGGTGCCGGAAGAGAGCGTCGCCGAGCGCGAGCGCCTGCTGCTGATGGCGGGCAAGCTCTACCGCTTCGTCACCCCGATCGGCCTGCTCGCCATCGTCCTCGGCCTGTGGTTGTGGTTCGGCTACGGCTTCTCGGGCGCCTGGCTGCACCTCAAGACCGCGTTGGTGGCGCTGCTGGTCGGCTACCATCTGTATTGCGGCCGCCTGCTCTCGCGCTTCGCCGCGGGCCGCAACGCCAGGAGCCACGTCTGGTTCCGCTACTTCAACGAGATTCCGGTGCTGGTGCTGATCGCCGTGGTGCTGCTGGTCGTGCTCAAGCCGTTCTGATGCCCATGAGCGAACACTTCTTCGCCCCCTGTCCGCGCGGACTGGAGCCGCTGCTGGCCGAGGATCTCGCCGCCTGCGGCGCCACCGATGTCCGCGGGGTGCCGGGCGGGGCGCAGTTTTCCGGCAGTTGGGAGACCTGTTACCGGGTGAATCTCGAGTCGCGCATCGCCAGCCGCGTGCTCTGGCGCGTCGCGCGCGGTCCTTACAAGAGCGAGGAAGACGTCTTTCGCCTCGCCCGCGGCGTGGACTGGCCGGCGCTGTTCGCGGTCGAGCGCCGCCTGCGCGTCTATGTCACGGCGATCAAGTCGCCGCTGAAGAGCCTGGAGTTCATCACCCTGCGGGTCAAGGACGCGGTCTGCGACCGCTTCCGCGACGCCTGCGGCATCCGGCCGAACGTCGATACCGCGCGGCCCGAGGTGCGCCCCCACCTGTTCCTCACCGCCGACACCGCGACGCTCTATCTCGACACCTCGGGCGAACCCCTGTGGGCCCGCGGCCACAAGATCGCCAAGGTCGAGGCGCCGGTCAAGGAGAATCTCGCCGCCGGCATCCTGCGCCTGATCGGCTGGCAGCCGGGCACGCCGCTGGTCGATCCGATGTGCGGCAGCGGCACCTTCCTGATCGAGGCGGCGCAAATGAGCCTGGGCGATGCGCCGGGCCTGTCGCGCGAGCCGGGCCTGTTCGGCTTCGAGCGCCTGAGGAATTTCGACGCGGCGCTGTGGGACGGGCTGTGCCGGGCCGCCGCGGCACGACGCGAAACGGCGCCGAAGACCCTGTCGATCTGGGGATCGGACGTCTCGGCCGATGCCGTGGCGCGCGCCCGCCAGAACCTCGCTCACGCCGGCCTCGATGCCCTGGTCGAGGTGAATCAGCGCGACATCCTGGAGCTTCCTGCGCCGGCCGGAGTGAATGCCGGCGTGCTGATCGCCAATCCGCCCTATGGCGAGCGCTTGGGCGAGGTCGAAGAACTCGCCGCCTTCTATCCGCGCCTGGGCGACGCGCTGAAACGCAATTTCGCCGGCTGGCAATGCTGGTTTTTTTCCGGCGACCAGGCGCTGCCCAAGCTGATCCGCCTCCAGGCCAAGCGGCGCATCCCGCTCTACAACGGCCCCCTGGAGTGCCGCCTGTACCTGTTCCCGATGGTCGCCGGCGGCAACCGGAACAAGGACTAAGCTCACGCGAGCGGGCTACGGTTCCGGGGATTTACAAGGGGCTTGCCCCTTGTTCGTACGCTCCCGCCTTTCTGACCATCGAAGAAATGAACCCGATGGTTCCGCGATGGCTGCCAAGGAATAGCGCTGGCTAAACGATATCCAGGTGCCCGATGCTGGCCCCGAGATCTCGGCCTTTCGAGTCCTTGCCGCGCAGCTTGATTTCCAGGCGCAGGTCATTGACCGAGTCGGCGTTCCTGAGCGCGTCTTCGTAGCTGATCCGGTCGCCCTCGTAAAGCTCGAACAGGGCCTGGTCGAAGGTCTGCATGCCGAGCTCGCGCGACTTCTTCATGACCTCCTTGATCTCGTGCACGTCGCCCTTGAAGATCAGGTCGGAGATCAGCGGCGAGTTGAGCAGGACCTCCACCGCCGCGGCGCGGCCGCGCCCGTCCTTGAGCGGGATCAGGCGCTGCGACACCAGCCCGCGCAGGTTCAGCGAGAGATCCATCAGCAGCTGCTGGCGGCGCTCCTCGGGGAAGAAATTGATGATCCGGTCGAGCGCCTGGTTGGTGCTGTTGGCGTGCAGCGTGCCCATGCACAGGTGGCCGGTCTCGGCGAAGGCGATGGCGTGCTCCATCGTTTCGCGGTCGCGGATCTCGCCGATCAGGATGACGTCGGGCGCTTGGCGCAGGGTGTTCTTCAGCGCCGTCTCCCAGGAGTCGGTGTCCACCCCGACCTCGCGCTGGGTGATGATGCAGTTCTTGTGCTCGTGCACGTATTCGACCGGATCCTCGATGGTGATGATGTGGCCGTAGCTGTTCTCGTTGCGGTAGCCGATCATCGCGGCGAGCGAGGTCGATTTGCCCGAGCCGGTGCCGCCGACGAACAGCACCAGACCGCGCTTGGCCATGGTCACGTCCTTCAGCACCGCGGGCAGGATCAGCTCGTCCAGGGTCGGGATCTTGGTGTTGATGGTACGCAGCACCAGGCCGGCGCGCCCCTGCTGGATGAAGGCATTGACGCGGAAGCGGCCGATGCCGTTGGGATGGATGGCGAAGTTGCACTCCTTGCTCACCTCGAACTCGGCGGCCTGGCGGTCGTTCATGATGGCGCGCACCAGTTCCACGGTGTGCTGCGGCGTCAGCACCTGGGTCGTCGCCGGCGTCACCTTGCCATCGACCTTGATCGCCGGCGGGAAACCGGCGGTGATGAACAAGTCCGAGCCCTTCTTGCCGACCATCATGGCCAGCAGCTGGTTCATGAACTTCAAGCCTTCTTCGCGTTCCATGAGCTATCCCCCGGCGAAGGCGTCCTTGTTGGCCGCCTTGGTGCGCGCCTCGGCGCTCGAGACCACGTTGCGCCGGACCAGATCGCTGAGGTTCTGGTCCAGGGTCTGCATCCCGACGTTCTGTCCGGTCTGGATCGCGGAATACATCTGGGCGATCTTGGCCTCGCGGATCAGGTTGCGGATCGCCGGCGTGCCGATCATGATCTCGTGCGCCGCGACGCGGCCGGAGCCGTCCTTGGTCTTCAGCAGCGTCTGCGAGATCACCGCGCGCAGCGATTCGGACAGCATCGAGCGCACCATCTCCTTCTCCGCCGCGGGAAAGACGTCGATGATCCGGTCGATGGTCTTCGCCGCCGAGGAAGTATGCAGCGTACCGAATACCAGATGGCCGGTCTCGGCTGCGGTGAGCGCCAGGCGGATGGTCTCCAGGTCGCGCATTTCGCCGACCAGGATCACGTCCGGGTCCTCGCGCAGCGCCGAGCGCAGGGCGTTGGCGAAGGACAGCGTGTGCGGGCCGACCTCGCGCTGGTTGATCAGGCATTTCTTCGATTGATGGACGAATTCGATCGGATCCTCGACGGTGAGGATGTGGCCGTAGTCCTTGTCGTTGATGTAATCGACCATCGCCGCCAGCGTGGTCGATTTTCCCGAGCCGGTGGGACCGGTCACCAGCACGATGCCGCGCGGGGTCTCGGCGATCTCGCCGAAGATCTTCGGGCAGTTCAGCTCCGTCAGCGACAGCACCTTCGACGGGATGGTGCGGAACACCGCGCCCGCGCCGCGCTGCTGGACGAAGGCATTGACGCGAAAGCGCGCCAGATTGGGCACCTCGAAGGAGAAGTCGATCTCCAGGTTTTCCTCGTAGAGCTTGCGCTGGCTGTCGTTCATGATGTCGTAGGCCATGGCGTGCACGTCCTTGTGCTCCATCGCCGGCAGGTTGATCCGGCGCACGTCGCCATGGACGCGGATCATCGGCGGCAAGCCGGAAGACAGGTGCAGGTCGGAGGCCTTGTTCTTGACGGCGAAGGCGAGCAGTTCGGTGATGTCCATGTGACGGTTTTCCCGGAGATGGCGCAAGCGGCCGATGCTATACTGCGGCCGAGGTTTCGGGGCATTATGACCAATATTTCCGCCAACTTGCAAGCCGTGAACGCGCGGATTTCGGCGGCCGCGAGAGCCGCCGGGCGCGCCCCGGAATCGGTCCGCCTGCTGGCGGTCTCCAAGGCCTGGCCGGCGGCCCGGGTGCGCGAGGCGGCCGCCTGCGGCCAGCGCGCCTTCGGTGAGAACTATCTGCAGGAGAGCTCGGCGAAGATCGCCGAACTCGCCGACCTCGATCTCGAATGGCACTTCATCGGCCCGCTGCAGAGCAACAAGACCCGGGCGGTCGCCGAGCGCTTCGACTGGGTGCACGCGATCGAGCGTGAGAAGATCGCGGCGCGATTGTCCGCCCAGCGTCCCGCCGGAATGCCGCCGCTGCAGGTGTGCCTGCAGGTCAATGTCAGCGGCGAGGCGGCGAAGAGCGGCGTCGCGCCGGCACAGGTTCAGACGCTGGCGCGTGCCGTGGCCGTGCTGCCCGGGCTCAGGCTGCGCGGCCTGATGACCATCCCCGAGGCGGAAGGCGACGAAGCGCTGTTGCGCCGGCGCTATGCGCTGCTGCGCCAACTGCTGCAGCGATTGAATGGCGAAGGCATGGCGTTGGATACACTGTCGATGGGCATGTCGCACGATCTGGAAGCTGCTATCGCCGAAGGCGCGACCATCGTTCGGGTCGGCACGGCGATTTTCGGGGCAAGAACCAATAGGGGGACACTATGAAGATCACGTTTCTCGGCGGCGGCAACATGGCCAACGCCCTGATCGGCGGCCTGCGCAAGCAGGGCTTCTCGGCCGCCGGCATCCAGGTGATCGAGCCGCTGACGGAAAACCGCGAGCGCCTGGCCGGGACCTTCCACGTGCGCTGCTGCGAAGCGGTGGATGCGGCGGCGCTCAATTGCGAGGTGCTGGTGCTGGCGGTCAAGCCGCAGCAGATGCGGGAGGCACTGGCGCCGCTGGCCGGCAAGCTCACCGGCCAGCTGGTGGTCAGCATCGCCGCCGGCCTGCGCCTGACCGATATCGGTCGCTGGTTGGGCGGCTACCGTCTGCTGGTGCGAGCCATGCCCAACATGGCGGCGCTGATCGGCGAGGGCATGACCGGCCTGTACGCCGATCCGTCGGTCGGACGCGAAGGCCGCGACATGGCCGAGAAGATCCTGCGCGCCGTCGGTTCCGCCCTGTGGATAGAGGACGAGGCGCAGATGGATGCGGTCACCGCCGTTTCCGGCAGCGGCCCGGCCTACGTCTTCTACTTCATCGAGGCGCTGCAGCTGGCGGCGGAGGCCCTGGGCTTCGATGACGATGCCGCGCGCGTCCTGGCGATCGAGACCTTCGTCGGCGCGGCGCGCCTGGCCGAGCAGAGTCCGGAATCTGTCGCGCTGCTGCGCGAGCGGGTCACCTCGCAGGGCGGCACGACCGAGGCGGCGCTGCTGTCGTTCGCCCGGGACGGCGTCGCCGCCGGGATCCAGCGCGGCGTCGCCGCTGCCGACGCCCGCGGCCGGGAGCTCGGCGAGCTGATGGGCAAGGACTGACTCGTTCGCACACGTCGCCCAATTGAGGACGCACCCTGATGCTCGCCCAACTGCTCTACCAGATCATCGACTGGCTGTTCAGCTTCTTCACCCTGGCGCTGCTCGCGCGCTTCGTCCTGCAGTGGAGCCGCGCCTCGTTCCGTAACCCGCTCGGCCGGTTCATCGTCGCCGTCACCGACTGGGCGGTGGTGCCGGCGCGGCGCCTGATCCCGAGCGTCTTCGGCCTCGATCTAGCCACGCTGTTCCTGGCTTGGCTCGCGCAGGCGATGTTCCACGGCCTGGTCTATGGCCTGTTCATTCCGGCCGCCGCCGTCACGCCTTCGGCGCTGCTCCGGCTGGCCCTCTTGGCGCTGCTCGCGACCGCGCACCTGGCGCTCTATCTGCTCATCGCGGCGGTGATCGTCAGCGCGCTGTTGTCCTGGATCAATCCCTACGCGCCGCTGGCCCCGGTGTTCGACGCCATCTCCCGGCCCTTTCTGCGCCCCCTGCAGCGGGTGATCCCGCCGATCGGCGGGCTCGACCTGTCGCCGCTGGTGCTGCTCTTGATCTTGCAACTCCTGCTCTCCGTGCTCGCCTCGGCGCAGCGGCTCTTGTTCCCGCTCTTTCCGGGATGAGCGACTGGCTGCGGGCCGACGGCGACGACGTGCTGCTCAAGTTGCACATCCAGCCGGGCGCGAAGCAGACCGAGGTGGCGGGCATGCACGGCGAGGCGCTGAAAATCCGCCTGGCGGCACCGCCGGTGGACGGCCGCGCCAACGATTGTTTGATCGCCTATCTCGCCGACCGTCTAGCCGTGGCGAAGCGCCGCGTCGAACTGGTCGGCGGCGCGGCTTCGCGCCAGAAGCGGGTGCGCATCAGCGGCATGGACGCTGCCACCGCCCGCGCCCGCCTGACCGCTTGAGCCGGAGCCGTCCGTAGCGGCGGTGTTCAGTTCCAGGAACCGTCGTAGGCGAGGTGGCCGTCGATCAGCGTCGCCCGGACCCGTCCGGGCAGCTCCAGGCCCAGGAAGGGCGTGTTCTTGCCCTGGCTCTTCAGGGTCTCGCGGCTGACCTTGAAGCTGGCCTCGGGGTCGAAGATGCAGACGTCCGCCGCCGCGCCGACGGCCAGGCTGCCGGCCGCGATGCCGAGGATCCTGGCCGGGTCCGAGGTGATCCGGGCGAGCGCCAGGGCCAGCGGCAACCCCATCTCGGCCGCCCACTTCAGCGTCAGCGGCAGCAGCAGTTCGAGGCCGGTGGCGCCGGGCTCGGCCTGGTCGAAGGGCACCTGCTTGGCGTCGTCGTCCACCGGCGTGTGGTCCGAGCAGACCGCGTTGATCGTGCCGTCCGCGAGCCCGCGGCGCAGCGCATCGCGATCGGCCTCGCCGCGCAGCGGCGGATCGAGCCGGGCGTGCGGGTTGAAATAAGCGATGTCGTGGTCGCACAAGTGTAAGTGGTGAATGGCGACGTCGCAGCTAGCAAGAATCCCGGAACGCCTGGCCGCGGCGATCATCTCCAGCCCCGCGGCGCTGGAGATGCGGGTCAGATGGACCTGGGCGCCGGTCTCCCGGGCGAGCTGGAGGATGGTCGCCAGCGCGATGGTCTCGGCCGCGACCGGAATGCCGGCGAGGCCCAAGCGCGCCGCCACTTCGCCGTCGTGGGCGACGCCCGCTCGCGCCAGGAAGGGGTCCTGCGCCTGCAGCCAGACGGGGAAGCCGAAGGTCGAGGCGTACTGCAGCGCGCGCTGCAGTACCTGGGTGTCGATGATCGCGGTGTTGGCCTGGCCGAAGGCGACGCAGCCGGCCTCGGCCAGTTCCGCCATCTCGGTCAGGCGCTCGCCGGCCAGCTTCAGGGTCAGCGCCCCGATCGGATAGACGTGGCCGAAGGCGGGCAGGCGCGCGCGGTGCCGCAGCATCTCCACCAGTCCAGGTTCGTCCAGCGGCGGATCGGTGTCGGGCGGGCAGGCGAGGCTGGTGATGCCGCCCGCCGCCGCCGCGGCCATCTCCGACTCCAGCGTCGCCCGGTACTCGTAACCGGGTTCGCGCAATCTCGCCGACAGGTCTACCAGGCCGGGACAAACGATGCAGCCGCTGGCGTCGAGCGTGCCGCTGGTCTCGAAACCCTGGGGCGCGCGGTCGATGCCGGCGATCACGCCGCGGGCGATGAACAGGTCGGTGACGCGGTCGATGCCCCTGACCGGGTCGATGACGCGGCCGTTCCTGATCTGGATTTTCATCACGCCCCCCCCAGCATGCTCATCACCGCCATGCGCACGGCGATGCCGAAGGTCACCTGGGGCAAGATCACGGCGTGCGGGCCGTCGGCCACCGCCGAGTCGATCTCGACGCCGCGGTTCATCGGTCCCGGATGCATGACGATGGCGTCGGGCTTGGCCAACGCCAGCCGCTCCGGCGTCAGGCCGTAGGACTTGAAGTATTCCTGCGGGCTGGGCAGCAGCGCGCCCTGCATCCGCTCGTTCTGCAGCCGCAGCATCATCACCACGTCAGCGCCGCGCAGGCCCTCGCGGATGTCGTGGCAGACGCGCACGCCCAGCCGCTCGACACTGGCGGGCAGCAGGGTCTTGGGCGCGACCACGCGCACCTCGGGCACGCCCAGCGTGGTCAGGGCGTGGATCTGGGAGCGCGCCACGCGCGAGTGCAGAACGTCGCCGACGATCGCCACGATGAGTCCGGTGAAATCCCGCTTGTAATGGCGGATCGTGTACATGTCGAGCAGGCCCTGGGTCGGGTGCGCGTGGCGGCCGTCACCGGCGTTGATCACGCGGATGTGGTCCTTGCCGGTGTTGGCCAGGTGTTCGGCGATCAGATGCGGCGCACCGCTGGAGGCGTGGCGCACCACGAACATGTCGGCCTGCATCGCCGCGAGATTGTCGACGGTGTCGAGCAGCGACTCTCCCTTGGCGGCGCTGGAGGTGTTGATGTTGAGGTTGATGACGTCGGCGGACAGGCGCTTGGCGGCGATCTCGAAGGTGGTCCGGGTGCGCGTCGAATTTTCGAAGAACAGGTTGAAGACGCTCTTGCCGCGCAGCAGTGGCAGCTTCTTCACTTCGCGCTCGGCGACCTCGGTGAAGGGCGCGGCGGCATCGAGAATCGCGGTGAGGGTGGCCCGCGGCAGCCCCTCGGTGGTCAAGAGATGCTGCAATTCGCCGCGGCTGTTCAACTGGGGATTACGCATTTCGCCTTTCCTTGAGGGTGAGGCTGAGGGCGCCGTCGGCGGCCCGGGTCAGGACCAGCTCCTGCGTCGCCGGCAAGGGCTCGGCCAGGGTCTGGGCACAATAACGGGCGCAAATCGGCAGCTCCCGGCCGCCGCGATCGACCAGAACGGCGAGGTCGATGCGCCCCGGCCGGCCGTAGTCGAACAGTTCGTTCATCGCGGCGCGGATGGTGCGGCCGGTGTAGAGCACGTCGTCAACGATGACGATGTGCGCGCCGTCGACGTCGAAGTTGAGCGACGAGGCACGGGTGCCCGGGTGCAGCTTGCGGCTGGAATAATCGTCGCGATAAAAGGAGACGTCGATGCTGGAGAGCGGGATCGCCAGCCCGAGCGCCGCGTGCAGGCGCTCGGCGAGCCAGACGCCGCCGGTGTGGATACCCACCAGCGCCATGCCGGGACCGGCCTGCGGTCGCATCGCCCCGATGAGCTGCGTCAGCAGCGCTTCGGCTTCAGGCAGTGCGGGCTTTGTCATCGACTCGGGCATCGAAATAATCCTGCAGGATGATCTGCGCGGCTGCGGCGTCGAGCTCGCGCTTGCGTTCCTGCCAGGGCAGGCCGGTCGCGGCGAGCCGGGCGTCGGCCTCGCGCGAGGAGTAGCGCTCGTCGACCAGAATCACCGGCAGACGGAAGCGTCCTTCGAGCTGGTGGGCGAAGCGCCGGGCGCGCGCCGTCAGCTCGTGCTCGCCGCCGTCTTCGGCCAGAGGCAGGCCGAGCACCAGTATCTGCGGCTGCCACTGCCCGATCAGCCTGGCGATCTCGCCGAAGCGCGTGTCGTTGTCTTCGGCGGCGATGGTGGCCAGCGCCCGCGCCCGGCCGAGCAGGGTTTCGCCGACGGCGACGCCGATGCGCTTGACGCCGAAATCGAAGGCCAGCACCGTGCCGGCCTCAGGCATGCCCGGCCACTTCGGAGAGATTGGCGAAATCGATGCCGAGCAGTTGCATCGCCGCCGCCAGGCGTTCCTCGGCCGGCATGCCGAAGAGGATCTGCGAATCGGCGGCGACGGTGAGCCAGGCGTTCTGCGCCAATTCCCATTCGAGCTGGCCCGCCGACCATCCGGCGTAGCCCAGGGTGACCAGGACGTCGGACGGCGTGCCGGTCGAGCCCATCTCCTGGAGGATGTCGCGCGAACTGGTCAGCCCGATCCCGTCCTTGACTTCCAGGGTCGACTGCCAGCGGCCCAGCGGGCGATGCAGCACGAAGCCGCGGTCGGTCTGCACCGGTCCGCCGAAATAGACCGGCATGGCACCCAGCTCGGCGGCAGGGCCGGCGGCGAGAGAAATATCGACGCGCTCCAGCAGGGTCGCCAGGGCCATGTCGCTCGGCCGATTGACGATCACGCCGAGCGCGCCCTGTTCGTTGTGTTCGCAGATGTAGGTCAAGGACCGGGAAAAGCTCGGGTCCGCCATGGCCGGCATGGCGATCAGAAAATGATGGGTGAGGCTTACGGTTTCCTCGATCACGCAAACATTGTAATCCGTCGTGCCCTTGTCTGTCACCGCAATTGGAAACCGCGAATCAGCCGGCGTTAACCGGTCTTGGACTCGCCCGCAGCGAATGCGTGTGTGCCCGTCTCGATGCGCAACTGCGGTAGATGCTGCGGATATTCGCGCTGGATGAAGGCGATCAATTCCTCACGCATCCTGCAGCGCAAATCCCAGCACAAAGAAGAGTCGGCGGCACTCACCAGCACGCGCACCTGCATCGAACGCTCGTTGGCATCGGTGACCTGGGTCGCGCAAATGCGCTGATCCCACTCCGGTGCATTGGCGCAGATGCGCTCGACTTCCGTGCGCAGCGGTGCCAGCGGCATGCGGTAGTCAAGCCAGAGAAAGACCGAGCCGATTATTTCGCTCGACGTCCGCGTCCAGTTCTGGAACGGATTCTCGATGAACCACTGCAGCGGAACCACCAGCCTGCGTTCGTCCCATACCCGCACCACCACGAAAGCGCCGGTGATCTCCTCGATGCGCCCCCATTCGCCCTGCACGATCACGACGTCGTCGAGCCTGATCGGCTGCGTCAGCGCAATTTGCAGGCCCGCGAGCAGGTTGCCGAGCACCGGTTTGGCCGCGAAGCCGAGGACCAGACCGGCGACGCCGGCTGACGCCAGCAGGCTGATGCCGATCTGGTGCACGCCCGGGAAGGTCATCAGCGCTGAGGCCGCGCCGATCAGCACGATCAAGAAATGCAGACTGTTCGCCAAAACGCGGAACTGCGTTTGAATGCGGCGAGCGTGTAGATTGTCCGCCCTATCCACCGGGCTCAGCAGGGCCGTTGCCTCGACCGCGGCGGCGACGCAGCGCAGCGCCAGCCAGGTGAGCGCACCAATCAACGCGAGCGCAGTCAGATGACGCACCGCCCCGATCAGAAACAGATCGTCGGGTGCCGATTGCCATACGGCCTGCAGCGCCAACAGCGGTAGCGCAAGCTGGGTGGGTCTTGCCGCAAAGCTGGTTAGGGTGTTTAAAACCGGGCTGGATCGGGTGAGCCGGCGCGCAATGGCCAGGGCAAGCCGGCATACAACCATCGGCCCTCGATAGAGCGGACAAATTCGATCATGCGCGTGATCGTCCCTGAAAAAACTAATGAATAGCGGGATGCGCCGGGAACAATACCGAACGATATCATCCGACGCCGGCAGCCAATAAGATAGTTTTACTAAATCGCAGCTATAGATAATATTGCTTGCTGCAGCGCAACATCGGCGATATCATTCGCTTCGTCTCCTCCAGAACCTCCTCCTTGGAACTGGATTTAAGCCCGCAAAAGCTGCGGGCTTTTTTTTCGGCTCAAGCCCGCGGAAAGATCGGTTCGGCGCCTTGCCCTTCGTACAGCGCCTGCACCAGCGCGGCGCGATGGGTGAGGACGGCGCGCTGGTTGATCGAGCCCTTGTCGGTGAGCTCGCCCTTGTCGATCGACGCCGGCTCGGCTAGGATCAAGGCCCTGACGACGCGGTTGGCGCTGCCGCTGCCGGAATGGTAGAGGCGGTCGACCAGTTGCTGGAAGAATTCCCTGACCGCGGCTGCAGCCAGCACTTCGGTCCAGGGATCCTGGCTGCCGGCGCCAGCCAGCTCGCGGCAGGCATCGGGATAGGGAAAGATCAGGATGCCGAGGTCGTCCCGGTTCGGCGCGGTGGCGACGACGTCCTGGACATAGGGCGCGCCCTCTGCGATCACCCTCGCGCGCAACGGCCCCACCGAAACGAAGGTGCCGGAAGAAAGCTTGAAGTCCTCCGCGATCCGTCCGTCGAACAGCAGCCCGAGTCCGGGCTGCTCGTCGGCGACGAACTTCAGGGCGTCGCCGCTGCAGAAGAAGCCGTCATCGTCGAAGGATTCCCGCGTCTGTTCGTCGGCTCGCCAGTATCCCGGCGTCACCGAGGGGCCGCGATAGCGTACCTCCCGCTTGTTGCCGTCGAACGCCAGCTTCACCGTCAGGCCCGGAGCGGGCAGGCCCACCACCGCGGGGCGCGAGGCCGCGCCGCCGGGGAACAGGGCGAAGGGAGCGGTCTCGGTCATGCCCAGACTGGTCAGCATCCGGATGCGCTCGCCGCAGACCCGTGCCGCGATCTGCTCCAGCTGGTCCCAGACGGCCTGGGACAAGCCGGCGCCGGCGAACATGAAGGCCCTGACCCGGGCGAGCAGCGCCTGCTGCAATTGCCGGTCGGTCTCGAGGGCGGCGGCGATCTTCTCGAAACCCATCGGCACGTTGAAATAGACGGTCGGGGAGATCTCGCGCAGATTGCGCAGGGTCTCGCCGATCAGTTGCGGCGTCGGCTTGCCCGCGTCGATATATAGGCTGCCGCCGTTGTAGAGGACGATGCCGAGATTGTGGTTGCCGCCGAAGGTGTGATTCCAGGGCAGCCAGTCGACCAGAACCGGCGGTTCATCCCCGAGGAAGGGCATGCTCTGCAGGATCATCTGCTGGTTGCTGCAGAGCATGCGCTGGGTGTTGATGACGCCCTTGGGCTGTTTGGTCGAACCCGAGGTGAAGAGCAACTTCGCGATGCTGTCCGGCCCCGTTGCCGCGTGCGCCCGATCGGCGATGGCGCTGGCGGGGGTGGCGCACAGATCGGAAAACGGCGTGAACGATCGGCCGCCCAGCCCGCCCTTGGCCAGAGCGATCTCGACCCCTTCGGGCACCACGGCGCCCAGGGCTCTGCGGTAGGCATCGCCGTCGCTGGCGAAGACCAGGCCCGGCGTCAGCACGCCGAAGATATGCCTGAGCTTGGCGAAGTCCTCGGAGACCAACGAATAGGCGGGAGAGACCGGTGCGTAGGGCACGCCCGCCCACATCGCGCCCAGCATCAGCGCCAGATGTTCCAGATCATTGCCCGACACGACCATCACCGGCCGCTCGGCAGACAGGCCGCGATTGCTGAGCGCCTCGGCGATGGCGCGCGCCTGCCCGAGCGCGTCGCGGTAGTTGAGGCGGCGCCACGCGCCCGATTCGTCGCGCTTGGCCGCGAGCGTGCGCTCCGGACAGACCTCGGCCCAGTGTTCGAGCCGGTCGGTGAGCCGCGCCGGGTAGTCGCCCAGATCCTCCGGCGAGCTGATGATCAGATCGCCTTCGTCATCGGCGACGATCCGCGGAGTCAGGGTGCCGCCCAGGCGGGCGGCACGATAGGGAGCCGGCATGGAAGCCTCTCGATGTTGATCGGGGCGCAGCTGAGCTGCCTTATTGTCGCACCGGATCACGGCTCACGGGGTCACGACCTTCCAGTCGCCCTTGCTGACCGTCAGCATCATGCGCGAGTTCGCGTCCAGGCCGAAGTGGTCGGTCGGCGAGTAGTGGAAAACGCCCTGGGTGGCGACGATGCCGCCTGAATGTTCCAGCGCCTCCTTCAGCGCGGCGCGGAATGCCGGGGTGCCCGGCTTGCCCTTCTTGAGGGCGATCGGTACCACGTGCTGCAGGATCAGTTGCGCGTCGTAGATGTGGGCGGCGAACTGGTTGCGCGAGCCGGCGCCATAGACCTTTTCGTACTTGTTGACGAAGTCCACCGCCAGCTTCTTGGACGGATTGCTGTCCGGCAGGCCCTCGGGCATCACCGCCAGCCCGGCCACGACCAGGGTGCCCTCGACGCTCTTGCCGCCGATGCGGATCAGGTCGCGCGAGGCCGCGCTGTGGGTCTGATAGATCTGGCCCTTGTAACCGTGCTCGATCAGGGTCATCTCGGGCATGGCGGCGCCGCTGCCCGAGGCGACCACCAGGATGGCGTCGGGCTTGGAGGCGATCGCCTTGATCGCCTGGGCCGTGACGCTGGTGTCGGCCCGGTTGAAGCGCTCCGCCGTGGTCAGCTTGATGCCGGCGGCATCGGCCAGACGGCTCATGTCCTTGAGCCAGCTCTCGCCGTAGGCGTCGGAGTAACCGATGAAGGCGTAGCTTTTTATCCCGGTCTTCTTCATCTGGTCGACGATCCCCGTCGCCATCAAGGTGACCGATTGCGGCAGGCGGAAGGTCCAGGCGTCCTTGCCCGGCGGCAGTTCCACCGGGGACGCCGCGAGTTGCACGGTGTGGCTCTCGGTGGCGACCGCGGCCATGGCTAGCGCCGCCGGCGTGGCGGCGGAACCGACCATCACATCGACCTTGTCCTCGGTGACGAAGCGGCGGGCATTGGTGGTGGCCTGGGTCGGGTCGCCGGCGTCGTCGAGCACGATCAGCTTGACTCTTTCGCCGCCGATCTTCTTCGGCCAGAAGGCCAGGCCGTTCTTGCAGGGTATGCCCAGACCCGCGGCAGGTCCGGTCAGCGGCAGATCGACGCCGATGACGAGGTCGGCCCGCGCGGTGCCGGCGGCGAACAATAGTGCTGCGGCAAGCAATGGTGTGAATGGGCGGTTCAGTTTCCGGGTGATTCTGGCGGCCTTGCTGGGCTCTATCGTGCTCATCTTCATCTCCTCCTGTGGGTTGACGCGAGAAATATGTTGTCCTGAAATTCTCCGATTCTTTTCCTGGAACAGTCTAGCCTTCAGACGACATCAGCGCCCGCGGTCGCTCACCCGCAGGACCACGGCCATGCCCGAGTCGCCCGCCGCGCAGCCGGTAAACAGGCCGGTGCCGCCGCCCTTCAGGGCGAGCTCCTCGATCAGTTCGATGGTCGAGCGAACCCCGGTGGGCGCCTGCGGATGCCCCCAGATCAGCGAGCAGCCGTAGTTGTTCATCCGCTCCAGCGGAAAGCCGGTCTCGCGCGCGAGCACCAGATCATTGACCGCGAACGGGTTATGGCTCTTGACCGCATCCACGTCCTTGAATTCCAGCCCCGCGGCGGCCAGCGCGGCATTGGCGGCGGGTACCGTCGCCAGCGGCATGTAGCCCTTCTCCACCCGCGCCGTGCCGAAACCCAGCAGTTCCACCTCGATGCCGGCGTCGTGCGAGAACTCCCTGGCCAGCTCCCGAGTCGTGACGATGACGCCGGCGTTGCCGTCGGCCGGATGCGTCTGGCCGCCGAAGCTCACCGTGCCGTCGGCCTTGACCGGCCTGAGCCTGGCCAGACCCTCGGGCGTCGAAGCGACGATGCCGTCGTCGGAAGAGAAGCTGCCGAGCTGCTTCCTGAAGCCCGCGTCGGTGACGGCGACGTCGATCATGTAACGGCGCTGGAAGGCACGGTCGTCGGCCAGCGCCTCCTGGTACTGCTGGTAGCGGCGCAGCGCCACTTCGTGCTGCTGTGCGGTGGTGAAACCGTAGCGGCGCGCGACGTTCTCCGCCGTGTCTAACATCGCGTTGCCCGCATGGGGATCGTTGGCGAAGTTGTCCAGGGTCCACGATTCGGTGATGCCTCTGCCGCCCGGCGCCGTGCCGTCCGGATAGTAGAGCACCGCGCCGTTGGACATGCGGTCGGCGGTGACCACCAGGACGCAGCGCGCACTGCCGCCGGCGATCTCCTGGCTCGCCATCTGCAGGCTGCGGGCGCCGGTGGCGCAGGCCTGCTGCACGGTCGGACCGGCGACGCCGTCCAGGCCGATCATGCCGGTGACCCAGGGCAGGCCGTAGAAGCTGCTCGGCTGCGGATTGGTGATGCCGAGTATGCCCAGGTCGATCGCCTCCAGCGGGAAGCGCTTTTCCGCCAGCGCCTGCTTCGCGCAGTTCGCCGCCAGCTTGAGGCTGTGCAGATGGGCGAGCGTCCCCTGCCACTTGGCGAAGGGCGTGGACCAGTAGCCGCCGTAGGGAATGAACGCCCGGCTCATGATCCGCTCCTGGTCTGCGCCGCCTGCCACTGGGCGAAGCTCGAACCGGACAGGGCGAGCCGCTCCAGCAGCGGCGCCGGTGTCCAGTACTGGGGATCGAGCTCGCGCCGGAACTCCAGGAGGCGCTGGTAGATTTGCTTCAGCCCGACGCTGTCGGCGTAGAACATCGGGCCGCCGCGGTAGCGGGGAAAGCCGTAACCGGACGTATACACCACGTCGATGTCGCTGGCGCGCAGCGCGATGCCCTGTTCGAGCAGCAGCGCCCCCTCGTTGATCATCGCGTAGAGGCAGCGCTCGACGACCTCCTCCGCGCCGGGTCGGCGTTGCGGCACCCCGAGACGCGACGCCTCCTGCGCCAGCATTTCGACGACTTCGGCATCGGGCGTGCGCTTGCCCCCAGGGCCATCGTAACGGTAGTAGCCGCGCCCGGTCTTCTGCCCGAGCCAGCCGCGCTCGGTGAGCAGCGCCGTGGGCCGGTAGAAGCTCGGATCTTTCGGCAGCAGGTGCCGGCGCGCCTCGCGCGTGTTGTAGCCGACGTCGATGCCGGCCAGATCATAGACCGCGAGGATGCCCATGGCCATGCCGAAGGCCTCCAGGGCGCCGTCGACCTGTTCCGGGGTCGCGCCCTCCAGCAGGCAGCGCTCGGCTTCGCGCCCGTAGGGATCCATCATGCGGTTGCCGATGAAACCATAGCAGACCTTGGCCACCACCCCGGTCTTCCTGATCCGCCGGGCGGTCTCCAGCGCCGTGGTCAGCACCTCGGGCGAGGTGTCGCGGGTCTGGACGATTTCCAGCAGCGGCATGACGTTGGCCGGGCTGAAGAAGTGCAGGCCGACGATGTCTTGGGGGCGCCGGGTGACCGCCGCGATCTCGTCGATGTCCAGGGTCGAGGTATTGGTCGCGAGCACGGTGCCCGGGCGCACCACGGCGTCGAGCTTGGCGAAGATATCCTTTTTCAGCGCCATGTTCTCGAAGACCGCCTCGATCACCAGGTCCGCGTCGGCGAAGGCGGCATAGTCCAGGCTCGTCTTGATCAACGCGAGCCGCTGTTCTACCTGCTCCTGGGTGAGGCTGCCGCGCGTGACCGAGCGCTGGTAATTCTTGACTATGGTCGCCAGGCCGCGGTCCAGGTTCTCCTGGGCGGTATCGAGCAGGGTGACGGGGATGCCGGCGTTGGCGAAGCACATGCCGATGCCCCCGCCCATGGTGCCGGCGCCGACGATGCCGACGCGCCCGACCGGCCGCGCCTTGATCGCCGGCGACAATCCCGGGATCTTGCGCACTTCGCGCTCGGCGAAGAACAGGTGGCGCAGCGCCCGGGATTCGGCCGCCTGGGGCAGTTCGTCGGATTTCGCTGCCTCGACCTTGAGGCCTTCGTCGAAAGGGAGCTCGACCGCTGCCTGGACCGCATCGATCAGCGCGAGCGGGGAGTTGCGGTTCCTCATGGTTTTGGCGACCTGGTCGCGCTTGGCCGCCAACAACTCGCCGCTATTCTCGGCGCCCCTGACCGGCAGTTCGCGGCTGCGCCGCGGGCCCTTGCCGTGGGCGATCAGTTCGCGGGCATAGCCGATAGCCGCTTCCCTGGAGTCGCCGGCGCACACCAGGTCCACCAGGCCCTGCTCCCTGGCGGTGGCGGCGGGGACCGGCTTGCCCGAGAGCATCATGTCCAGCGCCGATTCCAGCGGGATCAAGCGGGGCAGGCGCTGGGTGCCGCCTGCGCCCGGGATGATGCCCAGCGACAGCTCGGGCAGGCCGAAGCTGGCGGACTCCTGGGCGACCCGGTAATGGCAGGCCAGCGCCAGCTCGGTGCCGCCGCCCAGCGCCGTGCCGTGGACGGCAGCGATCACCGGCACCGGGCTGTCTTCGATCAGCCGATAGACCTCGTGATAACCCGGCGGGACGATGCCGGTGTCGAATTCCTTGATGTCCGCGCCGGCGACGAAGGTCTTGCCGGCGCAGCACAGGACGACGGCCTTGATCTCAGGTCGCTCCCTGAGTTCGATGAAGACCCGCTTCAGACCCGCCCGCAGCGCCTGGTTGATGGCATTGACCGGCGGGCTATCTATCGTGACCAAGGCGATGTCACCCCGGTCGGCAACGCTGACCACTTCGCTCATTCGCGACGCTCCCTGTTTCATTTGACTCGCTGGGGCGACAGACTAGCCCCCGCGAACTAACTTGTCAAACGGTTGGACAATAGGGTAGTTTAGTGGGTACCGGCGCGTGCGGTATCCTTAGCCACCGGCCGGATAACGAGGAAGCGATGGAAGGTCAGAAAGAGCCGCTCGAGGCCGCAGTGTTGCGCTACGCCCGCGAGCAGCCGCAACTGGGTCAGGCGCGGGTGGCGGCAGCGCTGAATCGGCTCGGCCATCCGGTATCGCCCTCCGGGGTCCGCTACATCTGGCGCAAGCACGATTTAGAAACCGCCTACAAGCGGCTGAAGGCGCTGGCGCAGAGAAAGGCCTCGAATCTCACCGCCGGTCAGCGGGAGGTTTTGCGCCGCGGCGACGTCACCCGCAAGTTCGCCGGGAAATCCCACCCGGGCATAGAGGGTGACGGCCGGCCCGACTTGCGCCGCGATCAAATCCTCCTGGCCGCGGCAGAGCTCTTCTCGCAGCGAGGCTACGGCGGCACCTCGATCCGGGATATCGCCCGCCGGGTGGGACTGCTGCCCGGATCGGTATACCACTACTTTCCGGCCAAAGAGGACCTCTTCGTGGCGGTTCATCGCGAGGGCTTCGGCCAGCTGATCGCCCGCGTCGAGGAGCGGATAAAGCAGCAACAGGATCCTTGGCTGAGGCTGGAGCTTGCCTGTGCCGAGCATATTGCTGCCATTTCCGGCGACAACCCGATCCACCAGATCACCGGCACCGGCCTGTTCGCCATTCACGAGGAGCAGTTGCAGCGGCGGGTGCGCGCCGACCGGGAAAAATACGACCAGATCTTCCGCCAACTGGTGCTGGACCTGAAGCTGCCGCGTGGCACCGACCGCTCCCTGTTCCGCCTGGCACTGCTGGGCGCCCTGAACTGGTCCCGCGTCTGGTATCGGCAGGGGAAGAGCTCGCCCCGGGAAATCGCGCGGCAGATGGTGAGGATTTTCCGGGGGCAGCAAGGGTCAGAATAGCCGCGCCCGTGGGCTCGGCGCCGGCGGTTCGGACGCCGTTGCCTGGGCGTATGGAATACTAAAAGTAAACTGTAAATGCAGATTTTATCGTTTGTTGCTATGCAGCATCGGAGGGTAAGATTCGTTCCGTCTCCTCCAGAACCTCCTCCTTTGGAACTGGATTTAAGCCCGCAAAAGCTGCGGGCTTTTTTTTGTCCGCCACTCGCGTTTATCCTGCGGACGGCAACCGATCACGCGAGGAGCCGCACGACGAATACGGTGCCGATTCCTTCCTGGCTATCCACGGAGATCGAGCCGCCGTAGCGGGCGACCAGCGTGTAGCTGATCGACAGCCCCAGGCCCGTGCCCCCCTGGTGCTTGGTGGTGAAAAAGGCGTCGAAGACGCGTCCCAGGTTTTCCTTCCTGATGCCGATCCCGGTGTCCGCCACCCGGATGTCCACCCCACCGCGGCCGCCCGCTTCGTCGTCCCAGTCCGAGGTCTCGATGTTCAGTTCGCCGCCGCCCGCCATCGCGTGGATGGCATTGGTGAACAGGTTGATCAATACCTGCTGTAGCTCGTTCTTGTTGATGGTCACCAGCCGCGTCGCGCCTCTGCGGTGGCTGACGCGGATGTCGGCCCGCTTGAGCAGATGCGAAACCAGGAACAGGGAGTCGGCCACCGCCTCGTCGGTCGAAACCGACTCGACGTAGCCGGCGAATTCGCTGGGACTGGCGAACTGCAGCAGCTTGGTGACGATGGTGGCGATGCGCTGGATCTGTTGGTCGAGCAGCAGCAGCTCGCCCTCGACCGGCCCAGCATGATCGCCCAGGGTCTCGCGCAGCACGTCCAGGTTGCCCTGCATGACCGCGACCGGATTGTTGATCTCGTGGGCGACGCCGGCGGTGATCTCGCCGATGGCGGCGAGCTTTTCCGACAGCGCCAGCTGCCTCTGGGTCGCGACCAGCAGCCGGTTGGCCTGCTCCAGTTCGGCGGTACGAGCGACGACCTTGCGGTCCAGCCCACCCGCCCAGGCCTTCAGTTCTTCGTTCTGCTGCTGCACCTTGTCGAGCAGCTCGTCGAGGTGACGCGCGAGATTGCCGAGCTCTTCACGACTCTCGCTGACGCCGGTGCGGGCCGAGAGGTCGCCTTGCTCCACCGCCGTCATGGTCCGGTTCATGTTCTTTAGCGGACGATAGATTTCCCGCGCCACGCGCAACGAGAAGAACACCCCGGCGCCGCAGACGGACGCAAACAGCAGCACGATCAGGCCGATCGCGGCTTCCTTGGCTTGGCGAAACGGCGCCTCCAGGTAGCCGACGTAGAGCATCCCGACGCGGCTGCCGAAGCTGTCCTTGATCGGTTCGTAGGCGGAGATGTACCAGTCGTGCACGACGAAGGCGCGGTCCAGCCAGGTCTTGCCCTGGCCGAGAACCTGGTCGCGCACCGCTTTCGAGGCGCGCGTGCCGAGCGCCCGGCGCTTGCCGAAGAGGCGGACGTTGGTGGCGATGCGCACGTCGTCGAGAAACAGGGTGGCCGTGCCCTCGCTGCCCGACGGCAGGGACCCCTTCGGATAGACCAGGCTGTTGATGGTATCGACGAAGCGGAGATTGCGGTTGAGCAGGACGCCGCCCTCGATGATGCCGAGCAGACGTCCTTCCGCATCGACCACCGGTGCCGCGCTGTGGATGACCATGCCGCGGGTCTCGGCGAGCTCATCGGTCGGCGCAGCGTTCGGGGTGGCGACCAGTTCGAGGCGCGCCTGCTCCGCGACGTCCTCGCCGATCAGGCGCAGCCGATTTTGGTCATAGATGTCGATTTCCGTCGCGGTGCGCCCGGCGATCGCACGCTTGACCACCGGCCAGTTGGCATCGTTCTGGTGGCCCAGACCGCCGCCCTGAGACGAGGCCAGCAGCCGACCCCGGCGGTCTAGGAAGTTGAGGAAATCCAGGTCCAGTGCCGCCTTCTTTTCCGCCAAGAAACCATCCATGTCGGCGCCGTGGCCCCGCCGCAGCGCCGTCACGAAGCGATGAGAGGCGCCCAAGCCGGAGATGTCGAGACCGATGCGATCGACGACGCGGGTGAAATACTGGTGCGCAACGGCGAGGTCGCTGCTCACCTTGAAGGTCAGCAACCGGTCGTAATAGGCCACACCCCAATAGAAGATCAGGAACAGCAGGATCGGCAGGATCGCCAGCACCGGCACCAGCGCCACCAGGAGCAACCGGATTCTGACAGAGGCGTGGCTGATCACGCTCGGAAAGGCCTTGAGACGCATCACCGGCCTAGCACCTGCTCAGCGGCACAAGTACTCCTTCGCGGCACAAGTGTCCCGGGTTGCCTTCGACCACTACGGGCACTAGACGCCCCACTCGGCGCACTTGCGCTCCAGGGTCTTGCGCGACACGCCGAGGCGGCGGCCGGCCTCTGTCTTGTTGCCGTGAACCGCGGCGAGAACCTTCAGGATGTGCCGCTTCTCGACCGCCCCCAGGCTCAGGTCGTCGTCTGGCAGCTCATACTTCGGCTTGCCGCCGAAATACATGTGGGGAAAGCTGCCGAGGATCAGCCAGCGTTCGATCACATTCCTCAGCTCGCGCACGTTGCCGGGCCAGGCGTGAGCCGACATCGTCGCCAGCAGCGTCGGGGCGAGCTCCAGCGGCGGCACGCCGAGCTGCGGCGCGAGCTGGCGGACGAAATGGCTGACCAGGGCAGGGATATCCTCGATGCGGCTGCGCAGCGGCGGCATGTTGATCTGGACGACGTTGAGCCGGTAATAGAGATCCTGGCGGAACCGGCCCTGCCTCACCTCCTCTTCGAGATCCCGGTTGGTGGCTGCGATGACCCGCACATCGACCGGAATTTCACGCTCCGCTCCGACCGGCCGTATCCTCTTGTCTTCGAGGACGCGCAGCAGCTTGGCCTGCATCGCCGGCGGCAACTCGCCGACCTCGTCGAGGAACAGCGTGCCCCCCTGGGCATAGAAGAACAGCCCCTCGCGCGATGAGGCGGCGCCGGTGAATGCGCCCTTGACGTGGCCGAACAGTTCGCTCTCGATGATTTCCGGCGCGATGGCGCCGCAATTCACCGGCACGAGGTGGTTGCTGGAGCGGCTGCTGAGCAGATGCAGCGCGCGGGCCGCCAGCTCCTTGCCGGTGCCCGACTCGCCGGTGATCAGCGCCGTGGTCGGCACCGCGGCCAACCGCTTGATCACGTCCAGGATGGCGGCGAGCGCCGGCGATTCTCCGACCAGGCCATAGCCGCCGCCGACCAGGTCGCCGTGACTGTCCAGTTCGCGGCGCAGAATGAAATTCTCGCGGCGCAGGCGGGCACGATCGAAGCAACGGCCGATGGCGTTCAAGATCTGGTTGATGCGGAAGGGCTTGAGCAGAAAATCGGAGGCGCCGGCGCGCAGCGCCCGGATGGCCGTTTCCAGATCGGCGAAGGCGGTGATCAGGATCACCTCGTTGTGCAGGCCGGCCTCGCGGATTTCGTGCAGCCATTCGACGCCGGTCTTGCCGGCCATGGCGTTGTCGAGAACGATCAGATCGAAATGACGCTGCCCGAGCAGCGCCCCCGCCGCCTCGGCGGACGCCGCCGTCTCGACCCGGCCGCAGCGCGACCTCAGGGCGCGCTCGAGAAAGCTACGCATGCCCGGCTCGTCGTCCACCACCAGGATGGAGCGCTCCTGCCAGCCCCCGAAGGCGTCGCGTTCGCTGCCCTCGATCTGGAATTCGGTCGCGGTTTTCAAGGTTTATCTGCGGTGTCCGGAACGGGAGGCGCAAGTCTTTCTCATCCGCTGTGCTTTGTCCACCTCCGCCGCGCCTTGCGAAAAAAAACGGGGCGGCCTGATCGCCGCCCCCATCCGAGGAAGAACTGCTGGCGCCGACTGCGCCCAAGCGGCCGTCGTGCTACCTGAACAGCGCCATCGCCTGCTTCAGGGTCGATGACACCCCCAAGAGCAGGGGGATGCCGACGTACAGCCAAAATATCACGAGGGTGAGCGGGCTGCTGCCGCCGGACGATGCTTGGTTCTGGTTCATCGCTGTCTCCTTTGAGTGTTGGGCGTTCAGCGCGCGCCGGCGGCCTGCAGCCGGCCCGGGCTACCCTCAGCCGGCTCGTCGTGGCGCATGTGGTGCTTCTCGTG
>DATKVJ010000160.1:0-3431 GCA_035530135.1 Rhodocyclaceae bacterium | reverse complement strand
TTTGCGCCTTGTAGCCGACCGTGCTGGAATTGGCAACGTTGTTGCCGATGGCCTCGAGCGTTTTCGAGGCGGCGTCCAGTCCGCTCAATGCCTGTTGGAAACTCATTTGTCGCTCCTTGAAATCGTCCTAAAGAATCTGTTTCACGTCGGACAGGCTGAACATGCCCAGGCCGGCGACATTGAGGCTCGCGCCCTGACTGCTGTTCGCGACGCTGGCGACCATGCCGACCTGGAGGGGGTCGGCGGTCACCGCGCCCCCACCCTGCGTGGCGGCGAGGCTCACCGTGTAGGCGCCGTCCGCGGCGACCGCGCCGCTGTCGGTCTTGCCGTCCCAGGCGAAGCTGCTGGCGCCGGCCGCCATGGCGCCGAGGTCGAGCTTGCGCACGGTGAGACCGTTGGCATCCTTGATCGTCGCCACCACGTCGTCGGCGGCGCCGGCCAGGTCCACGCCCGCGACCGCCTGGCCCTGCTGCAGGGAGAGCGCGCTGCCCGGCACCAGCACGCCGTGGCCGACCAGCGCCGCCGCCTGCAGGGCCTGGCTGCTGTTGGCATTGCTGACCAGGGACTGCAAGGTGGCGTTGAGCTGGGTGATGCCGTCTACCGTGCTGATCTGCGCCAGTTGCGAGGTCACCTGGGCGTTGTCCATGGGATTCAAGGGGTCCTGGTTCTGCAACTGCGTGGTCAGGAGCTTCAGGAAACGGTCCTGGGCGCTGCTGGTGGCCGACGCGGCTGCGCTACTGCCGGCGGTGTTGGCGGCGTTGATCGCGGCGAATACCGCGGCGCTATCGGATGCGCCATTGACGGCGGAGGTGCTCATGTTCTCGTCCTCTCATTACTGACCGATGGTCAGGGTCTTCAACATCAGGGTCTTCGCCGTGTTCATCACCTCGACGTTGGTCTGATAGGCGCGCGAGGCGGAGATCATGTTGACCATCTCCTCGACCGGGTTCACGTTGGGCATGGCGACATAGCCCTGGGCGTTGGCGTTGGGGCTGCTCGGGTCGTAGCTCAGGCGCAGCGGCGCGGCGCTCTCCACGACTTGGCTGACGCGCACGCCTTCGGCGCCTTCGTTGCCGACCGGCGTCGCGGCGAACACCACCTGCTTGGCGCGGTAGGGCTGGCCGTCGGCCCCGGCGACGCTGTCGGCGTTGGCCAGATTGCTGGCCACCGCGTTCATGCGCGCCGACTGCGCGGCCATCGCGGAGCCGGCGATGGTGAACAGGCTGAAGGCGCTCATGGCGACACCGCCGCGTTCAGGTCCTTGAACTGGGCCTTGACGAAGGCGAGCAGCGCTTCCATCTGCAGCGCGTTCTCGGCGAAGGCGGCGCGCTCGACGTCCATATTCACCGTGTTGCCATCGACGCTGGGCTGGAATTCGCTGCGGTACTTCACCGCGGCGCCGTAGCGGTTGGCGCCCCGGGCCTTGAGATGGCCGGGGGCGGTCTGTTCCAGCGCCAGGGCGCCGGCACCGCTCATCCCCAGCGCACCCGCCAGGCTGGAACCGAAATCGATGTCGCGCGCCTTGTAGTTGGGCGTGTCGGCGTTGGCGATGTTCGAGGCCAGCAACTCCTGGCGGTAGGCGCGCAGATTCAGTGCCGTCTGGCTGAAGTTCAGCTCCTGGTCGATGCGACTGATCATGCGGCCCTCTGAAATTTGCTACCCGAGCGTCTTTACGCAGAAACCGTGCCAGGGAACCGGGCGGTGGCGTGCAGGCTGCGCCGCGGCCTCGGACTTCCGCCCCGCGCGCGGCAATCCACCGCTTCCCGGTCAATCGCCGAGATTCCCGTTGCCGGTCGGCGCTCGCCGTTACCCTCCCCACTCGGCAATTATTGCCGCCCGCTGCTTCGCCCGGCGGGCCGCCGAACTTGCCAGCGTTCCGGCGCCGTGGTTGAATCGCGCCATGCCACGATTCACACCGCTGTTCATCGGCGCCCTGCTCTGTCTGCTCGCCGCCGCGTCGCCCGCCACCGCCCATCAGGAGGCGGCGCCATTGAAGAGAGCCATCGAGGCGTTTCTGCGGGTGCAGGTCAAGGGCCTGCCCGGCCAGGCGAGTTTCAGCGTCGGCGACATCGACCCGCAGAACCAACTCGTCCCCTGTCCGGCTTTCACCGTCTCGATGCCGGCGGGCGCGCGCGCCTGGGGCCGCACCAATGTCTCGGTGCGCTGCGAAATGACCGGCGGCTGGCGCATCTTCGTGCCGGTGCGCATCCGGATCCAAGGCGACTACCTGATCACCGCCCGGGCGCTGAACCAAGGGCAGGTGGTCGGCGCCGCGGATCTGGCCAAAAATCGCGGCGATCTCACCGACCTGCCGGCGAGCGTGCTCACCGATCCGGCCCAGGCGATCGGCAAGACGGTGGCGCAGTCGGTGTCCTCCGGTCAGCCCCTGCGCAGCGATATGCTGCGTCAGACGCTGGTGGTGCAGCAGGGACAGAGCGTCAGGGTGGTGTCGAGGGGCCCGGGCTTCCAGGTCTCGGGCGGCGCGGGTCGGGCGCTCGGCAATGCCGCCGCGGGTCAGGTGGTGCAGGTGCGCATGCCCAATGGCCGCATCGTCAGCGGCCTGGCCCGGGAAGGCGGCGTGGTCGAGATCGCTTATTGACTAAAGTTTCCCTGGCGCCTGCCGTTGTTACATGTGAAAATCACCTTCTCGCAAAGGACTGCACCGTGAAAATCGACAATTCAGTCAAATCCGTCGGCGGCCTGCCCAGCGTCAGCCGGAACGGCGCGGCCAAGCCGTCCGTTGGCCAGTCGGCGCCGGCCGACGGCTCGGAGTTGGAATTGTCGCCCCTGTCGGCGCACCTGCAGGCGATGTCCGCCGCCATGGCCAATACCCCGGTGGTCGATTCCGGCCGGGTAGCGGAAATCAAGCAGGCCATCTCGGAGGGTCGCTTCCAGCTGGATGCCAGCAAGATCGCCGACGGCCTGATCGCCTCGGTCCGCCAGATGCTGTCCGCCAAGGGCTGACGCGGCGGCACGGGATCCGCATTGTTGTCATCTTCCCTGCCCGGATTGATCAAGGATGAGTTGGCGCTGCTGCGCCGATTCGTGAGCCTGCTGCAAAGCGAAGAGCAGGCGCTGATCCCAGGCGACCTCGATCGCCTGCTGCCGCTGGCGGAAGAGAAGAGCCGCCTGGCGATGGCGCTCGGCCAACTGGCCGACGCGCGCAATCGGACGCTGGCTGAGGCGGGACTGGCCACCGACAAGGCCGGCATCGAGTCTTGGCTTTCGAGCCAGGAGCGAGCTTCCCCGAGTCGGGGCGACTGGGCGGCCCTGCTCGCGCTCGCCGCCGAGACGCGGCTGCAGAACGAACTCAACGGCAAGCTGATCGCCACCCGCATGCAGCATAACCAGCGTGCGCTCGCGGTGCTGCACGCCGCAGCCAGCCAGGCCATGCTCTACGGCCCGGACGGCCAGCAGCGCCCGCTGGCCGG
>DATKVJ010000159.1:0-6696 GCA_035530135.1 Rhodocyclaceae bacterium | reverse complement strand
GAAGCCGCCGCCGATGAACAGACCATCGACTTCCGGCAGGCGCGAATCATGCAGGGTATCGAAGGGCACAAGCTGGGCGCCGGCGGCTGCGAGCGCATCGAGGTCGTCGGCGTAATAGAAGCCGAAGGCCGCGTCCTGGGCGATGCCTATGGAGAGCGACGCGGCTGATGATGACCTCCTCATGGGCAAGGCCTGCGGCAGCGGCTGGCTGGCGGCGGTGAGCGCCAGGAGCTGATCGAGGTCGACTTGCGCTGCCACCAGGCCGGCGATTTCGCGGATGCGCTCATCGGACGCGCCGCTCTCATTGGCAGGCATCAGGCCGAGATGGCGTTCGGTGAGCGCCAGGCGGCAATCGGAATGGATCGCGCCGATCACGGGGACGTCGGTGTAGTGCTCGATGACTGCGCGCAGCTTGGTTTCGTGGCGGCTGCCGCCCAACTGGTTCAGGATCACGCCGGCGCTCTTGAGGTCCCGGTCGAAGGCCTGGTAGCCGAGGATCAGAGGCGCGATGCCGCGCGTCATGCCGCGCGCGTCGAGCACCAGGATCACCGGCAGATCGAGGAGCCGCGCCAGCGCCGCGTTGCTGTTGGCGCCGTCGAGGGCGAGCCCGTCGTAGAGACCCTTGTTGCCTTCGACCAGGCAGACGTCGGCGTCGTGGCCGTGGCGGGCGAACTGCGCCTTGAGTTCGATCGGTGGCGAGAGATGGAAATCGAGGTTGCGGCAAGCCCGCCCGGCGGCGCGGCCGAGCCAGAGCGGGTCGATGTAGTCCGGCCCCTTCTTGAACGGCTGCACCGAGTGGCCGCGCGCTGCGAGTGCCGCGCACAGGCCGATGCTGACCGTCGTCTTGCCCGAGGACTTGTGCGCTGCCGAGACGAGGAACCGCTGCATGAACGGCCTACTGGGCGTGCGCGCTTTCGGCTGGATGCGGCCGCAGCGCGGCGTGGCTGGGATCGAGCGTGGCGTCGTCCAGACGTTCGGGCAGGAAGCGCAGCAGTCTTAACGCCAGGATGACGATGGCGATGGCCAGCGCGACGCCGCCCAGGCCGAGCAGGATCTCCCAGATGCTCGGGGCGTAGTTGTGCACCTCGCCGTCGAAGAAGCTGGAGCTCACTTTGAAGCCGGGGAAGAGATTCAGCGGCCAGGCCTGTCCGCCGATGATGGTGACGTACATCTGGCAGAAGCCGCCGATCACGACCGCGACCGAGGCGAGCAGGACGCGGGCGCGGGTGACGCCCGGCGCCAGCAGGAAGATCAGCGGCAGGACGCTGCCGATGCCAACCTGGCCGATCCAGAACAGGCCGGTGAAGATGCCGCCGTCACGCAAGATGAAGTTCTCGACGCCGTGGTTGCGGGTGAAGTAGAGATTGGTCAGGTGCAACACCGCGACCAGGTAGAGCGAAGCAGCGACGAAGGTCGCCAGGAGGTTCTTCAGGCGGCCGACGATGGCGTCGCCTAGCGGCCGATCGTCGATGGCGCAGGCGCCGGCCAGGGTCAGCAGATAGATCGCGGTGCCGTAGGAGAGCGAGAAGGCGATGAAGGTCGGCGCCAGGACCGCGGACTGGTAGGCCTGGCGGGCGACCAGGAAGCCGAAGATCGAGCCGGTGCCGGTGGTCAGCACCAGGCGCCAGATGAAGGCGGCCGCGCCCAGGTGTTTGGCGTAGGCGTTCATGCGCCGCTCCATCATCATCCAGAGATAGGCGCCGACGATGGTGAAGAAGCCGGTGTACAGGAACACGTTCCAGGCGAAGACGGACTTGAAGTTGTACTGGGTGGCCGCGACGATGATCCGGTCCGGGCGGCCCAGGTCGAGCATCAGCACGGTCAGGCCGCCGGCCAGCAGGGCCAGGGAGAGCAGGCCGGAGAGCGGCGCCAGCGGCTTGTAGATGCTCTTGCCGAAGACCGAAGCGGTGGAGGCGACGTTCAGGGCGCCCGAGGCGGCGACGATCAGGAACACCGCGAAGACGTGGGGCAGGCCCCAGACGATGCGGTTGTCCATGCCGGTGATGACGTGGCCGTAGTGCTCCATGGTCAGGTGCGCCCCGGCACCGGCGACGATGAACAGGCCGCACAGGGCGAGCAGGGCCCAGGTGGCGCGCTTGTTGGCGATTTCCCGATAAACGATGTTGGCGGCCATGGTCTTAGATTCCCTGATAGCGCACGCCGGGGTCGAGGCGCAGGTCGGCGCGGACCTGAGAGCTCGCCGTGGTCGCGATGCGTTTGGCGATTTCGCCGGCCGGGTCGTTCAAGTCGCCGAAGATCATCGCCCCGTGCCCGGCCTGGGTGCAGGCTTCGACGCAGGCCGGACCCTGGCCCCGGTCGATGCGTTGGACGCACAGCGTGCAGGATTCGACGCAGCCCTGGCCGCGCGGCACCTCCGGATTCTGGTCGTGCAATGGTTCATGCACGAAGGAGCGCGCCTGGTAGGGGCAGGCCATCATGCAGTAGCGGCAGCCGATGCAGATGTGGCGGTCGACCAGGACGATGCCGTCGGCGCGCTTGAACGAGGCGCCGGTCGGGCAGACATCGACGCAGGGCGGGTTGGCGCAGTGCTGGCACATCATCGGCAGGGACAGCTCGCGGTGGCCGCCGGCCTGCTCGGTGAGCTCGATCTTGCGGATCCACTGCGAGGACTGGGCGGGACGGCCCGATCCGGGCTCGATGGCGTTTTCCTTGTTGCAGGCGGTGACGCAGTCGGTGCAGCCGGTGGCGCACTTGGTGGTGTCGATCAGCATGCCCCAGCGGATCTTGCTCGACGCGAACTGGCCGGCGGCCGGGTACGACGATTGGGCCTGGGCCAGCTCCATCAGCCGGACGCCGGGCGCGAGCGCGACGAAGCCCGCCGCCGCCGCGGCGGCGGTGGCCGAGACGCCGAGAAAGGCACGGCGCGCGGGATCCCGGACGGCGGCGGCGTCAGGCGTGGTTTCTTCGCTCATGGCTTGGTTCCCGCGGTCTTGACCATGCCGGTGCTCGGCTGGTGGCATTCAAAGCAATCGACCTTGACGGCGACGTAGGCGTGGCAGGTCTGGCAGAAGTTCTGGTTGCTGCCGAGCACCGAGCCGTTGCTCTTGTTGGCGTGGCACTCGATGCAGCCCTCCAGGCTGACCTTGGCGCCGCGCTCGCCCAGACGCAGCGTCTTCTCGCGCTGGTGCAAGAGCATGCTCATGTGGGTACGCCGCATCACCTCGGGCGGAGCGAGGCACTTGCTGCCCGGCTTGGCGATGTCGATCACCGGCTTGGGCACCCCGGCGAAGCTCAGGTTGGCGCCGATGGCAAACACAAAAATGAATAGCAAGCGAATAGCGTGGACAGGAAGCGTAGCGAGCAGGTCGAGATGCGAGGAGCCGCGCAGCGAGATACGAGACATACCTCCACGGTAGGCGAGTATCGAGCGAGCACGCGACGAAGCAGATTGACCGCGCAGTAGCTTCATGGCCGCGCTACTCCCCGAGACCCATCTGGATGTAGCCGGTCGGGCAGACGTCGGCGCAGATGTGGCAGCCGATGCAGCGGTCGTAATCCGTATAGACGTAGCGGCCGGTGGTCGCTTCCTTCTTCGGCACGCGCTTGACCGCGAGCTGCGGACAATAGACGACGCAGTTGTCGCACTCGAAACACATGCCGCAGCTCATGCAGCGCTTGGCCTCGGCGATGGCTTCAGCTTCGGTGAGCGGCTCGATGCGTTCCTGGAAATTGCCCAGCGCGGTTTTCGCGTCTAGCGTGATGACCTTGCGCTTCAGCCGCGGCGTGTAGGAGAAGTGGCCGAGGAACAGCTTGTCGTGCGGGATCACGTAGCGGTCGGAGCGATCCTCGTAGTTATGCACCGCGGCGTTGCTGGCGTCGGTGCCGCGGATGGGCTCGTGCGTCTCGCCGATCTGCAGGCCCCGCTCGATCATCTTGCGCTGCAGGTCGAAAATATGGACGTCGATCTTCGGCCGGCGTTCCAGGTCCTCCTTGGCCAGGAAGCGGTCGATGCCGTCGGCGGCGATCGAGCCGTGGCCGATGGCGGTGGTCAGCAGATGCGGGCGGATCAGGTCGCCGCCGGCGAAGGTGCCGGGCTTGCCCGCGATCTGGTAGTTCTTGTCGGTGGCGACCGCGCCCTTGCCGTTGTCGAATTCTTCCAGGCCGGTGAAATCGACGGCCTGGCCGATGGCCGAGACGATCAGGTCGGCCGGGATGTCCTCCTCGGTGCCTTCGATCACCTTGATCTCGAGCCGGCCGCCGGCGATCTTGGCTTCGCACTGCGCCACCCTCAAGGCCGTCGCGCGCCCGTCCGGGCCCTTGATCAGGGCGACGGGGGTGAGCCCGCCGCGGATCGCGATGCCCTCGGCCAGCGCCTGTTCGATCTCGTGCTTGTTGGCCTGCATCTTGTCGATGCCGAAGATCGAGGTGAGCGTCACCTCGGCGCCCTGCTTGGCGGAGATCTCGGCGACGTCCTGGGCCATGCGCCCGGCGATGGCCTCTTCCATGTCGGTGGGCTTGGCGTGCTCGATATGGCCCAGGCGGCGCGCCACGGTGGCGACGTCGATCGAGGTGTCGCCGCCGCCGACCACGACGACGCGGCGGCCGACGTGGCGCAGACGGCCGTCGTTGAAGGCGCGTAGGAAGGAGGTGGCGGTCACCACGTTGGGGGCGTCGGAATCCGGAATCGGCAGCGCCCGGCCGGCCTGGGCGCCCATACCGAGGAAGACGGCGTCATAGTCCTCGCGCAGTTCCGCCAGCGTGACGTCGGTGCCGATCCGGCATTTCAGGCGGGCCTTGACGCCGAGGTCGAGGATGCGCTGGATTTCCGCGTCGAGCACCTCGCGCGGCGTGCGGAAGCCCGGGATGCCGTAGCGCATCATGCCGCCCAGGAATTCGCGCTCGTCGAAAATGGTGACCTCGTGACCCTTCAGCGCCAGTTGGTAGGCGCAGGAGAGGCCGGCGGGGCCGCCGCCGATGACCGCGACCCTCTTGCCGGTGTGCTTTTGCGGCTTGACGTAGCCGAGCTTGTTGGTGATCGCGTATTCGCCGAGGAAGTGCTCGACCGAGTTGATGCCGACGTGGTCTTCCACCTCGTTGCGGTTGCAGCCCGTCTCGCAGGGCGCCGGGCAGACCCGGCCCATCACCGAGGGGAAGGGATTGGCCTCGGTCAGGCGGCGCCAGGCGTATTCCTGCCAGGACATGGTCGGCTTGCCGTCGGCGCCGGCAGGCGGCTTCTCGGTGCCGCGGGCGATCGCCAGATAGCCGCGAATGTCCTCGCCCGAGGGGCAACTGCCCTGGCAGGGCGGGGTCGATTGCACGTAGGTCGGGCACTTGTAAGAGTAGCTGGCCTGGAAGATCTGCTCCTGCCAGCGCTTGATCTTGACGTCACCCTCCTTGAAGCGGCGGAAGGTCAGTTTGCTAGTTTCCGTTGTCACCGACATGTTGGTCTCCGAGTTTTATTTATCGCCGAGCTTGATCGCGGTGCTGACCAGCTGGTGCACACCGCCGACCATGCCCATCTTGAAGCCGTAATAGGGCAGGATCTTGGTGAATTGCGCCTTGCAGATGGCGCAGATGGTCGCCATGAAGTTCACGCCCTGGCCGCTGGCCACCTGATTCAGCGCTTCCATGCGCGGCAACGCGCCCTTGATCCGGACGTCGAGCAGGTCGTCGGTGAGCAGGCCGCCGCCGCCGCCGCAGCAGAAGGTCTGTTCGTGGGTGGTGCCCGGCGCCATCTCGACGTAGTGGTTCGCCACCGCCTTGATGATCTGGCGCGGGATCACGAACTGGCCGCCGGGCATGTCGCCCATGCGCGAGGCGCGGGCGACGTTGCAGGAGTCGTGGAAGGTGACGATGCGGTGATCGTTGGCTTCCTTGTCGAAGGACAGCGCGCCCTGCTGGATCAGGTCCCAGGTCAGCTCGCAGATGTGCATCGGCTGGCGGTAACGGTGGTCGAGCTGGCTTTGCAGCTGGATCGCGAAGGGGTCGTGGGCGCCCTCGCCGATGCCGGTCAGGGTGTTCCAGAAGCTGTAGGCGACGCGCCAGGCGTGGCCGCATTCGCCGACGACGATGCGCTTGACGCCGAGTTCCAGCGCCGCCTCGCGCACCCTCATGGCGATCTTTTTCAACTGTTCGTAGTTGCCGATGAACATGCCGAAGTTGCCTGCTTCGGACGCCATCGAGGACAGCGTCCAGGAAATGCCGGCGGCGTGGAACACCTTGCCGTAGCCGATCAGGCTCTCGATGTGCGGCTCGGCGAAGAAGTCGGCGGAGGGCGTGACCAGCAGCACCTCGGCGCCCTTGACGTCGAGCGGGTAGCGCACCGCGACGCCGGTGTCCTCCTTGACGTCCTCCTCCAGCCCCTCCAGGGTGTTTTCCAGCGCCGGCCCGGGCAGGCCGAGGTTGTTGCCGATCTTGTGCACCTTGCCGATGATCTCGTTAGCGTACTTCTGGCCGTAGCCGACCGAGTCGAGGATCTCCCGGGCGGCCATGGTGACCTCGGCGGTGTCGATGCCGTAGGGGCAGAACACCGAGCAGCGGCGGCATTCGGAACACTGGTTGTAATAGCTGTACCAGTCGTCGAGCACTTCCCGGGTCAATTCGCGCGCGCCGACCAGCTTGGGGAAAACCTTGCCGGCGAGGGTGAAGTGGCGGCGGTACACGCTGCGCATCAGATCCTGGCGCGCCACCGGCATGTTCTTCGGGTCGCCGGTGCCGAGGAAATAGTGGCACTTG
>DATKVJ010000158.1:0-3109 GCA_035530135.1 Rhodocyclaceae bacterium | reverse complement strand
GAGAATGCGGAACAGATCGCCCAGGTAGCTCTCCAGCGAACCGATGTTCGAATGCACATAGCCGATCGGGTTGTTGATCTCGTGCGCTACCCCGGCGGCCAACTGACCGATCGACGCCATCTTCTCCGATTGCAGCAGCTGGCTGTGCGCCGCCTCCAGCCTCTCGATCAAGACCGACTGCTCGTTCTTCTCGAATTGCAGCGCCGCCTCCGTTTTCTGCTTCTCGCTCAACTCGCGCAGCAGGTCGCGGTTGCGTTCGGTCAACTCCTGCGACATCAGATCGAGCGAATGCTCGATCATGCGGCGGTCTCTGTCCGCTTGTTCGTAGGCCTGATCGACGGCAGCGAGGAAATCCCGCCACTGCGCCGGCAGCGTGGCGGGATCGCCCAAATGGCGCTTGACCTGGCGCTCCAGCAGGCTGACCATGGCGCCGCTAGGTCTCGGCGAGAGTGGTGATGGTCATGGTCTGATTGTGCAACTCGCACTTCGCCGTCGGCGCGTACGGCGATATCTCGCCGTAGGAGTAGAAGCCCGTCAGCGCGGCGGCTGGGCCGAGCACCTCGCGCACGCTCTCCACCTCCTCCTCGATGCGCTGCTGCAGCACCAGCTTGCGGCCGACGCAACTGATCAAGAGCGCCAGTTGCGGCCTTACGCCGCCCAGGGTTTCCTGGCTAGCCTGCGCGGCGCCTGAGGCGCCCGCGACCAAACGATCGAAATTGGCCTTCATCAAGCGCGCATACATTCCTTCGGGCATATCGCCGGCGAAGGTCATCGACTGAGCCGTCTCATCGACCGCGAGTATGGTGCGCACCAGCCCGGGCGCCCCCGCGGCGCTCCCTGGCGCTGCGCGCAGCGCCAGCGGGAACAGCAAGCCGGTGGCCGGCAGGCCGGCGGCGTGTTCGCCGAGGTAGCGCTTATAGAGCGACAGCGCCGATTCGCCATCGAGTTCATAGAGCACGTTGCCGCACGCGCGGGTGATCAGCCGGTCGGGGCCGAACGGGTCCCAACCGCCGAGCGAGCCGTAGCCGACGTGCAGGTTCTCGCCGTAGAAGCCCAGGGCGGCGGTGACGCCCTCGGCCGGCGCGGCGTCGGCCATCACCAGCGTACGCTGGAAGCGCGCGCCGTCGCCGGAGAGGCCGCCGGTGACCACGACGCGCTCGGGCAGGGCTGACTTCAGCCCTTCGACCAAGTCGGTGCCGTTGACGCGCAGGCCGTCGGAGATGACCAGCACGTGCACCAGGCCCTCGGCCGGCAGCTGCCGCGCCAGTGCCCCACCCGCCGTGCGGCTCTCATCCGGCGCGGCGACGCGCGCCGTCGCCAGGCGCAGGCGGGTATCGGAGAAACGGATCGCGGTCATGGCCAGGGTGTTGTCGTGTACCGCCGTGCCTTGGATCTCGCCCGCGGTCGAGCAGCCGACGATCAGCGCACCCGGATAGAGTTCGCGCAGCGATTGGAAGCGCGCCGGGTCGAGGAGCCCGGTGCCGCCGAAAGCGAACAGCAACTGGGCCGGCGCCGCCAGCGGGGCGGGGGTGGCGGCGGGCGGCCAGGGTACTCCTGGAATCCAAAGCCTTTGTTCGACGTCCATCTAGCGCTCCTTTCCTGGCACGTGCGCGGGCATCACGACCGCTCGTCGCGCACGTGGATCACGAGGCTCTCTTCCTCCCTAGCGACGTAGTCCCTGATCTGCCTGATCAAGCTGTCGTCAAGCAGGAAATCGGCCGCGAGCAGCAGGGCGCCTTCGCGGCTGATCAGGTCTCGGCTGAGGACCATGCCCGACCTCAAGGCTTCCGGAGCCAGCGCCCATTCCTTCAACGTTTTGCCGGCGCTCTCGCTCCCGTTCAGGCTGGCAAAGGCATCGACCACCTGCGGGTCATAGCGTTTGCCTCGCTCCATCTGGAGGAAGGCGAGCGCCTCGGCCGAAGACAGGCGCTTGGCACTGAGACTGCCGATCTGCAGGCCGTCGTAGTCATTGGCAACGGCGAGGATGCGCGCACCCAGCGGAACATCCGCACCGCCCAGGCCATCCGGATAGCCGCGGCCGTCGTAGCGCTCGTGGTGCGAGCGCAACAGGCGAGCGGCGCTGCGCAGGCTGTCTAACGCCATCAGGGCCGACTCCCCCTTCTGCGGATGCCGCTTGAACTGGGCCTGCTCTTCCGCGTTCATCAGGCTCGCCGGCTTCGCCAGCAGGGCGTCGGGCAGGCCGATCTTGCCGATGTCGTGGAGCAGGCCGGCGAGCATCACGTCCTGCGCCGCAACCCGGTCCAGCCCGATCTTGACGGCGGTGCGCCGGGACAGGTCGGCGACGCGGCGTGAATGCCCAGAGCGCGTGCCCTCGGAGAGCTCGATCAGATTGGAGAAGACCTTGATCGAGGTGAGAAAGCCGGCCTTCAATTTCTCGTTGGCCACCGCCAGCGCATCGTGCGCCAGGGAGAGCTCGGCGGTGCGCGCTTCGACCCGCGCCTCCAGGCTGACGTTCAGCACGCGCAGTTCCTCGTTCTGGCGCTGGGTCAGCGCCTCGAGCCGGCGCTTGTCGCGCTCCAGTTGCTGGCGTTCGAGGGCGTGACGCACGATCAGGCGCACGTCCTGGTCGTCCCAGGGCTTGGCGATGTAGCGGAAGATCCGGCCCTTGTTGATCGCCGCGATGGTCGAGGCGACGTCGGCGTGGCCGGTGAGCAGAATGCGCAGCGTATCCGGCCAGCGGCTGCTGACCCGTTCGAGAAAATGCGCGCCGTCCATTCCCGGCATGCGCATGTCGGAGATCACCAGATCGACGGGCTCTCTCTCCATCAGCCCGATGCCCTCCTCGCCGCTGCCGGCGGTCAGTATCCGGTAGCCGTCCTGGCGGAATAGCCGACGCAGGGCGGAGAGGATGTTCTGCTCGTCATCGACGCACAACAGGGTCGCGCCCGTCCCGCCGGCGGCTGGCGCGAGATAGCCGGAATCGCTCACGACACCGGCTCCTGAACTTGTTCACGGTTCTGGCGCAGCGGCAGGATGACGCGGAAGCTCGTGCCCCGGCCCAGCTCGCTGGCCACCTCGATGCTGCCCCCGTGCTTCTTCACGATCCCGTAGGACAGCGACAGTCCCAGGCCCGTGCCGCGGCCGACGG
>DATKVJ010000157.1:0-10295 GCA_035530135.1 Rhodocyclaceae bacterium | reverse complement strand
CGGCAAGGAAGATCTCCCGTCGCGTCTGCTTGCGCTTGCCGGCATACTCGGCATCGGAGAAGCTCATCTGCGTCATCGATGGTAACCTTGCGTTTGGACGTCTAATTGTAACCGAGAGGGCGGGACTTGTTCAGAGTTTCCATAGAGCACGAACATAGAAGACACATTGGCCAAGTCGTTGTCGAAATAGTCCTTTGTCGCCAGGAAATAAGCGGCGACGTTGATGACCACAAAGATGCGCAGCAGCACGAACTTCTGCACGCCACGAAGCTTCCCAATGATGCGAAAACTTTCACCAAAGATATCCATGATGACCCTTATAAAGCGAATGAAATGATGAGAAAAAGAACATGCCCATGTCGACCTCCAATTATTTAAATGGAAGCGCGACATGGGCATGGGTTGCTTGATTGATATTGCTTATTTCAGGCAGTCACTGATTTGTGATATATGAGTACTGTTCGTTATACTGATAAAAGTTTGAGGCACTGTCTTTGACGATGACTTGCATGGCCGCATCGACCTGAGCGACCTGATCAGTGACGTGGCCGTTTTTATGCGTCGCCTCGTATCCTGCATAGGTCAACACAGGCGTCTCGCCATTGCTCACACTCCATTGGAATACATCGTCAACCTTGACGACAGGATTGGGTGCTCGGCCCCCATAACGATCCTCAAATTCTTTAACCCCCTTGAAGTCGCACCGGTATTCCACGAGTTTCCGGCCGCGCTCATCCTTGATGACGTCCCATTTCACCGAGTCACAGACCTTTCGGTTATCCAATGCCTGGCCAACAGTGAATGAAGGATCTATATCTAGTTTCATGGCCTTCACTTTCGAGACATCGCTGTTCCCGCATCCGGCAAGGCTAACGACACACATGACAACCAACATTTTTGTTAGAGCAGCCGACGCGGACTGCACTGTAAGGCTTGAATGTTTCATTGAATTTCCCTGTTTGCGTAATGAAGAGGACCAGGACCACTGAACACGTATGTGGCCCGCTCCTGTGGGTCCGCGCCAGCTGATATATACTGGTACGGTATAGACTACTACGTGAGAGGTATATAGGTCATGCTGTTCGGAGTTCAGCCACCGTTGCCAACGCGTGCCCGAGTCCGCCACCGCCATCTTTGCGAAGCGCCTAAAGGAGGCACGTGCCATACGCGGCCTGTCGCAGCGCGCGTTGGGAGGTCTCGTGGCGGGAGACAAGCGCAACGGTAGCGTTCGAATCAACCGCTACGAGCAAGAAGTAAACCGCGCAGACATGGAGACGGCGGCGGCGCTTGCCCGTGCGCTGGACGTGCCGCTTGCCTATCTCTTTGCGGAAGAGGACGACCAAGCCGAAATGCTCCTGGAGTTCGCGAAGCTTACGAAGAGCGAACGGTCCAAGGTTCTCGACCAAGTGCGAGAGCTCGCAACCAAGAGAAAAGGAAGGAGCAGCTCAACCAAGAGCTGACGACGCCCTCCGCCCTGATTGCCGCGTCAACGCGGACCCATCGGGACCCTATCGCAGGCACTTGCATCCTTGGTCGCCATGACCGGACGCGGTCCCTCGTCCTTTTCAGCCGCTTTTACCGCGATCGGCTCGCTCAAACCTGCCGTACTCAACGCGATCCTGCGGTCCATTGCGGTTTAACCGCAAATTCGCTGACTGCCCGGAATCAGGAAATCATCAAGTCCGTGGTCAACACAGCGGCGACGTACGACGGTGCGTCGTCGAGCACTCTATTTACTGAGGCAACCGGGCCAAGTGGAGCAGCACGCCCGCCAGGCTCTTCAGGTCTTGGCTATTGTGCACCAGCACCCGCCTCAGATTCAGGGCCGACCCGCCGCGCAGAAAGCTGAGCCACGCGGCCGGCGCTTCCGACCCCGGCAAGTCGTCTTCCCGCACCACGCCGAGCAGCTCGCGCTCGGCGGTAGCCAGGCGGCAGTTCTCCCACACGCCTTTCCAGTGCCGGCGCACGGGATGGAGCAGATCCAGATGCCCCAGCCCCGACAGCGGATCCGGCAGCCGGGCCAGGCGATAGCGCGTCTTCAGCAGGGGTGCGTCGTAGCACTTGCCGTTGTAGCTGACGAGCACGGTGTCGGGTTGCAGCCATGAGGCAAAGGTTCGCAGCATCGCGGCTTCGGCTCCCATCGTGGTCGTCGTCAGCTGGCGCACACGGAAGCGTCCGTCGGCCAGCCAGTCCGCGGCTCCGATCATCCACGCGCGCGTGCCGGTGCCTCCGGCCAGGCCTGTCGTTTCGGTATCGAAGTGCAGCAACCGGCGGTGGGCGATCGGTTCGTCCCAGCGTGCAAAGGCGGTGTCGATCAAGGGAGAGGGGCGCCCCCACGCCATGATCGCTTCGGTGAGGACCAGCCCGGGTGCAATCTCTGTCCCAGGCACAAAGCGGTCGCTCGACGGAGCGCGCTGAATCACTCCCTGCATGCGCGAGCGCCCTTGAATCAGGCGAAGCACGTCGGGCGCCAGGGCGGGCTTTGCTGCGGTTGCTTCGGGTGGTTGCGATCGACCGGACTGCATGCGCAGCTGGCGCAACCGCGCGGCCAGGGCGCTCACAGCGCCACCAGCAACGCCAGCACGCGCAACGCCAAGGCCTTGGGCGTCGTGGCCGCTGCCTCATCTGCAGCGAGCACCGGCCCGACGCACGCCGGGCAGCCGCCCCGGCAATCGCAGCGTTCGACGAGGGTCACCGATTGCGCCACCAGATCCTCGCGCCGGTGGAACAGCGGTTCGCTCTGGCCGATGCCACCGGGAAACGCGTCGTACAGGTAGACCGTCGGCGTGAACGGGGCATCGGCTGCCAGCGCGGCCGGCTGCCCGTCGATGCCGCGGATCTGCCCGCGACCACCGATATCCGCACTGACGAACCACGCGCCGTCGCCACTGCCCACCGACTTCTGCAGATCGCGCGCTTCGGCCATTACCGCGACGGTCGCCACGATGTGCAGCGCATAGGCTGCACCCAGGAAGCCATCGAGCGCCTGCTGGCGCTCCTCGAACGCGGCATCGAGCACCACCTGCGGGAGCTGCCACCACACCGCCGTCGTGTGCAATTCCTGATCGGGCAGGTTGACGGGGCCGTAGCCGATGTTCTCGTGCGAGTAGAAGCGGATCTTCTTGTAGCCCGCCACTCGGCGCACGACATGCACCTCGCCGTGGTGCGCCTGCCCACATCCGGCATTTGACGTATCGAAGCAGTCGAGCACCTTGAGTTTCGTGTAGTCGATGGCGTCGGTGTAATAGTCCACGTGGGTGCGCGTGACGTAGGCCTTGCGACCTTCCCAGTCCAGCCGCTCCACCTGGTAGGGCACGGACTGGATCATGTGGATGGCGCCCTCGTAGAGCGTCACCGGCGCGGCGGTGTAGTCGACTTCGGCAATGATCGTCTGGCGTCCGTTCGTGCGGTCGACCACCACGAAGTTGCCGTCCGCGACCGAGCGCAGCGACACCGCGATGGCCGGGTAGCTGTCGGCAATCCACTCCCAGCGATCGCCCTCGCGGTGCAGCACGCCTTCCTCGCCCAGCACGTCGAGCCAGGGCGTCGCCACGTCGGTGCCGAACCGCTCGTCGCCGATGAACGGCAGCTCGAAGGCGGCGCAGCGAATGTGGTCGAGCAGGATCAAGGGCTGATCGGGCTGGATACGGGCGTGTTCCGGCGTCGCACCCTGGAAGAACTCCGGATGCCGCACCAGGTATTGATCGAGCGGATCGGAGCTGGCCACCAGCACCCCCAGCGCCGACTGCTGGCGGCGACCGGCGCGGCCGAACCGCTGCCAGGTGGCGGCGACGGAGCCGGGATAGCCGTTGAGCACCACGACATCGAGGCTGCCGATGTCCACGCCCAGCTCCAGTGCCGAGGTGCTCACGATGCCGTCGATGCTGCCGGCGCGCATGGCGCGTTCCGCCGCGCGCCGCTCTTTCGGCAAATAACCGCCGCGGTAGGCGCGGATGCGTGGTGGTTTGCGCGGGTCGTGGTCGAATACGTCCTTGAGGTATTTGGTCAGCACCTCGACCAGCGTGCGCGACTGCGCAAACACCAGCGTCTTCATCCCCGACTTGATCGCCAGCCGTGCGATGCGGTTGGTCTGTGACCGCGCCGAGGCGCGCAGGCCCAGATCCGGATGGACCACCGGCGGGTTCCACAGCAGCACGTGCTTGTCGCCGGTCGGTGCACCGCTTTCCGTGATCGCGGTGACGGCATCCTCGATCAGCGCTTCGGCGTGCTCTTTCGGATTGCCGATCGTGGCCGAGCAGAGGATGAACTGCAGCGTCACGCCGTAGAACGCACACACTCGCTTCAACCGCCGGATCACGTTGGCCACGTGCGAACCGAACACGCCGCGATACGTGTGCACCTCGTCGATCACCACATAGCGCAGGTTCTCGAAGAACTGCGCCCACTTGGTGTGATGCGGCAGGATCGCCTGATGCAGCATGTCCGGGTTGCTGACCACGATGTCGCCATGCAGCCGGATCGCCTGCCGTGCATCGCCCGGGGTGTCGCCGTCGAAGGTGAAGGCCTTCACGCCCAGCGCGCCGGCCTGGTTGAGTTCGAGCAGCTCGGCCACCTGGTCCTGCGCCAGCGCTTTCGTGGGAAACAGATACAGCGCCTTCGCATGCTGGGTCATCGCGGCGGTGAGGACCGGCAGCGTGTAGCACAGCGACTTGCCCGACGCGGTGGGCGTGACGATGGCGACATGCGCGCCCGCCTGCGTCGCCGCCCACGCCTGCGCCTGGTGGCTGTACAGCTGATCGATGCCGCGTGATCGCAAGGCCAGCGCCAGCGCAGGGGGCAGATCCTCCGGCAACGGCGCAAAGGAACCCTCCCGGCCGGGCACCACGAACGCGCCGGTGATCCGGGCGGCATACCGCTTCGCCAGTCGCTGCGCCAGGGTGCGGCCATCGCCCGGGTGGCGCTGGACCGGTGCATCGGAAGCGTAGCGATCGGAGAGGGCGTTCATGCGGTGGCCTGGTCGGATGAGGGGAGCAGTGAATCCCGAAGCCATCTCATCCCGTGAGATGGCCGCGAGGGACGCTGGGGCGGACGTCGCCATCGACGCCGGCTGCGATCACCGCGCTAACCCCTTGATCCGTCTCGGGTGATCCAGCGGCGCCTTTTTTCACCTTCCATTTTCACCCGAAAAGGTGAAACTATGCGAGCCATGACCCTGCAGATCACCCACCGCCAGTCGAACGTCCTCGCCTTCATCCGTGCCCGGATCGAGCGGGACGGGCAGTCGCCCACCCTCGAAGAAATCGGCGAGGCCCTGGGGATCGGCAACGTCAGTGCGGTGCTCAAGCACGTCCGCTCGCTCGAAGCCAAAGGCCGGCTGGTGATCGAGCCGAACCGCGCCCGCGGCATCCGCCTGGTGCGCGAGTCCGATCCGATGGATGCGGACACGCTGGAGCTGCCGCTGATCGGTCGTATCGCGGCGGGCGAACCATTGTTTTCGGAGTCCCGGGTCGATCGGCGCCTGCGCGTGTCCCGCTCGCTGTTCCGGTTGCGACCGGACTACCTGGTGACGGTGGTCGGCGATTCGATGCGCGGCGAAGGCATTCTGGATGGGGATCTGGTGGCGGTGCACGCCACGCCGGTGGCCCGTCACGGCCAGGTGGTGGCCGCACGGGTGGACGGCGACCGCTTCACGATCAAGCGTCTGTACTGGAAGGGCGATGTGATCCGGCTGCTGCCCAACAGCCCGGGCTTCGAGCCGATCGATCCGGATCCGACCGAAGACTTCGCGATTGAAGGTCTGTTTGCCGGCCTGCTGCGGGGCCGCTGATGAACGCCGTGGTTCCGCTGTCCGCGTTGCTCGATGCCCGTCAGGTCTGGCGGGGGCGGGCGCCCGAGGTGCCGGTCGGCGACCAGCCCACCGGCTGGTGTGCGCTCGATGCGGTGCTGCCGGCAGGCGGGTGGCCCGAGGCTTCGCTGTCCGAGATCCTGTTGCCCGTCGACGGGATCGGCGAGCTTCGCCTCGTGTTGCCCACGCTGGCGCGCTTGGCCCAGGGCCCGCGCCACGTGGTGATCGTGTCACCGCCGTATGCGCCGTGCGTGGCCGGGTGGCGCCAGCAGGGCGTCGACATGCGCCGTGTCGAATTCGTGGATGCCGGCGAAAAGGATGTGCTCTGGGCCACCGAGCAATGCCTGCGCTCGGGCAGCTGCGCCGCCGTGCTGGCGTGGCCGCGTCATGCTGACGACCGCGCCTTGCGGCGCTTGCAGGTCGCCGCGGTCACTGGCCAGGCGCTTGCGTTTGTGTTCCGCGATCGCGCCCACCGTGCCAACGCCTCGCCCGCAGCGCTGCGGCTGGAGCTCGAAGCGCCGCCGCGTTCGCAGCTCTGGGTGCGCAAATGCCGCGGCGGGGCCGTGCCCGCGCACGCCATTCCCGTGCCGCGCGCTGTCCATTGAGGGTGGCCGGCCATGCTTTGGGCTTGCATCTACCTGCCGCATCTGGCCCTGGATGGGATCCTGCGACGCCGTCCCATCGAGGGGCCGTTGGTGCTCGTCGACGGGCCGATCCACGCCCGCACGATCGTCTCGGCCAATGACACCGCCCGCGCAGCCGGCCTGCAAGTTGGGCAGCGACTGAGCGCAGCGCAGGCGCTGCTGTCGCCGTTCGACGCGCTGCCGTATGACCGCGCGTCGGTGAGTCGGTGGCACCGGTTCCTGGCCGCCGTGGCCTATCGCTACAGCGCCGAGGTCAGCCTGCTGCCGCAGGCGATCGTGCTGGAGGTCAGCAAGAGCAGGAGCCTGTTCGGGCCGTGGCCGCGGCTGGAATCCCTGTTGCGGGCAGACTTCACCGCACTGGGCTTCCGTCATCGGATCGCGGCGGCGCCCACGGCACATGCCGCGCATGTGCTGACCACGGTGTCCGACGGGCAGGCGGTGCTGTCCGTGGACACGCTGCGCCACGCCCTGCAGCAGGTGCCGATCGCCAAGAGTCGGTTGCCCGCGAACGCCCTCGCGGCACTGCCAAGCATGGGCATCCGCACCCTGGGCCAGGTGCTGGCGCTGCCGCGCGACGGGCTGCGTCGCCGCTTCGGCGCGGAGCTGCTGGCGTCATTGGATCGCCTGACCGGCGACCTGCCGTCGGGCCTGGCACTGTATCGGCCGCCGGACACGTTCGACCTGCGCATCGAGTTGCTGCACGAGGTGGAGAACCAGTCCGCGCTGATCTTTCCGGTGCGGCGCATGGTCGAGGACCTGGCCGCCTATCTGGCCGGTCGCGATGGCGGGGTGCAGCGGTTCGTGCTGCGCCTGGAACACCGCGAGGGTCGCTATACCGAGGTATCCGTCGGACTGCTGGCATCGGAGCGCGACGGTGCGCTGTTGTTCGAGTGTGCGCGTGGCCGGCTGGAACACGTGACGCTGCCTGAGCCGGTGCTGGCGCTGCGCCTGATCGCCCGCGACCTGCCGGCGTTCGTGCCCGCCGGGCGCGACCTGTTCGACGAACGGCCCGCGCATGCGTTGCCGATCGAGCAGTTGCGCGAACGGCTGCGCGCGCGGCTGGGCGATGGCGCGGTCTACCGGCTGGGCAGCACGACCGATCCCCGCCCCGAGCGGGCGCAGCGCGCGGCCACGCCGGATGACGGGCCGATCGAGCCGCACCCCCGTCCCACCTGGCTGCTGCCACGCCCGATCCCGTTGCGCGGCGCAGCCCCAGTCATCCTGGCCGGTCCCGAGCGGATCGAAACGGGGTGGTGGGATGGCGGGGAAGTCTGCCGCGACTACTACGTGATCGAGACGTCCCTGGGGCAGGAGGCCTGGGCGTTCTGCGCGCCCGATGCGCAGACCGGCTGGATGATCCACGGGTGGTTTGCATGACGGCCTACGCGGAGCTCCATTGCCTCTCGAACTTCTCCTTCGGCCGCGGCGCCTCCAGCGCACGCGAACTGTTCGAACGGGCGAAGACCTGTGGCTACGCCGCGCTGGCGATCACCGACGAGTGCTCCCTGGCCGGTATCGTGCGCGCACTGGAGGCCTCGCGCGACACGGGCGTGCCGCTGATCGTGGGGTCGGAGATCCAGCTCGCCGATGGCCCGAAGCTCGTGGTGCTGTGCGAAACGAAGGAAGGTTATACGTCGCTGTGCGGCCTGATCACCACGGGCCGGCGCGCCTCGGAGAAAGGTACCTACCGCCTGACGCGTGCCGACGTGGCCAGCGGCCTGCCGGGAACCTTGGTCTTGTGGGCGCCCGAGCGGAGTGTGGACATGGCGCACGGTCGCTGGGTACGGCAGACCTTCGGCGATCGCGCCTGGCTGGCCGTGGAGCTGCATCGCGGACCGAACGACGCGCGGCGGCTGCGCGAGCTCGAAGCGATCGGCCAGGAAATCGGTCTGCCGCTGGTGGCGACCGGCGACGTGCACATGCACATCCGGCGCCGGCTGGCCTTGCAGCACACGCTCACCGCGATCAGGCAGCGTGTGCCGGTGGCCGAGGCGGGCAGATTGATTGCGCGCAATGGCGAACGACACCTGCGTCGCCGCCACGTGATCGCCACGCTCTACCCTGCGGCGCTGCTCGACGAGAGCGCGCGGATCGCCTCTCGGTGTACCTTCACGCTCGATGAGCTGCGCTACCGCTATCCGGCCGAACTGGTGCCGGAAGGTCACACCGCTACCAGCTGGTTGCGCCAGCTGACGGAGGACGGCGCGCGCTGGCGCTGGCCCGAAGGCATCTCGGCGAAGGTGCACCAGCAGATCGAGCACGAACTGGCGCTGATCGAGGCACTGCACTACGAAGCCTATTTCCTCACCGTGCACGACATCGTGCGCTTCGCGCGCCGTCAGGGGATCCTGTGCCAGGGCCGGGGATCGGCCGCGAACTCCTCGGTGTGCTTCGCGCTCGGCGTGACCGAGGTCGACCCGATGAAGATGAACTTGCTGGTCGAGCGGTTCATCTCGAAGGAGCGCAACGAGCCGCCGGACATCGACATCGACTTCGAGCACGAGCGGCGCGAGGAGGTCATCCAGTACATCTACCGGAAATACGGGCGCGAGCGCGCCGCACTGGCGGCCACCGTCATCTGCTACCGCGGCAAGAGCACCGTACGGGACGTGGCCAAGGCGATGGGCTTACCGCTGGATCAGGTCGACCTGCTGAGCCGGGTGTTTGCGGGGTGGGACGGCGCCGAGGCACTCGATGAGCGGTTGCGCGAGCGGGGGTTCGATCCCGGAAGCGCGGTCATCCGGCGCATCCTCAAGCTGACGGCGGAGCTCCTGGACATGCCGCGCCACCTGTCGCAGCACGTGGGCGGTTTCGTGATTTCCGATAGGCCGTTGTCTGAGCTGGTGCCGGTAGAGAACGCCGCGATGCCCGACCGCACGATCATCCAGTGGGACAAGGATGATCTGGACACCATGAACCTGCTCAAGGTCGATTGCCTGGCGCTGGGCATGCTCACCTGCGTGCAGAAATGCCTGACCCTGCTGCGCGAGCAGCGCGGACAGAATTATTCGATGGCTACCTTGCCCTCGGAGGATCCGGCCACCTACGCCATGATCCAGCGTGCCGACACGGTGGGCGTGTTCCAGATCGAGTCACGGGCGCAGATGGCGATGCTGCCGCGGCACCGCCCGGAGAACTTCTTCGACCTGGTGGTGCAAGTGGCGATCGTGCGACCCGGCCCGATCCAGGGCGACATGGTGCACCCGTATCTGCGCCGACGTCGGAACGAGGAGCCGATCGACTACCCGTCGGAGGAATTGAAGGAGGTGTTCGAGCGCACGCTGGGTGTGCCGATTTTCCAGGAACAGGTGATGAAGCTGGCGATGATCGCGGCCGGCTACACGGCGGGGGAGGCGGATGGGCTGCGGCGCGACATGGCCGCGTGGAAGCGGCGGGGCGGGTTGGAGAAGCACCGCGAGCGCATCCTCACCGGCATGGCCGCGCGCGGCTACACCACGGCCTTTGCCGAGAAGCTGTTCGAGCAGATCAAGGGCTTCGGCAGTTACGGCTTTCCGGAAAGCCACGCCGCCAGCTTCGCCGGCATCGTCTATGCGAGCTGCTGGCTGAAGTGCCACGAGCCGGCGGCCTTCGCCTGCGCGCTGTTGAACAGCCAGCCCATGGGCTTCTATGCGCCGAGCCAGATCGTGCAGGACGCCCGGCGTCACGACATCGACGTGTTCCCCATCGATGTCCACTGCAGCGACTGGGACAACACGCTCATCACCCGGGATGAAGCACCGGCGATCCAGCTGGGCTTGCGCCAGGTGCGCGGTTTCAGTGAAGAGGTCGCCCGGCGGATCATGGCCGCCCGCGCCCAGCGCCCGTTTGCCGACATCGCGGATCTG
>DATKVJ010000156.1:0-5636 GCA_035530135.1 Rhodocyclaceae bacterium | reverse complement strand
TTCGTCGGCGGCTTTTGCGAGCAGCCGCCGCTGGAGATGCTCGAGACCCTCGACGACGCCTGCTTCATCGTCGACGACGACCTTCTGATCGGCCAGCGCTGGTTCACGCAGGACGTCCCGGAGGATGTCGGCGACCCGGTCTGGGCGCTGGCGGAGAGCTACATCGAGCGCTCCCACGCGAGCCCGGTGCAGCACGACGAGCGCAAGCCCAAGGGCGACTACCTGATGGCCATGCTGCGCGAGGGCAAGGCCGACGCCGCGATCCTCACCGCGGCGAAGTTCTGCGAGCCGGGGCTGGACGAGCAGCTGTTCTGGTCCAAGGATCTCGACGAGGCGGGCATCCAGTATCTGGTGCTCGAATTCGAGGAGAAGATGACCTCGTTCGAACAGATGTCGATGCAGGTCGAAACCTTCGCCGAATCCCTGCTGTTCGCGTTGGCCTAACAGGAGATACAACATGACTACCGCAATCGCCGAAGCCGTCCCGGGCACTTCCCGCTCCGCGCCGGCAGCCAAAGAAATCTGGACCCCGTTCAACGCGCACAGCGAGGGCCAGCGCCTGTTCAAGGAGTGGTACGCCACGCTGGAGACCGCCAACGAACGCCGCGAGCCGGTGGCCAACGTGTTCGTGATGGGCAACGCCATCGAGATCCTGCGCAGCTTCGACTTCCATATGGTCTTTCCGGAGATCAATTCGCTGCAGAGCGGGGTGCGCAAGACCTCGGCGGAGTTCATCCGCATCTCCGAGGACTACGGCATGTCGCCCGACGTCTGCTCCTACGTCAAGGCCGACGTCGGCATGATGCTGAAAGAGGAGAAGGAGCCGCTCGGGAAGATGCCCAAGCCCGACCTGTCCGTCTCCTCCAACATGTGCGGCACCTTCATCAAGTGGGCCGAGATCTGGGAGCGCCGCCACAAGATGCCCAGCTTCGTGCTCGACCTGCCCGGCCAGCGCAGCTCCAGCTGGGTGGTCCGCCCGGGCGACGCGCAGCACTCCGCCGATTCGCGCTGGGTCGAGGACCAGTTCAAGGACCTCATCGCGAAGTGCGAAAAGATCACCGGCAAGCGCTTCGACATCGATCGCCTGGCGGAGATCCAGGGGCGGGTGAATCAGATGGTGATCCACTGGAACAACGTGATGGAACTCAACCGCACCTGCCCGGCGCCCTACAACGCGATGCTCGACGGCCTCACCTATATCGGCATCATGAACGTGTACCGCGGCACCGTCGAAGGCGTCGAGTACATGCGCCGCTTGGAGGAGGACGTCAGGGCCAAGGTGGCGCGCGGCGAGGGCCGCGTCCCCGAGGAGCGCTTCCGCTTGCTCTTCTCCGGCACGCCCTGCTACGTCTCGATGCGCCGGCTGGTCGAGCTGTTCGAGACCTGGGGCGGCGTCTTCGCCTATTCCGATTACCTCACCTTCGCCGCCGGCGGCATGGATGCCGCCGAACTGCTCTACGACACCTCGCGGCCGCTGGAGAGCCTGGCCGAGGTCACCGCGCTGGCGGCGCAGCGCGGTCTCAGCAACCAGTTCTTCGCGCACGAGCGGATGGAAAAGCAGATCAAGGACTACGGCGTCGATGGCGTCGTCTTCCACGGCATCAAGAGCTGCCGCTTCGTCTCCGCCGGCATGGCCGACACGCGCGACTACATTTCCAAGCGGCTCGATATCCCGACCCTGTACATCGAGTCCGACCTGATCGATCCGCGCTACTGGTCCGATGCCCAGATCAAGAACCGCGTCGATGCATTCTTCGAAGCGCTGCAGCAGCGAGGCGGCGCGGGCCCGCTCAAGGGCAAGGCTACCCACGCACAAGGGAGGACAGCATGAAATACGTCGCAGGAGTTGACGTCGGATCGACGCAGACCAAGGCGGTGATCATCGACAGGAACCGGACCATCGTCGGGCGCGCCCTGCTCGACATGGAGACCAGCATGGTGACCATCGCCCAGGATGCCTTCCAGGCGGCGCTGAAAAACGCCGACATCACCGAGGACCAGGTCGAATACGTCGCCGCGACCGGCTACGGCCGCTACAAGGTGACCTTCGGCAACGAGCAGGTGACCGAGATCAGCTGCCACGCGCGCGGCGCCGTCCATCTGTTTCCCAAGACGCGCACGGTCATCGACATCGGCGGCCAGGACACCAAGGCGATCCGCGTCGGTCCCGAGGGCCAGGTCGAGGACTTCACCATGAACGACAAGTGCGCCGCCGGCACCGGGCGCTTCCTGGGCGCGGCGTCCTACGCGCTGGAGATGCCGCTCTCGGAACTGGGGCCGCTCTCGCTCAAGTCGACCAATCCGGTGCGTATCACCACCACCTGCACGGTCTTCGCCGAGTCGGAGATCATCAGCCATCTGGCCAAGGGCTGTCTGCCCGAGGACGTGCTGATGGGTGTGCATCAGGCCATCACCAGCCGCTGCGTCTCGCTGGCGCGGCGCGTCGGCATCGCCTCCGAAGCCACCTTCACCGGCGGCGTCAGCCGCAACATCGCCATGGTGGCGCTGCTCGCGGAGCAACTGGGGATTCCGATCAACGTCAGCCCGGACGCCCACTTCATCGGCGCACTCGGGGCGGCACTGTTCGCCCACGATCGCGCTTTCGGCAGCGAACCACAGATCGCGACCGCCGTCGCGGAGGAGGCATGATGCTATACGTTGCGGGTATCGATATCGGCTCGACCTATTCCAAGGCCATCGTGCTGAACGACAAGCGCGAGGTGGTCGGCACCGCCGTCCGGCGCACCGGATTCAAGCTGGGCCAGGCGTCCGAGGGCGTCTTCGACGAACTGCTGGCGGCCTGCGGCCTGACGCGCGAGCAGATCAATTACGTCGCGGCGACCGGCTACGGCCGCTACACGGTGGCTTACCGCCACACCCAGGTGACCGAGCTCACCGCCCACGCCCAGGCGGCGGTGCACCTCTTCCCCGACACGCGCACCATCCTCGACATCGGCGGCCAGGACATCAAGGCCATCCGTGTCGACGGCAATGGACGCGTCCGCGCCTTCCGCCTGAACGACAAGTGCGCGGCCGGCACCGGCGCCTTCCTGGAGAAGACGGCGCGTTACCTGGGGCTCACCACCGACGACATCGGCCCCTACGCCATGCGTTCGACCAAGCCGGTCGAGGTGAGCAGCGTCTGCGCGGTATTCGCCGAGTCCGAGGTGATCAACCACCTCTCCAACGGCGTTCCGGCGGAAGACATCATGATGGGCGCGATGGTGGCGCTCGGCGGCCGGGCGGTGCAGTTGATGCGCCGCGTCGGCCTGGAGCCCGGCTTCATGCTCACCGGCGGCATGACGCGCAACGTCGCCATGGTCGATGCGTTGGAGAAGAATCTGGCGGCCAAGCTCAACGTCGCGCCCAACGGCCTGGGCCAGCTCAACGGGGCCTACGGCGCGGCGTTTCTGGGCTTGCGCCGGATCGAAAAGCTGCAGGCCGAGGGCAAGCCGATCCCGCCGACGGCAGGCCAGGCCGGTCCCGTCGAGAGCGTCCGCCGCCGCTGGTCGGCCATTCCCGTCAAGAGACCCGCCGAGCCGTGCGGCCAGGCGGCCGATTGCCCGGTGGTCGCCAAGCAGATCATCCTGCATAAACTCGGAGAGGCCGTGGCCTAGGGACACCCAGGCCTTCAGCAAGGAGAAAAAAATGACCTATGTCGTGACCGAATCGTGCATCAATTGCAAGCACACCGACTGCGTCGATGTCTGTCCCGTCGACGCCTTCCGCGAGGGCCCCAATTTTCTGGTCATCGATCCGGACGAATGCATCGACTGCACGCTGTGCGTACCCGAGTGCCCGGTCGATGCGATCTATGCCGAGAGCGACGTGCCGAGCGACATGCAGCACTATACGGCGCTCAACCACGAACTGGCGGCGACCTGGAGACCGATCGTGGAGAAAAAGGCGGCGCTGCCCGAGGCGGACAAGTGGTCCCGCATCAAGGAGAAGTTCGCTCTGCTGCAGCGCGATTGACGGCCGGGGCCGAGCGGCTCCGCTTATGTCATGCTGTGATAAAGTTTCGCATGTGTCGGAGCTCCCGCAAACGAGCCGTCATTCGTGAAAATCAACATCCTGTCTGACCTGCATCTCTCTCAAGGCGCATTGGCGATGCCGCGCAACGACGCCGATGTGGTCATCCTGGCGGGAGACATCGCGCGCCCGACGGCCGCCGTTGCCTGGGCCAGCGGCTTGGCCACGCCGGTGCTCTACGTTCCCGGGAATCACGAGTTCTACGGCGGCAGCATCGTCGGCACCGTGGACGAGCTCAAGCGCTTGTGCGCCGGCGGCAAGGTCCGGGTAGTCGACCAGGACCAGGTGATCATCGCTGGGGTGCGCTTTCTCGGGGCCACCTTGTGGACGGATTTCATGCTCTTCGGCGCCGGCGAGCAGCGCACCGCGGCGATGCGCCAAGCCTCGGCCTTCATCCGCGATTTCAGCAGGATTAGCGCGGCCGGCGCGCCATTCACTCCCGAAGACGCCGCCGCGCTGTTCGAACGCCAGGCCGGATGGCTCGAGAGCAAGCTGTCCGAGCCGCACGCCGGACCGACCGTGGTGATCACCCACCACGCCCCGTCGCGAATGAGCATACATCCGCGGTTTGCAGGCTCGCTGATAAACGCCTGCTTCGTCTCCGCCGCCGAGCGCCTGCTCGACGGCGGCCGCGCCCGCCTGTGGGTGCACGGACATACCCACGACAGCTTCGACTATGCGCTGAACGGAACGCGGGTGCTGTGCAATCCGCGCGGTTATGCGAAGGACGGCGTCAACGAGAACCCGCTGTTCGACCCGAATCTCCTGGTCGACATCAACTAGCGCACCCGCAGCCAACCTCGCGAGCGATGTGCTGATGGAGTGACTGGTAGCGCTTTTGCACCGTCTCACCAAACAGCGGGTCGGTCGGCAGCGGTTCCGCCGCGTCGAGGGCGCGCCAGTCCTCGTCGGACAGGAGCTTCGACGCGAGCGGAAAGATTTCCTCCTCCTCCTTGCTCATGTGGCTGCGAAAGTAGGCGATATAGGTCTGACCGGGCGCCTCAACGCTGGTCTTTGCCAGCATCGCGTCGGCGACGACCCCTTCGAGATTTTGCCGCAGCTTCGCGCCGCTCTCCCGCAGAACGACGTGCTGCCTCAGCAGTTCGTCCACGACGACGCGAGCGCCGCGGTCAAGCTTTCGGATCTTTTCAAAGATCACGTCTTCTTTCGGGTGATGAAAGAGGTCCGGGTAATGGGTCATGTAATACATGATGTCGAGCATGAGTTCGTAGTTGGGTGCGGCATCCTCATGGAATAGCTTGATCTGCGCCTCAAGAAGGGCAAGCAGCCGGGAAAAGTTGGCGTGATCCTTGTGCCAGATCTCGATGCGGGTTGGCATGACTGGGCTCCTTCAAACATTAAGACTAAACACCAGCGTGCGAGAATGCAAGCCACGGCAGGATCGTCGAGCTGGCCGCCATACCGGGCCTGGCGAACGAGCGCACCGGAGCTCATCATTCTGTGCGCGCCTGGGCGCGCGTTCCCGCGAGGATGCGCGCGACGCCGTTCATGACCGTCAGGTTGGCCGCCTCCATCGCGCGCAGCGCCGCGAGGGCCTCGTCCAGTCTGCCTTCGTGGTAGAGCGCCACGGCGAGGCGGGCTTG
>DATKVJ010000155.1:0-99455 GCA_035530135.1 Rhodocyclaceae bacterium | reverse complement strand
TCGCCTGATGGCGAACCATGATCACAAGGCTTGCACATGAGGATTCTGGTCACCGGGGGATGCGGCTACATCGGTTCCCACACCTGCGTCGAGTTGCTGGCGGCCGGCCACGAGATCGTCGTCATCGACAATCTGAGCAATAGCTCGCCGCTGGCGCTGCAGCGCGTTCGCCAGATCAGCGGCAGGAGACCCGATTTCGTGCGGGCCGACGTCGGCGACCGCGCCGCGTTGGAATACATCTTCGCCGCGGCGAAATTCGACGCCGTGATTCACTTCGCCGGCCTAAAAGCCGTGGGCGAGTCGGTCAGCCAGCCGCTGCACTATTACTGGAACAACGTCGCCAGTTCGCTGGTGCTGTTCGAGGCCATGGCGGCCCATGGCGTCAAGACGATCGTGTTCAGTTCGTCGGCAACGGTGTATGGCGACCCGGCCAGCGTGCCGATCCGCGAGGATTTCCCCCTGGCCCCGAGCAACCCCTACGGGCGCACCAAACAGATGATCGAGGACGTCTTGCGCGACATCGCGCGAGCCGACGCCGCCTGGCGGGTGGGCTTGCTGCGCTATTTCAACCCCGTCGGCGGCCATGAGAGCGGCCTCATGGGCGAGGACCCGAACGGCGTTCCGAACAATCTGATGCCCTATGTCAGCCAGGTTGCGGTGGGCCGGCGGAAGGAACTGTCGGTATGGGGCGACGATTACCCGACGCCGGACGGCACCGGCGTGCGCGACTACATTCACGTCGTCGATCTCGGGCGCGGCCACTTGGCAGCGCTCGACGCCCTGCAAGCCGGCGGCGTGATGACGGTCAACCTCGGGACCGGACGCGGCTACAGCGTGCTGGAAATGGTCCGGGCCTTCGAGCAGGCGAGCGGCCGTCGGGTGCCCTATCGCATCATGCCGCGACGGGCCGGGGACATCGCCGTCTGCTATGCCGATCCTTCGCTCGCGGAGAACCGCCTCGGCTGGCGCGCAAAATTCGGCCTGGAGAAGATGTGCGAGGACGCCTGGCGCTGGCAGCGCCTGAACCCGCAGGGCTACCGGTCCGCTTGAGCGCAGCCCCGAGCCGGCTCAGTGCGCCCCGCCGGCGTCCACCGGTCCGCCGCCCCTGGCGGGCTTGACCAGCCACACCAGCAGGATCAGCCCGAGGAACAGCCAGGCGCTCAGGCGGAACATCTCGTCCGCCGAGATGGTGTAGGCCTGCTGATCGATCAGGCGGTCGATCACGGCCAGCGCCTGATCGTGGGAGAAGCCGCCGTTCTGCAGGCCCTGCACCACCGGCGCGGAGATCGGGTTGCCGGCGTAGATGTGCGCGGCCAGTTGCTCGTGGTGCAGGCTGGCGCGGTTGGTCCACATCGTGGTGTAGATGGAGGTGCCGAAGGCGCCCGCGGTGATCCGGGCAAAGTTCGACAAGCCGGAGGCGGCAGCGATGCGATGGGGCGGCAAGCCGCCGAGGATGATGCCCAGCAGCGGGACGAAGAACATGGCGGTGGCGATGCCCTGGATCACCGTCGGGATCGAATACGCCCAGAGGCTGTCGCCGGTGGTGAAGTTCGAGCGCATCCAGAACACCAGTGCGAAGATGAGGAATGAGCCGGTGGTGATCCAGCGGGTATCCACGCGGTTCATGTAGCGACCGATGATGGGCATGAGCAGGAGCGCGAACAGCCCCACCCAAGCCAACACCTCGCCGGCATCGGTGGCGGTGTAACCGACGAATTCCTGCAGCCACAGCGGCAGCAGCACCAGGCTGCCGAAAAACATGCCGTAGGCCAGCGCCAGCATGATGGTGCCGAGCGTGAAGTTGGGCCGCTTGAACAGGCTGAGATCGACCACCGGATGCTCGTCGTAGAGCTCCCAGATGAGAAACAGCACGAAGCTCACCGCGGCCGCCACGGCCAGGGCGACGACGACGTTGGAGCTGAACCAGTCGAGTTCCTCGCCCTTGTCGAGCATGATCTGCAGCGCCCCCACCCAGACGATGAGCAGGCCGAGTCCGGTCCAGTCGATGGGCAACTTACGCATCGGCGTTTCGCGTTTGGCATAGATGGTGAAGGCGATGGCCGCCGCGATCAGCCCCACCGGAATGTTGATATAGAAAATCCACGGCCAGGAAATGTTGTCGGTGATCCACCCGCCCAAGAGCGGCCCGGTGATCGGTGCGACCAAGGTGGTCATCGACCACATGGCCAGGGCCATGCCCGAACGCTGCGGCGGATAGCTGGACAGCAGCAGGGTTTGCGACAGCGGGATCATCGGCCCGGCGCTGGCGCCTTGCAGCACGCGGAACAGGATCAGGATTTCCAGGCTGGGCGCCTGCCCGCACAAGAAGGAGAACAGCACGAACAGCAGGGTGCTGGTGAGGAACACCTTCACCGCGCCGAAGCGCTGGGTGAGAAAGCCGGTGAGCGGCACGGCGATGGCGTTGGCGACGCCGAACGAGGTGATCACCCAGGTGCCCTGGCTGGAACTCACGCCCAGGTCGCCGGCGATCGCCGGAATGGAGACGTTGGCGATGGACGTGTCGAGCACGTTCATGAAGGTCGCCAGGGACAGCGCCAGGGTACCCAGCACCAGCGCGCTGCCGGACAGCGGTGTGAGGTGGGCCGGATGGACCGGGTCCGGCGTGGCGCCCGCCGCCGCCTCTTCGACCGTGGTGATGTCGGTTATGGCCTCGCTCCTCGGTTGCCGCTGTTGGCGGCGATGATCCGCGCCACCAGCGCGTCGGCCTTGTCCCACTTGGCGGCGTATACCTCGGTCTGCGCGGCTAGCTGGGTGGGCGGCTCGTCGATGACCAGCGGGCCGCCGTGGTCGGAGATAGCCACCGTCACTTCCATGGATAGGCCCACGCGCAGCGGATGCTTCGCCAGCTGCGCCGGATCGAGCGCGATGCGCACCGGCACGCGCTGCACCACCTTGATCCAGTTGCCGGTGGCATTCTGCGCCGGCAGCAAGGCGAAGGCCGCGCCGCTGCCGGCGGCAATGCCCACCACGCGGCCGTCGTAGCTGACCTTGCTGCCATAGAGGTCGGCCACCACCGTGGCCCGTTGTCCCAGACGCAGTTCGCGCAATTGGGCCTCCTTGAAGTTGGCGTCCACCCATACGTCGGTCAGCGGCACCACCATCATCAGCGGCATGCCGGGAGCGACGCGCTGACCCAGCTGCACCGTGCGCCGCGCCACCACGCCGGTGACCGGGGCAGGAATGCTGGTGCGCTCAAAGGCCAGATAGGCCTCGCGCACCCGCGCCGCAGCAAGGCGCACGGTCGGGTTGCGCGCCAGCGTGCTGCCGGCGGTCTGTGCTTCATTGGCCGCCGCCTGGGCCTGGGCAGCCCTGACGCCCGCCTGGGCGGTGTCGAGCGCGCTCTTGGCCGCCCGCAGCGCGATCTGTGCCTGGCGCAATTCCTCGCCGCCCACCGCGCCGCTACCGGCCAGTGGCTGGCGCCGGTGCAGCGCGTCCTCGGCCTTGGCGAGATTGGCCTGGGCGCTGGCCACGTCGCTCTGGCGCACCGCCACCAGCGCTCGCAGGGCCGCGGTTTGTGCGTAGCTCACGCGCAGCGCGCGTACCGCCTGGCCGAGCTGGGCCTCGGCCTGCCGCAGCGCCAAGCGGGTATCGGCGGCGTCGAGCTTGACCAGGGTCTGGCCGGCCTGCACCAGTTGCGTGTCGTCGGCAGCGATGGCGGTGACCGTGCCGCCCACCTGGGGCGTGATCTGCACCAGGTTACCGCCGACGAAGGCATCGTCGGTATCGACTTCTTGCAGCGACCGCCAATAATGGTAGCCGCCGTAGGCCACGCCGGCGATGACGAACACGGCGATGGCCGTGAGCATCAGCCGGCGACGCCTGGCGGCTCTACCGTTGGCGTTGTTCTGGTCATTCGATGGTGGATGGGCGCTCATGCGGTGCTCCGTGAGGGTGTCGGGTGCGGGTTCGCTCAGGGTCGAGCCGCGAGGGCGTTCGGCGGCGTGTTGTCCGCGGCATAGCCGCCGCCCAGGGCACGAATCAGCGCCACGTCGTCGATCAATGCCTGGGCCTTGAGGCCGGCGCCAAGTTGCTCAAGTTGCAGCACGGCGTTGTCGACGCCGAGCACGTCGAGGTAGTTGCCCAGGCCCGCGCCGTAGCGCTGCTGCGCCAGGCCGTGAGCGTCCTTTGCTAGCTTCAGCGCCGCCTGCTGCTCTTTGATCTGCCGCTCAAGCGAACGGCGGTTGCTGACCGCATCGGCCACTTCGCGCACGGCATTCACCACCGCGGCGTTGTACCGGTCGATCGCCGCGTCGGCTGCTGCCGTCTGGCCGCGCAGCTCGGCGCGCAGCTTGCCGCCTTCGAAAATGGGCAGCGTCAGCGCCGGGCCAACGCCGTAGGCGTGGCTGCCGGCGGCGAGAAACTGGCTGAAACCCAGGGCCGTGTAGCCGGCAAAGGCGTTGAGGCTGATGTTGGGGTAGAACGCCGCGCGCGCCGCGCTCACCCCGGCCAATGCCGCCTGGGCCTGCCAGCGGGCCGCCGCCACGTCGGCACGGCGGCCGATCAGCTCAGCCGGGAGGGTCTGCGGCAGCGTCGGCATGGGCAGGGCGCGCAGTTGGGGGGCGAGATGATCCGCTGCCTGAGGGCCCCGTCCGAGCAGAGCGGCCAGCGCGTGGCGGGCTTCGGCCAAGCCCTGGACATTTTGCTCGATCTGCAGGCGGATCTGCGGAATCTCGGCCTGGGCTCGACGCTGCTGCAGCGTGGTTTCCAGTCCTTCGCGCACGCGCTCGCTCACCAGGCGCAAGATGTCCTGGCGCTGCTTCAAGCTACGCTCCAGGACGGCGCGCACGGCCTCCAGCCGAGCCAGGTTGAAGTAGCTCGCGGCCACATTGGTCGCCAGCAGCACGCGCGCGGCCTGAGCCCGAGCTTCGGCCGCGCGCGCCTGGCCGACGGCGGCTTCGAGCTCGGCGCGATTGCGACCGAAAAAATCGAACTCGTAGCTGCCTTCCAGCAGCGCCTGATTCTCGGTGTACATGCCGCCGCCCAAAGGCGGCGGATAGATGTCGTTTTCGCTGAAGCGCTGGCGCGTGGAGTCGAGCCTCGCCCCCAGTCTGGGTTCCAGGCTGCCTCGCGCCGCGCCCGCCGCCGCCTGGGCCTGGCGCATGCGCGCCTGCGCCTCCTGCAGCGAGGGATTGTCGGCCAGCGCCTGCTGAATCAGCCGGTTCAGCTCGGGGTCATTGAACTGCGCCCACCAGTCGCTGCGGGGAAAGTCGGTCGGGCTCGCGGGGCTCGCGACCAGCCCCAGTTGCGCCGCCCTGACGGTTTGCGCGCTGGGCTGAACCTGCCCGCCGCCGGCGCAGCCGGCGAGCAGCAGGGCGGCCAGCGCGGCCAGTGCCCCGATGCGGCGAGGAGGGAACGCCGGAGCGGGCAATGCGCTTGTCTTCATGGTGTGTTCTTGAGTCATGGCAAGAAGGATTCAGGCAGCCGCCGAGTCGGCATCGTCACCCGTCGCGGTCGGGTCGGCGGCTTCGCCGTTGCGCACGAAGCGCTGCAGCAAGTCGAGGAACTGCTTGAACTCCGCCTCGCTGAATCCGCGCAAATGCTGGTTCAGCACCTCGGCCAGGGTGAACGGGATCTGCGCCGCAATGGCTTGCCCGCGCTCGGTCAGCGTGACGTTCACGACGCGGCGATCCAGCGTGCTGCGCTCGCGCAGCAGCAGATCCTTGGCTTCGAGGCGGTCGAGCATGCGCGTCATCGCCCCGGCATCGTTGCCCGATTCGCGCGCGCAAGCGGCCACGGTGTCGGCGCAGCCCCGGCTGATCAGCAACAGCGGCCCCCATTGCAGACCGGTCAGGTCCAAGGGCTGCATGCGCGCATCCAGGCTGCGCTGCAGGCTGCCGTAAGCCCGCTTGGTCCAGTAGCCGACCGAGCGTTGGATGTCGTATTTCGCGCCATCGTAAAACGGCGCCGCCTCGGCCCGTTTGGCGGAGGCGGCGGCTTTAGGGGATGGAGGGCGCCGGGATTTCATGTCGCGCATATTACTGCATAGGCAATCAATGCTGCAACATTATTTGTATGCACATGCTTAAACCGGCTATTTTTCCGAACGAGACCGGGCGTCCGCCGCGACGAATGACTGCCGGCCGAAGCTGCTGATCTTCACCGGGGAAAGCTTGAAGATAAGCTTAGGCAATTTCTTGCATGGAATCTTTGGAGGCGGGGGTCGGAATCGAACCGGCGTAGACGGCTTTGCAGGCCGCTGCATAACCACTTTGCTACCCCGCCAAGCCGGATGTGCAACAACACTGGCTTTGAAGCGATGAAGGGAAGCTTGCGCTTCCCTCCGGTGTCTTGGAGCGGGAGAAGAGTCTCGAACTCTCGACCTCAACCTTGGCAAGGTTGCGCTCTACCAACTGAGCTACTCCCGCGATGAGGGCCGAATTATAGCGGGCCCATTGCCGCTGTCAACAGCGCTCGTTGATGACCGGCCAGACCTTTTTCAGATAATAGCCCATCGACCAGAGGGTGAGGACGGCAGCGACATCGATCAGCCAGTCGCCGAGCCAGAGCGTGCTGACATTGCCGACGTTTTCCTGATAGAGCAGCAGCGGGATCGCCACCATCTGCGCGGTGGTCTTGATCTTGCCGATGAAGGACACCGCGATGCTCTTCGCCGCGCCGATCTTGGCCATCCATTCGCGCAGCGCCGAGATGGCGATCTCGCGGCCGATGATGATGATGGCAACGATGGCGTCGGCGCGTTCGAGCTGGACCAGGACGATCAGCGCGGCGGCGACCATCAGCTTGTCCGCGACCGGGTCGAGGAAGGCGCCGAAGGCAGAGGTCTGGTCGAGCTTGCGCGCGAGCCAGCCGTCGAACCAGTCGGTGACCGCGGCAACGACGAAGATGATCGTCGCGGCGAGGTTCTGTTGCGACAAGGAGAGCCAGTCCGTGGGCGCGTAATAGACGCCGACGAACAGCGGAATGAGGAGGATGCGCGCCCAGGTGAGCAGATTCGGTATGTTGAGCGGCATCGTCGTCTTCCGTAAGAGTTCAGCGCATTTCCCGGTGGATCGTCTCGGCCAGCGCGCGGCTGATGCCCTCGACCCGGCACAGATCCTCGACCGTCGCCGCGGCCACGCCCGCCAGTCCGCCGAAGTGGGCCAGGAGCTTGCGCCGCCGCGCCGGGCCGACGCCCGGAACGTTCTCCAGAGCCGAGCGGCCGCGGGGCTTGGCGCGCCGCGCCCGATGCCCGAAGATGGCAAAGCGGTGTGCCTCGTCGCGCACTTCCTGAATCAGATGCAAGGCAGGATTATCCGCCGCCAATTTTACCGGTTCCGCGCCGCCTCCGACGATCAACGATTCGAGTCCCGGCTTTCTCCCTTCGCCCTTGGCGACGCCGACGCAGGCCAGATGCTCGAGTCCGAGCTCGGCGAGCGCCTCGCGCGCCACGCGGTATTGGCCCTTGCCGCCGTCGATCAGGATCAGATCCGGGGCGACCGCCTCCCCGGCTGCGACCCGCTCGTAGCGCCGGGCCAGCGCCTGGCGCAACGCCGCGTAATCGTCGCCCGGCGTTATGCCGGCGATGTTGAAGCGGCGGTATTCGCTGTGCTTCATGGCGCCATCGACGCAGACCACGCAGGAGGCGACGGTGCCCTCCCCCTGGGTATGGCTGATGTCGAAGCACTCGATGCGCGCTGGCGGCTCGGCCAGGGACAGCGCCGCGGCCAGCGCTTCGAGACGCTGGCGGGCGCCGCTGGCGGCGTGGCGGCGGGCCTCGATGGCGATCCTGGCGTTGTTCTCCGCCATCGAGAGCCAGGCGCGCTCCATCTCGTTCCTCGGCAGGCCCACCGAGAGCTTCTTCCCCGTCGCCCCGAACACCTCGCCGGCGGCCTCGACCACGTCGTGGCTGAGAATCAGCCGGGCCGGCGGCGGATGCAGGGCGTAGTGCTGCCCGATGAAGGCGGCCAATCCCTCCGCGGCCTCGCAATCCACCGCAGCGCGCGGGAAGTGGGCGCGGTCGCCCAGATGCAGGCCGCCGCGCACCATGGCGAGATTGACGCAGAGACCGCCCGGCGCCGCCACCGCGGCGAGGATATCCACGTCCTCATCTCCGGTGCTGCTCACGTACTGCCGATGCAGCACCGCCTGCAGCGCTCGCACCTGATCGCGCAGCGCCGCCGCTCGCTCGAAATCGAGCGCATCGGCGGCCGCCTGCATGGCATCGGAGAGACGGCCGATCACCTCGCTGTGGCGGCCGCGCAGGAACATCTCGGCCAGATGCACGTCGGCTGCGTATTCCTGCGCCGACACCAGGCCGACGCAGGGCGCCTTGCAGCGCCTGATCTGGTGCAGCAGGCAGGGCCGCGAACGGTGGGCGAACACCGCGTTCTCGCAGGTGCGCAGCAGGAAGGTTTTCTGCAGCAGCTGGATGCTCTCCCTGACGGCCAGCGAGTTCGGATAGGGACCGAAGTAGCGCGACCTCTTGTCGAAGCCGCCGCGATGGAAAGCCAGCCTCGGGTAGGCGTCGCCCGTGAGCACGATGTAGGGGTAGGACTTGTCGTCGCGGAACAGGATGTTGTACTTGGGTACCAGCTTCTTGATCAGCGTGTTCTCGAGGATCAGCGCCTCGGCCTCGGAACGCGTCGCGGTGACCTCGACCTTGGACACCTGCGTCAGCATCAGCCCGATGCGCGGGCTCTGAACGTTCTTCTGGAAATAGGAGCTGACGCGCTTCTTCAGGTTCTTGGCCTTGCCGACGTAGAGCACCTCGCCGCCGGCGCCCAGCATGCGGTACACGCCGGGGTCGTCGGGCAGGGTCGCCAGCAGCTCCCGCGCGTCGAAGTCAGTCTTGTCGGTCGAGTTCGGCACGGGCGGCTTGGAAGACATCGGCGAAACCCTCTGCGCTCAGGCGGCGCGTCTGGGTGTTGTAGCGGCTGCAGTGATAGCTGTCGATCAGGATGCGGCCGTCTTGCAGTTGATGGCGGGCGCCGTGGGCGAAAGCGGCGGCGGTCTGCTTCATGCCGCTCGCCATCAGCACCGCCTTGTGGGCGACGCCACCCAGCGCCAGGATCACCCGGACCTCCGGCGAGCCCTTCAGCTCGTCTTCGAGGAAGCGGTTGCAGGTGCGAACCTCGGCGGGCTCCGGCTTGTTCTGCGGCGGCAGGCACTTGACGGCGTTGGTGATGCGGGCGCCGATCAGTTCCAGTCCGTCGTCTGCGGCCAGCGACTCGCTGCGGTTGGCGAAGCCGAAACGATGGAGCGTCTGGTAGAGCAGGATGCCGGCGTGGTCGCCGGTGAAGGGCCGGCCGCTGCGGTTGGCGCCGTGCATGCCCGGTGCCAGGCCGACGATCAAGAGGCGCGCGCTCGGGTCGCCGAAGGGCGCCACCGGCGCCGAGTGGTAGCGGGGATATTTCTGCCTGACCTCGGCCAGGAAAGCGGCGAGACGGGGACAGGCGGTGCAGCCGGCGAGCGTTTCGGAACTGGAATTGCGCATGGAGAATCTGGTGCCCGCGATGGAGTTAAGGGTAGGATTCTGGCTTTAACCGTCCAGACTTGTCCAGCGATGAAGCACTGGGACATCTTCTGCACCGTCGTCGATAACTTCGGCGACATCGGCGTCTGCTGGCGCCTGGCCCGGCAACTCGCCGGCGAACACGGACTCGCGGTGCGGCTATGGGTCGATGACCTGGAGAGCTTCCGCCGGCTCTGTCCCGAGATCAATCCCGCCATCGATAGGCAGCGCCAGCGCGGCGTCGAGGTCAGGCGCTGGGCGCAACCCTTCCCCGCAGCCGACGTGGCAGACGTGGTGATCGAGGCCTTCGCCTGCGAGTTGCCGGAGACTTATCTGGCGGCGATGGCGACGAGGCAACCCCGACCGGCCTGGATCAATCTCGAATACCTGTCGGCGGAGACCTGGGTGGAGACGAGTCACTGCCTGCCCTCGCCGCATCCTCGCCTGCCGCTCGTCAAGCACTTCTTCTTCCCCGGCTTCACCGCTGCCACCGGCGGCCTGCTGCGCGAGGCCGGTCTCGCGCAGCGGCGCGAGGCGTGGCTGAAGGACAGCGCCAATGCGTGGGCCAAGCTCGGCCTGCCGCCGCCGCGTCCCGACGAGACGAGCATCTCCCTGTTCTGCTACGAAAACGCCGCCCTGCCCGAATTGCTGCGCGCCTGGTCGGAGGGCGACTTGCCGATCCGCTGTCTGGTGCCCGAGGGCCGAGTGCTGGTCCAGGCCGCGGCCTGGCTCGGTTTGCCGGGGCTCGCACCCGGAGCGCGGGTGCAGCGCGGCCGGCTGGCGCTCCACGCCCTGCCCTTCGTCGCCCAGGAAGACTACGACTACCTGCTGTGGGCATGCGACTTGAATTTCGTCCGCGGCGAGGACTCGTTCGTCCGTGCCCAATGGGCGGCCCGGCCGCTGGTCTGGCACATCTACCCCCAGGAGGACGACGCCCACCGGCGCAAGCTCTTTGCCTTTCTCGATCGCTACTGCGCAGACCTTCCGCCACCGGCGGCGGCCGCCTGCCGCGCGCTCTGGCAGGCCTGGAACCACGGCAGCGGCGCCGCGGCTGCCTGGCCGGATTATTGGCAGCAGCGGCGGGACTTCACCGCCCACGCTGGGCGCTGGGCGACGAAATTGGAAGGCTCGCCGGACCTCGCCGGCAAGCTGGTGAATTTCATCGAAAAATTGGTATAATCGCGGATTAATTTTTTTACGCAGGAAGCCTCATGAAAATCGCACAAGAACTTCGCGCCGGCAACGTCATCATGGTCGGTGCCGACCCCCTGGTGGTGCTCAAGGCCGAATACAACAAGTCGGGCCGCACCTCCGCCGTGGTCAAGATGAAAATGAAGAATCTGCTCACCGACTCGCCCACCGAGGCGGTGTACAAGGCCGACGACAAGTTCGAACTGGTCATGCTCGACCGCAAGGAAGTCACCTACTCTTACTTCGCCGATCCGATGTACGTGTTCATGGATGCCGACTACAACCAGTACGAGGTCGAGCAGGAGAACATGGGCGACGCCCTGAACTATCTCGAAGAAGGCCTGGCCTGCGAGGTGGTGTTCTACAACGACAAAGCCATCTCGGTGCAACTACCCAACTCGGTGGTGCGCGAGGTGATCTATACCGAGCCGGCGGTCAAGGGCGACACTTCGGGCAAGGTGATGAAGCCGGCCAAGATCGGCTCGGGTTTCGAGCTGCCGGTGCCGCTGTTCGTCGAAATCGGCGACAAGATCGAGATCGACACCCGCACCGCCGAGTACCGCAACCGGGTCAAGTAAGCAGTTTGTCCAGCGCGGCGATCCGACCGAGGCCGTCGCTATACAGTCGGTCTTGATCTGGCGCCGCATCGCCGGCCGTAGCATCCTCCATCGGCAGCAGGCGCAAAACGCGAGCGGCGCGTTCGGCCGCCACTTCGGGCGCCGTCCCGGGCGTCCAGCGCGAGATCAGCTCGCCCACCGCCTCGGGCGAGTTGCACACCAGCAGCATGTCGCAGCCGGCATTCCAGGCGGCGTCGGCGCGGGCCACGATGTCGCCGGCCACGCTGGCGCCCTCCATCGACAGATCGTCGCTGAATATGACGCCGTCGAAGGCGAACTCGTCGCGCAGCTTGGCTAGCCAGACCGGCGAAAATCCGGCGGGTCTGCCGTCCACCTCGGGATAGATCACGTGCGCAGGCATCACCGCGTCGAGGCGCAGGCGCCGGTAGGGTTCCATGTCCCCGGCCAGCGCTTCCAGGCTGCGCTCATCGACCGGCACCGCGACGTGGGAGTCGGCGGCGACATGGCCGTGGCCGGGAAAGTGCTTGCCGCAGCCGGCCATCCCGCCGTCATGCAGGCCGTCGATCAGTGCCCCGGCCAGCTCGCTCACGGTCGCCGGATCGCGGTGAAAGGCGCGATCGCCGATGACGGAACTGGCGCCGTGATCGAGATCGAGCACCGGCGTGAAGGAAAAATCGACGCCGCAGCGGCGCAGCTCGAAGCCCAGCACGAAGCCTACCGCGCGCGCGGCTGCCAATGCCTCGTCGCGTCGTTGATCCCATAATTCGCCCAGGCGGCGCATCGGCGGCAGCCGGGTGAATCCCGCGCGGAAGCGCTGGACCCGGCCACCTTCGTGGTCGACCGCGATCAACAAGCGCGGCGTGCGCAGCGCGTGGATCTCGGCGCAGAGCCGCTTGAGCTGCTCGATTGAAACGTAGTTGCGCGAGAACAGGATGATGCCGCCGACTTGTCGGTGGCACAGACGGTCGCGGTCGAGATCGGTCAGTTCCGTGCCGGCAATGTCGATCATCAGCGGCCCGAGCGGCATGGGTGTCATATCGTCTCCGAAGGGCCGCGCCCCGCAGGAAGTCCCCTTGGGGGACACCGAGGAGGCGAAAGTGTGGCAAACGGAAGCCACGCTAGTGGCTGAACGATAGTCACCTCTTTCCGTGGGAAAGGGGCTGAGGGATAGGCTGTCATCTCTTTTCCAGAATGACGAAGGCCAGCGCCGAGTCGCCCTCGTCAGAGAGCGACAGGTGGGCGATCAGGCCGAGTTCGGAGAGATGCGCGGCCAGCGCCGGCGAATAGCCAAAGGCCGGCTTGCCCAAGGCGTCATGGACCACCGCGATCGCCGGCAGCAGGGCCGGCGCGCGCACGCCGGTACCCAGCGCCTTGCCGAATGCCTCCTTGGCGGCGAATCTTTTCGCCAGGAAGCGTTCCGGCTGGGCCGCGCCCCGGCAGTCGGCGCGCTCTTCCGGCGCCAGCAGCTTCTCCAGGGCGCGCTCGCCATGCCGCTGGTAGAGGGCGGCGATGCGGCCGACGGCGACGATGTCGGTGCCGATGCCGTAGATCATGGCCGCGCCGCCCGCATCAGCCGCTTCATTTCGCCCACGGCATTCTCCCAGCCCATGAAGATGGCCTCAGCCACCAGCGCGTGGCCGATGTTCAATTCGGCGATCTCGGCGATGGCGGCGATGGCCTGGACGTTGCCGAAGTGCAGGCCGTGGCCGGCATTGACCTTGAGGCCCAGTCCCGCGCCGCGTGCCGCGGCGGCACGGATACGTGCGAGCTCGCTGGCCTGGTCCGGGCCAGGGGCGGCGTCGGCGTAGCGGCCGGTGTGCAGCTCCACCACCGGCGCGGCCGCCTTCACGGCGGCCTCGAGCTGCGATGGCTCCGGATCGATGAACAGCGAGACGCGGATGCCCGCCGCCTTGAGCCGCCGGCAGGCCGCCGTCACCTGGTCGAGGTGACCGGCGACGTCCAAGCCGCCTTCGGTGGTGAGCTCCTGGCGCCGCTCGGGCACCAGGCAAACGTCCTGCGGCCGGATGCGGCAGGCGAAGGCTATCATTTCCTCGGTGATCGCCGCCTCGAGGTTCATCCGCGTGGCGAGCAACGGCCGCAACAGCAGGACGTCGCGATCCTGGATGTGGCGCCGGTCCTCGCGCAGGTGCAGGGTGATGGCGTCGGCGCCGCTTCTCTCTGCCAGCAAGGCGGCCCGGATCGGGTCCGGGTAGGTCGTGCCGCGCGCCTGACGCAGCGTCGCGACGTGGTCGATATTGACGCCTAACTCTATCATCGCTTCACAGCTCCTGCAGTTCGATGAATACCCGCCGCGACTGCAAGGGCTGCCCCGAGAGGTGGTGGTTGATCAGTCTGCGCATCAGCGCCTTGCTCTCCGCCAGCGTCTGAGCGTCGCTGTAGTCGTCGCGGGCCAGGTCGAGCAGGGTCTTACCGCGCAGGATCGACTGACTGGTTCCCCCCGCCTCGTCGGGCGAAGCCTCGACCGGGCCGCGCTCGGCCAGGTAGCGATAGCTGGTGCCTATCCGCACCGGCTGGCCCGAGAGCGCATCGCGTTCCAACGCCAGGCCGTAACCCAGCTCCTTCAGCAGCGTCTTTTCGAACAGCCGCAATCGCGATTCGTGGGGCTCGCCGCGCGCCAGCGCCTGCAGGCTCGCGGCGTAGGCTTCGAACAGCGCGGGATGAGCGTCCTCGCGCGGCAACAGCTTGAGCAGCAGTTCGTTCAGGTAGTAGCCGAGCATCAGCGCCGCGCCGCCCAGCAGGGGCATGCCGCCGACCCACTCCGCCTTCGCCAGGGTGCGCACCTCGCCGCCGCCGAACCAGCCCAGCTCGATCGGTTGGAAGGCCTGCAGCACACCGCGCAGCGCCGACCGTGGCCGCCGCGCGCCGCGCGCCAAGAGCGGCAGCCGGCCGTAGTCCCGGCTCAGCACGTCGAGGATCAGGCTGGTCTCGCTGTAGGGATAGCTGTGCAGTATCCAGGCCAGCTGTCCGTCGATCCGCTGACGGGCGCTCATGCCGCCTCCGAAGGGCCGCCCCTGGGACGCGGCAAGCCACCACCAGGAAGCCGAGTCATCGGCTGAACCGCCGTCACTCCCGTGCTCGGCAAGGGGGCTGGGGGGCGGGCAGTCATGTGTCGTAACCCAGGCTTTTCAGCGCGCGCTCGTCCTCGGCCCAGCCGCTCTTCACCTTGACCCAGGTTTCGAGATAGACCGGCCCGCCGAAGAGCTGCTCCATGTCGCGGCGCGCGTCGGAGGACATCGTCTTCAGCTTCTCGCCGCCCTTGCCGATGACGATGGACTTGTGCGCCGCCTTGTCGACGATGATCGCGGCGAAGATGCGGCGAAGCTCGCCTTCCTGCTCGAAGCGCTCGATCTCGACCGCAATGCCGTAGGGAAGCTCTTCGCCCAGATTGCGGAACAGTTTCTCGCGCAGCAGTTCCGCCGCGAGGAAGCGTTCGCTACGGTCGGTGATGGCGTCCGCGTCGTAGATCGGCGGTCCTTCCGGCAGATACTTGGCCGCGGTCTTGAGCAGTTCGACGGCGCCGTCGCCGCTCGCGGCGGAGAGCGGCACGATTTCTGCGAAAGGGAAGATTGTCGCCATCTGGGCGATGAAGGGCAGCAGCTTCGCCTTGTCGCTCAGACGGTCGATCTTGTTGATGGCCAGCAACACGGGTCTGTCGGGCGGCAGGAGCCTGATGATGGCGCGATCGGCCGGGCCGAAGCGGCCGGCCTCGATGACCAGGATGACGACATCGACCTCGGACAGCGCCTGGGTCACACTGCGGTTCAAGACGCGATTCAGGGCGCCGGGGTGCCGGGTCTGGAAACCGGGCGTATCGACGAAGATGTACTGGCACTCATCGGTCGTCAGGATGCCGGTGATGCGATGGCGGGTGGTCTGCGGCTTCCGCGAGGTGATGCTGAGCTTTTGCCCGACCAGGCGGTTCACCAAGGTCGACTTGCCGACGTTGGGCTGGCCGACGATGGCCAGGGTGCCGGTGCGAAACGCGCTGCTCATGGTGCGATCAGCAGGGCGGCGCGCGCAGCCGCCGCCTGTTCGGCGGCGCGGCGGCTGGGCCCGAGGCCGACGGTGCAGATATCCAGGGCCGGCACCCGGCACTCCACCTCGAACTCCTGGGCGTGCGCCTCGCCCCGCGTCGCGCGCAGGCAGTAGTTCGGCAGCGCCAAGTGGCGCGACTGGAGGATTTCCTGTAACGCTGTCTTGGGATCCTTGGCGGCGCCGCCCGGTTCGATCAGCGCGATCAGTCGCCCGTAGAGTCCGGTGATGATCTGCTGGGCCCGAGTAAAACCGGCGTCGAGATAGACGGCGCCGAGCAGCGCCTCCAGGGTGTCGGCGAGGATCGAGGGGCGCCGGTGGCCGCCGCTTTTCTGCTCACCCTCGCCCAGCAGCAGGTAGTCTCCGAGCGAGAGCGACTGCGCGATCTCGGCCAGCGTCTCCTTGCGCACCAGGCTGGCGCGCAGCCGCGACAGGTCGCCTTCGCGCAGGGCGCCGAAGCGCTCGAACAGCAGCGCCGCGATGACGAAGTTCAGGATGCTGTCGCCGAGAAACTCGAGCCGTTCATTGTGCGCTGCGCCGTAGCTGCGATGGGTCAACGCCTGGCGCAGCAAGTCGCGAGCGGAAAAAGTATGCCCCAGGACGCGCTCGAGCCTCTCGATCTGCATTACTTGGAGCCGGAGGTGTTGCCCTCGAAGTCGATCACGAGACTGACGTGGGGAGCGAGCGGGATCTTCTTGCTATAGGCGAAGGCGAGGACGATCTCGTTGCCGTCCTTGCTGATGTCGAGGTCGCTGCCGCTGATGCTGGTCACATTGTCGATCTGGATGCGCTTGTCGAAAGCCCGGCGGACTTCCGGGATGGAGGCGGTCCGGAGGTTCGGGTCGTGCGCCGTGGCCTTGGCATCCTTGAGGATGGTGAAATAATCGATGACGTCCGGCAGGATCCTCATGCCGCCGATGACCAGGAGCACCAGCAGCAGCCCCCCCACGATCACGCCGGTCAGCGTGATTCCCTGCTGTCGCTGCAACGATGGTTTCATGATCTCTCCGTCAATTACTTGAACGGCCCGATGCGCTTCAGATCGCTGAAATTGAACCAGATGAAAAACGCCTTGCCGACGATGTTCCGGTCCGGCACGAAGCCCCAGAAGCGGCTGTCCATCGAATTGTCGCGGTTGTCACCCATCACGAAGTAGTGGCCCGGCGGCACCTCGCAGGAAACACCCTCGCTATTGTAATGGCAATTGTTGCGGAAGGGGAAATCGCTCACCTGGGAAACGAAGGAAGGCGCTTCGGGTTCGATCAGGATCGAGTGCTGCACCGTGCCCAAGGTCTCGATGTAGCGCGGCGTGTAGTAGAGGCGGTCGGGGTTGAGATAATCCGAGGTCTTTTGCTCCGGCACTTCCTTGCCGTTGATGGTCAGCCGCTTGTTCTGGTAGGAAATCTTGTCGCCGGGCAGGCCGACCACGCGCTTGATGTAGTCGAGCGAGGGGTTCTCCGGGTAGCGGAACACCATCACGTCGCCGCGTTGCGGCGTGCCAACATCGATGATCTTCTTGTTCAGTATCGGCAGACGGATGCCATAGTCGTACTTGTTGACCAGGATGAAGTCACCGACGTGCAGCGTCGGGATCATCGAGCCGGAGGGGATCTTGAAGGGCTCGACCAGGAATGAGCGCAGCAGGAAAACCGCCAGGATCACCGGGAAGAAGCTGGCGCCGTACTCGACCCACCAGGGGTCCTTGGCGTCGGCGGCGCGCTTCTTCTTCAGCCAGAAGTGATCGAGTACCCAGATCACGCCGGTGGCGACGAGCAGCACGAAGAGAATCAAAGCAAAGTCCATATCCATGGGTCGTCCTTATCCGTTTCCTATTTGTTGCCGTCGCCGACGCGCAGCACCGCGAGGAAGGCTTCCTGCGGGATTTCCACGCTGCCGACCATCTTCATGCGCTTCTTGCCGGCTTTCTGTTTCTCCAGCAGCTTCTTCTTGCGCGTGATGTCGCCGCCGTAGCACTTGGCGAGCACGTTCTTTCTCATCGCCTTGATGTTCTCGCGGGCGATGATGTGGGCGCCGATCGCCGCCTGCACGGCGACGTCGTACATCTGGCGCGGAATCAGCTCGCACATCTTGGCGGCGATTTCCCGCCCGCGGTACGGCGCGTTAGCACGATGCACGATCATCGACAGGGCATCGACCTTGTCGCCGTTGATCAGGATGTCGAGCTTGACCACGTCGGCGGCGCGATATTCCTTGAACTCGTAATCGAGCGAGGCGTAGCCGCGCGACACCGACTTCAGCCGGTCGAAGAAGTCCATCACCACTTCGGCCATCGGCATGTCGTAGCTCAACTGCACCTGACGGCCGTGGTAGGCCATGCCCACTTGGCTGCCACGCTTGCCCTCGCACAGGGTGATCACCGCGCCCAGGTATTCCTGCGGCACGAAGATGGTGGTGGTGATGATCGGCTCGCGGATCTCCTCGATTTTTGCCAGATCCGGCAGCTTGGCCGGGTTCTCGACGAAGACCTCGCTCCCGTCTTTCTGCAGTACCTGATACACCACCGTCGGCGCGGTGGTGATCAGATCCTGGTCGAACTCCCGCTCCAGCCGCTCCTGTACGATCTCCATGTGCAGCAGGCCAAGGAAGCCGCAACGGAAACCGAAGCCCAGGGCCTGGGAGACCTCGGGCTCGTAATGCAGCGAGGCGTCGTTCAACTTGAGCTTTTCCAGCGCATCGCGCAGCCCCTCGTATTCGTTCGGCTCGATCGGATAGAGCCCGGCGAACACCTGCGGCTTGATTTCCTTGAAGCCAGGCAGCGGCTCGACCGCCGGGCGATCCACCAGGGTCACGGTGTCGCCGACCTTGGCCGCCTTCAGCTCCTTGATGCCGGCGATGATGAAGCCCACCTCGCCGGCCGAGAGCCGTTCGCGCGACTGCGACTTGGGCGTGAATACCCCGACCTGCTCGCACAAATGGGTGGTGCCGCCGGCCATCAGGCGGATCCGCTCCTTGGGCTTGAGCGCGCCATCGACCACGCGCACCAGCATCACCACGCCGACGTAATTGTCGAACCAGGAGTCGATGATCAGCGCCTTCAACGGCGCTCCCGGGTCGCCCTGGGGCGGCGGAATGCGGACAATCACCGCCTCGAGGATGTCCTCCACCCCAAGACCGGTCTTGGCGCTGGCGAGGATGGCGTCGCCGGCGTCGATGCCGATGACGTCCTCGATTTCCTGCTTGGCGCGCTCCGGGTCGGCCGAGGGCAAGTCAATCTTGTTCAGCACCGGCACGACTTCGACGCCCTGCTCCAGCGCCGTGTAGCAGTTGGCGACGGTCTGCGCCTCGACGCCTTGCGAGGCGTCCACCACCAGCAGCGCGCCCTCGCAAGCGGCGAGCGAGCGGCTGACCTCGTAGGAGAAGTCCACGTGGCCGGGCGTGTCGATCAGGTTCAGGTTGTAGCGCTGGCCGTCTCTGGCGCGATACCAGAGCGCCGCGGTCTGCGCCTTGATGGTGATACCGCGCTCGCGCTCGAGGGCCATCGAATCGAGCACCTGCGCCTCCATCTCGCGCTCGGACAAGCCGCCGCAAAGCTGGATGATGCGGTCGGCCAGCGTCGATTTGCCGTGATCGATGTGGGCGATGATGGAAAAGTTGCGGATGTGCTGCATAGCGGTCAGGACTGCGCCAGCCTGCCAAGTTGCAGGATTGGAATGGCCGCGGATTGTACCGCGAACCGGGGCTCAGCGGGGCGGCGCGCACGGACGGGTCTGCGGCGGCAACCGGACGGGCGATTCCGTGTGTCAGCTCGAGAGATAGGCGCGCACCGCCGGGCCGTCGAGAAAATAGTGGCAGAGCTCGCGCGCCCCCGCGGTCAATACCGGCACCCGTTCGTCGTAGCGCGCCAGGAGCGCCGGGTCAGCGTCGATATCCAGCACCCGCAGCTCGAACTCATACTCGCCGCGCAGGTCCTCGACCGCGGCCTGCATGTCGTGGCAAAGGTGGCAATACGCCCGGCTATATAGCGTCAGGCTGCGCATCGTCCGGGCCGCCGGGCTACTTTTGCTCACTGAGTCCCTTGAGGGTGATGAAGGTCTGGTTCTCGCCGCGGCGCACCAGCAGCGTGATGGTCGCCGACTTGCCCATCTGGGCGAGCCGCTTGTTGAACTGCTCGACCGATTTCGCCTCGATCTGCACTCCCTTGCTGATCAGCGCCAGGATGACGTCGCCGGCGCGCAGGTCGGAATCGCTGACGCCGCCGCGAATCTCCTCGACCACCAGGCCGTGGGTCAGGTGCAATTCCTTCTTCTGCTCGGCGCTCAACTCGGTCAGCACCAACCCGAGGCTGTTGGCGGCGGCTCTCGCAGCCGGCTTGTCGGCCTTGCCGCCGCGCGGCACCGCCCTCTCCGCCGGCATTTCGCCGACGTTCACCTTCAGCTCCCGGCCGGCATTCTTGCGCCACACCTGCATCGTCACCGTGCTGCCGGGCTTGGTGGCGCCGACGATGCGCGGCAGATCGCCGGAGCTCTTGACGCTCTTGCCGTCGAACCTGAGGATGACGTCGCCGGGCTCCACGCCCGCCTTGTCGGCCGGGCCGCCCTTCTCGACGGAATTCACCAGCGCGCCGGTCGGCTTGGCCAAGCCGAAGGAGTCGGCGAGACTCTTCGTCACCTCCTGGATGACCACGCCGATGCGGCCGCGGCTGACTCGCCCGCTGGCCTTCAGCTGGCTCTGCACCTCCATCGCGACGTCGATCGGGATGGCGAAGGCGAGCCCCATGTAACCGCCGGTGCGGCTGTAGATCTGCGAGTTGACGCCGACCACCTCGCCTCTCATGTTGAACAGCGGCCCGCCCGAGTTGCCGGGATTGATCGCGGCATCGGTCTGGATGAAGGGAACGAAGTTCTCCTGCGGCAGCGAGCGCCCCTTGGCGCTGACGATGCCGGCGGTGACGCTGTTGTCGAAACCGAAGGGCGAGCCGATGGCGACCACCCATTCGCCGACCTTGAGCTTGTTCGGGTCGCCGAGCTTGACCACCGGCAGGCCGCTGGCATCGATCTTGATCAGGGCGATATCGGTACGCTTGTCGGCACCGAGCACCTTGGCCTTGAACTCGCGCTTGTCGGTGAGTCTGACCACGACCTCGTCGGCACCGGCGACGACGTGGGCGTTGGTCAGGATGTCGCCGTCGGCGCTGATGATGAAGCCTGAACCGAGGGACTTGCTCTCGAATTCCTGCTGGGGACCGCCCGGCAGCTGGGGAAAGAAGCGCCGGAACAGGTCGAACGCCGGGTCATGCGGGTCGATGGGAAGTTGCTGCGCCTGAGCGCCGCCGCGAATATGCTGGATGGAACTGATATTGACCACGGCCGGGCCCTGCCGCTCGACCAGTTCGGTGAAGTCTGGCAGGCCTCTGGCCTGGGCCTGGGCACCCAGGGAGACCAAGGCGAGCAGGAGCGGCAACAGGATTTTCCGAATCATGAAAGGGCGTCCTCCGGGGTATGGGGGTTGGTATCAGGGTTTTCGAGCTGCGGCGGCACAGCTTGCCGGCGCTGGGCGCGGCGATCGATCAGGACGCCATCGTTCATCTCGGTTCGATACCGTCGCCGAACTTCTTCAGCGTCGCCGGCGGCACCTCGCCCATGATGACCAGCAGATGTCCGCCCACGATCCGGCGGTAGATGTTGGTCGCCCCCATCGCGATCATGCCCAGATCGGTCTTGCTCGGCTGCCCGGCGGGAACGGAGTCGATGAACACCGAAATGGCCGCGAGGCCATCGGAGAACATGATGTGCAGGCTAGCCGGCGCGTTCGGGCGTACCTCGCGCATCATCTCGGTGAGCTTGCTGAAGCCGGGCAAGTGAACCTTGAACCGCCAGGCGGCATCCTCGCCGCGGCGCTCGGTGGCGCGCACGTTATGAACCTGCCAGCCGCTCGCCTGCTTGGCGTATTTCGAGGTCAGCGACTCACGGTCAATCGCGCCGCCGATCTGCAGCTGCGTGAAGGCAAAGGTTTCCACCGGCTCGTTGTGCTCGTTCAGGAGCTCGGCCTTGAGCAGCAGGCCGGAATTCACGTCCACCCAGAACTGGTGGCCGTAGCGAAGTCTGTCCTTGGGCTCAAGCAGGATCGCCTGGCTCTCGCGGTCGGCGATCCGTCCGAGCGCGCCCTTGCGAATCACGTAGTGCTCGGCGAGCCCGCCCAGCACCGCCGGCAGCAGCGCCGGAAAACTGCGCTGGCGGCTGCGTTTCTCCACGATCAGGGTGCGGCTCTCGGGCAGGTAGCAGCGCACCTCGTCGCTGCCGCTGATCACCTCGCGCGGACTGCCGTCTAAGACTTCGATGCGCTCCTGCTCCCTGCCCGCGACGACCATGTGGGTGATGCGGGAAGTTTCCACCAAGGCGCCGCTCTGGAAGACGAAGGTGCCGCTGTAGTTGAGCTTGTGCGCCGCGGTCACGACGCGGTCGAGCCAGTACAGCCCGTCCTGCTGCTGCGCGGCGGCGGGCAGGCTGTAGGCAAGAAGGCAGCAAAGGCCGCTGAGGAGCCAGCGCTTCATCTCGCCGCGCTATCCCCGGTCATGGACACGCTGCGCACGTAGGCGGTCCCGCCCTGGATGCGGTTGCCCGGCGAGTAGGCTTGATGGGCGATCATGTATTCCTGCAACAGGCTGCCGTCGGAAGCTTCGGCTGACGCCAGGGTGGTCGATGGCGCCCGCGCCTCGTTCGGCGCACGGGCCTTGGCGAGCATCCCGATCCCGGCCTGCGGCGGAGCGATGGCGATCCTGGCGACCAGCGCGATGCCGGCGACCGCCGCGGCCGCCGCCAGAGAAGAACGCAGGAGATGGCTGACGCGCTTGACCTGCGGCGCCAGCACCACCGGATCATGCTGCAGGCTGGCCATGACCCGCGCCGCCAGTTGCTGGTCGAGCCCTTGCGAGCGGCGCAGGGCATCGCCGATCAAATGATAGTCGTCCCACGCGCGGCGCAATTCCTCGTCGCTGACGATGGCGGCCAGTAAGGTCGGCTGCCGGGAGGCCTCGAGTTCGCCATCGAGAAAGGCGGAAAGCTCAGATTTCATCGTGTCACCTTCACTGGTGCCCTATGGGGATACTGATCGCTATCACCAACGTTTATCGGTCCCGGGTTCCAGAAGCGGCTGCAACTTCGCAGCGATCGCCTCGCGGGCCCGGAAGATACGGGAACGCACGGTGCCGATTGGGCAGTCCATAATCTGTGCGATCTCCTCGTAGCTCAAACCCTCGATTTCGCGCAGCACGATCGCGGTGCGCAAATCCTCGGGCAGTTCGGTCATGGCGGCATTCACGGTGTTGCCGATCTGCTTCGACATCAATATCCGCTCGGGGGTGTTGTTGTCGCGCAACTGATCCCCGTCCTCGAAACTCTCCGCCTCCTCGCTGTCGAACTCGGTGGTCGTCGGCGCCCGGCGGCCCTGTGCCGCCAGGAAGTTCTTCGCGGTATTGATGCCGATGCGGTAGAGCCAGGTATAGAACGCGCTGTCGCCACGGAAGCCGGGCAGCGCGCGATAGGCCTTGATGAAGGCTTCCTGAGCGACGTCCTCGACTTCGGCGGGGTCGCGGATCATCCGCGACAGCAGTCGTATCAGCTTGCGCTGATACTTGGACACGAGCAGCCCGAAGGCTTGCTTGTCTCCCTGCTGCACGCGTTCGACCAGAACCTGGTCAGCTTCGCGATCTCCCATTGCGATTATCGTTCGAGTTCCGGTGATCCGAGTATACCCGATGCCGATGTCGCCCCAAGGAGGCCGCCGCTGGCAAACAACCCACAACCAGAAGACAACCCGGTTTCGGAATGGTTCAGTCGCCAAGAGGGGCATCCGCCGCGTCGGCAGCGCCGGCGCTCGTGATATAGTTTTGGCCCCGTCCCGCCCGACAAAATCACTTACACATGAACAATTTCGATGTCCTGATTCTCGGCAGCGGCCTGGCCGGCCAGTCACTGGCGCTGCGTCTGGCCGACCATCGCCGGGTGGCTCTGGTCACCAAGAGCGCGCTGGAAGATTCGGCCTCGGGCTGGGCCCAGGGCGGCATCGCCGCGGTGCTCGACAGCGCAGATTCCATCGACGCCCACGTCGCGGATACGCTGACCGCCGGCGCCGGTTTGTGCAATCCGGCGGCCACGCGCTTCGTCGTCGAGCATGGCCGCACCGCCGTCGACTGGCTGATCGGGGAAGGGGTACGGTTCACGCGGGACGAACATACCAGCCTGGGCTATCACCTGACGCGCGAGGGTGGCCACAGCCAGCGGCGCGTGATCCACGTCGCCGACGCCACCGGCTCTGCGGTGCAGGAAACCCTGACCCAGAAGGTGCGGCGGCATGCCAACATCAGCGTCTTCGAGCGCCATATCGCGATCGACCTGATCACCGGCGACAAGATCAAGTCGCCGCAGCACGGCTGTCTCGGCGCCTACGTGCTCGACATCGACGGCGACCGGGTGCTCACCTTCTCGGCGGCGCAGACGGCGCTCGCCACCGGCGGCGCCGGCAAGGTCTATCTCTACACCACCAATCCCGATACCGCCACGGGCGACGGCATCGCCATGGCCTGGCGCGCCGGCTGCCGGGTGGCCAACATGGAGTTCGTGCAGTTCCACCCGACCTGCCTCTACCATCCGCAGGCCAAGTCCTACCTGATCTCCGAGGCGCTGCGCGGCGAAGGCGGCATCCTGCGCCTGCCCGACGGCACCCGCTTCATGCCCGCCCACGACCCGCGCGCCGAACTGGCGCCGCGCGACGTGGTCGCCCGCGCCATCGACTTCGAGATGAAGAAACGCGGCATCGACTGCGTCTACCTCGACATGACCCACAAGAGCGCCGATTTCCTGATCGAACACTTCCCGAACATCCACGCCCACTGTCTGGAATTCGGCATCGACCTCACCCGCGAACCGATCCCGGTGGTGCCGGCGGCACATTACACCTGCGGCGGCGTCGTCACCGACCTCGCCGCGAAGAGCGATCTTCCCGGCCTCTACGTCGTCGGCGAGAGCGCCTGCACCGGCCTGCACGGCGCCAACCGGCTCGCCAGCAATTCCCTGCTCGAATGCCTGGTGTTCAGCGAAGCGGCGGCGGCCGACATCCTCGCCGCCCCGCAGCAGGCGCGGCCGGAACTGCCGGTCTGGGACGAGAGCCGCGTCGCGGATGCCGACGAGGAGATCGTCATCTCCCACAACTGGGAAGAACTGCGCCGCTTCATGTGGGACTATGTCGGCATCGTGCGCACCAACAAACGCCTCGCGCGCGCGCAACACCGGATCCGACTGCTGGAGCGCGAGATCGACGAGTACTACGCCAACTTCCGCGTCAGCAACGACCTGATAGAACTCAGGAACCTGGTGCTGACCGCGCACTTGATCGTCAGTTGCGCCCAGCGCCGGCGCGAGAGCCGGGGTCTGCACTTTTCCCGCGACTACCCGCAACTCCTGGCGCGGGCGCGCGATACCGTGTTGAAGCCGCCGCGCAGGCTATAGGCCGGCCTACAAGTCCAGGTCGCTCCTCGCGGCGCGCCAGCGCAGCCAGAGCCGGAGCAGGCGGAAGTCCTCTGCAGCCAGCGCATCGGGCAAGAGTACCAGCGCCTCGACCCTAGCCTGAGCCCGCAGCAGCAGCACGCACAGGAACGCCGTGACCGTCGTTTGCGGATGCAAGCGGGCCTCGCCGCAAGAACCATCGACGCGTGCGAACTCCAGTCGGCCGTCGTCCCTCAGGGTCAGGCGACAGATTCTGTTTGGACCGGTCAGCCGAACCAGACTGAGCCAAGCAGACGCGATAATCGCCGCCAGCAGGACGATCTTGAGCCCCCAGGGCAGGGACAGGGAGAGGGCCGTAGCAGCCGCCAGCGCGTGCGCGACGGCCAGCATGATGGTCAGGCGCCGCGACCGGCGCAGGGGGAGTGTGAGCGGCAGCTGCATGCTGCCCCCGGGCGCTACACCCGGCGCAGGGCCAGGGTGCCGTTGGTGCCGCCGAAGCCGAAGGAGTTGGAGAGTGCGACCCGGATTTCCATATGGCGCGCGCTGTTGGCGCAATAGTCGAGATCGCACGCCTCATCCTGGTTGAAGATGTTGATGGTCGGCGGCGACACCTGGTGATGCAGCGCCAGCGTCGAGAAAATGGCCTCGACCCCGCCGGCGGCGCCGAGCAGATGACCGGTCATCGACTTGGTCGAGTTCACCACCAACGCCTTGGCGTGATCGCCGAAGCAGCGCTTGACCGCGACGGTTTCAGCCAGGTCGCCCAGCGGCGTCGAGGTGCCGTGGGCATTGACGTAATCGACCTCGTCGAGATTGATGCCGCCGTTCTTCAGTGCATTGATCATGCAACGCCGGGCACCGTCGCCGTCGGCGGCCGGCGCGGTCATATGGTGGGCGTCCGCGCTCATGCCGTAGCCGGCGACCTCGGCGTAAATTCTGGCACCGCGCGCCCTGGCGTGCTGGTATTCCTCGAGCACCATGACGCCGGCGCCCTCCCCGAGCACGAAGCCGTCCCTGTCCTTGTCCCAGGGCCGGCTGGCGGTGGCCGGATCATCGTTGCGGGTGGATAGCGCCCTCGCAGAAGCAAAACCGCCGATCGCCAGGGGCGTCACCGAAGACTCGGCGCCGCCGCAGACCATCACGTCGGCGTCGCCGTACTCGATGATCCGCGCGGATTCGCCGATGCAATGCGTCGCCGTGGTACAGGCGGTGACCATTGCCAGATTCGGACCCTTCAGCCCAAACATGATCGACAGGTTGCCGGCGATCATGTTGATGATCGTGCCGGGAATGAAAAAGGGCGAGATCTTGCGCGCCCCCTGCGCGAGAAAATCATTGTGCGTCTCTTCGATCAAGGCCAGGCCGCCGATGCCGGCACCGATATTGACGCCGAAGCGCTCGGCGTTCTCGGGCCTGACCTCGAGGCCCGAATCCTTGAACGCCTGGATTCCAGCCGCCATACCGTAATGGATGAAGGTATCCATGCGGCGCGCCTCCTTCGCGGAGAGGTAGGCCGTCACGTCGAAGTTCTTGACCTCGCCGGCGATTCTCGCGCTGAAAGCCGAGGCGTCAAAACGCGTGATCGGACCGATGCCGGAACGCCCGGCGAGGATATTTTCCCAGGCTTCAAGGACCGTATTGCCGACCGGAGAAATGATCCCCAGGCCGGTGACGACGACTCTGCGACGCGACAAGTTGGACTCCCAGGTTGCGTAAATTATTTCTTGACGTGGGCGCTGACGTAGTCGATCGCCTGCTGCACGCTGGTGATCTTCTCGGCATCCTCGTCCGGAATCTCACACTCGAATTCCTCTTCGAGAGCCATCACCAGTTCGACGGTGTCGAGCGAGTCGGCACCGAGGTCATCGACGAAGGAGGAATCGCTCTTGATCTCAGACTCATTGACGCCCAACTGCTCGGCAACGATTTTCTTGACGCGTTGTTCGATGTTCTCCATGTGTTGCTCCTTCCCTGGTTATCGGCTGTAGTGACAAAAACTTCGGCATTTTAACAGAAACGCACCCACGAGGCCCGAATCAACTCATGTACATTCCGCCATTGACGTGCAGCACGGAACCAGTGATATAGCTGGATCCCGGGCCGGCGAGGAAGACCACGGCGGCAGCGATTTCAGCGGCCTCGCCGAGCCTGCCGAGGGGGATCTTGGCGAGTAAGGCTGCGCGCTGGACCTCGGGCAGCGACTTGGTCATGTCGGTGTCGATGAAGCCCGGAGCGACGCAGTTGACGGTGATGTTGCGGCTGCCCAGTTCTTGGGCCAGCGCCCGCGTCAGGCCGGCGACGCCGGCCTTGGCGGCGGCGTAGTTGGCCTGGCCCGGATTGCCCGAACTGCCGACCACCGAGGTGATGTTGATGATGCGGCCGTGACGCACCTTCATCATGCCGCGCATCACCCGCCGGGAGAGCCGGAAGACGGCGGTGAGATTGGTGCCGATGACATCGTTCCACTCCTCGTCCTTCATGCGCATGGCGAGGTTGTCGCGGGTGATGCCGGCGTTATTCACCAGGATCGCGACGGCGCCGTACCGCTTCTCGATCTCCGCCAGCAGGGCCTCACAGGCACCGGCGTCGGTGACGTCGAGCGCTGCACCCCAACCCTTGCAGCCGGCAGCATCCAGCGCTGCCTGGATGGCGGCGGCACCGCCCTCGGTGGTCGCGGTACCGACCACGGTTGCGCCCTGGCCGCCCAGTTCCAACGCAATGGCGCGGCCGATGCCGCGTGAAGCGCCGGTGACCAGCGCGACCTGCCCCGCCAGCGGACCCCGTTGCGTCTCTTCCACCATGACCAGCTCCTTATCCCTTGACCGCGGCGAGCGCCGCCTCAATACCGACGAGATCGGCCATCGCCCCGCCGACCAAGCCGTCGGCGCAGCGCTTGACGAGCCCAGCCAGCACCTTGCCTGGACCGCACTCGTAGACGTGACTGGCGCCTTGCGCCGCCAGCAACCGCATCGTTTCGACCCAGCGCACCGGCGACGCTGCCTGGCGCACCAGGGCATCCTTGATCGCCGCCGGATCGGTGAGACAGGCGGCGTCGACGTTGTTCACCAGTGCAATCCTGGGCGCCGAGAAATCCAGCTCGGACAGCCGCTTCCGCAATCGTTCCGCCGCCGGCTGCATCAGCGAGCAATGGAAGGGAGCGGAAACCGGCAGGAGCAGCGCGCGCTTGGCGCCCCTGGCCTTGCAGGCGGCGGCCGCGCGTTCGATCGCCGCGGCGTGGCCGGCGATGACGATCTGTTCGGGGGCGTTGAAATTCACCGCCTCGACCACCTGCCCCTCGCCGCTCTCGGCGCAGGCGGCCTTGACCTGGCCGGCGTCCAGGCCGAGAATCGCCGCCATCGCCCCCTCGCCGGCCGGCACCGCCTCCTGCATCGCCCGGGCGCGCAGTTCGACCAGCGGCACGGCATCCTTGAAGTCCAGCACGCCCGCCGCCACCAGCGCCGAATATTCGCCGAGGCTGTGGCCGGCGACCAGTGCCGGCTCGGGGCCACCCAGGGTCCGCCAGAGGCGATACACGGCGACGCCGGCGGTGAGCATCAGCGGCTGGGTGTTGATGGTCTGGTTCTGCGCCTCGGCCGGGCCCTCGCTGGCCAGTTGCCAGAGGTCGCGGCCGAGCGCGGCGGAGGCCTCGGCGAAGGTTTCGCGCAGCACCTCGTGGTCGCCATAGGCATCCATCATGCCGAGCGACTGCGAGCCCTGCCCGGGAAATACCAGTGCAAATTTCATAGCGAACTCCCTGCGCTCAGAACTTGAGCAGCACCGCGCCCCAGGTGAAACCGCCGCCGACGCCTTCGAGCAGCAGCGTGTCGCCCGGACGGATCCTGCCGCTGCGCACCGCCTCGTCGAGGGCGAGCGGGATAGAAGCGGCCGAGGTATTGCCGTGGCGCTCGACGGTGATGATGACGCGCTCGGCCGGCAATCCGAGTTTCTTGGCGGTTGAATGGAGAATGCGGATGTTGGCCTGGTGGGGAATCAGCCAATCGACCTGATCTATCGTCATGCCGGCCTGCGCCAGAACCTCGTTCGCGACCTCGTGCAGTACCCTGACCGCGAATTTGAACACCGCCTGGCCCTCCATCTGCAGGAAGGGCGTGCCGATCACCCGGCCGCCGCAGACCTGTCCGGGCACCGAGAGGATGGCGTTGTAGCTGCCGTCGGCGTGCAGAGCTGTGGACAGAACTCCAGGGGTGTCGCTGGCTTCCAGTACCACCGCGCCGGCGCCGTCGCCGAACAGCACGCAGGTGCCGCGGTCGTTCCAGTCGAGGATGCGCGAAAACACCTCGGCGCCGACCACCAGGGCGCGGCGGTGGGAGCCCGAGCGGATAAATTTCTCGGCGATCGCCAAAGCATAGATGAAACCGCTGCACACCGCCTGGACGTCGAAAGCCGCGGCGCCATTCCTGATCCCGAGTTTGTCCTGGAGCAGCGCAGCCGCGCTGGGGAAGACCATGTCCGGCGTCGAGGTGGCGAGGATGATCAGGTCGATGTCGTCTGGTGCCTTGCCGGCCGCAGCGAGCGCACGCCGGCTGGCCTCCAGCGCCAGATCGCTGCAGGTGACGCCCTCGGGCGCCAGGTGACGGGCGCGGATGCCGGTGCGCTCGGTGATCCATTCGTCCGAGGTAGCGACGCCGCGCGCAGCCAGATCGGCCACCAGTTGATCGTTGCTGACCGGCGCGCCAGGCAGATAGCTGCCGGTGCCGATGATGCGGGAAAGAATTGTCATGTCGGGGCCGTCAGTTGCGCCATGCGGGCGGCGATGCGTTCGGGCAGCTTGTTGCGGGCGGCCTCCGCGGCGCGTTCCAGGGCGCAGAAAAACGCCAGCGCGTCGGCCGAGCCGTGGCTCTTGACCACGATGCCCTTGAGGCCAAGCAGGCTGCCGCCGTTGTAGCGGCGGGGATCGAAGCGGCGCTTGAAGGAATTGAGCACCGGCAGCGCCACCAATGCCGCCAGGCGGGTCAGCAGATTCCGCTTGAATTCCTCGCGCAGCGCCGCGCTGATCATGTGCGCCAGGCCTTCAGAGGCCTTGAGCGCGACGTTGCCGACGAAGCCGTCGCAGACGACCACGTCGACCGTGCCCTTGTAGATGTCGTCGCCCTCGACATTGCCATAGAAATTGAGGCCGCTGTCCTTCAGCAATTCACCGGCGCGCTTGACCGCCTCGTTGCCCTTGATCGCCTCTTCGCCGATATTGAGCAGACCGACGCTGGGCCGTTCCTTGTGTTCCAGTGCGGAGAAAAGCATAGCGCCCATGATAGCAAACTGCAGCAGATGCTCAGGCTGACAATCGACGTTGGCGCCGAGGTCCAGCAGGTAGGTGTAGCGATTGAGCGTCGGGACGATGCTGGCGATCGCCGGCCGTTCGATGCCGGGCAGGGTCTTCAGGACGAAACGGGAGATCGCCATCAGCGCCGCGGTGTTGCCGGCGGACACCGCCGCCTGGGCCTCGCCGTTCTTGACCAGTTCGGCGGCGACGCGCATCGAGGAATCTTTCTTGATGCGCAAGGCGGAGGCAATCGGTTCATCCATCGCCACCGTTTCGCTGGCGTGGGTAAGGCGCAGCCGCTCCCCGAACCCCGCCTGAGCTTTGCCGAGCAGAGGCTGCAATACCTCCTGCCGGCCGACCAGGATGACCGAGCAGTCTGGATCGCGACGCAGGAAATCGAGCGCGGCCGGGACCGTGACCGCGGGGCCATGGTCGCCGCCCATGCAGTCGATTGCGAGGGTAACCGCCATCGGAGGGTGGGGACTGAAACGGGGTGAGGCGGAGATGAGTCGAAGCGCAGCGCCTCACTCCGCCGCAGGCGAAATTACTCGCCCTTGGTCGCGAGCACCTTCTTGCCGCGATAGTAGCCGCTGGGGCTGATGTGATGCCGCAGATGCACTTCGCCCGTGGTCGGCTCGACCGCCAGCGGCGGCGCAACGAGGAAATCGTGGGCGCGACGCATGCCGCGCTTGGAGGGGGATTTCTTGTTCTGCTGGACAGCCATTTTGATGCTCCTTCAATAATCGTTCGATATCGCTTCAGATTCGCTACTTCAGCTTTGCCAGCACCGCGAACGGCGAAGCAGCGCCGTCGTTCCGTTCGCCGCCGGGCAGGCCACAGGCATCATGGCGCGGCGCGACCGGCAGGGCCAGCAACAACTCTTCCTCGACCAGTTCGGCAACGGACTGCTGGTCCAGGGCGTCGATCGCGTCGGCGCTGTCGTCCTCGAGCGTCTCGTCGGGCCATGGCGCACCCGGCGGCACCAGCAGCACGCGGCTGTCGATCGCCAGCGGAAACGACATCGCTTCAAGACAACGTTGACACCTCAAGCGCAGTTCGCCCGTGATCATGAGTCGCAGATACAACTTTCCCGCTTCGTTGCGTCCACCGCTCACATCGCAAGCCAACGCCCCGGCATCGTCGTCTGCCAGCGCATCGGCGAGGCGCGGCAACTCATTCACGGCCAATTCCCCGATCAGGTGCCGTCCTTCGCGCGCAAATGCGAGGCTGTCGACGGCAATACCTGCGATCTGCCTCATTCCCTGTCGCGACATAAACCGCTAATGATATTATTTTTCCCTTTTCCAGTCAAAGCCACGCCATGAATCTGCTGACAGCCCCCGCCCCGAGCCTCGTGCTCGCCTCGACCTCGCCGTTCCGGCGCGAGCTGCTCGGACGGCTGCAACTGCCCTTCGCGACGGCCGCGCCCGAGGTGGACGAGACCGTCCTGCCTGGGGAGGCTCCCACCGCGACCGCCGAGAGGCTGGCGCAGGAGAAGGCACAGGCGGTGGCGGTTCGTTTTCCCAGCGCCCTGATCATCGGCAGCGATCAGGTCGCTTACTGCGGCGGGGAGCGCTACGGCAAACCCCATACCCGCGCCAGAGCCTTCGCCCAGCTGCAGGCGATGCGCGGGCAAACGGTGATCTTCCACACCGGCCTGTGCCTGCTCGATAGCGCCAGCGGTCGGGTGCAGCTGTGCGGCGTGCCCACCGAGGTGCGCTTCCGTCAGCTCAGCGACGCCGAGATCGGGCGCTACCTCGACCGCGAAGACGCGCTCAACTGCGCCGGCAGCGCCAAGTCGGAGGGACTGGGCATCGCGCTGATCGAATCGATGCGGGGCGACGACCCCAATGCCCTAGTCGGCCTGCCGCTGATCGCACTTTGCCGGATGCTGCGCGCCGCTGGAATCCCCCTGCCCTGAGGTCGGCCTACCCTCAGCGCAGTGTCATCCGGGTCAGCGCGTTGACCACGCCCTCGGACACCTGGGCCCCGATCTGCTTGGCGAATTTCTCGGCAAGATTTTGCTTCACCGTGTAATCGCGGACCTCGTCGGCCTTAATGACGTCCCGGGCCACCGAATCGACCGTGCCATAACCGTCGGCCAGTCCCATTTCGATGCTCTTGGCGCCGGTCCACATCAGGCCGGAGAACGTCTCCGGCGTCTCCTTGAGCCGCTTGCCGCGGCCCTTCCTGACCGCATCGATGAATTGCTGGTGGATGTCGTCGAGCATCATCTGGGCATAGGCCTTTTGCTGCGCGTCCTGGGGCGAGAACGGGTCGAGAAAGCCCTTGTATTTGCCGGCGGTCAGCAGGCGCCGCTCGACCCCCAGCTTCTCCATGGTCCCGGTAAACCCGAAGCCGTCCATCAGCACGCCGATCGAGCCGACGATGCTGGCCTTGTCCACGAAGATCTTGTTCGCCGCGGAGGCGACGTAATAGCCGCCGGAAGCGCAGATGTCTTCGACCACCACATACAGCGGAATGTTCGGATGCAGGGCGCGCAGACGCCATATCTCGTCATTGATGATGCCCGACTGCACCGGACTGCCGCCCGGGCTGTTGATGCGCAGGATGACGCCCTTCGTGCCCTTGTCCTCGAAGGCGGCCTGCAGGCCGCTGATGACGCTATCGGCGCTGGCGTCGCCCTTGGCTCGGATCACCCCGTTGAGTTGCACCAGCGCGGTGTGACCACCGTCGCCCAGCTTGTCCGCCGGCCGGCCCCAATCGACCACATAGGCCAGGATCACGCCGAGGTAGATGAAGCCCAGCAGCTTGAAGAAGATGCCCCAGCGACGGCGGCGGCGCTGCTCGACGAGGCCTTCGAGGGCAATTTTTTCCAGGACGCTGCGTTCCCATTGGGCTTGGTTCTGCGGGGTTTCCATCGCGGCTATGTTTCTTTCAAAAAGATCTGTCCATCGATTTCACATACGGCGAGGGGCTGCAATCCCTTGCCGTTGCACCGCCCGTGGAGACAGCGACCGTCTGCGGGGGCGTAGAGTGCGCCATGCGTCGCGCAAATCAAGTATAAACCGGAAGCATCGAAAAACTCGCCTGGCTGCCAGTCCAGCTCGACCGGCATATGACCGCAACGATTCAGGAAGGCGCGCACCTCGCCGCGGTAACGGACGACGAAGCAGGGTTCGGTGACGCCATGGCGCTCGATGTCAAAGCGCACGCCACGGCCGCCCTCGACCAATTCCCCGCCGCTGCAGATCAGGCGTGTCGGGACAGCCATGCCTGCAGTTCGGCGACGCTGCCGGCGCAATACAGTGGCTGTTCGGCCACCAGCTCCGCGCGCGGGTGGGCGCCGTAAGCCACGGCCAAGGCGCCGACGCCGGCGTTTTGCGCCATTTTAAGGTCGTGCGTGGTGTCGCCGATCATCAGCGTCCGAGCGGCCGGCACGGCAAACTCGTCCATCAGCTCATGGAGCATCTGCGGATGCGGCTTGGAGTGGCATTCGTCGGCGCAGCGCGTGGCTTGGAAACACCCGGCCAGACCGCTCGCGGCCAGCGCCCGGTCGAGCCCGTTGCGGCTCTTGCCGGTGGCCACGCCCAGCCGATGGCCCGATGCCGCCAGTCCGGCCACCAGCGCCTCGATGCCCTCGAACAGGCTCAACTCGCCGTCCCCGGCCAGGTAGTGGTAACGGTAGCGCTCCGCCAAGGCGCGATAGCGCGCCGGCTGAAGATCGGGCAGGGCATTGGCCAGCGCATCGTTCAGGCCCAGGCCGATGATGTGGCGCGCCCGCGCGTCAGAGGGCGGCTCTACGTCGAGATCCCTGCAGGCCGCCTGGATCGCGGCGACGATGGCGCCAGCCGAGTCCATCAGGGTGCCGTCCCAGTCGAATACGATCAGTTCAAAGCGATTCAAGCGCGCTCCCGTCGCCGTAATCCCGTTTCTCGGCATTCGCCAGCCGGACGAGGAAATCGCGCAGCTCCGGCGGTAGCGGGGCTCTCAGCGAGATCTCCCGCGCGGTCAAGGGGTGGCTGAAGGACAGACTCGCCGCGTGCAGGAACATGCGCTTCAGGCCGGCCCGGGCCAGATCCCGGTTCGCCGGAAAGTCACCGTACTTGTCGTCGCCCGCCAGCGGAAAACCCAGGTGCGCCAGATGCACGCGGATCTGGTGGGTGCGTCCGGTTTTCAGTTCCACCTCGACCAAGCTGAAATTCTCCCAGCGCGCCAGGAGCCTGACTATGCTGTGTGCCTCCTTGCCCTGGTCAGAGACGCTGACGCGCCGCTCGCCCTCGGCGGTTAAGTATTTTAGCAGCGGCAGCCGCACGTGCTGCATCGGATTCTGCCAGCGCCCCCGGATCAGGGCCAAGTAGCGCTTGTGGATCGCCCCGTCGCGGAACATGTCGTGCAGTCGGGTCAGGGCGGCGCGCTTCTTGGCGAGGATCAGCAGGCCTGAGGTCTCACGGTCCAGCCGATGGGCGAGTTCCAGGAAACGCGCCTCTGGGCGCTGCCGGCGCAGTTGCTCGATGACCCCGAAACTGACGCCGCTGCCGCCGTGGACGGCGACGCCCGCCGGCTTGTCGACCACCAACAGCGCCTCGTCCTCGAAAACGACGGCGAACTCGCGCGCCGGGACGAGCGCCTGGAGCGGCCGCTCGGAGACTCGGATCGGCGGCACGCGCACGGCGTCGCCGATGTTGAGGCGGTATTCCGGGCCAATGCGGCCCTTGTTGACCCGCACCTCGCCGCTCCTCAGGATGCGATAGACATGGCTCTTCGGCACGCCCTTGCAGACGCGCAGCAGAAAATTGTCGATGCGCTGGCCAGCCGCCTCCTCGCCCACTTCCAGCCATGTCGCGGAATCTTTGCTTAAGCCATTCATTTGCAATATACTGTTTTCCAGTTTGCCGTCCCGCGGCAAGCGTGCCCGGCGGTCCGAAGCGACGTCGGCGGCGCGCCAGGGACGTTGCCGGTACCCGCTTAGCACATCTATTCAAGCGTATCGTACCGGGCATTGAGCAGGCGTCGGCCCAAGGCATCGATCGCCGGGTTCCCGCAGTCCGGGAGCTTCCCGAGCCGCCGAGCCCCCGGCCCAGCCCGCGCAGCAGACGCCACAGGTTTTCTCGCTCACCCGAAGCAGCGATGGTACTTGATTTGCGCGCACAGAGCACCGCATGAATACCGGGCTCCGAGACGGCGGTTCGCCGCAAGCCTCGGAGCAAGCTTGAAGAAGACGAAGCTGACCCTAGTTTGCCCGAGAACCTCACTATGACCGTGATCCATCAATACTGAGTGTTGTCGCCCAACCGGGCGTAGGTTCGTCGTGCCCGTGCCGTGCGCGCGGGAGCACATAGATGAAACGCATGCTGTTCAATGCGACGCAGGCCGAGGAACTCCGCGTCGCGATCGTCGATGGTCAGAAGCTGGTTGACCTGGACATCGAATCGGCCACCAAGGAACAACGCAAGGGCAACATCTACAAGGCGGTCATCACCCGCATCGAGCCCAGTCTCGAGGCCGCCTTCGTCGAGTACGGCGCGGAGCGTCACGGTTTCCTGCCGTTTAAGGAGGTCGCGCGCACCTATTTCAAATCCGAAGGGGAACCGGGCAAGGCCCGCATCCAGGACGCGCTGCGCGTCGGCCAGGAGTTGATCGTCCAGGTGGACAAGGACGAGCGCGGCAACAAGGGCGCGGCGCTGACCACCTTCATTTCGCTGGCCGGCCGCTACCTCGTGCTGATGCCCAACAACCCGCGCGGCGGCGGCGTATCAAGGCGCGTCGAGGGCGAAGACCGCCAGGAGCTGCGCGAGATCATGGACCGGCTCGAAGTGCCGGCGAGCACCAGCCTGATCGCGCGTACCGCCGGCATCGGCCGCAGCTACGAGGAACTGCAGTGGGATCTCAACTACCTGCTGCAGCTCTGGGGCGCGATCGAAGGCGCCGCCAATTCGCAAAAGGGCGCCTTCCTGATCTACCAGGAATCGAGCTTGGTGATCCGCGCGATACGCGACTACTTCACGCCTGACATCGGCGAGATCCTGATCGACACCGACGACGTTTTCGAGCAGGCGCAGCAGTTCATGGCGCATGTGATGCCGGGCAACGTCGCCCGGGTCAAGCGCTATAGCGACGACGTGCCGCTGTTCTCGCGCTTCCAGATCGAGCACCAGATCGAGTCGGCTTACTCGCGCCAAGTCACCCTGCCCTCGGGCGGCGCCATCGTTATCGACCACACCGAGGCGCTGGTCTCGGTGGACGTCAACTCCGGGCGCGCCACCAAGGGCGCCGACATCGAGGAAACCGCGTTCAAGACCAACCTTGAAGCGGCCGACGAGACCGCGCGCCAATTGCGGCTGCGCGACCTGGGCGGCCTGATCGTCATCGACTTCATCGACATGGAGAGTGCGCGCAACCAACGCGAGGTCGAGAACCGGCTGCGCGACGCCCTGCATTTCGACCGCGCCCGGGTCCAGACCGGCAAGATCAGCCGCTTCGGCCTGCTCGAACTGTCGCGCCAGCGGCTGCGCCCGGCGCTGGCCGAGACCAGCTACATCCCCTGCCCGCGCTGCAGCGGCACCGGCCATATCCGCAGCACCGAATCCTCGGCGCTGCACATCCTGCGCATCCTCGAGGAGGAAGCGATGAAGGAGAACACCGGCGCACTGCACTGCCAGGTGCCGGTCGATGTCGCCACCTTCCTGCTGAACGAGAAACGCGTCGATATTGCGAAGATAGAGATGCGCCACAAGGTCAACCTGGTGCTGATTCCGAACATCCACCTCGAGACGCCGCAGCACCAGATCGTCCGCCTGCGCCACGACCAGCTCAACCTGGAAGAGGTTTCCCTGCCGAGCTACAAGATGGTCGAGATGCCCGCCGAGGAGAGCTACACGCCGCCCTCGGCGCAGACCGAAGCGAAGCCGGCGCGCCAGGAAGCCGCGGTCAAGGGCATCGCCCTGGGGCAACCGGCGCCGATCGTCGAGCCCAAGGCCAAGGCGGCGCCGCCGGCGACACCCAAGGCTGAAACGCGTGGCATCCTGGCGACCATCCTCTCCTGGTTCTCCGGCAAGACAGAGGCTCCCGCTGCCGCGGAGAGCAAGGCCGAACGGCCGCCGCAGCGCGAGGCCCGCAGCGAGGGGCGACGCGGCGGCAGGACCCGGCGCGAGGGCACTCGCAGCGAGCGCCCGCAACGGACGGAATCCCAGCAGCAGCCGGTCAAGCCCGAGCGCAGTGAAAAGACCGAGAGAGACGAGACCGCCCCACGCGAGCCGCGCCGTGGTCGCGGCGAGCGCCCCGAAAAGCGCGAAGAGCGCCCCGCCGGCGAACCGAGAGAGCCCAGGGAGCCGCGCGAACCGCGTCAGCCGCGCGCCGCGCGCCAAAAGCCGGTCGAACCGGCGCCCGCGATCCAGGAAGCGGCGGACGTTGCCGCGCCTGGTGCCGAGGTCGCACCCGAGGAAGGGCAGCGGGCCCGTCGCGGCAGGCGCGGTGGCCGGCGCGAACGACGTCCGGGCGAGGAAGTGGAAGCTGTCACAGCCGAGGCCGCTGTTGCCTCAGTCGCAGCAACCGAAGTCGAGATGCCGGAACAGCCGACCTCAATGGCTGAGGCAGCAGTCGTCCAGGCGCCGGAATTCGTCTCGGCAGCACACCTCGCCTTGCCTGCGGCGCCTGTTGAGGCCGCCGCCCCGGCCCCCGTTGTCCAACAGCTACCGGTGAGCATGGAACCGGCCCTGCATGCACTCGTGACGGTGGAGCCGCCGCCGGCCGCCGCGGTAGAGCAGCCGAAACCAGTCGCCGTGGCAGCGCAACCGGCACCCGTCGTTCAGGCGGAGGAACCGCCGGCAGACTTGTCGGCGTCATTGCAGCAAGCTGGTCTACAACTGATCGAGACCAGCAGCGACAAGCAACGCCTGCAGGTCGAGACCGCTCAGCCCGCGACGCGGCTCGGACGCAAGCCACGCCCGGCGCCGGTGATCGCCAACGAGCCGTTGCAGATCGTCGAAACCAAGCACGACAGTCGCCCGCTGTAAGTTCCGGGGCACGGACGCGGCATCGCGTCCGTGCCCCCGTTTTCAGCCGCCGGGTTCCGCCGGCTCGTGGGGATCGGCACCGAAGGCCTGCCGACGCAGGCGGAAGAGTTCGTCGCGGGCCGCAGCGGCCTGTTCGAACTCGAGATTCCGGGCGTGCTCCTGCATCGCCTTCTCCAGCCGCTTGATCGCTCTGGCCAGCTCCTTGGCGCTCATCGCGTCGTAATGCGCCGCTTCGCTCGCAGCCTTGAGTTCGCGTCCGGCCTCTTCGCTGTCGTAGGCGTTCTCGATCATGTCCCTGATGCGCTTCTTCACCCCCTGCGGGACGATGCCGTTCGCCTCGTTGTGGGCGAGTTGCTTGGCACGGCGCCGGTCGGTCTCGGCGATCGCCCGGCGCATCGAATCGGTGACGCGGTCGGCGTAGAGGATGGCCGTGCCGTTGATGTGGCGCGCGGCGCGCCCGATGGTCTGGATCAGCGCCCGCTCGGAGCGCAGGAAGCCCTCCTTGTCGGCGTCCAGAATCGCCACCAGCGAAACCTCGGGGATGTCCAGGCCCTCGCGCAGCAGGTTGATGCCGACCAGGACGTCGAATACCCCAAGGCGCAGGTCGCGGATGATCTCGACCCGTTCGACGGTCTCGATGTCGGAATGCAGGTAGCGCACCTTGATGCCGTTGTCGGCGTAGAACTCGGTCAGTTGCTCGGCCAGACGCTTGGTCAGGGTGGTCACCAGGACGCGCTCGCCCTTGGCCACGCGCCGCTTGACCTCGGCCAGCAGGTCATCGACCTGAGTGCCCGCCGGCCGGATCTCCAGCGCCGGATCGACCAGACCCGTCGGACGCACCACCTGCTCCACCACCTGGGCCTGATGCAAAGCTTCGTAGTTGGCCGGCGTGGCCGAAACGAACACCGTCTGCGGCATCAGCTTCTCGAACTCGTCGAAGCGCAGTGGCCGGTTGTCCAGCGCCGAGGGCAGGCGGAAGCCGTAATCGACCAGGTTCTCCTTGCGTGAGCGGTCGCCCTTGTACATGCCGCCGACCTGGGGAATGGTGACGTGGCTCTCGTCGATGAACAGCAGCGAGCGCGGCGGCAGGTAGTCGATCAGGGTCGGTGGCGGCTCACCCGGCTGCCGTCCTGACAGATGGCGCGAGTAGTTCTCGATGCCCTTGCAGAAGCCGAGTTGTTCGAGCATCTCCAGATCGAAGCGGGTGCGCTGCTCGATGCGCTGGCACTCGACCAGCTTCTGATTGTGCTGGAAGAACTCGATGCGCTCACGCAACTCCGCCTTGATCTTCTCGACCGCCCGCAACACGGTGGCGCGCGGCGTGACGTAATGGCTGGACGGGTAGACGGTGAAGCGCGCGAGCTTCTGCTTGCCCCGGCCGGTGAGCGGATCGAACAAGAGCAGCGACTCGATCTCGTCGTCGAACAGGGTGATGCGGATCGCGTGTTCGGCGTTCTCGGCCGGAAACACGTCGATGACGTCGCCGCGCACCCGATAGACGCCGCGGTCGAAGTCGATGTCGTTGCGCTGGTACTGCATCTCGGTCAGGCGCCGGATGACGTCGCGCTGGGCGAGCTTCTCGCCCTGGCGTAGATGCAGGATCATGCTGTGGTAGTCGACCGGGTCGCCGATGCCGTAGATCGCCGAGACGGTGGCGACGATGACGCAGTCCCGGCGCTCCAGCAGCGACTTGGTGGCGGACAGGCGCATCTGCTCGATCTGCTCGTTGATGCTCGAATCCTTTTCGATGAACAGGTCGCGCGACGGCACGTAGGCCTCGGGCTGGTAATAATCGTAATAGGAGACGAAGTATTCGACGGCGTTATCCGGGAAGAACTCGCGGAATTCGGCATACAGTTGCGCCGCCAGCGTTTTGTTCGGTGCCAGCACCAGCGCCGGCCGCCCGGTTCTGGCGATGACGTTAGCCATGGTGAAGGTCTTGCCGGAGCCGGTGACGCCGAGCAGGGTCTGGTACATCAGGCCGTCTTCGACACCTTCGGTCAGTTTGGTGATCGCCTCGGGCTGGTCGCCGGCCGGGGCAAACGGCTGATGCAGGCGGAACGGGCTGTCAGGGAAAGCGATGGGATCTGACAAGTTCATTTCCCCGCCGCGCGGTTACGCCGGGCGTCGCTGCTATGCATGATGTCACCTCATCCCCGCATTCGCGGTTAAAACGCGGTTAAAATATTGCGCTGCGCAATCGAGCGTAGCTAGCCCACGCGGCCAACCCTGGAGTGTATATGAGCTCTTCAACGATTTCTTCCCTATTCGCCTCGGTCGAGATGGCCCCGCGCGACCCGATCTTCGGCCTGACCGAGGCCTACAACGCCGACACCCGGCCGAACAAGGTCAATCTCGGCGTCGGCGTCTATTATGACGACAACGGTAAGGTGCCGCTGCTCGATTCCGTTAAGCGGGCAGAGAGGGCGCGACTGGAGGCCCTGCAGCCGCGCGCCTACCAGCCGATCGAGGGCCTCGCCGCCTACAATCAGGCGGTGCAAAAGCTGCTTTTCGGCCCGACCTCGCCCCTGATCACAGATGGCCGCCTGGTGACCATCGAGACCCTGGGCGGCACCGGCGCCCTGAGGGTCGGCGCCGATTACCTGAAGCGCCTGTTTCCGGCGGCGACGGTTTTCATCAGCGACCCGAGCTGGGAAAACCATCTCGCGCTGTTCGAGGCTGCCGGCTTCCCGGTGGAGAGTTATCCCTACTACGACGCCGCGACTCGGGGTGTGAATTTCGCGGCGATGAGCGCCAAGCTCGACGGCATGGCCGCCGGCTCGATCGTCGTGCTGCACGCCTGCTGCCACAATCCCACCGGCGCCGACCTGACCGAAACGCAATGGCGTGAGGTGATCGAGGCGGTGCGCGCGCGCGGCCTGGTCGCCTTCCTCGACATGGCCTACCAGGGCTTCGCCGAGGGCATCGAGGCGGATGCGCTGGCGGCGCGGCTGTTCGCCGATTCCGGCCTGACCTTCTTCGTCTCCAGTTCCTTCTCTAAATCCTTCTCTCTCTATGGCGAGCGCGTCGGCGCCTTGTCGCTGATAACCCGGGATAGGGAAGAGACGGCGCGCGTAATGTCCCAGGTCAAGCGCGTGGTGCGCACCAATTACTCGAACCCGCCGACCCACGGCGGCGCGGTGGTCGCCACGGTGCTCGGCAATCCTGAATTGCGCCAGATGTGGGAAGCAGAACTCGCCGGCATGCGCAGCCGCATCCGCGCGATGCGTCAGGGCTTAGCCGACAAGCTGAAGGCACGCGGGGTGAAACGGGATTTCTCCTTCATCACCCAGCAGCGCGGCATGTTCTCCTACACCGGCTTGAGCCCGGCCGAAGTGGAGCGGCTGAGAGCAGACTACGGCATCTATGCCCTGAGCACCGGCCGCATCTGCGTCGCCGCGATCAATTCTCACAACATCGACTTCGTCGCCGACGCGATCGCCGCCGTGCTCAAGGACTGATTCGCGCACCGCGACCGCTGGAGATCTGCGGCTCGTCCAAGGTACCGCCGATCGCCAGCTCGGCGCGGATCCGGGTCGCCGCCCCGGTGAGATCGAGGGCCATCCGGCCCCCGATCCGCCTGTCCCTGCCGATGTCGAGATTGCCTTCGGCCTTCATCAGGCCGGAGCTGAGCTTCAGCCCGTCGAGGTGACAGGTTTGCCCCTCCAGCCACAGTTCGCCCGAGAGGTGCTCGAAGCGGGTGGCGCCGCCCCGGATTGGACGCTTGCTGCGCACGGCCTCGATCAGATCCAGGCCGTTGATGGCGCCGCGCTCGGCCAGAAACTCGCCACGGATGCGCAGATTGTCGGATAGCTCGGCGAGTTTTGTGGCACGTGACTCGATGTGGAACTTGCCGCCTATTTTCCCCGCCAAAGACAGCCCGTGGGCGGCAGACGCCAGCAATCGGTCGCTGCTGATGCTCCTCAATCCGATGTCTGCGACCAGAGTCGCAGCTTCATTCCAGTCGATCTCTGCCGCCCCGTCGAGGAATCCGCCGTAGAGTCCACCGTCGATCTTGGAGAGGCGCAGCAAACCGGGCCTGAGCTCGCCCTGGACTCCGAGGTAAGTGAAAGTCAGCTTGGGCCTGGAGGGCATGGTCAGCGCCTTGCCGACTGCCGACAGTTGGTAGCCCGATGGCGCCGGCGTAAGCTCCAGATGCAGGCTGCCCTCTCCATTGTGCAGCAGGATCTTGGCCACGCCGCCATCGAGCGTGGTCCTCAACTCGCCGCTCAGGTCGTCCAAGTGCAGGTCGCCGATGTCGACCGAGAGCTGGTCGAAATGTCCACCGCGCAACAGCACAGCGCCTTCGATGCCGGCAGTACCGGCCAGCCAGTGCGCGCTGGGGCCGATTCCCCGATTACGGATATCCATGCCCTCGAACCGCGCTTGAAGGATGATCCAGTGCGCGCTGAACAGGGAAAACGGATCGGGAAGCACGCGGATCGCTTTGATCTCGGCGTAAGGTTCCGCCCCGACCGAGACACCCTCCAGCGTGATGTTCGGATAGGGCCGGAAGCCGAAGCGCACCTCACTGATGCTCACGGGATCGCGCAAGGCGGCGCTCAAACGCCGCTCAATCTCCGGCCGGTAACGCTGGTAGGGGAAGATCAGCGCCAGCAGCAGGGCGCCGATCGCGAGCAACAGCAAAGCGGCGGCAGCCGCGAGCGGCCAGTTCATTTTGCGGTGCTGACCGCGGCGAATCGGCTTCAGCTTGACCGGGGCGAAGCGATCGTCATCGCTCGGAGTTTCGTAAGCCCGGCGAAAAGCCCTCTCTTCCTTCCTTGCGGCCCACTTCCGTCGCCAGGCGGAGTACTTTCCGCACAGCCGTGATAGCGAACCGCCTCGATGAGCAGTACCGCCCTCACTCGGCGACGGATCTGAGCGCGACGCTACGGACGTGTGCCTTGATTGATCGGGCGGCGCATCGCCGAGCACAACCTCCCAAAGCTGCGGCTTGGCGGCGAGCTTCCGGATCAAGCCGCGGCGCTCCAACTCCTCCAGTGCGGCATCGATCTGGCTGCCGTCTTCTAAGCGCCGCTTGAGTTCGGCCGTATTTGCCCTGCCATCGACAGCGCCCAGCAGCAGGTGCAACTCGCGCTGCAAGATCGGCGTGGGTTGTCTCAGCGCTTTCTCGCCTGCCGCCGTCTTCGCGTATATCAGCTGCTCATCCATGCTCTGCCTCTCCCTCCTTGCGGCGGCGTATCTGCCTGCTCGTGCCGCCGCGTCCCATCTGCTATTGACGCGGGCGGACGAAATGAATAAGATGCGCGCCTCAACTGTTCCTCGATAGCTCAGTTGGTAGAGCGCCGGACTGTTAATCCGTAGGTCCCTGGTTCGAGCCCAGGTCGAGGAGCCATATTCACGAAGCCCGTCTGTCCGTAACCCCCCGGGTAGCCACCGATCGGCGGACTAGCGCGCTACGATGCATCCGCCAAAAACTCCTGCACCACCCCGGGTTCCCTTCGGTGCCAGCGCCTCTTCCTCGAACGGCGGCCGTTTGCCGACGATCCTTGAAATTATGCCGATATCATACATCAGACCGACCCCATCGCCACGATCAGACCCAGCAGAGGCGAGGCTCGACGCCGATGGAACGCGAAACGTCTTGTAGAATGGGTTATCAGCCCTCGCCTCTACTGGCCGGCTTTCCGGTCAACCGTTTCGGATCCTGGCGGGTGATTTACTTCGGCATCGGCACGCTGACACTCTCGGCACCCGTGCTGTCTGCCGCGACAGCTATGCGCCGCTGATGTTGGCTGCCGCGCACCAGGGGGCCGTCCTTTTCGGTTTCCTACGCTCCCGCCGGTATGGTTGTGTTTTTGCTTCTTCTTCGTCGCCACCATTGCCTTCAGCGTGCTGCTGGCCTCCAGTGCTGTGCCCGGCTGGACGGTCCCCCTGATCACGGCGGCAATGGGCGTGGGCCGACCCTCCCGCGACCTGCCGGTGCGCCGAGCGGCGACGCAAGGAATCGGCCAGGCAGCTTTCGGCCGGGTGTACGGCTTCGTCTCTTCGGGTCAGGCCGTGGGTATTGCCTTGGTGGCGCTGCTATTCGGCCCGTTGTTGGACGCTGGGTATTACTCGATGGCCTTCTACGGCATCGCGCAGCTGCAGTTCCTTGCGGTCGCGACCGCGCTCATGGTCGGTACCAGCTCACGACGCGACGCTCTCGCCGCTGTCTGAGAAGATCGCGAGTCAAGTCGCAAGCGCCTGGTCAGCGCTGTTTGAGCGAAACGCCGCTTGCAGCGGCTGGGGGCATTTGGCGGCGCTGTGGCGCAGCCCATGGATCTACTTCTTTGTCGGAACCGCCTTGCCTCCCCTGGCCTTCTGTTCCGAGAGATAACGCTGGACAACCCGGTCCTGCGCCTTGGCGAGCTGCTCGGCGTCCTGTTGTGCGGCCAATGCGGCCTTCGCCTTGGCTGCCGCAGCCTTAGCCTGCTGCTCCTCGGTCGGCGGCGGCAGCTTGGCTTGCGCAGCGCCCAGCGCTAATGCGGTGATCATGGCCAAGATCAGTTTCGCTTTCATCTTCGCTCCCGTCATCAGGGTTGAGCTGCCGGTGCGGCTGAAGCCGGCGCCGCAGGGGACTTGGCAGCTTTCTGTTTCTGATCAAGGTACCAAAGTTCGTGGTGCTCCTTGGCCCAGACTTCGTCCACATAACCATCGCGCATTCCTTCCAGCGCACCCTCCGTACCGATGCTGCCGATATAGATGTGGCCCATTGCCAGGCAGATGAATAGGAGGGCGGCAGCCACATGGACGATGTTGGCCCATTGCATGATCGCGCGCCCCTGCTCGAAGTTCGGGAAGTCGAGGACCAGACCGCTCAAGCTCGCGGCGAAGCCGAGCACGACTAGCCCTAGCCAGAACCAGGCCTTCTCGCCTAGGTTGAAGCGCTCGGCCGGTACGTGCTCGCCAGAGAGCAACCCGCCCAACTTCCTCAGCCACAGCGCGTCCACGGCATTCCATAGGTTGTCCCTGACGAAGATGAGGAAGGACACCGCGATCGACAGGAGAAACAGCGGCCCGACGAAATTGTGCAAGTTCTTGCCAAGCACGGCGAGCCCAGAAAACAGGCCATGGCCCAGCACAGGCAGCAGCAGGTGGCGACCGAACAGCATGGTGAGTCCGGATAGGGCGAGGATGACGAAGCTGATGGCCATGCTCCAGTGCGCGATGCGCTCGACGCCGGTGAAGCGCTCGATCAAGCGCCCGCTGCGCGCCTCCTTGAGCTTGACCGGGCCGCGCAGCGCATAGAAGGCGACGATGGCGCCGAACACCAGACAGAGCAGAATGCCGCCGTAGAGCATGACCGGGCCGGTGCGCAATTCGCGCCAGGTCTCGCCGCCAGACTGGACGAGAACGCCGGTTTCGATCCCGCGCACCGTCGTGATGCCCGGCTGTCCGGAACGGACTTCGCGCCACAGCCGGACCTCGTTGTGCGGCGTGTTTGTCTGAGTCCGGGCCGGTTGAGCGTCTGCCGCAAGCGCGCCCGCTGGCGCCAGGAAGCCAAAGAGCAAGAGAAGGAAGATACGTTTCATGCGGCCTCCTAGCCGCCGATGCGGCGGGATTCGTCCTGCTGCTGGTTGCGGGCCCGGATATCGCTTTCCCACTTGGCCTTGTCGCCCTTGTAGAGGGCGTTGTTCCAGGGCGCGCTGTCGGTCTTGCCCTGGTACACGCCCTGCTTATAGACCACTGCCTTGTCGCGCTCGCCGCAGCCGGCGAGCGCCAGCGCAACGGCTGCCATCAGAAAGAGTCTCATGATTTGCCCTCCCCCTTGGCCTTCTCCTTGCCGTAGGCGGTGCCCCAGCCCCACAGGTCGGCGCCCTTGCCGCGATTCAGGGCGCGACCGCGGAAAATCTCGGAGACCACATCGCCATCGCCGGCGAGCAGCGCCTTGGTCGCGCACATCTCGGCGCACAGCGGCAGCTTGCCCTCCGCCAGGCGGTTGCGGCCGTACTTCCTGAACTCCTCCTCGGAGTTGTCGGGCTCCGGCCCGCCGGCGCAGAAGGTGCATTTGTCCATCTTGCCGCGCATGCCGAAGGCGCCGCTCTGCGGATACTGGGGGGCACCGAAGGGGCAGGCGTAGAAGCAGTAGCCGCAGCCGATGCACAGATCCTTGTCGTGCAGCACCACGCCCTCGTCGGTGTAGTAGAAGCAGTCGACCGGGCATACCGCCATGCACGGGGCGTCAGAGCAATGCATGCAGGCCACCGATATCGCCTTCTCCCCGGGCACGCCGTCATTGAGCGTCACCACGCGGCGGCGGTTCACGCCCCAGGGCACCTCGTTCTCGTTCTTGCAGGCGGTCACGCAGCCGTTGCAGGCGATGCAGCGCTCGGAGTCGCAGAGGAATTTCATCCTGGCCATGTCATCCTCCTCAAGCCTTGGCGACCTGGCAGACGGTCGTCTTGGTTTCCTGCATCATCGTGACGCTGTCGTAGCCGTAAGTGGTGGCGGTATTCGCCGCTTCGCCGCGCACCAGCGGGTGCGCACCTTCCGGGTAGTACTCGAGCATGTCCTTGCCCTGCCAGTGCCCGGAAAAATGGAAGGGCATGAAGCAGGTGTCGGGGCCGACGCGCTCCGTGACCAGGGCGCGCACCTTGAGCTGGGCCCGGGTCGGCGTCTTGACCCAGACCCAGTCGTCGTTCCTGATGCCGCGGTCGTTGGCGGCCTTGGGATTGATCTCGACGAACATGTCCTGACGCAGCTCGGCCAGCCAGGGATTGGAGCGCGTCTCTTCGCCGCCGCCCTCGTACTCGACCAGACGGCCGCTGGTGAGGATCAGCGGGAAGCTCAGATGCACCTTGTCGGCGACGTTCTTCTGCTGAACCGACTTGAACAGCGTCGGCAGGCGCCAGAAGGCCATCTTGTCGTCATGGGTCGGATATTTCTCGACCATGTCCGGCCGGGTCGAATAGAGCGCCTCGCGATGCACCGGCACAGGATCCGGGAAGTTCCACACCAGCGCCCGCGCCTTGGCGTTGCCGAAGGGATGGCAGCCGTGATTCTTCATCACGACGCGGATGATGCCGCCGGAGAGATCGGTCTTCCAGTTCTTGCCCTCGGCCTGCTTCTTCTCGTCCTCGGTGAGTTCGTCCCACCAGCCGAGCTTCTTCAGCAGCACATGATCGAATTCGGGATAGCCGAACTGCAGGTCCGCGCCTTTCGAGGCGGAGCCGTCTCCGGCGAGCAGGCTGACGCCGTCGCGCTCGACGCCGAAATTGGCGCGGAAGTTGCCGCCGCCATCCATCACGTGCCGGGAGGTGTCGTAGAGGTTGGGCGAACCGGGATGCTTCAGCGCCGGCGTGCCGTAGCACGGCCAGGGCAGGCCGTAGTAGTCACCGTCGCAGGGACCGCCCCTGGCACGCAGCGTCTTCACGTCGAAGGTGCTCATGTGCTGCATGTGCAGCTTGATGCGCTCGGGCGACTGCCCGGTGTAGCCGATGGTCCAGGTGCCCCGGTTGATCTCGCGCAGGATGTCCTCGACATTGGGTTCGTTGTTCACCACCTTGATGTTCTTGGTGAGCTCCTTGTCGAAGCCGAACTTCTGCGCCAAAAGATACATGATGACGTGATCGGGCTTGGATTCGAACAGGGGCTCGATCACCTTCTCTCGCCACTGGATCGAGCGGTTCGAGGCGGTCACCGAACCGGAGGTCTCGAACTGCGTCGTCGCCGGCAAGAGATAGACGCCGTCCTTCCTGACCATGGCCGCCATCGCCGCGGTCGCCGAAGGATAGGGGTCGATGACCACCAGGAGCTCCAGCGCCTTCATCGCCTCGATCATCTCCAGGCCGCGCGACTGGCTGTTCGGAGCGTGGCCCCAGTAGACCACCGCCTTGAGGTTGGGATCCTGATCGATATTCTCGTTCTTCTCCAGCACGCCGTCGATCCAGCGCGACACGGTGATGCCCGGCTTGGTCATCATCGCCTCGGAGGCGAAGCGGCCCTTGATCCAGTCGTAATCGACACCCCACACCGCCGCCCAGTGCTTCCAGGCGCCGGGGATGATGCCGTAGTAGCCGGGCAGCGAATCCGGGTTGGGGCCGATGTCGGTGGCGCCCTGGACGTTGTCATGGCCGCGGAAGATGTTGGCGCCGCCGCCCGAGGTGCCGATGTTGCCCAGCGCCAGCTGCAGGCAGCAGAAGGCGCGGACCATGGCATTGCCGATGGTGTGCTGGGTCTGGCCCATGCACCAGACGATGGTGCTGGGCTTGTTCTTCGCCATGGTCTCGGCGACTTTGTAGAGATCGGCCTCCTCGACACCGCTCACCTCCTTGACCTTGTCCGGAGTCCATTTCATGACCTCGTCGCGCACCTTGTCCATGCCATAGACGCGGTCGGCTATGTACTTCTGGTCCTCCCAGCCGTTCTTGAAGATGTGATAGAGAATGCCCCAGATCACCGGGATGTCGGTGCCGGAACGGAAGCGCACGTACTGGTCGGCCTTGGCCGCGGTACGGGTGAAGCGCGGATCCATGACCATCACCTTGGCGCCGTTCTCCTTGGCGTGCAGGACATGCAGCATCGCCACCGGGTGCGCCTCGGCGGCATTCGAGCCCATGAACAGGATCGCCTTCGCGTTCTGCATGTCGTTGTAGGAGTTGGTCATCGCGCCGTAGCCCCAGGTGTTGGCGACGCCGGCGACGGTGGTCGAATGGCAGATGCGCGCCTGGTGGTCGCAGTTGTTGCTGCCCCAGAAGGAAACGAATTTGCGCAGCAGATAGGATTGCTCGTTGCCGTGCTTGGACGAGCCGATCCAGTACACGGCGTCGGGGCCGCTCTTCTTGCGGATCTCCAGCAACCTGGCGCCGACTTCGTTCAAGGCCTGCTCCCAGCTGATCTTCTGGTACTTGCCACCGACCAGCTTCATCGGGCTCTTCAGCCGCATCTCGCCGTGGCCGTGCTCGCGCACCGAGGCACCCTTGGCGCAGTGCGCGCCGAGGTTGAGGGGCGAATCGAACACCGGCTGCTGGCGTATCCAGACGCCGTTCCTGACTTCGGCGTCGATGGCGCAACCGACCGAGCAATGGGTGCAGATGGTCCGCCGGGTCTCGACCGCGCCGGGCTTCGGCGCATCGACGGCCTCGGCCTTGCGGATCATCGCGAACGGCAACTGGCCGGCGAATGCGGACAACGCGGCGCTGGCGCCGACGCCGATGCCGGAGCGCTTGAGGAAGGTGCGACGGTCAATGGCCGCCGGCAGCAGCGCCTCGACCCCGGCATAGGCGTACGCGAGCCTTCCGCCACGCAAGGAAGATGCGGAGGATTTTTTGGTCAGCATGGGAATCTCCCGGTTAAACGCGGGCGGTGCGGTAATAGTTCAGTATGTGTTCGCTAGCCCGGTAGCCGCTATCGGCTCGGCTGTCGCTGCTCAGCGCTTCGGGGGATCTTGCCGGCAGCAGGCTGCCGCTGGCAAAGACTACGGCGCTGGTGCCGCCGATTCCTGCGGAGAGCAGGAATTTCCTGCGCTTGAGATCAATCGGGTCGGATGCATTGTTCATGCTGGTCCTCCTTCTCAAATCACAGCTGGAATATGTCTTTCAGTACCTATTATGGACCTGCAAAAATTGTTTTTCCACATTTATCAGGGCACGGGTCAAGCCGGCGACAACGCGATACAGAACGGCGTCTGCCGAAGAATCCAATGCGTCGCACAATTTTTCGCTCCAGGGCACTATATGCGAATTGAAAAATTCTCGTTGCAACGCAATACGTTCATCTTCGGACCGGCTGTCATCGATGATCAGATGGCGCATCACCTCCAGCAGCGCAGCGAAGTGGTCCTCCGGTTCGCGCACATCGTCATGGCGAGCTAGGCCCAGCGCGGCCAGATCGTCGCGCAGTGCGGCGAGCGGTTGCTCCATCATGAACCCGGTCAGATAGCAGGACGCATAGAGCACTACCTGCGGTCTGCCGACGGCGACAAACAGCGCCGAGAACTCCTCGTCGGCGCCGCGCTCCGTCGCTGCGGCCGCCGCATGGGTCAGTGCCTGCCATGCCCTGGGCAGATCGCCGTCGCTGGTCCCGCGGCGCGAAGCCGCCAGTGCAGCGAGGAAGGCAGCATCGGGCGGCCCCTGGAACAGGCGCGCCAGGACCGCGTAATAGTCGGCGCGTGCTCGGTCCTCGGGCGCCAAGCTCATGTCGGCTGACCCTTCTCGCTCTCCATCATGTCGATGACGCGGCAGTCTGCGCACATCTGCAGGCGGCGCAGGCCCGGCCCGGTGGCGAACATGCTGTGGCCTGAGAGCCGGCTCAACATCGCTTCCATCATCGGCTTGGTGCCGAAAGCCTTGCCGCAGCGCAGGCAGTGAAAGGGCTCGGCCTCGTGCAGCACGCGCGCACGGCGCACCCCGTCCGTCAGGAGCAGGCGCGGGACCAGCGCCAGCGCCTGCTCGGGGCAGGTGTTCACGCACAGGCCGCACTGCAGGCAGTTACGCTCCAGGAATCTCAGGCGCGGCGCATCCGGCGTGTCCGTCAGCGCGCTCACCGGGCAGGCGCCGACGCAGGCCAGGCAGAGCGTGCATTTGTGCTTGTCGATGGACAGATCACCCCACGGCGACCCGGCCGGCAAGGCCACCTCGGCGGGCCTTTTTTGCGCGTGCGCCTGCAGATGGGCGAGGGTGAATTCCAGGGCGCTGCGCTTGTCCTCGGAAAGATCGAAGCTCGCCGGCGGCAGCGACGGCATGCCCGGCGGCAGCGACCAGAGCAGTTTCTCCAGCGCCTGCGCATCATCAGCCGCGAAGACTTCCAGCGCGCGGTCGTCGAGCCCAAGAGCAGCAAGTAGAGTGCTGCCGATATCGACTTGTGCGCGCAGCGTGACGACATAGCTCTCGGTCTCCTCGCTGTCGGTCATCAGCAGGCACCGGCTCGCGCCATAGGCCAAGGCGCCGAGCAGGAGATCCAATCCGATCGCGGCGACGTCATGCACCTCGAACGGTATCACCCGTGAGGGCAGCCCTCGACCGGACCTGCCGAGCCTCAGCAGGCGTTCGCGGCCGCGAGTGCCGTCGTGGAACAACAGACAGGGATCGCGACCGCCGGCCTCGCGATAGGCCGCCAGGAGAACCTTCAGGCGCAGGCCGAGATCGGCTGGGCGGGGATAGGCGTGGCGCAGCGCCCCGCTCGGGCAAGTGGTGGCACAGCCGCCGCAGCCCTGGCACAGCGCCGCATCGACGCTGATGCGGTCGCCGGCCGCGATGATCGCGCCGGTTGAGCAGACGTCCACGCAGCGATGGCAACCGACTATGCCGTTCCGGCCGTGGGCGCAGAGTTTTTCCCGGTAGTCGACGTACTGCGGCTGCTCGAATTCGCCGACCAGGCCCGGGAGCAGATGGGCGGCCTCGAACTGCGCCAGCGGATCGCGGCCGGGCGCGAGATAACCCTGCGGCAAATGCGGCGTCCGGATTAGCGGCGCCACCGAGAGATCGAGCACCAGGTCGAAGCGACCGGTGCGTTTCGGGTCGGCCCGGGCAAAATCGATCGCGCCGACGTCGGCGCAGGCGACGACGCAGGCACGATGGCTGCGGCATTTGTCCAGGTCGATCTGGTAGGCATAATTGATCGCTCTCTCCGGACAGGCCCGGATGCAGGCGTTACAGCGCGTGCAGCGTTCAAGATCGATCGGATTGTCCTGTCGCCAGCTCGCTTCGAAGGCGCCCAGATGGCCGGAGACGAAGATCTCCGCGCCGGAGAATACCGGGTAGTCGCGCCGCAGCGGCAGTTCGCCGGCGCTAGCGCGCGTCAGCAGCACGGAGACTTCGAGCCGGTCCTTGAGCCGCTCGGCCCAGTCGATGGCGGCTTCGGCCGGCCCGATGATCAGGGTCGCCCCGGCCGACTTCAATTCGATAGCCCGGACCGGGGCGGGCGAAGGCAGGCGCGCCTGGGCCAGCAAGGCCGCCATCTTGGGTCCGGCCTCCGCAGCCTCGGCCGACCAGCCGGCGAACTCGCGCAGATTGACGAAACGCAGTTCGCCACCGAAGGATGCTTCCTCTGCGAGCTCGGAAAACAGCGGCGCCTCCTGGGTGCAGCCGATCACCAGCGGATCGGCACCCGCGAGCAGGGCCTGGACACGATCGACCCCGCGCCGGCACAGCGCCTGCCCGGCGATGACCGAGCTGCCGGACAGGGACTTCTGCAGGGCCCCTGCATCGAGTACGGCGGTGCCATTGCAATTGCAGAGGGCGTAGCGGGTGTCGCTCATTCGGGCTCATCCGCCACGTCCTTCGCCGTATCATTCGCCTCGTCCGGCCTGCCGGCATTGGCCTCCGGCTCGGCGGCCGGCCGCGGCGCATCGTCTGACAGCAGTCCGCGGGCCTGCATCAATTGGCGCAGCACTTCCTCTCCGATCGGCTCGAACTGATTGTAGTCATCGACATAGACGTCGAGCCCATCCATAACGTTGAAATGCTCGGCGGCAAACAACTTCTGCAGCGCGGCGCGGCGCAGGCCCTCCGCCACCTCGCCCTTCATGAAGGGGAGGAAATCCGAAGACAGATCGAGCTCGTCGATGGCCGGCAAGGCTACCGGCTCCGCAGCGGGGGCTGTCGGGGCCGCCGGCTTCGGCGTCACAGATGCGGCGCGCTTCAGACGCGACCAGCGCTTGAGGAAGTCCCCGTCCACGCTCACTCCTCCACCGGCCTGCTGCTGGCGTAGCGGCCGCCCTTGTGTTCCGGTGGCCGGAAATGGCACCAGGCGAAATCCGCAACCCATCCGAACAGATCCAGCGGCAGCGGCACCCCATCCACCTGCTCGCTGGCATCCATCATCCGCGCAGCCTCGCCATAGCTCACGGTAAGCATTTGGGGTCGCGCCATCTCGTCCTCCAAGCGCCACATCACGAATACCCGCGGCTGTGGAGCGCCGATATTGAGCAGGTAGTTCTCCGCCTCGTCGCCGTGAAGGCGCAACTCCAGTCCTGGATATAGCCAGCGCTCGGCGACGTCCTCGTAGATCCTGCGCGGCCCGGCTGCGGCATCCTGCGGATCGGGCACGACGGCGACGGCCTCCCAGCGATGATCGATCCACTTGCTGGTGACCCGCTTCCGCTCCATAATCACTGCCAGCGTAATCGCGTCTTCCGAGACCGACGACATCGTCCGCCCATCCTCGCAATTGATTGCCACAAGCTTAACCCAAGCATGAACGATCGGGTAATTCCAATCATTGACAGCCGCAGCGTCAGCCCACCGCCCACCGACGGCGCAGCCACCGGGCCGCTCGCGGACACGCGCGGCCGGCGCCTGGCGGACCTGCGCATCTCGGTCACCGACCGCTGCAACTTCCGCTGCGTCTATTGCATGCCGAAGACCGTTTTCGGCCGCGATTACCCCTTCCTACAACATGGCGACTTGCTCTCTTTCGAGGAGGTCTTCCGCATCGCCCGGCTGTTCGCCGAGCGCGGCGTCACCAAGATCCGCCTGACCGGCGGCGAGCCGCTGCTCCGGCGCAACATCGAGCGGCTGGTGGAGATGCTGGCGACCATCCCCGGCCTCGAACTGACGCTCACCACCAACGGCTCACTGCTGGCCAAAAAGGCCCGGACCTTGCGCGAGGCTGGCTTGCAGCGGGTGACGGTGAGCCTGGACGCCCTCGACGACCCGACCTTCCGCAAGATGAACGACGTCGACTTCCCGGTGGCCCAGGTGCTCGACGGCATCGCGGCGGCCGAGGCGGCGGGCCTGGCGCCGATCAAGATCAACATGGTGGTCAAACGCGGCACCAACGATCACGCTATCTTGCCGATGGCGCGCCATTTCCTGGGCAGCGGCCACATCCTGCGCTTCATCGAATTCATGGATGTCGGCAGCCACAACGGCTGGAAGCTGGACGAGGTGCTACCCTCGGCCGAGTTGCTGCGTCTCATCGATGCCGAGATGCCGCTCGAAGCGGTCGGCGCCAATTATCCCGGCGAAGTGGCCGCGCGCTGGCGCTACAAAGACGGCGGCGGCGAAATCGGCGTCATCTCGTCTGTGACCCAGGCCTTCTGTTCGAGCTGCACGCGGGCACGCCTGTCCACCGAGGGCAAGCTCTACACCTGCCTGTTCGCCCAGGGCGGTCACGACCTGCGCGCGCTGCTGCGCACGGACAAGTCGGATCGGGAAATCGCCGCGGCGATCGGCGCCGTCTGGGAAGCCCGTAGCGACCGCTATTCAGAGATCCGCACGGCCGAGACCGCTGCCCTGAAAAAAATCGAGATGTCCTACATCGGCGGTTAAGACACGGGTGGCGCTCGCATACCATCGCCACTCTCCTTCCCCCCCGACCGCACACCGACCGATGCCTCGTCCCTCGCTCACCGCCTCAGCCCGCCCCGCCACCGTGACCGTCGACGCGATCAACGAACGGGGCGAGACCGTGCCGACGCCAATCGCCGGCGAACATCCGTTGACGCTCTATCTCGATCGCCGCGAGATCGTCACCCTGATGACCCTGGGCGCCGCGCCAGAGGCGCTGGTGCTCGGCTACCTGCGCAACCAGCGCCTGGTGGATGACATCGAGGAAATCGCAGCGGTGCAGGTCGATTGGGAGACCGACTCGGCCGCGGTCACCACCCGTGGCGGCGACAAGGACGTGACCACGCAGATGGGCCACCGCACCGTCACCACCGGCTGCGGCCAAGGCACGATGTTCGGCGACTTGATGGAAAACCTGGAAAAAATCGTCCTGCCCGACGACGGCCGTCTCGATCAAACGACGCTCGCCGTCCTGCTCGACAACGTCCGTCGCCACGAGTCCATCTACAAGGAGGCCGGCGCCGTGCATGGCTGCGCGCTGGCGGGGCCGGGCGGCGAGATCCTGATGTTCGTCGAGGACGTCGGCCGGCACAACGCGGTGGACGCCATCGCCGGCCAGATGTGGCTCGACGCCGTCACCGGCGCCGACAAGATCTTCTACACCACCGGCCGACTCACGTCCGAGATGGTCATCAAGACGGCGCAAATGGGCATCCCGGTCCTGGTCTCGCGCTCGGGCCTCACCCAGATGGGCCACGCGATCGCCCAGCGGCTCGGCCTGACCATGATCGGCCGCGCCCAGGGCAAGCACTATCTGTTATTCACCGGCCACAAGCGTTTCACAGGACTAGCCTCAGATGAATGAGCGCAACGACGGCGCCGTGACCGGGCTGGTGCTGGCGGGCGGGCTGGGCCGGCGCATGGGCGGCGGCGACAAGGGCCTGCTGCTGTTTCGCGGCCAGCCGCTGGTGGCGCACACGATCGCCCGCCTGGCGCCTCAGGTCGATGCGTTGATCATCAACGCCAACCAGAATCGCGAGGCCTACGCCGCGTTCGGCCATCCGGTGATCATGGATGCCGTCGGAAACTTCGCCGGGCCGCTCGCCGGCCTGCACGCGGGGCTGTGCGCCTGCGCCACGCCGCTCCTGGTGACCGCACCCTGCGATTCGCCCTTCCTGCCCCTCGATCTGGTCGCCAGATTGCACGCGGCGCTGCAAGAGACGGATGCGCAGCTGGCGGTGGCGCAAACCGGCGGCCGGACGCAGCCGGTGTTCGCCCTTTGCCGTGCAGACCTGCGCGACAACCTGATCCTCTACCTCGAGGGCGGCGGACGCAAGGTCGACGCCTGGTACGCCGCTCTGAGGGTGACCGAAGTGCCCTTCGACGAAGAAGCCGCCTTCGCCAACATCAATACCCCGGAAGAATTGGAAAGACTGGAACCGACATGAACTCCCTCATGCGCGCGCTCTCCTGCGCCGACGGCTACGATCCCGATTCCCTGCCGGTCGGCACCGCTCAGGCGCTGATCCTGTCGCAGCTCGCGCCGGTGCCGGACTTCGAGCGGGCCTTCGTCCGCTTGGGGCTCGATCGCGTCCTGGCCGAGGACGTCATCGCGCCGGTCAACGTACCCGCCCACGACAACTCGGCGATGGACGGCTACGCGCTGCGCCACGCCGAGCTCGCCGCAGGTGGCGAGACGACGCTCGCCATAGTCGGCACCGCCTTTGCCGGCCGCGCCTTCGAGGGCCACCTGCCCCCGGGCAGCGCGCTGCGCATCATGACCGGCGCCATCGTGCCAGCGGGCCTGGACACCGTCGTCCCCCAGGAGGTGACGAGGATCGAGGGGCAAAACGTCGTCATCCCGCCGGGCCAGCGGGCCGGCCAGCACTTCCGCCGTGCCGGAGAGGACCTCAAGGCCGGACAGCCGGCCCTCAGCGCCGGCAAGTGGCTGCGTCCGGCGGAAATCGGCCTGCTCGCCTCGCTCGGCCAAGTCGAGGTGACGCTGCGCCGACGCGTGCGCGTGGCGGTCTTCTCCACCGGCGACGAACTGTGCCCGATCGGCACGCCGCTTCTGCCCGGCCAAGTCTATGACAGCAACCGCTACACGCTCTGGGGCATGCTCACCCGTTTGGGTTGCGAAGTGCGCGACCTGGGCGTGGTGAGGGACAACCCGGCGGCATTGGAAGCGGCGCTGCTGGCGGCCGCGAAGAGCAGCGACGTGATCGTCACCAGCGGCGGCGTCTCGGTCGGCGAGGCCGATTTCGTGCGTGAGCTGATGGCCCGGCTGGGCGAAGTGGCTTTCTGGAAAATCGCCATGAAACCGGGCCGGCCGATGGCCTTCGGCAAGATAGGGGATGCCTGGCTGTTCGGCCTGCCTGGCAACCCGGTGGCGGTGATGGTGACCTTCTACCAGTTCGTGCGTCCCGCCTTGCTCAAGATGATGGGCGCCGAACCGACACCCTTGCCGAGTTTCCGCGTCCCCAGCCTGGCCGCGCTGAAGAAGGCACCCGGGCGCACCGAATTCCTGCGCGGTATTTTATCCATCGAGGGCGGCGAGTGGCGCGTGCAGCCGACCGGGGCCCAGGGATCGGGCATCCTGCGCTCGATGTCGGACGCCAATTGCCTGATCGTCCTGGAGCATGAGCGCGGCAACGTCGCCGTCGGCGACATGGTCAGCGTCCAGGCAATGGCAGGGCTGGTTTGAAGCCTTACCGCCGCCAGTCTAAACTTTAGTGTATAATTGTTGCGCTGCATCAACATGACCGTTGCGGAAGTGCCTAGGCCCGTCGCCCTCCAGGCAAGATAGCCGCGGCCGCAGTGGTTTGAACCGTTCTTCACGCAGCGAGGCATCGCCTCGCCCAGCGCCTCGACTTGCCGCCGGCAGGTCAGCGGCAGGCCCGTGCGTGAAGCCGACAGAGAAGGAGAACACATGTCCCAAGCGATCCTGCTCAGCAAGTGGGTGAGACAGAGGACGCTACTTGTCCTGAACTTCATGCAAGGCGGTCTGATGGCCTCGGGCCTCATCCTCAGCCTGGCACTGGCCGCGCTGCTGGTCAGAAACCCCGACGCCCTCGATACCCTAAAGTCGCTGCAAATCCCGCCCGGTCAGGCGAGCGTCAGCCAGGGCAACGACGCGCTCAAGAACGCGCTCTACGCCGAGCCCGATAGCACCGCTACTTTGACGCCGGAGATGCGCGCCGCGCTGGATTTCGCGTCGCGTCGCTATCGCGTCTCGGCCGAAGCGCTCGACCCGGTCTTTCTCGCTGCCCAGGAGGCGGGACGGCGGATGCACCTCGATCCACTGCTGATCGTCGCGGTTATTGCCATCGAGTCACGCTTCAATCCCTTCGCCGAGAGCGTGGTCGGCGCGCAGGGCTTGATGCAGGTGATGCCGCGCTGGCACCATGACAAACTGCCCGAGGGGGCCGGCACGCTGACGCTGTTCGATCCCGTGGTCAATATCGAGGTCGGCGCCCAGGTGTTGCGCGAGTCGATCCGGCGCATGGGTGGCTTGATCCCGGGCTTGCAGCAGTTCGCCGGCGACAGCGACGACCCGGAGCGGACCTACGCCAACAAGGTACTCGCCGAGAAACAGCAGATGGAAAAGGCGGCGCGGCGGCGCCTGGGCGCCTAGCTCGCTAGCACCACGCTCTTGCCGTCGTAATCCACCTGCTGGCCGGGGCGCAGCTTGGCGCGCTTGCGGCTTTCGACCCTGCCGTCCACCCGGACCCTGCCGGCATCGACCTCGGCGTGCGCAGCCCCGCCAGAAGCAACCAGGCCGGCGGCCTTGAGCAGATGATCGAGTTGGATGTAATCGCCGCGGATGACGAAGGTGGCTGACGCTGCAGCGGCGGGCTTGTTGCGTCCGGACATGTCGATGATCGTGGCGGGGAAACCCGGATGTTAGCAGCCTGGCGTCACGCCACGCTTCGGAATTATTATTCACCGCCTGCTAAAATACCCGGTCCCGAAACAATCACGGCCGCCATGAAACGCTCACGCCCTCCCCGCCGTGCCAAACCCACGCCCGACACCGAGCAGTTGATCCGCCTGGCGACTGGCCTTGCGCAGTCGAACGGCCGCCTCGAAGAGGTTTTCTGGGAGACCCGCCTGGCCGCCCTGATCGACCGCCTGCTCAAGGACCGCGACGAAGCGGCGCTGACCGCCGCCCTCGACCAGCTCTACGGCAGCCAGGACCGCGCCTACGACGCCCTGGCCGACCTGACCGAGGCGCGCAGCGAAATTCGCCCGGACGACGAGCACGACCTGCTGCTGTTCATCGCCCCCCTGCTGGCCTGGTCCCGCTTCGCCATCCCCTCGGGCAGCGTCAATGCCGCCGTGCTCGCCAGCGCCAGGGGGCAATTGCAGGCGCACGTGCTGGCGCGCGACGTTCGTCTCGGCCTGGCCGATTTTCTCTACAGCCCGGACCAGTTGCCGCAGAGCTACTGCGACACCGCGTCCCTGACCGAAAAGCTCGCCAAAGCCGCGCTGCACGGCCGCGACCTGCACATCGACCCGGGCCAGATGGCCGAAACCGCGAGTTTTCTCTCGGACACGCGCTACCTGATCGGGGTGCTCGCGGCGCCGCGCGGCGGGGCGCTGTTTCGCTGGCAGGAAGAGGACGGCGACCGCGCGACCGCGCTACGCGAATGGCGCGCCCAGGGCGGCGAGGCCCTGCGGCCGCTCTTGCCCGGCTGCGCCAGCGAGCTCCTGCTGCCGCAGTCCTACCACGCCGGCTGCCGCGAATCTGACCACCTCTCGCGTCCCTATTCCTTGCGCGCCTCGGTGGCCTTCCTGTGCACCACGCTGAACCTGACGCCGACGGCGCTGCGCACCGTGATCGCGCCCTACTATGACCGGCAGCTGGAAGAGTACCGCATCGGTTTCCTGCTCAAGGCCTCTGGTGAAATGGTGCACGGCGCGGTCTGGCCCCTGCTCGATGGCGAGGACGAGAGTAGCGAGATCGCCACCCAGATCGAAGCGCTGCTGCGCGATATCGGCGTGGCCGAGGTGACCGTTCTCGATCACCGCCTGCCGCTAGAATATTGCGACGACTGCGGCGCCCCGCTCTATCCCAATCCGGACGGGGAATCGGTACACGCCGAGATGCCCGAGGAGCAGGAGGCCTCGGTGTCGAGACACCTGCACTGAGACCGCGCGCCCGGCCATGGTGCGGAGCGAGCCGCCGTCGCCTGCCGAGCTTCTGGAACTCGCCTTCGCTGCCCACGCCCGGGGCGATCTGGCGGCGGCGGAGCGGGGCTATCGCCGGCTGCTGTCGACCGCGCCCGATCATCCGGAGACGCTGCACCTGCTCGGCGTCCTGCTGCATCAGGGGGGCCGCAGCGACGAGGCCCTCGGTCTGATCGGGCGGGCGATGGAACTGCAGCCGGAGCGGCCCGACCGGTACAACGACCTGGGCAACATCCTCTTCCAGCGCGGCGCGCTGGAGGAAGCGACGGCAGCATTCCTTCGCGCCATCGAACTGCAGCGGAATGACGCCGGCTTCTGGAACAATCTCGGCGCCGTCCTGGAGGCTCGGGCGCAACGCGAAGAAGCGGATTACGCCTACCGGCAGGCAATCGCGATCGATCCACATTTCGTCGCCGCCCTGGACAATCTTGGCCGGCTGCTCTCCGCCCGCGGCGATTCCCGGGAAGCCGCCGAGTACCTTTGCCGGGCCTACGTCGAGGGTCCGGTCGAGGGCAAGCCTAAAAAGATGCTGGGCATCGCCTACTACACCCTGGGCATGATCGATCAGGCGACGGCGGTCTATCGCCAATGGCTGGCCGAGGAACCCGGCAACCCGATTGCCCGGCACCTGCTCGCCGCCTGCTCCGGCCAGGACGTTCCGGCGCGCGCCGCCGATGCCTATGTCGAACAGAGCTTCGACGCATTCGCCGAACGCTTCGACGGTCAGCTGGCGGGCCTGTCCTACCATGTGCCGGCGTTGCTGGCGCAGACCCTGGCCGATCTGCTGCCGCCCGAACGCCGGCTCGCGGTGCTCGATGCCGGCTGCGGCACCGGCCTGTGCGGCCTGGAACTCGCCCCCTACGCGAGCCGCCTGACCGGGGTGGATCTGTCGTCCAAGATGCTGGCGCTGGCAGGCGACAGGGACGTGTATGACGAGCTGGTGAGGGCGGAACTCTCGGGCTACCTCGCCGGCCATCCCGGCGCCTTCGACCTGATCGTGATCGCCGACACGCTGATCTACTTCGGCACCCTGGAACCGGTATTCGCCGCCGCCCACGACAGCCTGCGGGCTGCGGGGCTGCTGCTGTTCACGCTCGAAGAGCCGCCGGCGGCGGCGGGCGAGGACGGCTACGGCATCAAGCCCAACGGCCGCTACGGCCACGGCCCGGCCTATCTCGACGCCGCGCTGAAGGCCCACGGCTTCGAGGCCCGCAGCGTCTCTCCGGTGTCGATCAGGGTCGAGTTGGGCGTGGCGGTGAACGGCTATCTGGTGGTCGCCGCCAGGCCGGGGGAAATCAGCGCGGCAGGTAGTCCCGCGCGTCGATCTCCGGTACCCGACCCGAGACCAGGTCGGCGATGAGCCGCCCGGAACCGCAGGCCATGGTCCAGCCGAGCGTACCGTGGCCAGTATCGACGAACAGGTTGCGGTAGCGGGTGGCGCCGATCAGCGGTACGTTGCTCGGCGTCGCCGGCCGCAGCCCGGCCCAGAACTCCACCTCCTGGCACCGCCCGACGCGCGGAAACAGGGTGAGCGCGCGCGCCAGCAGAGCCTGGCAGCGCGCCTCGTTCAGAGCGGTGTCGTAGCCGGCGAATTCCGCCGTGCCGGCCACGCGCAGCCGCTGGCCCAGGCGCGAGAACACCAGCTTGTGCTGGTCGTCGGTGAGGCTGACGAAGGGCGCCACGCTGTCGGCATCGAGCGGTATGGTCGCGGAATAGCCCTTGGCCGGATAAACCGGCAGACGAAGCCCCAGCGGCCGCAGCAAGAGCGGCGTGTAGCTGCCCAGCGCGGCGACGTAGGCATCGGCCTTGAGCGTCTCGCCACCGGCCAGGCGCACCCCGGAGATGCGGTCGCTCGCCTCCAGCAAGCTGTCGATCCCCAGTCCGTAGCGGAATTCGACGCCGCGCCCGGCGCAGCGCTCGGCCAGCGCCTGGGTGAACTTGCAGGCATCGCCCGACTCGTCGCCCGCGGTATAGGTGCCGCCGACCAATTTTACCCGGCTCCGGGCCAAGGCCGGTTCGATCTCGAGGCACTCGGCGGCGCTCTTGACCACCCGCTCGCAGCCGTATTCGCGCATCAGCGCCGCCTGGGGCACGGCGTGGGCGAACTCCGCCGCGTCGGAATAGATGTGCAGGATGCCGCGCTGCTGCGCTTCGTAGGCGATGCCGGTGTCGCGCCGCAGCGCCTGCAAGGCGGCGCGGCTGTAAAGCGCCAGGCGCAGGATGGCGACGACGTTGGCGTGCATCCTGGCCGTCGTGCATTGGCGCAGGAAGGACAAGCCCCACGCCCATTGCCGGGAATCGGCGCTGAGACGCCAGAGCAGCGGCGCATCCTCGCGGCCGAGCCATTTCAGGATCTTCAGCGGCGCCCCCGGACCGGCCCAGGGCTCGGCGTGGCTGACCGAGATCTGGCCGCCGTTGGCGAAACTGGTTTCCTGCGCCGCGGCCGGCTGCCGATCGATCACCACGACCTCGTGGCCGGCCTCGGCCAGGTACCAGGCGGCGGTGACGCCGACCACCCCGGCGCCGAGCACGGCGACGCGCATCAGGCCGCCCCAGCGCAGCCGGCGGGAAAAATGAACTTAACGCCGACCGCGGACTCTGAGAGGATCTTCATCCGCCCGATTATACGTCCCCGCCCCAGCAACCGTCCGGAGAACGCCATGTCCCGTAACAAGAGCGATGCCGAATGGCGCGCCCAGCTCAGCCAACAGCAGTATCACGTCACCCGGGAGAAGGGCACCGAGCCCGCCTATAGCGGCCAATACTGGGACTGCCACGATGCCGGCGTGTTCCGCTGCGTCTGCTGCGACGCGCCGCTGTTCGACTCGTCCCGGAAATACGATTCCGGCTGCGGCTGGCCGAGCTTCACCGAGCCCACCGGCGACATCATCGAGGCCCCCGACACCAGTCACGGCATGGTCCGCACCGAAGTGATATGCGGCCAGTGCGGCGCCCATCTGGGCCACCTGTTTCCCGACGGACCGGCCCCCGGCGGCCTGCGTTACTGCATCAACTCGGCCTCCCTGAAGCTGGAAAAGAAGACGGCGGTATAATCCGATCATGAAATTCCTCTTCGACCTGTTGCCCGTCGCGCTCTTCTTCGCCGCCTTCAAGATTTCGGAAGCCCACGCCCAGGGCGCCGCCGGTCTGATCAGCCAAGTACTCGGCGTGGTCGGCCTGGGCACCGGGATCGCGGTCAAACAAGGACCGATCATGGTCGCCACGCTGGTGGTCATTCTCGCCACCGCCCTGCAGATCGGTTGGGTCCGGCTGCGCCACGGGCGGGTCGACAAGATGCTCTGGCTGAGCCTCGTCCTGGTGGTGTTTTTCGGCGGCTTGACCCTGATCCTCCACGACGAGGTCTTCATCAAGTGGAAGCCGACGGTGCTCTACTGGGCGTTCGCGGCGGTGCTGCTGGTCTCCGAGCGCCTGATGAACAAGAACCTGATCCGCAACATGCTCGAAGCCCAGATGCAGTTGCCCGAGCCGGTCTGGCGCCGGCTCAATCTGGCCTGGGCCGGCTTCTTCGCGCTGATGGGCGTACTCAACCTGCTGATAGCCTTCGCCTTCCACCTGTCCACCGAGGTCTGGGTCAATTTCAAGCTGTTCGGCAGCATGGGGCTGATGCTGGCTTTCGTCGTGATCCAGGGCATGTTCCTGTCGAGATACCTCGAGGAGAAGCCGTGACGCGCTACGTCCTGTTCGGCGAGGACGCGCCCGGGGCAATGGAGCAACGCCTGACGGTGCGCGCCGCGCACCGCGCCCGGCTCGAGCAGCTGCAGTCCGAGGGACGCCTGGTGCTGGCCGGGCCGATGCCGGCGATCGACGCGCAGGACCCCGGTCCGGCCGGCTTCTTCGGCAGCCTGATCATCGCCGAATTCGCCTCGCTCGCGGCGGCGCAGGACTGGCTGGCGGCGGATCCCTACGTCACCGAAGGCGTGTATGCCCGCACCTGGGTGCGGCCCTTCAAGCAGGTCTATCCGCAGTGACGGTCATCGCCGCGATGCGCGAACGGCTCGCCGTCCTGGCGCCGCAGCAGCTCGACATCGCAGACGACAGCGCCAAGCACGCCGGCCACGCCGGCGCTGCCAGCGGTGGCGGCCACTACCGCATCAGCATCGTCTCGCCGCTGTTCGCCGGCTTGCCCACCCTCGCCCGTCATCGCCTGGTATACGACGCCCTCGGCGCCATGATGAAACGGGAGATCCACGCGCTCAGCATCGTCGCCCGGACGCCCGAGGAAGGCTGAGGCGAATCCTCGACGCGCCATCCGCCCGGTATGGGTCCCCCGCTGGCAGGGAGGCAACAATGGAAAACAGCGAATACGACTACGTGATCGTCGGCGCCGGTTCGGCCGGCTGCGTCATGGCCGCGCGGCTCTCCGAAGATCCCTCGGTGCGCGTCGCGCTGATCGAGGCGGGTGTCAGCGACCAGTCGGCCTGGGTCACGACGCCGGCGGGGATGATCGGCACCGTGCCGAGGCGGCGCATGAACTGGGCCTTCGAGACCGTGCCGCAAGCGGGATTGAACGGGCGCTGCAGCTACCAGCCGCGCGGCAAGGTGGTGGGCGGCAGTTCCTCGATCAACGCGATGATCTACACCCGTGGCCACCCGCAGGACTATGACCAGTGGCGAGAAGCCGGCTGTCCGGGCTGGTCCTGGGCGGAGGTCCTGCCGTACTTCCGGCGTTCCGAGGGCAATGCCGACTGGCACGACGAGTGGCACGGCACCGACGGCCCGCTCAAGGTCTGCAAGCCGCGTTCGCCCAGCCCCTTCAACCAGGTCTTCCTCGACGCCGCCATGCAATGCGGCCACCGACTGAATCCGGATTTCAACGGCGCCGAACAGGAGGGCGTGGGCCTGTTCCAGGTGACCCAGATCGACGGCGAGCGCTGCAACGCCGCCCGAGCCTACCTGGAGCCGGCCCTGCGCCGGGGCAATCTGCACCTGGTGCGCGAAGCCCAGGCGCAACGCGCGCTGATCGAGAACGGGCGGGCCGCCGGCGTGGTCATAGCGCAGCGAGGCCGGACCCGCACCCTGCGCTGCCGCGCCGAGTTGATCATCAGCTGCGGCGCCCTGCAGAGTCCGCAGTTGCTGATGCTCTCGGGCATCGGTCCGGGGACCGAACTCCAGGCACAGGGCATCGCGGTGCAGGCGGATTTGCCGGGGGTCGGGCAGAACCTGCAAGACCACCTCGACTGCACGCTCTCGCACCGCCACTTCGACCCCAAGCTGTTCGGTCTCAGCCTGACCGCGCTTTGGAACCTGCGCCGCCAATGGCACCAGTACCGCACTCTGCGCACCGGCATGCTGAGCACCAACTACGCCGAGTCCGGCGGCTTCATTCGCACCCGCGACGACGCCGATCGACCCGACGTGCAATGGCATTTCGTCATCGCGATGGTCGACGACCACGGCCGCAAGCAGCACCTCGGCCACGGCTTCAGCCTGCACGCCTGCCAACTGCGGCCCCGCTCGCGCGGTCGGGTCGGGCTGCGCTCGCCGCACGCGACTGACGCGCCGCTGATCGACCCCTGTTATCTGGCAGCCGCCGAGGACATGGACACCCTGGTGCGCGCCTACCAGGCCAGCCAGAGGCTGCTGCAGGCGCCCGCCTTCGCGCCCCATCGCGGGCGGCCGCTGCGGCCCGAGCCGGCAATCGACGACCGCGCCGGCATCGAGGAGCTGCTGCGTGAGCGCGCCGACACCATCTACCACCCGGTCGGCACCTGCCGCATGGGCGAGGACGCCGGCGCGGTGCTCGACCCTCAGTTGCGCGTCCGCGGCGTGACGGGCCTGCGCGTGGTGGACGCCTCGGTGATGCCGACCTTGATCGGCGGCAACACCAACGCGCCGACGATCATGATCGCCGAGCGGGCCGCCGACCTGCTCCGCGCCGGTTCCTGATGGCACCCTCAGGGCAATAGGAAACAGCCGGCGGGCGCGGTATGATGCCCGGGTAGTTCCTGTAGCGCTCCGGCCGACTATTCTGGGTGACATCATGATCGATTCGATTCTTATCGCCTCGGCGGTCCTGCTGGCGGTGGTGATATCCGTCGTACTGCTGATCATCTTCAGGCGCGAGCGGGCGGCGACGAAATCCAAGGCAAGGGTACCGAGAAACTACTTGGAGACGCCCGCCGACAAAACCATGGTGATCAGTCGCGAGGAAGTCGACGCGATGCTCAAGAAGAAATAGCACCAGGCGTCAGCGCGACCACCCGGCATGAGCGCCAGTATCCTCTTCTCCGACGTCAGCGGCAGCACCCGGATGTACGAGGTGCAAGGCGACGTCGCGGCGCAACGGATGATAGATCGCGCCCTCCATGAGATGTCCCGGATCGTCGCGAACAAGTCCGGACGGGTGATCAAGACCCTCGGCGACGAAGTCATGGCGCTGTTCTCCGATCCGGGAGATGCGCTGTGGGCTGCCTGCGACATGCAGCAGGCGATGCACGAACGCGGCAATAGGCCGTCGCTGCTCCCGGTCTCGCTGCATATCGGCATCCATTCCGGGGCGGTCATCGTGGAAGGCGGCGACGCCTTCGGCGACGCCGTCAACATCGCCGCCCGGATCACCTCGCTGGCCAAGCCAGAGCAGATCCTGACCACGGCGGAGACCATCAAGGCCGCGGGCTCGCGGACCTTGCCGAACTTTCGCAGGCTCGCCACCATCCCCCTGAGAGGCAGGGAGGCACCGGTCGAACTGCGGGAAATCCTCTGGACGAACCCCGATCCCGACGCGGGCATCGACGAGCTCACGGTGCTCGAAGGGATGCCGTCGAGCCTCGCCAGGACGGCGGATGTGCCGGCGCTGACCCTGAGCAGCCGCGGCAACAGCCTGGAGGTCAGCCGCCTGAGACCGCGCATCGCCATCGGCAGGGATCCGGCCAGCGACCTCGTCGTCAGCGACCCGCTGGCTTCCAGAACCCACGCCGTCATCGAGATGCGCGGCGACAAGTTCATCTTGATCGACCAGAGTTCGAACGGCACTTATGTGACGCCCCGCCTCGATACGGCGACCAAGACGACGATCAGCCTGCGGCGCGAGGAGTGCATTCTCAGCGGCGAGGGCAGGATCCGCCTCGGGCACAACAAGCCAGACAGCCCTTGGTTCGTCGCCTACGTCACCGGCTAGCGGCACCCTCCCCGCGCTGCTTGGTGTATGATGCGCGTGGCGCTGATGAGACCGGATTTCCATGTCATGCGCATGGCTGCCCACCCCACCCGACATAACCTGCAAGGAAAGACTGATGAACCGCTTTCTGATCCGTTCCTCCCTCGTTGCGCTCGCCGCCATCCTGGCCATTGCTCCGGCGCTCGCCAAGGAGGATAGCAGCAAGGCCATTGCCACGGTAAATGGCAAGGCCATCCCCAAGAATCGCTCTGACGCCCTGGTCGCCGCCCAGGCCGCGCAAGGACGAGCCGATACCCCGGAACTGCGCAAGGCGGTGCGCGAGGAACTGATCCGCCGCGAGATCCTCGCCCAGGAAGCCGTGAAGAAGGGCTTCGACAAGAAACCCCTGATCCAGGGGGAGATGGAGCTGGCGCGGCAAAGCGTGCTGATCAACGCCTACATGCAGGACTACGTGAAGAACCATCCGATCAGCGAGGATGCGATCAAGAAGGAATACGACACGATCAAGGCCCAACTCGGCGACAAGGAATACAAGGCGCGCCACATCCTGGTCGGGACCGAGGCTGAGGCCAAAGACATCATCGCCAAGCTCAACAAGGGCGAGAAGTTCGCTGACCTCGCCAAGCTGTCCAAGGATCCGGGCTCCAAGGAGCGCGGCGGCGACCTCGGCTGGGCGACACCGTCGAGCTACGTGAAGCCCTTCGCCGATGCTCTGGTCAAGCTGCAGAAAGGCAAATTCACCGAAACCCCGGTCAAGACCGACTTCGGCTATCACGTCATCATGCTCGACGACACCCGCGAGCTGAAGCTGCCCTCGCTCGAGGACGCCAAGCCGAAGCTGGTGCAGCGCCTGCAACAGCAGATGGTGGAGAAGCACCTGCTCGACATGCGCAGCAAGGCCAAGGTCGAGTGATTCGTCGCGGCAAGGCCAGTTGAAAAAAGAGCCTCGCGAGAGGCTCTTTTCATTTCCACCGGTTGTCCGCATCCGCTGGATCGGGCGCGCCCAGCATGCTCGCCCGACCCCAGAGCCGTAGCGGAGTGTATGATTTCCGCCTCCAGCATCCCCGGGTCTTCGTCATGTCCGATTGTACCGACCACGCTAGCGCCCCTGCGCCCCATGCCGGCATCGGCATTCCCCGACAGGCCGGATTCGATCCCGTGGCTTTCGAGCGGGCGGTCACCGATCTGTTGCGCGCCTGCGGCATCGCGCCGGACATGGCGCACATGGGCAGGACCGCGGAACGGGTGCGGGAGCTCTGGCAGAAGCGCCTCTTGGGCGGCTACGATCTGGATCCGGCCGCAGCCCTGGGCGAGGGTTTCGCGGATCACAGGAGCGATATGGTCGTGGTGCGCGGCATCGCCGTCCATGGGGTCTGCCCGCATCATCTGGTGCCCTTTCGCGGCCTGGCGCACGTCGCTTACGTTCCCGGCGGCCACCTGCACGGCTTCGGCCGCATCGCGCGGATGGTGGACGCCATCGGCCATCGCTTCACCTACCAGGAGTGGATGACCCGCGACGTCGCCGAAGCGCTGATGCAGCACGGGCGGGCCCAGGGCGCCGCCTGCGTCGTCGAGGCCGAGCAGCTCTGCCTGCTGTTGGGCGAGGACCGGCGCGGCGACGAACGGGTGGTGACGCAAGCATTCACCGGCGTCTTTGAAAAATCCGAGCAGTTGAGAAGCGAGTTTCTGCGGGCGGTCGGCGGGCGGCTGCCGTGAGAGAATCCGCCTTTTCCGATTTGGAGTAGTCTCGCATGACGATCTACGCTCTGGGCGACAGAAGACCCGATTGTGCCCCCGACGCCTGGGTGGCCGATAACGCCACGGTGATCGGCCAGGTGGTGCTGCAATCGGAAGCCAGCGTCTGGTTCGGCGTGGTGATCCGCGGCGACAACGATCTCATCACCATCGGCAGCCGCTCCAACGTCCAGGACAACGCGGTGCTGCACACCGACGCGGAAGTGGCTGCCTTGCCGGGCTACGCGGAAGGCTACGTGGCGCGGTCGAAAACCTTCCGCGAGCAACTGGTGATTGCTCCGCCGCCGTCACTGCGAGGCCGCAGGCCGCGGCAGTCGCGATGACGAGGCCATCGCCAGGCCCTGCGGGCCGTGGCGATCAGTGCCGTTTCTTCGGCACCTCGACGAAGACCTCGTCGGGCTTGATCAGGCCTAGCTCGTAGCGGGCACGCTCCTCGATCGCGCCGTAGCCGGTCTTCAGATCGCGCACTTCTGCGTCCAGGCCCGCGTTCCGCTGTTCCAGCTTCTGATTGAGCTCGCGCTGCGCCTGCAGTTGGCGATCCATGTCCCAGACCCGGATCCAGCCGCCCTTGCCCAGCCACAGCGAATACTGCAGCAGCAGCAGCAGGGCAACCAGCACCGCGGTGGGCCAGCGCACGGCTGCGATTTACTTGCGCAGGTTGTAGAAGGCGTCGCGTCCGGGATAGCTGACGGTGTCGCCCAGGTCTTCCTCGATGCGCAGCAGCTGGTTGTACTTACTGATGCGGTCGGAACGGGAGAGCGAACCGGTCTTGATCTGCAGCGCATTCAGGCCGACGGCGATATCGGCGATGGTGGAGTCCTCGGTCTCGCCCGAGCGGTGGGAGATCACGCAGGTGTACCCCGAGCGCTTGGCCAGCTCGACGCAGGCGAAGGTCTCGGTGAGCGTGCCGATCTGGTTGATCTTGACCAGGATGGAGTTGGCCACACCCTGGGCAATGCCCTCTTTGAGGATCTTGGTGTTGGTCACGAACAGGTCGTCGCCGACGATCTGCACCGATTTCCCCAGCCTGTCGGTGAGGATCTTCCAGCCGGCCCAGTCGTTCTCGGCCATGCCGTCCTCGATGCTGATGATCGGATACTTGTCGGCGAGTCTGGCGAGATAATCGGTGAACGCTGCGGAAGACAATTCCAGCTTCTCCGAGGCGAGGTGGTACTTGCCATCCCTGTAGAATTCCGAGGCGGCGCAATCCAGGCCCAGCACCACGTCCTGGCCGGGAGTGTAGCCGGCAGCCTCGATCGCTCTCAGGATCAGCTCGATCGCCTCGTCGTTGCCCGAGACATTGGGAGCGAAGCCGCCCTCGTCGCCGACGGTGGTCGGATAACCCTTCTTGTCGACCAGCTTCTTCAGGTGCTGGAACACCTCGGCGCCGCAGCGCAGCGCCTCGCGGAAGCGCTTCGGCCCGACCGGCAGGATCATGAACTCCTGGATGTCGAGATTGTTGTTGGCGTGGGCGCCGCCGTTGATCACGTTCATCATCGGCACCGGCATCTGCATCGGACCCGAGCCGCCGAAATAGCGGTAGAGCGGCAGTCCGGCCTCCTCCGCCGCAGCCTTGGCCATGGCCATCGAGACCGCGAGGATGGCGTTGGCGCCCAGGCGCGACTTGTTCTCCGTTCCGTCCAGCTCGATCAGGGTGTTGTCGATGAAGGCCTGATCCTCGGCGTCGAGGCCGATGATCGCCTCGGAGATCTCGGTATTGATGTTCTCCACCGCGGCGAGCACGCCCTTGCCGAGATAGCGGTCGGCATCGTCGTCGCGCAGCTCGATCGCCTCGCGCGAACCGGTCGAGGCGCCGGAGGGCACCGCGGCGCGGCCCATGACGCCGGATTCGAGCAGGACGTCGGCCTCGACGGTGGGATTGCCGCGCGAGTCGAGAATCTCGCGGGCGACGACATCAACGATTGCACTCATGGGATTTTCCTAGGTAGATATGAATCAGGCGCCTTCGACGAGAAGCATGGCGAAGTCGGCCGCCTGGGCACGCGCGGCGCGCGCCGCCAGATACTCGGGTGAATCGTAGAACTGACGGACCTGCTCGGTCGAGGGAAACTCGACGATCACCAGCCGCTCCGGCCGCCATCCGCCTTCCAGCGCCTCGGTCTTGCCGCCGCGCACCAGATAGCGGCCGCCGTACTTCGCCACCGCCACCTGCGCCAGGTCGCGGTACTTCTGAAACTGCTGCGGGTCGGTGACCGTCGCGTCGACGACGAGATAGGCCGCCATTTCACATCTCCAAAAGGCCGCGCCGCTTGACCAGCGCGTCGATGTCGCGCAGCGTCTCCAGCAGCGACCGCATCCCGGCCAGCGGCCAGGCATTGGGGCCGTCGGAGAGCGCCTTTTCCGGGTCGGGATGGGTCTCCATGAACAGGCCCGAGACGCCGACGGCGACCGCCGCGCGCGCCAGCACCGGCACGAACTCGCGCTGGCCGCCGGAACTCGCTCCCAGCCCCCCCGGCAGCTGCACCGAGTGGGTGGCGTCGAAGACCACCGGACAGCCGGTCTCGCGCATGATGGCGAGGCTCCTCATGTCGGAGACCAGGTTGTTGTAGCCGAACGAGGCGCCGCGCTCGCAGACCATGATGTTGTCCAGATTGCCGTTGGCCGCCTTGGCCTTCATGACCACCTGCTTCATGTCGCCGGGCGCGAGAAACTGTCCCTTCTTGATGTTCACCGGCCGCCCGGAGCAGGCCACCGCCTCGATGAAATCGGTCTGGCGGCAGAGAAAGGCCGGCGTCTGCAACACATCGACCACGGCGGCGACCGCCGCCACCTCCTCCACGCTATGGACGTCGGTCAGCACCGGCACGCCGATCTCCCGCCGCACCTCGGCGAGGATCTCGAGTCCCATCTCCAGGCCGGGTCCGCGCGGCGAGCCGCCGGAACTGCGGTTGGCCTTGTCGTAGGAAGACTTGTAGATGAACGGGATGGAGAGCGAAGCGCAGATGTCCTTCAGTTGCCCGGCGGTGTCCAGCGCGAGCTGGCGCGACTCGATCACGCAGGGGCCGGCGATCAGGAACAGCGGCCGGTCGAGGCCGACCTCGAAGCCGCAGAGCTTCATGAATTCGCCCGGCGCAAGTCGAGCGCCGCCTGCACGAAGGCGATGAACAGCGGATGGCCGCTCCTCGGATTGGAGGTGAATTCCGGATGGAACTGGCAACCGACGAACCAGGGATGGGCGTTCGGGCCGTCGCTCGGCAGCTCGATCATCTCGCACAGCTGCCGGCCTTCGGCCGAGACGCCCGAGACCTTGAGGCCCGCCTGGGTGAGGCGGGGCAGATAGGCATCGTTCACTTCGTAGCGGTGGCGGTGGCGCTCGTTGATTTTGTCTGCCCCGTAGATCCTGCGCGCCAGCGAGCCCTCGACCAGGGCGCAGGACTGCCCGCCCAGGCGCATCGTGCCGCCCAGATCGGAATTGGCGTCGCGCTGCTCGATGCGCCCTTCGCGGTCCAGCCATTCGGTGATCAGCGCGACCACCGGGTGCGGCGTGGCGGCGTCGAATTCGGTGCTGTGGGCGTGGCCCAGGCCGGCCACGTCCCGGGCGAATTCGATCACGGCGAGCTGCATTCCCAGGCAGATGCCCAGATAAGGCACCCTGTTCTCCCGGGCGTAGCGGATGGCAGCAATCTTGCCCTCGGTGCCGCGCCGGCCGAAGCCCCCGGGCACCAGGATCGCATCCATGCCGGCGAGCGCCCCGGTGCCGTCCGCCTCGATGCCCTCGGAGTCGATGTAGTGGATGTTGATCTTGGACAGCGTATGGATGCCGGCGTGCACCAGCGCCTCGGTCAGCGACTTGTACGACTCGGTGAGATCGACGTACTTGCCGACGAAGGCGATGTCGACCTCGTGCTGCGGATGTTCGAGCGAATGCACCAGCTTCTTCCATACCGACAGGTCGGCGGCGCGGGCGAGGATGCCCAGCTTGTGGCAGACGATCTCGTCCAGCATCTGGTCGTGCAGCAGGCCGGGGATCTGGTAGATGCTGGCGGCATCGACCGCCGAGATCACCGCTTCGGGCTGGACGTTGGTGAACAGCGAAATCTTGCGTCGCTCGTCCTCGGGCACCGGCCGGTCGGCGCGACACAGCAGCACGTCGGGCTGGATGCCGATCTCGCGCAGCTCCTTGACCGAGTGCTGGGTCGGCTTGGTCTTCAGCTCGCCGGCGGCGGCGATCCAGGGCAGCAGGGTGAGATGGATGAAGCAGGTGTTGTTCCTGCCCTCCTCGATGCCCATCTGGCGGATGGCCTCGAGGAAGGGCAGGGATTCGATGTCGCCGACCGTGCCGCCGACCTCGACGATGGCCACTTCCGCCCCCTCGGCGCCGCGCTTGATGTACAGCTTGATCTCGTCGGTGATGTGCGGGATCACCTGCACGGTCTTGCCGAGATATTCGCCGCGCCGCTCCTTCTTGATCACCGATTCGTAGATCTGGCCGGTGGTGAAGTTGTTGCGCTTGCCCATCTTGGCGCGGGTGAAACGCTCGTAATGGCCGAGGTCGAGATCGGTCTCGGCGCCATCCTCGGTGACGAAGACTTCGCCGTGCTGGAACGGACTCATCGTTCCAGGATCGACGTTGATGTAGGGATCGAGCTTGAGGTGAGTGAGCTTGATGCCGCGCGATTCGAGGATGGCACCCAGAGATGCGGCGGCGATGCCCTTGCCCAGCGAGGACACGACACCGCCCGTGACGAAGACGTATTTGGCCATGGATGTTGCGGTAGCGGGAAATTCGGATGATAGCCGAATTCGGCCCCGGGCTCAATCGGCCCGAGGTGTGGCGTCGCTGAATTCGGGGCTGAGCCTGCCGCCCCGGTGATCGCTCGGTGCCCCGTCAGCTCGCGAGCTCCGGCCGCTCCCGGAAGTATTCGAGCGCTTCGGGGTTGGCCAGCGCCTCGACGTTCTTCACCGGCTCGCCGTGGACCACGTTCCTCACCGCCAGCTCGACGATCTTGCCGCTCTTGGTGCGCGGGATGTCGGCCACCTGCAGGATCCTGGCCGGCACGTGGCGGGGCGTGGTGTTGTCGCGAATCACCTGCTTTATGCGCGCCACCAGTCGGTCGTCCAACGCCACCCCCTCGGCGAGCTTGACGAAGAGCACGACGCGGGCATCGGCCACCTCGTCGGGCGGCCAGTTCTGGCCGATGACGATGGACTCGACGACCTCGGGCAGCTTCTCCACCTGGCGGTAGATCTCCGCGGTGCCGATGCGCACGCCGCCCGGATTGAGCGTCGCGTCGGAGCGGCCGTAGATGATGAAGCCGCCGTGCCCGGTGATCTCGGCGAAGTCGCCGTGACACCAGATGTCGTCGAAGCGTTCGAAATATGCGGCGCGGTACTTCCTGCCCTCGGGATCGTTCCAGAAGCCGATGGGCATCGAGGGGAATGGCCGGGTGCACACCAGCTCGCCCTTCTCGCCACGCACCGGCAAGCCTTGCTCGTCGAACACCTCGACCGCCATGCCCAGCGCCGCGCACTGGATCTCGCCGCGATGGACCGGGGCGATCGGATTGCCCAGGACGAAACAGGAGACGATGTCGGTGCCGCCTGAAATCGAGGCGAGGTGGAGGTCTTTCTTCACGGCGCGATAGACGTAGTCGAAGGCTTCCGGCACCAGCGGGCTGCCGGTCGAGAACATCGTGCGCAGCTTTTCGAGCCGGTGCGTCTGGGCGGGCAGAAGGTCGATCTTGGCGATAGCGTCGATGAACTTGGCCGAGGTGCCGAGGTGGGTCATGCCTTCGGCGTCGGCGTAGTCGAACAGGATATTGCCGCCGCGCAGGAAGGGCGAGCCGTCGTAGAGCAGCAGCGTCGCGCCCGAAGCCAGCGCCGAGGCCAGCCAGTTCCACATCATCCAGCCGCAGGTGGTGAAATAGAAGAAGCGGTCGCCGGGCCTGACGTCGCCGTGCAACTGATGCTCCTTCAGGTGCTGTAGCAGCGCGCCGCCGGCGCAATGCACGATGCACTTGGGCACGCCGGTGGTGCCGGAAGAGTACATGATGTACAGAGGATGGTCGAAGGGCAGCCGGGCATATTCGATGTCTCCGGCGTCCCGGTACGGCGCGGTGAAATCGTCGAGCCTCACCGCGCTCCGGATCCTAGACAGATCGGGTTCCTTCCCGACGTAGGGCACGATCACGACCCGCAGCACGCTGGGCATCTGCGCCGCCACCTCGGCGATCTTGGCGAGCGAATCGATGGTCTTGCCGTTGTAAAAGTAGCCGTCGGCGGCGAAGAACAGCTTGGGTTCGACCTGGCCGAAGCGGTCGAGAACGCCCTGCACGCCGAAGTCCGGCGAGGCGGAGGTGTAGATCGCGCCGATGCTGGCGGCGGCCAGCATGACCACGATCGCCTCGGGCAGGTTGGGCAGGAAGGCGGCGATGCGGTCGCCCCGCGCCACGCCCAGGGCGCGCATGGCCGCTGCGAGCTGCGCCACCTTGCGATAGAGCTCATCGTGGGAGAGCCGCCGGCAGACCTTGCCCTCGCCCCAGAACACCAGCGCATCGGAGTCATCGCGGCGGCGCAGCAGGTTCTCGGCGAAGTTGAGCTGCGCCTCGGGGAACCACCGGGCGCCGGGCATCCGGTCGCCATCGGCGACGACCGTCCTACCCCGCTCGCCGATGACGCCGGCGAAGTCCCAGAGCGAGAGCCAGAACTCGCCGGGCTCGTCGATCGACCAGCGGTGCAGCGAAGCATAGTCCGGAAACTCGCGTCCCCACCGGGTTTGTGCCTCGTCGATGAAGGCAGAGAGGCGGGATGCCGCGATGCGCTCTGGCGATGGTCGCCACGATTCGGTCATGCAGATCTCCTAGACTATTCCGCCAGGGCGCGCATGGCGTCTGGCAGCGGGATCGACTTGCCGGTGGCGGCATCCGTCCATACGATTTTCGCCGCACCCTCGGCGTAGAGTTCCTCCCCGCCGGCCAGACGCATCTCGAAATACGAGGGCACGCTGCTGCGGCCGGGCTTGCCGAGGTAGGTGCGCAACTCCACCGTCCCGGGATAGGTGAAGGGAATCAGAAACGAGCAACTGGCGTTGACGATCACCGGGGAGCCCTGCCCCGAGCGGTCGGTGAGGAAACCGAGGGAAGCCATCCACTCGATGCGCGCCTGTTCCGCATATCGGAAATAGAGGGTGTTATTGACGTGCCCCATCGCGTCCATGTCGCCCCACCGGATCGGGATCAGGATGGTGTGCACCAGTTTGCGCGGATGTTCCATGGCTATCTTGGCTCGGCCAGGGGTTTGTCAAGGTTTGCAATTATAATGCCCAACGGCGCTCTGACAGGGGATAGGCATGGAACGGGAAGCAATGGAATTTGATGTGGTGATCGTCGGCGGCGGTCCGGCGGGTCTGGCGGCGGCGATCCGTCTCAAGCAGTTGAACGGCGACATCAACGTCTGCCTGATCGAAAAGGGTGCCGAGATCGGCGCCCACATTCTCTCCGGCGCGATCATGGACCCCATCGCCCTGAACGAACTGCTGCCCGAGTGGCAGGCGCAGAACGCACCGCTGGACACGCCGGTGTCCGAAGACCGCTTCATGATCCTCCGCGAAAACGGCGGCTGGAGACTGCCCAACTTTTTGCTGCCCGACTGCTTCCAGAACCACGGCAACTACATCATCAGCCTGGGCAACCTGTGCCGCTGGCTGGGGCAACAGGCCGAGGCGCTGGGCGTCGAGATCTATCCCGGCTTCGCCGGCGCCGAGGTGCTCTATCGCGAAGACGGCGCTGTCGCCGGCGTGGCCACCGGCGACATGGGTGTCGGCCGCGACGGCCAGCCGACCGCCGCCTTCCAAAGAGGCATGGAGCTCATCGGCAAATACACGCTGTTCGCCGAGGGCTGCCGCGGCAGCCTGGGCAAACAGCTCGAAGCGAATTTCAATCTGAGAAGCGGCGCCGACCCCCAGGTCTATGGCATCGGCATCAAGGAGCTGTGGGAGGTGAGCCCCGAGCGGCACGTCCCCGGCCTGGTGATGCACACCGCCGGCTGGCCGCTGGCCGCCGACACCTACGGCGGCTCGTTCTGCTATCACTACAGCAACGAGAACGGCGACAAGCTGGTGGCGATCGGCTATGTCATCGGACTGGCCTACGGCAACCCTTACCTGTCGCCCTTCGAGGAATTCCAGCGACTCAAGACCCACCCGAAGATCCGCCCCATGCTCGAGGGCGGCAAGCGCATCAGCTACGGCGCCCGGGCGCTCACCGCCGGTGGCCTGCAGGCCCTGCCCAAGCTGATCTTCCCGGGCGGCGCCTTGATCGGCGACGACGCCGGATTCCTGGTCGCCTCGCGCATCAAGGGCAGCCACGCCGCGATCAAGAGCGGCATGATGGCCGCCGAGGCGGCGGCCGAAGCCCTCGGTAACGGCCGCCACAATGACGAGCTCGTCGCCTACCCGCAGAAGTTCCGCGACAGCTGGCTGTTCGAGGAACTCCACAAGGCGCGCAACTTCAAGCCCTGGATGAGCCGCGGCCTGTATTTCGGCTCGCTGATGTTCGGCATCGACCAGCAGCTGTTCCGCGGCCGGGCGCCGTGGACCCTGCGCCTGTCGGCGGACCACCTGAAGCTGAAGCGGGCCGCCGACTGCCAGCCTATCGACTATCCGAAGCCCGACGGCGTGATCTCCTTCGACCGCCTCTCCTCGGTGTTCCTCTCCAACACCCATCACGAGGAAAACGAGCCCTGCCACCTGACGCTCAAGGATCCGGAGGTGCCGATCAGGGTGAATCTGGCGCTCTACGACGCCCCGGAACAGCGCTACTGTCCCGCCGGCGTCTATGAGATCCTCTACGACGAGAGCGGCAAAAACGCGCGCCTGCAGATCAATGCGCAGAACTGCGTCCATTGCAAGACCTGCGATATCAAGGACCCGACCCAGAACATCGTCTGGGTGACACCCCAGGGCGGCGAAGGACCGGTCTATCCCGGCATGTGACCGGCATATGAGCCGGCTCAGTGCCGGTTTCAGTCTTGGCCGCGGCGCAGCACCAGCACGGCGTTGCCGCCGCCGAAGGCGAAGGAATTGGACATGACGGCGTCGATGGCGACGCCGCGCCGGGCGACGTTGGGCACGTAGTCGAGGTCACACTCCGGGTCTGGCCGACGGTAGTGCGCGGTCGGCGGGATGCTGCCGGAGCGCATGGCCATCAGCGCCACGATCAATTCGACCGCCCCGGCAGCGCCCATCAGGTGGCCGTGCATAGCCTTGGTCGAGCTGATCGGAAGCCTCGCCGCCGCCTCTGCGAAAACCGCCTTGATCGCCGCGGTCTCGACAAGGTCGCCGACCGGCGTGGCGGTACCGTGCGCGTTGAGATAGCCGATCGCCGGCGGAGGCAAGCCGGCCTCGGCAAGCGCCTGGCGCATCGCCCGCACCTGTCCGTCGACCGTGGGCTTGGTCAGGTGCATGGCGTCATTACTGCGGCCGTAGCCGGCGAACTCGGCCAGCGCTACCGCGCCGCGCTCGCGCGCGTGCTCTTCCGACTCGAGCACCAGTGCCCCCGCGCCCTCGCCCAGCACCAGCCCGCTGCGCTCGGCCGAGAAGGGACGACAGGAAGCCGAAGGCTCGGCCACATCCTCGAGCGCCAGGGCGCGCAGACCCTCCCACGCCTTCAGCGCGCCGAAGGTGAGCAGCGCTTCGCTGCCGCCGGCCACGGCCAGATCGATCTCGCCGTGACGGATCGCGCGGCAGGCCTCGCCTACGGCATTGGCCGAGGAAGCGCAGGCGGTCGAGTAGGTCAGGGCCGGGCCGCGGATACCGTACTCGATGCCGATCTGCGCCGCCGCCGCGTTGTTCATCGACATCGGCACGGAGAGCGGCCGCACGCGGTCCTGCCCCTTCAGGTAGACATCGTCGTAACCCTGTTCGATGGTCTGGGCACCGCCCATGCCGGTGCCCCAGAAAACGCCGGTTCGCTCGCGCAATTCATCGTCGAAGATCAGCGCGGCATCCGTCACCGCCTGCCGCGCCGCCACCAGCGCGAACTGGGCGTAGCGATCGAGCGAAGCCGCGCGCAGTACCGGAAAGTGGGGCTTGGGATCGAAGTCGACGCTGGCTGCGATGCGCGTCGTCAGCCTCTCGGCGAAGGATGAGTGCAGCGGCCCGATAGCGGAGCGGCCGTCGATCAGACTGGAAAAGAAGGTCGGCGCGTCGCTCCCGCCCGGGGCCAGGATGCCCACGCCGGTGACGAACACCCGCCGCATCATGCGGATGCCGGTTGCCTGAGCTGTTCCGGATTGGCCAACGCCCGATCGATGATGTCGGCGATATCCTGCACGCTGCTGACCGGCGTGCGCTCATCGGTGAGCCTGACGCCGAACTCGTCTTCGAGGTCGAACATGAATTCCACGATCGCCAGGGAATCTATGCCGATCGCTTCCAGGCTCTGCCCGGGCTGTACCTGCTCCTCGGCCAGTCCCAGGCGCTCCCGCATCAGCTGCTGAATCTTTTCCAATGTGCTCACGAATGGCTCCTTGCTTCCTGCATGACTTGACCCGGTGATCGGCGGTCTATGTACAAAGTGCTAATAATAGCCGATCGGGGTCTGTCGATGCTGAGCGTCAGGCGACGCGCGTTCGGGGCGGGAAGGGAAGAATGGAAGCTTCGGGCGGCGGGGTCCGATCGAGGAAAAAGTCGATGATGTACGCCGCGACTTGCTGGCGTTCGTTGTCCAGGGTCACCATGTGGTAACTGTTCTCCAACACCCGCAGATGCTTGACGCGGCTACCGAGGCGCTCGAGCAGGAACTGGGGCGAGCGCAGGGTTGAAATTTCGTCCTCCCTGGCATGGATGATCAGCGTCGGCGCGGCGATTGCCGGGAGCGCGCGCTTGACGGCGGCGAGCAGCCGCTCCGACTCGTGCAGTCCGGTCAGCGGCAGGGCGGCGGCGCCCGCCGCCGAGACCTCGCGGTTCTCCATCTCGCGGGCTATCCAGCGCCGAATCAGCGGATTCTTGACGCCGAAGGGCTCCTTTTCCTGCACCTTCCAGAAATAGCGAAAGGGGCTGTAGTAGCCGATGTGGCGCAAGCGCGTCAGCCTGGGAACGCCCCAACCGTCGAAGAACACGGAGGGCGATAGTACGGAGAGCGCCTTCACCTTTCCGGGACGGTGGGCCGCCACCGCGAGCGAGAGCGTGCCGCCCACGCACAGGCCGCCGACGAAGACGCTGTCGTGCTCGGATGCGAGGGCATCGAAGGCAGCCAGGGCGGCTTGCAGCCAATCGCGCCAACGGCTGAGCTTCGTTCCGGCCGCGTAGGTGTAGCCGGGAATTTCAGGGGTCTCCACCCGGTAGCCGGTGCGTCCGAGTGCATTGGCGACGGGCAGCATCTCGCTCGGACTGCTCCAGAGCCCATGGAGCAGCAATACCGCCGGGAGTTTATTCATGGACAGAAAAAAGGCCGCCCCAGCTTGAGGCGTCCGGGATTATAGAGCCTCGCTGTCCGAGCGGCTCAAATGGCCGGCGCTTTCGGCTATGAGCCGCCCGGGATGACGATTCGCGCGCGCGCCGGGATCGACTGCGGCGCTTCGCCGCGCAGAATGGCGGCGTGTACGCCGAACAAGGCGTCGAGAATCTCCACGCGGCGCACGGCGTCGAGCCCCAGACGTTCGAAGCCATCTTGGAGCTGCTTGAGCAGATTCGGCAGCCTGCCCAGGAGCATCTTGCGCTCCGGGCTGCCGGGCGCGAGCCGCACGCTCCAGACCAGTTCCCCGGCGGCGGTGCAGGCGGCATCCCAGGCGTCCCGGTCGCCCTCGGCATGGAGGCGGCGCAACAGCTCCCGCCATTCGCCGGCGAGCAACTGCGCCGCGACCGCGGGCAGCGGCAGGGCTAGAAAGCCCGCCAGCGCCGCCTCGGCGGCCGCATGGTCGCGCTCGACGCTACTCGGTCTTGATCCGGCCGCGGCAGGCCGCTCCTCGCTCGCCAGTTCGCCCCACCACTGGTCATAGACCGCACCAAATTCGGCGCCGGCGTAGGGCAGCAAGGAGCGCAGCAACTCCAAGCGTTCCAGCCGGCCGAAAGCCGCTTCGCAGAGCGCGCCGCGCAACGCCTTGCAGAGCACCTCGGGGGCCGCGCCGCCGACCTGGTCCCGGCCCGATAGCGCCGCCAGGCGCCTGCCGATGGCCTCGACCGCCGCAGCGCACCGTCCGCGCAGCCGCTCGACGATCGCCTGGAGCGCGAGTTCTTCCTCCCGGTCGTCTGGCTCGTCCAGGCTCAGCACGCTCAGCCGGGCCCCCAGGCGCCCGGCGGTGGCGGCGTCGAACTCGCGGCGCCAGTGGCCAGCCAGCAAGGACTCCAGATGCACACCCTTTTCCATCAGCGCATCGCGAATGCCGTAAAGGAAGTGGCGTTGCTCGCGCTCGCCCGCGAGCTCGCCCCGGCGCAGCAGATCGGAGCGCACCCCGCCCAGCACGCCGCGCAGCGCCTGGCGCAGGCGCGCCGCCACCCGCTCGCGCGACTGCGCCAGAAGCTCGACCTGGCTTTGGGCGCCGCCGCCGGAAGATCTCCACGCTTGATCGATTGCAGCCATGTCCCTGCCCTCCTCGTGCGGCCACGGCCGCAAGCCCGTCAATAGCCAGACCGGGGCAGACGCACGATCACGCGGGGAGAGGGTGCTGCAGGAAGGCGGCGATCAAGATAGACGGACGGTGCGAACCAAAGATGTCCACCGCGACGTCCACAGCGCCTGGCGGCCGTGCCGACACGACCGCCCGCCTCACCTGGCAGTCCCGCTATCCTGGGGCGCGGCTAGTCTGCGCGCCCGTTAGACCGGTGACTTTGCGTCCCCACCTTTCGATGGGTTTGCCCTGTTTCAGTAGGCCAAACGATATAAGTCTAGGCCAACTTCCGGAGAAATGCCAGACCCCGTCGAGGGCGATGACAGGATCCGGCTGCAGCAGGCGCATGCGTATGCCAATGCTATGAGCGATAATGGCGCCGTCAGGCGTGGAGCGGGGCGCAGCCGATGCGCCCGCCTCGCTGCTGGGATCGGCTCACTTGATAAGGGGAAGAGCATGAATGTGCGCAGTTTCGTTTTCGATTTCGAGCAGGGCGACGGCAAGAACAAGATGCTGCTGGGCGGCAAGGGCGCCAACCTGTGCGAGATGACCCAGATCGGCCTCAACGTGCCGCCGGGCTTCGTCGTCAGCACCGAGGCCTGCCTGAGCTATCTCGACCGGCACCAACTGCCCGACGGCCTGATGGACGAAATCCGCTCGCACGTCAAGACGCTGGAGGAGAAGAGCGGCAAGGGCTTCGGCAGCGCAGACAACCCCCTGCTGGTGTCGGTGCGTTCGGGCTCGGCGATGTCGATGCCCGGCATGATGGATACCGTCCTCAACCTGGGACTCAACGAGCGCTCCCTTCAGGGACTGATCCGGCAGACCGGCAACGAGCGCTTCGCCTATGACGCCTACCGGCGCTTCCTCCAGTTGTTCGGCAAGATCGCGCTGGGCATCTCCGACGACGCCTTCGACGAGCGGATGCACGCCGCGAAGAAGCGCTACGGCGCGCTCCAGGACGTAGACCTCGACGCCGCCCAACTCGAGCAGCTCGCCGGCGAGTATCTCGCCATCGTCGAGCGCCACACCGGCAAGCCCTTCCCGCAGGATCCCTTTGATCAGCTGGAAGTCGCCGTGCAGGCGGTGTTCCGCTCCTGGATGGGCAAGCGCGCGGTGGATTACCGCAAGCAGTTCAGGATCACCAAGGAGATGGCCAACGGCACCGCGGTGACCATCTGCACCATGGTCTTCGGCAACATGGGCGACGACTCGGGCACCGGCGTCGGCTTCACCCGCAACCCGGGCACCGGCGAGAACCTGATCTACGGCGAATACCTGGTCAATGCGCAGGGCGAGGACGTGGTGGCCGGGATACGCACGCCGAAACCGATCGCCGAGATGGAAAGGGAGATGCCGGAGATCTATCGCCAGCTGCAGGAATTGCACCAGCGCCTGGAGTCGCACTACCACGAAGTCCAGGATTTCGAATTCACCATCGAGCGGGGCCGGCTCTACTGTCTGCAGACGCGCAACGGCAAGATGAACGCGCGCGCCATGGTGCGCACCTCGGTGGAGATGTTCCACGAGGGGCTGATCACCCAGGAGCGCGCCCTGCTGCGCACCGAGCCCGCGATGCTGGAGCAATTGCTGGTGCCGCAGCTGTCCCCGGCGTTTCGCGGCAAGTCGCTGGTCCAGGGACTGCCGGCATCGCCCGGCGCCGCGTCGGGCAAGATCGTGTTCGACGCCGATACGGCCGAGATGCGCGGACGCGCCGGCGAGAAAATCATCCTGGTGCGCGAGGAGACCAAGCCCGACGACATCCACGGCTTCTTCCAGGCGCAGGGCATCCTCACCAGCCGCGGCGGCAAGACCTCGCACGCCGCGGTGGTCGCGCGCGGCATGGGCAAGCCCTGCGTCTCCGGCTGCGAGCAGATCGTCATCGACGTCGCCGCCCGCCGCGCCCTGATCGGCGACGCCACCTTGCACGAGGGCGACGTGATCACCATCGACGGCAGCAGCGGCCACGTCTATGCCGGCGAGGTGCCGACCGTCGAGGCCGAGGTCAGCGAGGAGATGACCACGCTGCTCGGCTGGGCCGACGAGGTCGCGCGGCTGCAGGTGATGGCCAACGCCGACACTCCGGAGGACGCCACCCGGGCGCGCGCCTTCGGCGCCATGGGCATCGGCCTGGTCCGCACCGAGCGGATGTTCAACGGCACCGACCGCCTGCCCATCGTCCAGGAGATGATCCTGGCGGAGACGGTGGAGGAGCGCCAGGCGGCTCTGGACCGCCTGCTGCCGATCCAGCGCGCCGACTTCAAGGGGATATTTAAGGCCATGAAGGGGCTGCCGGTGACGGTGCGGCTGCTCGATCCGCCGATGCACGAGTTCCTGCCGACCGCGGCGCAGCTCGAACTGGAGATCGCCCACCTGCACCACCTGCGCGACGCCATCGGCGGCTTGGAGGAACTGCCCGAGACCCTGAAGCTGCTCAATCCCAAGCTCTACCAGCAATACGCCGACGGCCTGGTCAAGCTGATGGACGGCCTGCACACCTTCAAGAGCTCCCACCTCGAAGAGGACGCGATCTCCAAGAAGGAGAAAATACTCAAGAAGGTGCGCGCGCTGGCCGAGGTCAATCCGATGCTCGGCCATCGCGGCGTGCGGCTGGGGATCACCTATCCCGAGATCTACTCGATGCAGATCCAGGCGATCCTGGAGGCCGCCGCGCTGTGCGCCAAGGAGGGCATCGAGATCCATCCCGAGATCATGGTGCCGCAGGTCGCCACGGTCGAGGAACTGCGCCGCATCCACGGCTACGTGCAGCGCCTGCACAAGGTGGTCGAGCTGACCCACGGCATCAGCGTGCGCTTCAAGTTCGGTTCGATGCTGGAAGTGGTGCGCGCCTGCATCCGCGCCGGACGCATGGCGGAGACCGCCGAGTTCTTCTCCTTCGGCACCAACGACCTGACCCAGGCGGTGTTCTCCTTCAGCCGCGAGGACGCCGAGAACAAGTTCCTGCCCGCCTACAACGAGACCGGCATCCTGCAGGACAATCCCTTCGAAGTGCTCGACATCAAGGGTGTCGGCCAGGTGATGAAGATGGCGGTGGATCGCGGCCGCAAGACCCGCCCCGAGCTCAAGATCGGCATCTGCGGCGAGCACGGCGGCCATCCCGCATCGATCCACTTCTGCCATCACATCGGTCTGAACTACGTGTCCTGCTCCGGCCCTCGCGTGCCCGTCGCGCGTCTGGCGGCGGCCCAGGCCAAGCTGCAGGAAGCGGAATACGCACAGCAGTATGTGCCGGAGTAGGCGGCTCGCCCGGCCGATTCAGAAGCGCAGGGCGGCGGAGAGCGACTCGAGTTCCGCGGCGGATTCCAGGAGAATCGCGCCCAGCGTCGTGGCGGCGATCTGCTCGCGGGTGGCAGCGGGCATCTCCGCGCCGTCGGTGAACATCAGGGGATTGTCGACCGGGGACAGGCCGTGCGCCAGGAACAGGATGTCGCCCAGCGTCATCTCGGGAAAATGCGCGGGCAGCGATGTCGTGCCCAGCCGCTGGCCCTCGATGGCGCTGACCGCCGCCTCGGGGATTCTCAGGGCCCGCAATACGGCCCGCCCGACCACCCTTTGTTCGGCACCGGTCCACGCCGGCGCCAGTTCCCGCCAGAGCAACCCGGGATAGGCGTCGGCGCGGGAAATCAGATAGAAGCCGCCGACCTCATGGACGATGCCGGCGAACAGGGCGACGTCGGGGTTGCACCGGCCCTGGCGCGCGGCCAGGACGTGCGCCAGGGCACCTATCTGGGCCGAGTGCTGCCACAGGCGCCGCGCCATTTCCTGCGCTTCGGGCGAACTGGTGGCACCGACCATCTGGCGCATGATCAGGGCGGTGGCGAGCGAGCGAATCAATTGAAAGCCGAGCAGGGACACGGCGCTGCGCACGTCGGCGATGGCGTGGCCGGCGCGGTTGAAGACCACCGAGTTGGCCAGCGCCACCACCCGGCTCGCCAAGAGCGGCTCGGCCTGGACCGCGCGCACCGCGGCCTCCAGATGCAGATCGGGATCCTCCAGCGCCAGGCGTACCCGCAGCGACACCTCGGCGTGGGTCGGAAACACCAGTTCGCCGCCCTCTGCTTCGGCGGCGATCCGCGCCAGCGCTTCGCCGCGATCCACCGCGCTCAGAACATCGCTTCGGGAAGCGCCAGCGCGCCCGGCGCACCGTGGATCACGGTGTGGGCGAGACCCGGCGCCGCGGCGAGCACGTGATCGGCGTAGAAGCGCGCGGTGGCGATCTTGGCCGGGTAGAAGGCATCCTGGTCGCCGGCTGCGATCTTCGCCTGGGCAACCAACGCGGCGCGCGCCAGTTGCCAGCCGCCGCAGACGCTGCCCAGCAGCTTGAGGAAGGGCACGGCGCCGACCGAGACGCCGCGGATGTCGGCGCCGTAGCGCTCGACGATGTGTTCCGCCGCCTCCGCCACCGCTGCGATGCCGCGGCCCAATGCCGCCCCGAGCGCAGCGAAGTCGGCGCCGCCCTGCGCCGACAGCTCCGCCTCGGTCTGGCGCATCTCTTCGATCACCGCCTTGAGGGTGGCGCCGCCCTCGCGCGCGATCTTGCGCCCGATCAGGTCGTTGGCCTGGATGCCGGTGGTGCCCTCGTAGATGGTGGTGATGCGGGCGTCGCGCAGGTACTGGGCGGCGCCGGTCTCCTCGATGAAGCCCATGCCGCCGTGCACCTGGACGCCGAGATAAGCGAGTTCGTTGCCGGTCTCGGTGCACCAGCCCTTGACCACCGGTATCATCAGATCGACCAGCGCCTGATTGCGTCGGCGTTCATCGAGGTCGGCGTGATGCAGCGCCGCGTCGTGGGCAGCGGCGACGGTATAGGCCAGCGCGCGCATCGCCTCGATCTGCGACTTCATCAGCATCAGCATGCGCCGAATGTCGGGATGCCGGATGATTGCCACGCTCGCGGCCGAGCCTTCGATGGCGCGCCCCTGCACGCGCTCCCGGGCGTAGGCGAGCGCCTTCTGGTAGGCGGCTTCGCCCAGCGCCAGGCCTTCGAGACCGACCGCGAAACGGGCGGCGTTCATCATGATGAACATGGTCTTCAGGCCTTCGTTCTCGCACCCGACCAGGGCGCCCGACGCGCCGCCATTTTCGCCGAAGGCCATCACGCAGGTCGGGCTGGCGTGGATGCCCAGCTTGTGTTCGATCGAGACGCAATGGACGTCGTTGCGCGCGCCCAGGCGGCCCTGATCGTCGACCAGGAACTTCGGCACCACGAAGAGCGAGATACCCCTCACCCCTTCGGGCGCGTCCGGCGTCCTGGCCAGCACCAGGTGCACGATGTTCTCCGCCATGTCGTGCTCGCCGTAGGTGATGAAGATCTTCTGGCCGAAGATCCTGTAGCTGCCGTCGGGCTGAGGCAAGGCGCGCGTGCGCACCGCCGCCAGATCTGAGCCGGCCTGCGGCTCGGTCAGGTTCATGGTCCCGGTCCAGCGGCCGGCGATCATGTTGGAAAGATATTTTCGCTTCTGCTCGGGGGAACCGACCAGCGTCAGCGCCTCGATCGCGCCCAGCGTGAGCAACGGGCAGAGCGAGAAGGAGATGTTGGCGGCTTTCCACATCTCCTGGACCGCGGCGGAGACCAGCTTGGGCAAGCCCTGGCCGCCGAATGCCGGCTCGCAGGAGAGCCCGTTCCAGCCGGCCTCGGCGAATTGCCGGTAGGCCTCGCCGAAGCCGGCCGGCATGGTCACCGATTTGTCGGCCCAGCGCGCGCCTTCCCGGTCGCCGCTGGCGTTGATCGGCGCCAGCACGCCGGACGCGAACTTGTCGGCCTCGTCGAGGATCGCGGAGACCACGTCGGCGCTGGCCTCCTCGAAGCCGGGCAGTTGTGCTACGCGGTCCAGCCCCGCCAGCTCGCGCAGCACGAAGTGCATGTCCTTCAGGGGCGCGGCATAGCTGCTCATGACGATCCTTCCGCTCAACCCAGCTCGGCGACGAGCTCCGGCACGGCCTGGAACAGATCGGCGACCAGGCCGTAATCGGCCACCTGGAAGATCGGCGCGTCGGCGTCCTTGTTGATCGCGACGATCACCTTGCTGTCCTTCATTCCGGCCAGATGTTGGATCGCCCCGGAGATGCCGATGGCGAAATAGAGCTGGGGCGCGACGATCTTGCCGGTCTGGCCGACCTGGTAGTCGTTGGGCACGAAGCCCGCGTCCACCGCGGCGCGGGAAGCGCCCAGGGCGGCACCGAGCTTGTCGGCCAGCGGCTCCAGGAGCTTGTGGTAGTTCTCGCCGCTGCCCATGCCGCGGCCGCCCGAGACGATGATCTTGGCGCCAGCCAGTTCGGGACGCTCGGACTTGGTGAGTTCGCGCCCGACGAACGTCGTCAGACCGAGGTCGGGGCCGGCGGCGACGTTCTCGACGGCGGCCGAACCGCCCTGCCCCGCGGCATCGAAGCCGGTGCTGCGCACGGTGATCACCTTCACCGCGTCGGCGCTCTTCACCGTGGCCAGGGCGTTGCCGGCGTAGATCGGCCGGACGAAGGTATCGGCGCTCTCGACCGCGACGATCTCGGAGATCTGCGCCACGTCGAGCAGCGCCGCCACCCGCGGCAGCATGTTCTTGCCGTTGGAGGTGGCCGTCGCCAGGATGTGGCTGTAGCCGGCGGCCAGGGACACGACCAGGGCCGCGACGTTCTCGGCGGTCTGGTCGGCGTAGTGGGCGGCATCGGCGACCAGCACCTTGGCCACGCCCTCGGCCTTGGCGGCGGTCTGGGCGGCGGCGGCGCAGCCGTGGCCGGCGACCAGCAGATGGATGTCGGCGGCAAGATGCGCGCCGATCTTGGCCGCCGCGGCTATGGCGTTCAGGGTCGCGGCCTTCAGGGACGCGTTGTCGTGTTCGGCGATTACCAGTATGGCCATCAGATCACCTTCGCTTCGTTCTTGAGTTTTTCCACCAGGGCGCGGACGTCGGCGACCTTGACGCCGGCGCTGCGCTTCGCCGGCTCGGCGACCTTGAGCGTGGACAGGCGCGGCGTCACATCGACGCCGAGATCGGCGGGCTTCAGGGTTTCCAGCGGCTTCTTCTTGGCCTTCATGATGTTGGGCAGGGTCGCGTAGCGCGGCTCGTTCAGGCGCAGGTCGGTGGTGACCACCGCCGGCAGCTTGAGCGCCAGGGTCTCGCCGCCGCCGTCGACCTCGCGGGTCACGTTCGCCCTACCCTCGGCGATCACCAGCTTCGAAGCGAAGGTGGCCTGCGGCCAGCCCATCAGGGCGGCGAACATCTGGCCGGTCTGGTTGGCGTCGTCGTCGATCGCCTGCTTGCCGAAGATGACCAGCTGCGGGCCCTCCTTCTCGGCCACGGCCTTGATCAGCTTGGCCACCGCCAAGGGCTGCAGCTCGACATCGGTCTCCACCAGGACGGCGCGGTCGGCGCCCAGCGCCATGGCCGTGCGCAGGGTCTCCTGGCAGGCGGGAAGTCCGCAGGAGACGGCGATCACCTCGCTGGCGACGCCCGCTTCCTTCAAGCGTACTGCCTCCTCGACGGCGATCTCGTCGAAGGGATTCATCGACATCTTGACGTTGGCCAGATCGACGCCGGTGCCGTCGGACTTGACGCGCACCTTGACGTTGTAATCGACCACGCGCTTGACGGCTACCAGGATTTTCAAGTCAGCGCTCCTCTACGAAAGTATAAAATTATGCACCGATTTACCCGTCCCGGGTTCGGCGGCGCTCGCCGCGGCCCCCGGTGGCAGAGGCGCGCACTCCATACGCTTTGGTACTGGATGCGCTATCCTAGCGCATCCAGATCCCGTTTTCAATACCGCTCCGTATGGAAAAAAAGTCCAGGAAAACAGCCGCGGCCCTCGACCGCGAGGCCTGGATCCGCGCCGCCCTGGCGGCGCTCGCCGAGTTGGGCGCGGACGGACTGCGCATCGAAGTGCTGGCCAAGCGACTGGGCGTCACCAAGGGCAGTTTCTACTGGCATTTCGAGAACCGGCGCGACCTGATCGACGGCCTGCTCGACACCTGGAAGCGCGGTCGCATCGACGACATCGTCAAGCAGACGCGGGCCGAACCCGGCGCCGAGCTCGCCGCGATCCATCACACCATCGAGGTCTATGCCGCGGTGAAGAGCCGCAAGGGCATCCTGATCGAACTGGCGGTGCGCGACCTGGCCCGGCGCGACGCCGGGGCGGCGGCGACGGTCGAGGCGGTCGATGCCATCCGCCTCGACTGCGCCAAGCGGCTGTTCCTCGCCCGCGGCCTAGGCGTCCAGGAGGCGACCGCACGCAGCCTGCTGCTCTACGCCTACGTCTTCGGCCAGAGCCTGATGCGCTTCGACCACTATGCGGGCGATGTCGCCGGACTGAAGCGCTGGATCGCAGAGCACATCGCCGTCTGAGGCCCGGCGAACGAATCGTCGCTAGGCAACGAAACGGTAGCCGACGCCGACTTCGGTCACGATGTGCTGCGGCTGCGAGGGATCGTCTTCGAGCTTGCGGCGCAGGTGGCCCATGTAGACGCGGACGTAGTGGCTGTCCTCGGCGTGGGACGGTCCCCAGACGTTCCTGACCAGCTGGCGATGGGTCAGGACCCGGTCCGGGTGGCCGATCAAGTAGGCCAGCAGGCGGTATTCGATCGGCGTCAGGTGCAGCGGTTTGCCGTCCCGTTCGACGCTGCGCCTGCCCAGATCGATCCGGACCTTGCCGAACTCGAAGACCGCGCTCGGAGCGCCGCCGACCTGGGAGCGGCGGCGCAACTGGGAGCGGACCCGGGCCAGCAGTTCCGCGGCGCCGAAGGGCTTGGTCAGGTAGTCGTCGGCGCCGGCGTCCAGCGCCTCGACCTTGTCGGCTTCCGTGGCGCGCGCCGAGAGCACGATGACCGGAACTTCTGACCAGGTGCGCAGATCGCGGATGAAATCGACGCCATCGGCGTCGGGCAGACCGAGGTCGAGCACCACGATGTCCGGGTGGCGCGTGCCGGCCTCGATCAGGGCGCGCCGAACCGATTCGGCTTCAAAGACCAGATAGCCTTCCGCCTCCAGCGACATCCGGACGAAGCGCCTGATCTTCGGTTCGTCCTCGACGACGACGATCACGGGCACCGGTTCAGTCACTTGGGATCTTCTTCCTGCCGGACGGCATCGTCGATGGTGGGGGGATCACCGCGCGGCAGCGAGAAGGCGAAACGCGCGCCGCCATCGCGGCGGTTCTCCGCCCATATGGTACCGCCGTGCGCCTCGACGATGGTGCGGCAGATCGCCAGTCCCAGGCCGACGCCGGGGGTCGCGCTCTCCTTCTGGCCACGCTCGAATTTCTTGAAGATCTCTTCTTCCTTGCCGGCGGGCAGGCCGGAGCCGTTATCCGCAACCCAGACCTCGACGTTTGCTCCGATCGGCGCGGCGCCGATCGCTATCGTGCTGCCCCCAGGCGTGTATTTTGCCGCGTTCTCCAAGAGGTTGGAGAGCACCCGCTCGATCAGCACGGCATCCAGTTCCAGCAGCGGCAAATCGTCCGGCAGATCGACCGTGACGCGGTGATCGGCGAGGTTCGAGCGAACGGACTTGAGGGCGCTGCCGACGACCTCCTCCAGCGGCTGCCATTGCCGGTTGAGCCGGACGGCGCCCGACTGCAGACGCGCCATGTCGAGCAGGTTGTTGACCAGCGAGTTCATATGCAAGGCTTCCTCACGCATCGAGACCGCGATCTCGAGTTGCTGTCCCGTCGGCGCTGGCTGCGTCAGCGGCATCGAGTCGGCCAAACCGACCAGGACCGCGAGCGGCGTGCGCAAATCGTGCGAGATCGCCGACAGCAGCGAGTTGCGCAAGCGCTCCGACTCCATCTGCACGGTGGTGGACTGGGCGACATCCACATAATGCACTCGTTCGAGTGAGATGGCGATCAGCCGAGCGAAGGTGTCGAGCAGCCGCTGCTGCTCGGGTGCCATCAGCCGGCGGGGATTCTTCGGCTCCAGCGCCAGCACGCCACGGATCCGCATTGGCGCCTTCAGGGGCACATAGAGAATCGGGCTGCCCGCGAGCGTATCGGTGCCGCAACCGGCCTCGGCCCCATGGTCGTACGCCCACTGGCCGATGCTGACATCGACCAACGGGCTGCTCCCCGCCACAGGGACCGGATCTCCCAGATGGTCATTTTCGTCCGCCAAGAGGATGGCAGTTTTGGCGCCGAATTCGCTTTCGGCAAAACGTTGGCTGATTTCGGCAATCTGTTCCGGCATCAGGGCGCCCGACAGGTCGCGGGACATTTCGTAGAGGGCGCGCACCCGCTGCTCGCGCCGGCTGGCGACGCGGGCCTGGTACTTGAGGTCCGTCGTGAGCTTGGCGGTGATCAGGCCGACCGCCAGCATGACGGCGAAGGTCATCAGGTATTGCGCGTCGGCGACCGCGAAGGTGAAGCGCGGTGGAACGTAGAAGAAGTCGAAGGCGGCGACGCTGAGGAAGGAGGCCATGACCGAGGGCCCGAGTCCGTAGCGGACGGAGACCAACAGTACCGCCAGCAGGAAGAGCATGGCGATATTGGCGAGATCGAACACCGAATGCAGGGGTATGGCGATCACGATCGCGAGGCCGCAGATGGCGGCACTCATCGCATACGACTGCCAGGGCGCCCTCAGGCGCTCAAGCCACGACTCGTCGGTACCCTGATCGGGTAGCTTGCGGACCTGTCCTTCCTCGCGCGCTACCTGGATGACGTCCAGATCTGGCGCACGCTTGCCGACGCGATCGGCGAACGAGCGGTACCAGGGCCGCCAGGCACGCACGTGATCGCGTCCGACAACCACCCTGGAGAGGTTGTGATCGCGGGCGTAGGCGACCACCGCCGCGACGGCGTCGCTGCCGGAGAGCGTCGCGGTCTCTGCTCCCATCTCCTGCGCCAGCCTCATGTTCTTGAGGATGCGCTGGCGCTGGCGGTCGGACAGGCGCTGCAACTCCGGCGTTTCGATGTACACCGCGTGCCACGGCACGTCGAGCCGGGCGGCGATGCGGGCGGCGCTGCGGATGATGCGATCTGCCCCCTCGCCGGGACCGATGCAGGCCAAGAGCGACTCCCGGGTCTGCCACACCGGCGCCACCGACTGGTCGCGCCGGTACTGGAGCATCTGGTGGTCGACGCGGTCTGCGGTCCGCCGCAAGGCGAGTTCGCGCAGCGCGATCAGGTTGCCCTTGCGGAAAAAATTCTGGACCGCGCGTTCCGCCTGATGGGGAAGATAGACCTTGCCTTCCTTCAGGCGCTGCAACAGCTCATCCGGCGGCAGATCGACGATGACCACCTCGTCAGCGGCGTCGAAGACGTGATCGGGCACCGTCTCCCACACTCTGACGCCGGTGATGCCGCCGACGACATCGTTGATGGCTTCCAAATGCTGGACGTTGATCGTCGAATAGACGTCGATGCCGGCGGCCAACAATTCATCGACGTCCTGCCAGCGCTTCGGATGGCGCGAACCCGGCACGTTGGAATGGGCCAACTCGTCCATCAGGATCAGCTGCGGCTTGCGCGCCAGGGCACGGTCGAGGTCGAATTCATGCAGCCGCTTGTCGCGGTAGGGGACGTCCTTCTGCGGCAGGCGCTCCAGGCCTTCCACCAAGGCTTCCGTCTCCTTCCTGCCGTGGGTCTCCACCACACCGACGACCACGTCCACGCCCAATTGCGCCTGCTGGCGCGCCGCCGACAGCATGGCGTAGGTCTTGCCGACACCGGCCGAGGCACCGAAGAAGATCTTCAGCTTGCCGCGGGCGGCGCGGCTCTCCTCCTCCTTTATCCGGTCGAGGAGTTGGTCGGGATCCGGGCGTTCGTCGCTCATGAAGCTATTGTCCTGCTCGGCTTGCCCGCGCGTCGAGCGCCAAATTCAATTCCAGTACATCGACCCGGGGCTCGCCGAAGAGGCCCCACTGGCGCCCTTCCGTGTATCTGGCGACGAAGGCTGCGACCGTTTCGGCTTCGAGCCCACGGGCACGGGCAACCCGCTCCACCTGGTACGCGGCGGCTGCCGGGCTGATGTCCGGGTCGAGGCCGCTGCCCGAGGCCTCGACCAGATCGGCCGGAATCGGCAGCTTGTTGTCGGGATCCGCCGCCTTGAGGGCAGCGATGCGCCCCTTGACGGCATCGGCCAGCGCCGGGTTCAGCGGCCCCAGGTTCGATCCGCCCGAGGCAAGGCCGTTGTAGGGCTGCGGCGAGGTGGCCGAGGGGCGGCCCCAGAAGTACTTCGGCTCGGTGAAGTTCTGGCCGATCAGGCTAGATCCGACCGGCTTGCCGTCCTTGAAGATCAGGCTGCCGGCGGCGCGTCCGGGGAAAATCGCCTGCAAAATTCCCGTCACTATGAAGGGATAGACGATGCCGGTGACGACCGAGAGCAGCAAAAACAGGGTGATGGCGGGACGTAATAGTGTCTTCATGGTGGGTTCCTTCAGGCGAGGCCGGCGCCGGCGATCAGCATGTCGATCAGCTTGATGCCGATGAAGGGCGCGATGAGGCCGCCCAGCCCATAGACCGCCAGGTTGCGGCGCAGCAGTATGGCGGCGCCGAGCGGCTGGTACTTCACGCCTTTGAGCGCCAGCGGGATCAGGAACATGATGATCAGCGCGTTGAAGATCACTGCCGACAGGATCGCCGAGGCGGGGCTGGAAAGCCCCATGACGTTGAGCGCCGCCAGCTGCGGATAGGTGCTGACGAAGGCCGCCGGAATGATGGCGAAATACTTGGCGACGTCGTTGGCGATGCTGAAGGTCGTCAGCGAGCCGCGCGTCATCAGCATCTGCTTGCCGGTCTCGACGATCTCGATCAGCTTGGTCGGGTTGGAGTCGAGGTCGACCATGTTGCCGGCTTCCTTGGCGGCCTGGGTGCCGGTGTTCATGGCGACCGCGACGTCCGCCTGGGCGAGCGCCGGAGCGTCGTTGGTGCCGTCGCCGGTCATGGCCACCAGCCGCCCCTCGGCCTGATGCTGGCGGATCAATGCGAGTTTTGCTTCGGGAGTCGCCTCGGCGAGGAAGTCATCAACGCCGGCCTCGGCGGCGATGGCCGCGGCCGTGAGGCGGTTATCGCCGGTGATCATGATGGTCTTGATGCCCATCTTGCGCAGCTCGGCGAATCGCTCCTTGATGCCGCCCTTGACGATGTCCTTGAGCTCGACGACGCCGAGCACGCGGGTGCCCTCGGCCACCACCAGGGGCGTGCTGCCGCGGCGGGCGACATCTTCGACGTTAGCCAGCGCCGACGCGGGGAAGCGGCCGCCGAGATCTTCCACGTGCTTGCGGATGGCGTCGGACGCGCCCTTGCGGATCTGGCTGCCATGGACATCGATGCCGCTCATGCGGGTGTGGGCCGAGAAATGGACGAACTTGGCGTCTAGAGATTCGATGTCCCGCTCGCGCAGCTTGAACTTCTGCTTGGCCAGGACCATGATGCTGCGGCCTTCCGGCGTCTCGTCGGCGAGCGACGCCAGTTGTGCGGCATTGGCCAGCTCGGCGTCGGTGACGCCGTCGGCGGGCAGGAAGCTTGATGCCTGGCGGTTGCCCAGGGTGATGGTGCCGGTCTTGTCGAGCAGCAGCACATCGACGTCGCCCGCGGCCTCGACCGCTCGCCCCGAGGTGGCGATGACGTTGGCCTGCATCATGCGGCTCATGCCTGCCACGCCGATGGCGGACAACAATCCGGCGATCGTCGTCGGGATCAGGCAGACCAGCAGGGCGATGAGCACCGTGAGGGAGACCGGCGTCCCGGCCTTGGCGATAGCAACGCTGAACATCGAGTAGGGCAGCAGGGTGACGGTCACGACCAGGAAGACGATGGTCAGCGCCACCAGCAGGATGGTCAGCGCGATCTCGTTGGGCGTCTTCTGGCGCTTCGCATTCTCGACCATGGCGATCATGCGGTCGACGAAGGTCTCGCCGGGATTGACCGTGACGCGGACCACGATCCAGTCTGAGAGCACGCGCGTGCCGCCGGTCACGGCCGAGAAGTCGCCGCCCGCTTCGCGGATCACGGGGGCCGATTCGCCGGTGATGGCCGATTCGTCCACCGAGGCCACGCCTTCGATCACCTCGCCGTCGGCCGGGATGGTGTCGCTGGCATGCACCACGATGACGTCATTCTTGCGCAGATCGGTGGCCGGCACCGTGTCCCACTGGGTGGTGTCGTGCGGTCCCTTGAGCTTCTTGGCCAAGGTCGCCTTCTTCATGCCGCGCAGCGAGGCCGCCTGGGCCTTGCTGCGGCCCTCGGCGAGCGCCTCGGCGAAGTTGGCGAAGAGCACCGTGAACCACAGCCAGAGGGCAACGGCGAGGGTGAATCCCGAGCTTTCCGCCACTCGGGCTTCGCCTTGTCCGGCCAAGGACTGCACCCAGAGCGCCGTGGTCAGGATGCTGCCGACATAGACCACGAACATCACCGGGTTGCGCCACTGGACGGTGGGATTCAGCTTCCGGAATGAATCGACGATGGCCGGCCTCACCAGCGCCGGGTCGAACATGGCAAGTTTCTTGTGCGTCATGCGTTTCTCCTGTTGCTCGCCCCGCCGCCGGGCAGCGCCCGGAAGCAAGTCCCCTTGGGGGAGCCCAAGGCAGGGCAATGTGTGCATGGAGTCCCGAAGGGACGAAGCACCGTCACCCTCTTCCTCGGGGCGAAGGCGGGGTTGCGCGGAGCACTGCTCCGCGCCGCCGCAGCCGGCCGGCTGTGCAAAGACGGCCGTGGGACGGGGGTTGGGGGAAAGGCGCTCACTTGGAAGCGAGCAGCGCAAGCTGCTCCACCACCGGTCCGAGTGCTAGCGCGGGAACGTAGTTCAGGGCGCCGACCAGAACGACGGTGCCGATCAGCAGCACGATGAACAGCGGGCCGTGGGTCGGCATGGTGCCTCCGCTTACGGCGATGCGCTTCTTGGCGGCAAGAGCGCCGGCCAGGGCCAGCACCGGAACGATGACGCCGAAGCGGCCGAACCACATGGCGATGGCGAGCATGCCGTTGTAGAAGGGCGTGTTGGCCGACAAGCCCGCGAAGGCGCTGCCGTTGTTGTTGGCGGCCGAGGTGAAGGCATAGAGGATTTCCGAGTAGCCATGGGCCCCCGGGTTACTGATGCCGGCGATGCCGGCGGGAACCATCACGGCGATGGCGGTCCCCGCCAGCACCAGGAGCGGCGTCACCAGGATGGCGATGGACACCATCTTGATTTCAAAAGACTCGATCTTCTTGCCCAGGTACTCCGGCGTGCGGCCGATCATCAGGCCGGCAATGAACACCGCCATGACGGCGAACACCAGCATGCCATAGAGACCGCTGCCGACGCCGCCGAATACCACTTCACCGAGCATCATGTTCCACATCGTCACGAAGCCGCCTATAGGAGTGTAGGAATCGTGCATGGAGTTGACCGAGCCATTCGAGGCGGCCGTGGTCGCCGATGCCCAGAGAGCGGATTCGGCTGGCCCAAAGCGTGCTTCCTTACCTTCCATGTTGCCGCCGGGCTGCAAGCTGGTGACGGACTGATCGACGCCGAGCTTGGCCAACAGTGGATTGCCGCCCTGTTCCGCCATCATGACCGGGATGGTCATTGCCACGAATAGCACGGTCATGGCGGCCAGCACCGCCCAGCCTTGGCGTCGATCCCCAACCATTTGGCCGAACGTGAAGCAGAGAGCGGCGGGGATGAGCAGGATCGCCAGCGTTTCGACGAAATTGCTGAGCGGCGTCGGGTTTTCAAAGGGATGGGCCGAGTTAACGTTGAAGAAGCCGCCGCCGTTGGTGCCGAGCATCTTGATCGCAATTTGCGAAGCGGCGGGCCCCATCGGCAGGGTCTGGGTAGATGCCGTGACGGACTCCATGACCGCATTGCCCTTCTCGTCTTTGATCGACTGTCCGACGGCGTCGAGCCTGGGCGCGTCGTATTTCGTGGCCTGCAGCGTCGTCACGTCCTTGTAGGCGTCAAAGTTCTGGATCGCGCCCTGGCTGACCAGGAGAACCGCAACCACCAGCGACAGCGGCAGCAGCACATAGAGCGTGATGCGGGTGAGATCGACCCAGGCGTTGCCGACGGTCTTGGCCGTGTGCCGACTGAAGCCGCGGATCAATGCGATGACAACGACGATGCCGGTGGCGGCGGAAAGGAAGTTCTGCACCGTCAGGCCCAGCATCTGGGTCAGATAGCTCATCGTCGATTCGCCGGCATAGCCCTGCCAGTTGGTGTTGCTGGCGAAGCTGACGGCGGTGTTGAAGGACGAATCCGGGCTGACGTTGGCCATCGCCTGGGGATTCAAGGGCAGCCAGAGCTGCAGCCGCTGCAGGGCATAGACGGCGAGGGCGCCGAGGAGGTTGAAGAGCAGGATGGCGAAGGCGTAATTCAGCCAGCCCATCTCTTCGTCCTTCTTCACGCCGCAAAGGCGATACAGAACGGATTCAAACCCGCCGCCGACGCGCTGCGCGAACATCGGACGCCCTTCCATCACCTCGGCGATGTAGTAGCCGAGCGGTTTGACGAGCAACAGCAGGATCACGAGATAAAGCCCCAGGAGGAGCCAGGCATGGCTGCTCATGAGAAGTCCTCCGGATGGAGCAGGGCCGCGATCAGGTAGATCAACAGCCCAACCGCGACGACGGCGCTGACGATGTGGAAGACGCTCATTTGCCGCCCCCCAGCCTGGCGCAGCCGGCGGTCATCGCCACCATCAGGCCGAATAACAGGAGAATTCCTGCGAGATAGATGAGATCCATTGCCTGCCTCCATGACGATTTTGACGACGTCATGCTAGGCCGGACGGTTTAAAGATTCTGGAAAAACTCGGGGTCGCGTTATAAAAATCGCGATAAAACCGGGGCGCCGATCAGCATCCGACTAGCACCCGCTACGCGGCACTAGCAGTCCTTCCACTGCGGCTTGCGCTTGGCCATGAAGGCGTCTATGCCCTCGGCGGCGTCCTCGGCCATCATGTTGCAGGCCATGGTCTCGGAGGCCAACTGATAGGCGCCGGACAGGCCCATCTCCAATTGCTGGTAGAACATCTGCTTGCCCATCGCCACGGCCACCGCCGACTTGGCGAGGATGCTGTCGGTGAGCTTCTTCACCTCGGCGTCGAGTTCAGAAGCCGCCACCACGCGGTTCACCAGGCCGCGCCGCTGCGCCTCCCCGGCGTCGATGAAGTCGCCGGTGAGCAGCATTTCCAGCGCCGCCTTGCGCCCCATGTTGCGCGACAGCGCCACCGCCGGGGTCGAGCAGAACAGGCCGACGTTGATGCCGGAGACGGCGAAGCGCGCCTCCAGCGCGGCCACCGCCAGGTCGCAGCTCGCCACCAGCTGGCAGCCGGCGGCGGTGGCGATGCCCTGGACCCGGGCGATCACCGGTTGCGGAATTTCGGTCAGCGTCGTCATCACCCGCCCGCACTGCCGGAACAACGCCTGCATGTAGGGCTTGCTGTGGTTGCTGCGCATTTCCTTCAGGTCGTGGCCGGCGCAGAAGGCGCGTCCCGCCCCCGCGATGACCACGGCCCGAATCGAGGAATCCGCGGCGATGGCGTCGAGCTGCCGCTGCAATTCGGCGAGCAGCGCCTGCGACAGCGAGTTGAACTGGGCCGGGCGGTTCAGGGTCAGGGTGGCCACGCCGCCGCTGTCCTGGCGCAGCAGAAGCGCTTCTGATTCGGTCGTCACTGTCTTCTCCTATTCGATGGCGGCGGCCGACTTGGCCCGCTCGCGCAGGATGAACTTCTGGATCTTGCCGGTCGAGGTCTTGGGCAGCGACTCGAAGAGGAACGCCTTCGGCACCTTGAAGTGCGCCATCCGGCCGCGGCAGAACTCGCGCAGTTCCTCCGCCGTGGCCGCGGCGCCCTCCTTGAGCTCGATGAAGGCGCAAGGCACCTCGCCCCACTTCGCATCCGGCGCAGCCACCACCGCCGCCGCCATCACCGCCGGATGGCGGTAGAGCGTGTCCTCGACCTCGACCGAGGAGATGTTCTCGCCGCCGGAAATGATCACGTCCTTCGAGCGGTCCCTGATCTTGATGTAGCCGTCGGGCTGCATCACCGCCAGATCGCCGGTATGGTACCAGCCGCCGCGGAAGGCCTCCTCGGTCGCCGCCGGATTCTTCAGATAGCCCTTCATCACGATGTTGCCGCGGAACATGATCTCGCCCATGGTCTCGCCGTCCCAGGGCACCGGTCGCATGGTCTGCGGTTCCATCACCGTCACACCCTCCTGCATGTGGTAGCGCACGCCCTGGCGACCGTTCCGCTCGGTGCGCTGGTCGATCGGCAGCGACGCCCATTCGTCCTGCTTGGCGCACACCGCGGCCGGTCCGTAGGTTTCGGTCAGGCCATAGACGTGGGTGATGGTGAAGCCGATCTTCTCCATCCCCTCGATCACCGAGGCCGGCGGCGGTGCGGCGGCGACCAGGGCCGAGACCTGGTGGTCGATGCCGGCGCGCCACTCGGCAGGAGCATTGACCAGCAGCGAATGAACGATCGGCGCGCCGCAGTAGTGGGTCACCCTGTGCACGCGGATGGCGTCCAGGATCAGCTTCGGGTCGACCCGGCGCAGGCAGACGTTGGTGCCGGAAATGGCGGCCAGGGTCCAGGGAAAGCACCAGCCGTTGCAGTGGAACATCGGCAG
>DATKVJ010000154.1:0-35898 GCA_035530135.1 Rhodocyclaceae bacterium | reverse complement strand
TCATGCTCGCCACGAACGGCACCACCGTCACCACCCCAGCAACCCCGCCCACCGCCGCCGTCGCCACGATCAGACGACGTCGACCACAATCCACTTCCTCGTCACAACCCATAGCTTCTATCCCTGAATTAGGAAAATCGCTTCGCTGCCAAAGCCCGCGTGCGGCGCGGGCGACAGAAACGTCGCAATATAAGCCATAGCCTAATATATCTTTTGACCTATATCAAATGGAAGATGATGCAGCGGTCGGCGTATCCAGGCTTCGGCTGCACCCCGGTGCGGGATTCCGCTTTGAAGGTTCGCCTCTGCCTGCCAGACCAGCCGGCGCAGGGTGAAATATCCGGGAGCAACGTCACCCGATTCGGCAGCGACAAACCGGTTGCATGACGAGCGAATTTGCGCGCGCCGACAGCATCAAAAAAAACCGCCTGAGCGGCGGCTTGAATGACTTGGGGTGGACGATGGGACTCGAACCCACGACGACTGGAATCACAATCCAGGACTCTACCAACTGAGCTACGTCCACCACTGATACTGCTATCGATGCTGCCCCAGCCTGCCAGGATACTGGCTGGCGTGCCCGACAGGAATCGAACCTGTAACCCCCAGCTTAGAAGGCTGGTGCTCTATCCGGTTGAGCTACGGGCACCGGTCGGTTGCTGGTCGGGGCGAGAGGATTCGAACCTCCGACATCTTGGTCCCAAACCAAGCGCGCTACCGGGCTGCGCTACGCCCCGAGAGCGCGCATTCTACCGGCAGTGCCGAGCGAGGTCAATCGCGTCGCCATGAACGAGCCGCCCTCGCCCCTTGCGGCGCGCGCCCATTTCGTTTATAAAGCCCTCTTTTCGCTGACGCACTGAAACGCCAATGGCCGCCGAAGATCTCCTGCACAAACAGTTTCCTCCCTACGTGCCGAAAAAGGGCGAGGAATACATGAACACCCTGCAGCACAATCACTTCCGCACCATCCTGATGTCCCTCAAGGGGGAGTTGATGGTGGACATCGAGCGGACGGTGCAGACCATGCAGGACGAAGCCACCGTCTTCGCCGATCCCAACGATCGCGCCAGCCAGGAATCAGACATCGCACTCGAACTGCGCAACCGCGACCGCGAGCGCAAGCTGATCAAGAAGATCGACGAGGCGCTCGGCCGCATCGAGAACGGCGAGTACGGCTACTGCGACAGTTGCGGCGTCGAGATCGGCCTGAAGCGCCTGGAGGCCCGCCCGACGGCGACCCTGTGCATCGACTGCAAGACCCTCGAAGAACTGAGGGAGAAACAAGTCGCGAAGTGACTTGTTTCTCAGCGTAGGCTTACCTGGCGCGGCCAGGTTACGCCGGAGCTAAGAACAGCTAGCCAAGTAAAGCTTGGCGCAAAGACCCCGCAATGAAAAAGGACGCCTAGGCGTCCTTTTTTGTCGCTGCAAGCTCCCTACTGCTGCGGCTGTTCCGCCGCCGGCGCGGCATCGCCGCCGATCGCCTTCATCGACAGGCGGACACGGCCCTTGTCGTCGGTCTCGATGACCTTGACCTTCACCAGCTGCCCCTCCTTGAGGTAGTCGGCCACGGCATTGACCCGTTCGTTGGCGATCTGCGAGATGTGCAGCAGGCCGTCCTTGCCCGGCAGCAGGCTGACGATGGCGCCGAAATCGAGCAGACGCAGCACCGTGCCCTCGTAGATGCGGCCGACCTCGACCTCCGCCGTGATGTCCTCGATGCGCTTCTTGGCCATCTGTGCGGCATCGGCGCTGACCGAGGCGATGGTGATGGTGCCGTCGTCCTCGATGTCGATCACGGCGCCGGTCTCCTCGGTCAGCGCGCGGATCACCGCGCCGCCCTTGCCGATCACGTCGCGGATCTTCTCCGGGTTGATCTTCATGGTGATCATGCGCGGCGCGAAGGTCGACACCTCTTCGCGGTGACCGGTCATCGAGCCCTGCATCAGACCGAGGATGTGCAGGCGCGCTTCCTTGGCCTGGGCCAACGCCACCTGCATGATTTCCTTGGTGATGCCCTGGATCTTGATATCCATCTGCAGCGCGGTGATGCCGTTCTCGGTGCCGGCGACCTTGAAGTCCATGTCGCCCAGGTGATCCTCGTCGCCCAGGATATCGGTCAGCACGGCAAAACGGTTGCCCTCCTTGATCAGGCCCATGGCGATGCCGGCGACGTGCGCCTTGAGCGGCACGCCGGCGTCCATCAGGGCGAGCGAACCGCCGCAGACCGAGGCCATCGAGGAGGAACCGTTCGACTCGGTGATCTCGGAGACCAGGCGGATGCTGTAGCCGAACTCCTCCGGGGTTGGCAGCACGGCGAGCAGCGCGCGCTTGGCCAGGCGACCGTGGCCGATCTCGCGGCGCTTCGGGGTACCGACGCGGCCGGTCTCGCCGGTGGCGAAGGGCGGCATGTTGTAGTGGAGCATGAAGCGGTCGCGGTACTCGCCCTGCAGCGCGTCGATGATCTGCTCGTCGCGACCGGTGCCCAGCGTGGCCACCACCAGCGCCTGGGTCTCGCCGCGGGTAAACAGCGCCGAGCCGTGGGTGCGCGGCAGGACGCCGTGGCGGATGGCGATCGGGCGCACGGTGCGGGTGTCGCGACCGTCGATGCGCGGCTCGCCGTTCAGGATCTGGTTCCTGACGATCTTGGCTTCGAGGTCGAACAGGCGGTCCTTGACCACGTTCGCGTCGACGGCATTCTCGCCTTCGCTCAATGCCGCGACCACCCGGTCGGCGATCTCGCGGGTCTTTTGGGTACGCGCCTGCTTGCTGGTGATCAGGTAGGCGGCGCGCAGGTCGGCTTCGGCAGCCGCGGCGATGCGGTCGATCAGCGCCTGGTCCTTGGGCGCGGGCTGCCAGTCCCATTCGGGCTTACCGGCGACTTCCACCAATTCGTTGATGGCTTTGATCGCGGCCTGCATCTGCTCGTGGCCGAAGACCACGGCGCCCAGCATCACCTCCTCGGACAGTTGGCCGGCTTCGGATTCGACCATCAGCACGGCGGCGGCGGTACCGGCGACCACCAGGTTCAACTGGCTGTCCTTGAGCGTCGAGATGGCCGGGCAGAGCACGTATTGGCCGTCGATGTAGCCGACACGGGCGGCGCCGATCGGGCCGTCGAAGGGAATGCCCGAGATCGCCAGCGCGGCAGATGCCCCGATCAGCGCCGGGATGTCGGGATCGACTTCCGGATTGGAGGAGAGCACATGGACGATGACCTGGACCTCGTTCAGGAAGCCCTCGGGAAACAGCGGCCGGATCGGGCGGTCGATCAGGCGCGAGGTCAGCGTCTCCTTCTCGGAGGGACGGCCCTCGCGCTTGAAGAAGCCACCGGGGATGCGGCCGGCAGCATAGACCTTCTCGACGTAGTCGACGGTCAGCGGGAAGAAGTCCTGGCCGGGCTTGGCGCTGGTCTTGGCCACGACCGTGGCCAGAACGACGGTGTCGTCCATCGAGACCATGACGGCGCCGCCGGCCTGGCGGGCGATCTCACCGGTCTCCAGGGTGACGGTGTGGGCGCCGTAGGGGAAGCTTTTCTTGGTGGGGGTGAGGTTCAACAAGGGTCTATCCTTTCGTCATGTCTGCCAAGGGCCGCCCAATGGCGAGCCCAAAAAAAAGAAAGCCGGCGCGGCCATCATCGGGCCGGCGCCGGCGTGTTCACTCATGCCCGCTGCGGTTTGGGGGCACTCCGCATGTCGCGCCGCAGCTTACTTGCGCAGGCCGAGCCGCGCGATCAACGCACGGTAGCCGTCGCCGTTCTTGCGCTTCAGGTAGTCAAGCAGCTTGCGGCGCTGGTTGACCATCGTCAGCAGACCGCGGCGCGAGTGATGATCCTTGACGTTGGCCTTGAAGTGGCCGGTCAGACCATTGATGCGCGCGGTCAGCAGCGCAATCTGCACCTCCGGCGAGCCGGTGTCGCCCTGGGCGCGCTGATAATCGCCGACAATCTTTGCTTTCTCTACAGTCGAAATCGCCATCTTCTCTCTCTACCGGTTTCTTAACAAAGAGCGGAATTATACCCCGGGTTCGGCAATCCGCTCAAGCACTTCCAGCCGCTTCGCGCTCCGCCACCAGGCGCCGCGGCGTGAGGTAACCGTCGGGCGAGAGCAGGCACAGCCCGAGGAAGCGCCCGCCGCCGTAGGCGCGCAACCGCGTGCCGGCCTGACCGTTCCAGCGCACCGGCTGGCCGTGAATGAGGCGCGCGGCGTCGGTCTCGCCCAACTGCGCCGCCGGCAGGTCCAGGAGCAGCGAGTCTACCGGGGCGAGCCTGGCATCGCGCTCGGGCAAGCCCAGGTCCGCGAATTCGGCCAGGGTGATCGCGCGGTCGAGGCTCAGCCCGCCGATGCGGGTGCGGCGCAGGGCGGCCAGGTGGGCGCCGCAGCCGAGCGCTCTGCCTACGTCCTCGGCCAGGGTGCGGATGTAGGTGCCCTTGCTGCAATCGACCGACATGGAAATCGTGTCGGCCTCGAATGCCAGCAGGCGGATTTCGTGGAGGGTGACGCGGCGCGGCTGCCGCTCCAGCTCGATGCCGGCCCGGGCGTATTCGTAGAGCGGTTTGCCGTCGCGCTTCAACGCCGAGTGCATCGGTGGCACCTGCATGATCTCGCCGCGAAAGCGCTGCAAGACCGCCTCCACCTCCGCCCTGGCGAGCGCGACCGGACGGGTCTCGAGCACCCGCCCTTCGGCGTCGGCGGTGTCGGTGGTGACCCCCAGGCGGACGACGGCGTCGTAGGATTTGTCGGCGTCCAGCAGCTCGCCGGCGAACTTCGTCGCCTCGCCGAAGCACAGCGGCAGCAGGCCGGTGGCGAGCGGATCGAGGGTGCCGGTGTGGCCGGCCTTCAAGGCGTTGTAGAGGCGGCGCGCGCTCTGCAGGGCGCCGTTGGAGGTGATCCCCGGCGCCTTGTCGAGCAGCAGCACGCCGTCGACGGCACGGCCCGGCGGCCGGCGTGGCGCGTTCAAACCGGACCGGCTCCTCGGCTCACTTTGCCGCTGCGTCCGGCGACTCGTCGGCCGCGTCGTGGCTGCCGGATTGGACCGCCTCGTCGATCAGCTGGGACAGGCGCGTACCCCGCTCCACCGAGGGGTCATAGACGAAATGCAGTTCGGGCAGGTGGTGGATCTTGATGCGCCGGCCCAGCTCGCGCCGCAGGAAGCCGCTGGCGCGCTTCAGACCTTCGGCGATCTCTTCGAGATGCTCGGGACCGGCCAGGGTGGTGAAGAACACCTTGGCGTGGGCGTAGTCGGCGGTGACCTCGACGTCGGTCAGGGTCACCAGGTTGACGCGCGGATCCTTGAGCTCCAGCCGGATCAGCTCGGCCAGATCGCGGCGGATCTGTTCGGCGATGCGGCTGGTGCGGGAAAAGTCCTTGGGCATGGCTCAGCTGAGCGTTCGCGCGACTTCCTGGATCTCGAACACCTCGAGCTGGTCGCCCTCGTTGAGATCGTCGAAGTTCTTCACCGAGAGGCCGCACTCGAAGCCGTTCTTGACCTCCTTGACGTCGTCCTTGAAGCGCTTCAGGGAATCGAGCCAGCCGGTATGGATCACCACGTTGTTGCGCAGCACGCGCACCTGGGCGCTGCGCTTGACCACGCCTTCCAGCACCATGCAGCCGACCACGGTGCCGATCTTGGAGATGCGGAACACCTGGCGCACCTCGGCCAGACCGATCACCTGCTCGCGCTGCTCGGGTGCGAGCATGCCCGACATCGCCGCCTTCACCTCATCGACCGCGGTATAGATGATGTTGTAGTAGCGGATATCGACGCCCAGGCTCTCGGCCGCACGGCGCGCGCTGACGTCGGCGCGGGTATTGAAGCCGATGATCACCGCCTTCGAGGCCGAGGCCAGGTTGACGTCGGATTCGCTGATGGCGCCGACCCCGGCGTGGATGACATTGACCTTGACTTCGTCGGTCGACAGCTTGAGCAGCGATTGCACCAGCGCTTCCTGGGAGCCCTGCACGTCGGCCTTGACGATCAGCGGCAGCTGCTTCGCTTCGGTCTCGCCCAGGTTCTCGAAAATATTCTCCAGTTTGGCGGCCTGCTGCTTGGCCAGCTTGACGTCGCGGAACTTGCCCTGGCGGAACAGCGCGATCTCGCGCGCCTTGCGCTCGTCGCCCAGGACGATAGCCTCGTCGCCGGCCGCGGGCACGTCGGCCAAGCCCTGGATTTCCACCGGGATCGAGGGGCCGGCCTCTTCCACCGACTTGCCGTTCTCGTCGAGCATCGCCCTAACCTTGCCGAACACCGCGCCGCACAGCAGCGCGTCGCCGCGGCGCAGCGTCCCCGACTGCACCAGGATCGTCGCCACCGGGCCCTTGCCCTTGTCCAGGCGCGCCTCGATCACCAGGCCCTTGGCCGGAGCTGCGACCGGCGCTTTCAGTTCGAGCACCTCGGCCTGCAGCAACACGCGCTCCAGCAGCTCGTCGATGCCCACGCCGGTCTTGGCCGAGACCTGCACGAAGGGCACGTCGCCGCCGTATTCCTCGGGAATCACGCCCTCGGCGACCAGCTCCTGCCTGACGCGGTCGGGATTGGCATCGGGTTTGTCGATCTTGTTCACCGCGACCACCAGCGGCACCTTGGCGGCGATCGCGTGGTGGATGGCCTCCTTGGTCTGCGGCATGACGCCGTCGTCGGCGGCGACCACCAAGATGACGATGTCGGTGGCCTTGGCGCCGCGCGCCCGCATCGCCGTGAATGCCTCGTGGCCCGGCGTGTCGAGGAAGGTCAGCATGCCGCGCGCGGTCTCGACGTGGTAGGCGCCGATGTGCTGGGTGATACCGCCGGCCTCGCCGTGGGCGACGCGCGCCTTGCGGATGTAATCGAGCAGCGAGGTCTTGCCGTGATCGACGTGGCCCATCACGGTGACCACCGGCGCCCGCGCCAGCAACTCCGGCGCAGGTCCCCCGGCCGCCACCTCGTCGAGGAAGGCGTCGGGCTCGTCGAGCTTGGCGGCGAAGGCCTTGTGGCCCATCTCCTCGACCACGATCATCGCGGATTCCTGGTCGAGCATCTGGTTGATCGTGACCATCGAGCCCATCTTCATGAGGGTCTTGATGACCTCGGTGGCCTTCACCGACATCTTGTGGGCGAGATCGGAGACGGAAATGGTTTCCGGGATATGCACCTCGCGCACCACCTGCTCCACCGACAGGGAGATCTCGTGGCGTTCCTCGGTGCGGCCGCCGCGGCCGCCAGCCCGGGTGCGCGGCCCACCGCGCCAGCCGCTCGGACCGGTATCGCCACGGGTCTTGATGCCGCGCTTCTTGGCGGCATCGTCCTTCCAGGTGCTGACCGGCTTCTTGACCGCCTTTTTGTCTTCGGGTTTTCCGGCCGGCTTGTGCAGCGTACCGCTGACCTTCGCCGCCGCCGGTGCCGGCGTCGGCGCCGCCGCTGGCGCTTCGGCCGGCTTCTCGGCCGCGGCCTTCTGGGCAACCAGGCGCTGCTCGGCCTCGGCGCGGCTGCGGGCCGCGCGCTCCTGCTTGCTCTGCAATTCGGCGGCCTGGATGGCGGCCAGCTCCTGGTGACGCTGCGCCTCGCGTTCGCGCAGGGCGATCTGCTCGGCGCTGATCACGTGGGCGGGAATCCGGGTCGCGACGCGTGCCGGCGTCTTGGCCGGCTTCGCAGCGGGCTTGGCCGCCGGTTTGGCAGCGGCTGCGGCGGGCAACTCGGCGACCGGCGCGGGGGCCGGCTCGACGACCGGCGGCGGCGCAACGACTTCGGGAGCGGGCGGCGGGGCCACGGGCTCGACCGGGGTCGGCGCCACCGGCTTTTCCTCGACCGGCGCCGCTTCGACGCGCGGCTTCGCCGCCGGGGGTGCCTCGGCCAGCGCCTCGTCGCGCTTGACGAAGACCCGCTTCTTGCGCACCTCGACCTGGATCGTGCGCGCCTTGCCGCTGGCATCGGCGGCCTTGATCTCGGTGGTCTGCTTGCGCGTCAGGGTAATCTTGCCCTTGGGCCCGGTCTCGCCGTGCGCCTTGCGCAGGTATTCGAGCAGCTTGGCCTTGTCCTGCTCCGAGAGGGTGTCGTTGGCCGCCTGCTTCTTGACGCCTGCCTTCTGCAGCTGTTCGAGCAGTGCCGTTGCGGGCATCTTAAGCTCGCTGGCAAATTGTGAAACGTTCATCTGTGCCATCGGAAACCCCTGCGATTATGCTTCGAACCAGTGCGCACGCGCAGTGGTGATCAGGCTCTTGGCCCGCTCGTCCTCGATGCCGGTCAGCTCGACCAGCTCGTCGACCGCCAGATCGGCCAGATCGTCGCGACTCTTGACGCCACCGCGCGCCAGCTTGGCGGCGAGCGGCTTGTCCATGCCTTCCAGCGCGAGCAGGTCGTCCTCGACGCTCTCCAACTGCTCCTCGTCCACGATCGCCTCGGTGAGCAGCACGTTGCGGGCCCGCTCGCGCAGTTCGGTGACGGTGGCCTCGTCGAAGGCGTTGATCTCCAGCATCTCGGCCAGCGGCACGTAGGCGATCTCCTCCAGCGTCGAGAAGCCTTCCTCGATCAGGATGTTGGCGACCTCCTCGTCGACGTCGAGCTTCTCGATGAACAGCTGGCGGATCTTGGAGTGCTCGGTCTGGGACTTCTCCTGGGATTCTTCGACCGTCATCAGGTTGATCGTCCAGCCGGTCAGTTCCGAGGCCAGGCGCACGTTCTGGCCGCTGCGGCCGATGGCGATCGCCAGGTTGTCCTCGTCGATCACCACGTCCATCGCGTGCTTTTCCTCATCGACCATGATCGAGGACACCTCGGCGGGCTCCAGCGCGCCGATCACGAACTGGGCGGGGTCGGCCGACCAGAGCACGATATCGACGCGTTCGCCGGCCAGCTCGTTGGTGACCGCCGTCACGCGCGAACCGCGCATACCGATGCAGGTGCCCTTCGGATCGACGCGCGGGTCGTTGGACTTGACCGCGATCTTGGCGCGCACGCCGGGGTCGCGCGCCGCCGACTTGATTTCGATCAGGCCGTCCTCGATCTCCGGGACCTCCAGCTCGAACAGCTTCATGATGAATTCCGGCGCGGTACGCGACAGGATCAGCTGCGGGCCGCGGGCGGCGCGGTCGATCTTCATCAGCCAGGCGCGGACGCGGTCGCCCGGACGGAGGTTCTCCTTCGGAATCATCTGGTCGCGCGGCAACACCGCCTCGATCCGCCCGGCCTCGATGATGGCGCTGCCGCGCTCCATGCGCTTGACGGTGCCGGTAACCAGATGCTCCTTGCGTTCCAGGAAGTCGTTCAGTACCTGCTCGCGCTCGGCGTCGCGGATCTTCTGCAGGATCACCTGCTTGGCCGCCTGGGCGCCGATGCGGCCGAAATCGACCGGTTCCAGCGCCACCTCGATGTAGTCCTCGAGCGCGATGTCGCCCACCTGCTCCTGGGCGTCGGAGAGGCCGATCTGCTGTTCGGGATTTTCCACCGTATCATCGGGCACCACCAGCCAACGGCGGAAGGCCTCGAACTCGCCGGTCTCACGATCGACCTCGACGCGCACGTCGGCATCGTCGTGCACCTTCTTCTTGGTGGCGGAGGCGAGCGCAAGCTCGAGGGCGGTGAAGACGATGTCCTTCTGCACGTTCTTCTCACGCGACAGGGCATCCACCAGCAGCAACAGTTCGCGGCTCATCGTTCCATCTCCTGCGATTTCTCTCGTTAAATTCCGTCAGAACTTCGCCACCAGGCGAGCCTTGTCGATCTGTTCCAAGGGCAGTTCATAGACCGCCTCGGCACCGGCCAGGTGCAGCACGCCATCCTTGACGCCGGACAGCACGCCGGTGAAATTCCGTTGACCGTTGATCGGTAGGCGCATGCGCAGCTGGGCCTCCTGTCCCTCGAAGCGCTCGAAATCCGCCGGCTTCTTCAGCGGCCGATCGAGCCCGGGCGAGGACACCTCCAGCCGGTCGTAGTCGATATTCTCGACGGCGAACAGGCGCGTCAGATGGTTGCTGACCGCGGCGCAGTCGTCGATCGTGATGCCCTTGGGGCTGTCGATGAAGATGCGCAGCAGGCGAGCGCGGGGGCTGGTCTCGAAATCCACGAGTTCGTAGCCCAGTCCCTGCAAAGTCTGCTCGATCAGTTCAACCTGCCCCATCGCTATCCACGATACCCACGCCACAAATAAAAAATGGGCGAAACGCCCATCTCTGTCCTGCCATCCCGCGTCTCGTCCTACCAAGTGCGCCCGCTCGAGTGCAGCGGGACAAAGTCGACCCGTTTCAACCAAATAATTATAACAGGATAGTACCGGCCGAGCAAATCAAGCTTCGGTTTCTTCAGACATTTCCCCGTCGTCCGGGGCAGGCACGGATCTGAGCGATGCCGCAGGCAGCTGCTTGATCAGGGCCGAGACCTCCGCCGGCGACAGCTCCAGCACCATGCCGCGTTTCAGCCGCGGCGGCAACTGCACCGGGCCGTAGCGCACCCGCATCAGCCGGCTGACGGTGATCCCGACCGCCTCGAACATGCGCCGCACCTCGCGATTGCGGCCTTCGGTCAGGGTGACGCGGTACCAGCGGTTGGTGCCCTCGCCGCCGCCCTCGACCAGCCGGCCGAAGTGCGCCACGCCGTCTTCCAGTTCGATGCCCTGGACCAGCCGCTCCTTCGCCGCCAGCGACAGCTCGCCGACCACGCGCACCGCGTATTCGCGCTCGATCCCGCTCCTCGGGTGCATCAGCCGGTCGGCCAGCGCGCCCTCGCTGGTAAACAGCAACAGGCCGCAGGAATTGAAGTCGAGCCGGCCGACGGCGATCCAGCGGCCGCCGCCTATCCTCGGCAGCTTGCCGAACACGCTGGTCCGGCCCTGCGGATCGTCGCGCGAGACGATCTCGCCCTCCGGCTTGTGATAGAGCAGGACGCGCGGGCGGCGGTCGGCAAACCGGAGATGCACCAGCTTGCCATTGACGCGGACCTTGTCCTGCGGGCCGACGCGCTGCCCGACGTGGGCCGGCTCGCCATTGACGCTGACCCGACCGGCCAGGATCCACTCCTCAAGCTCGCGCCGCGAGCCCAGGCCGGCGTCGGCGAGCGCCTTGTGCAGCTTGGTCGTGGCCGCGGGCGCCGGCTCCGGCCGCGGCCGGCCGCGGCGGCCCTTGGCCGGCGGCGCGCCGCCGGCCTGCGGCTCGTCGCCGAGGCCCTCCCGCTTAGGCTTGATCGAGGGTGGTCGGAAGGGCGTCCTGGCGGCGGCGCGGCCGCCTGATTTACGCTGGCGGGACATCGGCAGTCTCCATGATTCGTTCGAGTTCGGTCAAGGACGGCAACTCGGCGAGACTGCGTAAGCCAAGGTCGTCGAGGAAGGCCTTGGTGGTGGCGTAGAGCGCGGGGCGTCCCGGGGCATCGCGATGGCCGACCGCGTCTATCCAGCCGCGCGACTCGAGCGTCTTCAGGATATTCGGCGAAACGGCGACGCCGCGGATGTCCTCGATGTCGCCGCGGGTCACCGGCTGGCGGTAGGCGATGATGGCCAGGGTCTCCATCACCGCGCGCGAATACTTGGGCGGCCGCTCGTTCTTCATGCGGTCGAGATAGGGCTGAACCTCGGGCCGGGTCTGGAAACGCCAGCCGCTGGCCAGTTGCGCGAGCTCGACGCCGCGGCCCGACCAGTCGGCGCGCAGGTCGGCGAGCAGGCTGCGCAGCGTGTCGTCGTCGAACTCGTCGTCGAACAGCCGCTTCAGCTCGGCCAGCGGCAGCGGCTCGGTCGCCGCGAGCAATGCCGCCTCGAGCACGCGCTTGTAGTCCTCAGGGGTGTATAGCGTCTGCATCGGCGAGCTTCACGTAGATCGGCGCCAGCGCCGCACTTTGGGTGATATCGACCAACCGCTCGCGCACCAGTTCGAGCATGGCGAGAAAATTGACCACCAGGCCGGGCACGCCGGCGGCGACGTCGAACAGGGTATCGAAGGCGACGAAGGCGCCGCCCGAGAGCCGGCGCAGCATCAGGCTCATGTGCTCGCGCACCGACAATTCCTCGCGCTGGATCTTGTGGTGCTGCGTCATCCGCGCCTGCTTCAGCAGATGCAGCCAGGCCTGCTGCAGGTCGCGCAGGCTGACCTCGGGTTGGCGCGATGCCAGCTCGCCGGCGACCCAGACGCTGACCCACTCATAGTCGCGCAGCGCCTGCGGCAAGGCGTCGAGCTTGGCGGCGGCGGCCTTCATCTGCTCGTATTCGAGCAGGCGCCGCACCAGCTCGGCGCGCGGGTCCTCCGCCTCGCCCGCCTCGACCCGCGGCGGTCGCGGCAGCAGCATGCGCGACTTGATCTCGATCAGCATCGCCGCCATCAGCAGGTACTCGGCGGCGAGCTCCAGATTGCCCCGGCGCATCGCTTCGACATAGCTCAGATACTGCCGGGTCAGGGCCGCCATCGGAATGTCGAGGACGTCGATGTTGGCCTTGCGGATCAGGTAGAGCAACAGGTCGAGCGGCCCCTCGAAGGATTCGAGGATGATCTCCAGCGCGTCGGGCGGGATGTAGAGATCGCGGGGCAGCTCCGCGAGCCGCTCGCCGTAGATCATGGGCATGTGCTGCGCGTTCTCCATGCTCAATTATAATCCAGCCCCATCGCCTCGCGGACGTCGCGCATCGTCTCCTGGGCGAGCTTGCGCGCCTTGTCGCAGCCGTCGGCGACGATGTTGCGCACCAGTTGCGGGTCGTCGAGATAGGGCTGCGCCCGCTCGTGCATCGGTTCCTGCTCGCGCAATATCGCCTCGATCACCGGCTGCTTGCATTCGAGGCAGCCGATGCCGGCGCTGGTGCAGCCCTCGCGCACCCACTGCCGGGTCGGCTCCGAGGAGTAGATGACGTGGAAGGCCCAGACCGGACACTTTTCCGGATCGCCCGGATCGCTGCGCCGCACGCGCTGCGGGTCGGTCTGCATGGTCCGGATCTTCCGCGTGACGCTGGCGGGATCCTCGCGCAGGGCGATGGTGTTGCCGTAGGACTTGGACATCTTCTGACCGTCCAAGCCGGGCATGCGCGCGGATTCGGTGAGCAGCGCGTCGGGTTCGACCAGGATCATCTTGCTGCTGCCCTCGAGGTAGCCGAACAGGCGCTCGCGGTCGCCGTGCGACAGGCTCTGCGCCTCGTCGAGCAGCGCGTGGGCCTGGTCCAGGGCGTCGGCCTCGCCGCGCTCCTGATAGCGCGTGCGCAGATCCTCGTAGAGCTTCGCACGTTTCTTGCCGAGCTGTTTCATCGCTTCCCTGGCTCTCTCCTCGAAGCCCACCTCGCGGCCGAAGAGATGGTTGAAGCGGCGCGCGATCTCGCGCGTGAACTCGATGTGCGGCACCTGGTCCTCGCCCACCGGCACCCGGTTGGCGCGGTAGATCAGGATGTCCGCGGCCTGCAGCAGCGGATAGCCGAGGAAGCCGTAGGTGGCTAGATCCTTGTGCGAGAGCTTCTCCTGCTGGTCCTTGTAGGTCGGCACGCGCTCCAGCCAGCCCAGCGGCGTCATCATCGACAGCAAGAGCTGCAGCTCGGCGTGCTCGGCCACGCGCGACTGGATGAACAACGTCGCCTGCGACGGATCGACGCCGGCGGCGAGCCAGTCGATGATCATCTCCCAGGCATCATTCACGATGCTGCCCGCCTCCTCGTAATGGGTGGTCAGCGCGTGCCAGTCGGCGACGAAGAACAGACAGGGATATTCCTGCTGGAGCTGGACCCAGTTCTTCAGCACGCCGTGGTAGTGGCCGAGGTGGAGGCGGCCCGTGGGGCGCATGCCGGAGAGGACTTTTTCTGCGTACATGGGGTCAGATTTTGAAAATGATGGAGAGCAGCAGAATGAAACCGTTCAGGAGCGGCAACAGAATCAGGTCGAGCACGTGGGTGAACAGCAGCAGCAACAGGATGACGAAGCCGTAGCGCTCGATCTGGGCGAACTTCCAGGCCAGGCGGTGGGGCAGCAGGCTGACCGCGATGCGGCCGCCGTCGAGCGGCGGGATCGGCAGCAGGTTGAGCAGCATCAGCGCCGCGTTGATCTCGATGCCGGCCTTGCCCATCAGCGCCATCGGCTCGACGTAGGCGGAAAACGGCAGGATCTGCGCGAGCTTCAGCAGGCTGGCCCAGGCCAGCGCCATGAACAGGTTCGCCGCCGGTCCGGCGGCGGCCACCCAGAGCATGTCCTTCTTGGGCTCTCTGAGCTTGCCGAAATCCACCGGCACCGGCTTGGCCCAGCCGAAGATGACGCCGCCGCCGGAGAGCGTCATCAACAGAATCGGCACCAGGATCGTCCCGACCGGGTCGATGTGGCGCATCGGGTTGAGACTGACGCGTCCCAGTTGCCAGGCGGTCGGATCGCCGAAGTAGCGGGCGACGTAACCGTGCGCGGCTTCGTGCAGGGTAATGGCGAAGATCACCGGCAGGGCGTAGATCGCCAGCGTCTGAATCAGGTTGTCCATGGGAGCGGGGTCTAGGCGAAGCCGCGATTCTACCAAAATCACGGCCTTCCTCCCCGCCCCCTTCCCAGGGAAGGGGGTGACGGTTGTTCGTCCCTGCGGGACTCCATGTGTACGCTGCGTCGGGCTCGGAGCGGCCCTTCGCCCGGCGCGGCTCTCCGATCACGCTTAAAGGTCTTCTCTTCGATCAGACCAAGACGGCTGATCGAAGATCGCCCCCGCCGCCGGGCCGCCCCAAGGCGGGGGCAGCGTAGCACTGCGAGCGTAGCGAGCCGTAGTCACCCCCTTCCCCGGGAAGGGGGCCGGGGGGAAGGCGCTTATTTCACGCAGTCGACGTAATAGCGGATCCGGTCTTCGTCGTCGCCCTTGACCAGGCCGTGGATGTCGGTCTCGAAGCCGGGGAATTTCTCGTTGAATTCGCGCGCGAACTTCAGGTAGCGGACGATGGTGCCGTTGAAGCGCTCGCCTGGAATCAACAGCGGGATGCCGGGCGGATAGGGGGTGAGCAGCACGCTGGTGATGCGCCCTTCGAGTTCGTCGATCGGCACGCGGTCGATCTCGCGGTGCGCCATCCTGGCGAAGGCGTCGGCCGGCTTCATCGCCGGTTCCATGTTGGACAGGTACATCTCGGTGGTCAGCCGCGCCACGTCGTTGGCCTTGTAGATGCCGTGGATCTGCTCGCACAGGTCGCGCAGGCCGATCTTCTCGTAGCGCGGATACTTCGCGACGAATTCCGGCATCGCCCGCCACAGCGGCTGGTTCTTGTCGTAGTCGTCCTTGAACTGCTGCAGCTCGGTCACCATGGTATTCCAGCGACCCTTGGTGATGCCGATGGTGAACATGATGAAGAAGGAGTAGAGGCCGGTCTTCTCGACGATGACGCCGTGCTCGGAGAGATACTTGGTGACGATCCCTGCGGGAATGCCGAACTCCTCGGAGAAGTCGCCCTCGACGTCGAGGCCGGGGGTGATCACCGTGGCCTTGATCGGGTCGAGCATGTTGAAGCCCGGAGCCAGATTGCCGAAGCCGTGCCAGCGCTCGTTGCTCTTCAACATCCAGTCGTCGCGCTCGCCGACACCCTCCTCGGCCAGGTAGTCGGGGCCCCAGACCTTGAACCACCAGTCGGCCCCCCACTCCTCGTCCACCTTGCGCATGGCGCGGCGGAAGTCGAGCGCCTCCATGATCGACTCCTCGACCAGGGCGGTGCCGCCGGGCGGCTCCATCATGGCGGCAGCCACGTCGCAGGAAGCGATGATCGCGTACTGCGGGCTGGTCGAGGTGTGCATCAGGAAGGCCTCGTTGAACACGTCGCGGTCGAGTTGGCGCGCGTCCGAGTCCTGCACCAGGATCTGCGAGGCCTGGGACAGGCCGGCCAGCAGCTTGTGCGTCGATTGCGTCGAGAACAGCATCGACTCCTTGCAGCGCGGCCGGTCGCGGCCGATCGCGTGCATGCCCCGGTAGAAGTCGTAGAAGGTGGCGTGCGGCAGCCAGGCCTCGTCGAAGTGCAGGGTGTCGATCTTGCCGTCCAGCATCTCCTTGATCGCCTCGACGTTGTAGAGGATGCCGTCGTAGGTGCTCTGGGTGATGGTGAGCACGCGCGGCTTGGTCGCCGGATCGCGCTCCAGGGTCTCGCGGGCGTAGGGATTGGCCTCGATCTTTTTCTTGATGTTCTCCCAGAGGAATTCCTCCTTCGGAATCGGGCCGATGATGCCGAAGTGGTTGCGCGTGGGCATCAGGAACACCGGGATCGCCCCGGTCATGATGATCGCGTGCAGGATGGACTTGTGGCAGTTGCGGTCGACCACGACGATGTCGTTCGGGGCGACGGTCGAATGCCAGACGATCTTGTTCGAGGTCGAGGTGCCGTTGGTGACGAAGAACAGGTGGTCGGCCGAGAAGATGCGCGCGGCGTTGCGTTCCGAGGCCGCCACCGGGCCGGTGTGGTCGAGCAGCTGGCCGAGTTCGTCGACGGCGTTGCAGACGTCGGCGCGCAGCATGTTCTCGCCGAAGAACTGGTGGAACATCTGCCCCACCGGGCTCTTCAGGAAAGCGACCCCGCCCGAGTGGCCGGGGCAGTGCCAGGAGTAGGAACCGTCCGAGGCGTAGTGCAGCAGGGCGCGAAAGAAGGGTGGGGCCAGGCTGTCGAGGTAGGTGCGGGTCTCGCGCATGACGTAGCGGGCGATGAACTCCGGCGTGTCCTCGAACATGTGGATGACACCGTGCAGCTCGCGCAGCACGTCGTTCGGAATGTGGCGCGAGGTGCGGGTCTCGCCGTAGAGGAAGATCGGGATCTCGGAATTGCGGAAGCGGATCTCCTTGACGAAGGTGCGCAGCTGGGTCAACGCGACGCGCGCCTCCTCGGGCGAACCGCCGCCGAACTCCTCGTCGTCGATCGACAGGATGAAGGCCGAGGCGCGGCTCTGCTGCTGGGCGAAGGAGGTGAGGTCGCCGTAGCTGGTGACCCCCAGCACCTCCATGCCCTCCTCCTCGATGGCCTTGGCCAGCGCGCGTATCCCCAGGCCCGAGGCGTTCTCGGAGCGGAAGTCCTCGTCGATGATGACGACCGGAAAGCGGAATTTCATGGTTTCTCCACAGTATGCGCGGATGCCCTGGGCGAAGGGTCCCCCTAGCGGACTTCCTGCGGGGCGCCGCCCCGAGCCCGGGGCAGCGTAAGACATCGGGTCCCGCAGGGACGAACCACCGTCACACCCTCCCTCGGGGCGCAGGCGGGAATTCGCGGAGCACTGCTCCGCGCCGCCGAAGCGGGCCGCCTGTGCAAAGAAGGCCCCCCGGGGGCCGGGGGGTAGGTGGTTTTCATGGCACTAGATTTTCGGCAGCGTCACGCCGACCTGGCCCTGATACTTGCCGCCGCGATCCTTGTAGGAGGTCTCGCAGACCTCGTCGGACTCGAAGAACAGCACCTGAGCGATGCCCTCGTTGGCGTAGATCTTGGCCGGCAGCGGCGTGGTGTTGGAGAACTCCAGGGTCACGTAGCCTTCCCACTCGGGCTCGAAGGGCGTGACATTGACGATGATGCCGCAGCGGGCGTAGGTGCTCTTGCCCAGGCAGACCGTCAGGACGTTCCTCGGGATGCGGAAATACTCGACGGTGCGCGCCAGGGCGAAGGAGTTGGGCGGGATGATGCAGTAATCGGCGGTGACCTCGACGAAGGAGTTCGGATCGAAGTTCTTCGGGTCGACGATGGTGCTGTTGATGTTGGTAAACAGCTTGAACTCGTTCGAGCAGCGGATATCGTAGCCGTAGCTGGAGGTGCCGTAGGAGACGATCTTGCGGCCGTCCACCTCGCGCACCTGACCGGGCTCGAAGGGCTCGATCATGCCGTGTTGCTCCGCCATCCGGCGGATCCACTTGTCTGCTTTTATCGACATTTCGCTGACGGGTATGGGGAAACGATCGCCAAGTATACCGGCATTCTCCCATTACCCGTTGCCGCAGAAGTCCATCGCCGCTCAGGTGTTCTGGACCACGATGTTCGGGAACTTCGAAGTCATGTCCTTGGCCTGGTCGGCGATCTTGATCGCCACCCGACGGGCGATGGCCCGGTAGATCTCGGCGATCCGTCCATCCGGATCGGTGACCACGGTCGGGCGGCCGGCATCGCCCTGCTCGCGGATCTGAATGTCGAGCGGCAACGCGCCCAGCATCTCCACCCCGTAGTCCTGCGCCATCCGGTCGCCGCCGCCGGCGCCGAAGATGTGCTCCTCGTGGCCGCACTTGGAGCAGATATGGGTGCTCATGTTCTCGACGATGCCCAGTATCGGGATGCCGACCTTCTCGAACATCTTCAGGCCCTTCCTGGCGTCGAGCAGCGCGATGTCCTGCGGCGTGGTGACGATCACCGCGCCGGTCACCGGCACCTGCTGGGCCAGGGTCAGCTGGATGTCGCCGGTACCCGGCGGCAGGTCGATCACCAGGTAATCGACCTCGTTCCAGCGGGTGTCGCCGAGCAGCTGCTGCAGCGCTTGCGTCACCATCGGGCCGCGCCAGACCATCGGCGTCTCGACGTCGATCAGGAAGCCGATCGACATCGCCTGCAGTCCATAGGCCACCATGGGCTCCAGCGACTTGCCGTCGGCGGACTCCGGCCGGCCGCTGATGCCCAGCATCTGCGGCTGCGACGGACCGTAGATGTCGGCGTCGAGCAGGCCCACCTTGGCGCCCTCGGCGACCAAGGCCAGGGCGAGGTTCACCGCGGTGGTGGATTTGCCGACGCCGCCCTTGCCCGAGGCGACGGCGATGATGTTCTTGACCCCCGGGATCAGCTTGACGCCGCGCTGCACGCTGTGCGAGACGATCTTCGAATAGACGTTGGCGGAGACGTTGCCGACGCCGGCGATGCCCTTGAGCTTGTCTATCACCGCGCGGCGCAGCGCGTCGATCTGGCTCTTGGCGGGATAGCCGAGTTCGACGTCGAGGGACACGTCGGCCCCGGCGATCTTGATGTTCTTCGCCGCCCGGCTGGCGACGAGATCCTTGCCCGTGTTCGGATCGACGACTTCCTTCAGAGCGGTCTGCACCTGCAATTCTGAAATGCTCATGGCTTCTCCAATTTCGTTCATTTTCGCGCGCGGCAATACCTGAGTTAATCGCTCCAGTATAACTTAGGCGGGTCGGTTTGCTACAATGCCGCCTTGCAATTCGCCGATTGTCCCATGAAGCCGCGCCAGATCCTCGTCACCAGTGCCCTGCCCTACGCCAACGGCGCCATACACCTGGGACACCTGGTCGAGTATATCCAGACCGACGTCTGGGTGCGCTTCCAGAAACTCCGCGGACACGAATGCTACTACGTCTGCGCCGACGATACCCACGGCACGCCGATCATGCTGCGCGCCGAGCAGGAGGGCATCAGCCCCGAGGCCCTGATCGAACGCGTGCATGGCGAGCACAGCCGCGACTTCGCCGGCTTCCACGTCAGTTTCGATAACTACCACAGCACCCATACGCCCGAGACCCGCGCCCTCGCCGAGCAGATCTACGCCAGGCTCAAGGCCGCCGGTCTGATCGAGGTGCGCACCATCGAGCAGTTCTACGACCCGGTCAAGGCGATGTTTCTGCCCGACCGCTTCATCAAGGGCGAGTGCCCGAAATGCGCGGCCAAGGACCAATACGGCGACTCCTGCGAGGTCTGCGGCGCCGCCTACGCGCCGACCGAGCTCAAGAACCCGTATTCCGCCGTCTCTGGCGCAACGCCGGTGCTGCGCGAATCCGAGCACTACTTCTTCAGGCTCTCCGATCAACGCTGCCAGGATTTCCTGCGCGCCTACACCCGGAGCGAGGGCCGGCTGCAGAGCGAGGCATCGAACAAGCTGCAGGAATGGCTGGGCGCGCCCGGCGACAACAAGCTCAGCGACTGGGACATCTCGCGCGACGCGCCCTACTTCGGCTTCGAGATTCCCTCTGATGACGGCCGCGGGACTGGCAAGTATTTCTACGTCTGGCTCGATGCGCCGATCGGCTACATGGGCAGCTTCAAGAACCTGTGCGAGCGCAAGGGACTGGACTTCGACGCCTACTGGGGCAAGGATTCGACCGCCGAGCTCTATCACTTCATCGGCAAGGACATCCTCTACTTCCACGCGCTGTTCTGGCCGGCCGAACTGGCGCACGCGGGCTACCGCACGCCGACCAAGATCTTCGCCCACGGCTTTCTCACCGTGGACGGCCAGAAGATGTCCAAGTCGCGCGGCACCTTCATCACCGCCGAGAGCTACCTCAAACAGGGGCTCGATCCCGAGTGGCTGCGCTACTACTACGCCGCCAAGCTGAACGGCAGCATCGAGGACATCGACCTCAACCTGGAAGACTTCGTCGCCCGGGTCAATTCCGACCTGATCGGCAAGTACATCAACATCGCCAGCCGCTGCGCCGGCTTCATCACCAAGCGCTTCGACGGGAAACTGGCCGACATTGAAAGGGAAGTCTTATTCCCTGTCCTTCAAGACGAAAACCCCCACCAGCGTGTGGCGCAAGCCTACGAGGACCGCGATTTTTCCAGGGCGCTGCGCGAGATCATGGCCTTCGCCGACCAGGCCAACAGATACGTCAATGACCACAAGCCCTGGGAACTGGCCAAGCTTCCCGGGCGCGAAGCCGAACTTCACGTCGTCTGCTCTTTCGCTATCAACCTGTTCAAGTCGCTGACCGCGTTGCTCGCGCCGGTGTTGCCCAGGCTCGCGGAGCAGGTCGAGGTCTTCCTGAATATCCCGAAGCTCAGCTGGGACGACACGCATTCGCCGCTGCCGGCAGGCCACAAGATCAACGACTACCGGCACCTGATGACCCGCATCGATCCCAAGCAGATCGAGGCGCTGGTGGCGGCCAACCGCGAGTCGCTCGAACCCACCGCCGCTGCACATTCGCAGCAGCGCCACGCCCAGCACCAGCAGGCGAGCGAGGACCGGGTCCAGCAGAGCGCTTGGGAGCCGTTCATCGCCATCGACGACTTTTCCAAGATCGACCTGCGCATCGTCCGGATCGCCGCCGCCGAAAAGGTCGAGGGCGCGGAGAAATTGCTCAAGCTGACGCTCGAGCTGGGCGGCGAGCCGAGTCCTGAGACCCGCACCGTGTTCGCCGGCATCAAGTCGGCTTACGATCCGGCCGCCCTGGTCGGAAGGCTCACGGTCATGGTCGCCAACCTCGCCCCGCGCAAGATGAAGTTCGGCCTGTCCGAGGGCATGGTGCTGGCGGCCTCGGATGCCGACGGTCGAACCCCCGGGATCTTTCTGCTCTCGCCCGACAGCGGCGCGCAACCCGGCATGCGCGTGAAATGAGCCTGTGATGCCGATCCTGGCCGGAGCGTTGTCCATCGACTGGATGCTGTTCCTGGTCTGCGCCTGGATCGTCATCGCGCTCGCCGGCCTCGTCGCGCCGAAGAACTTCCGCTACGTGAGCCGCGTCCTCTATCCGGCCGGGGCATTGGTCGGCCTGCTGCTGGCCCTCACGGCCCTCGGTGCCATGAGCGGGACGCCGGAAACGATGGTGCTGCCGCTGGGCCTGCCCGACCTGCCCTTCCACCTGCGCCTGGATTCGCTCTCGGCGCTGTTCCTGGTGTTGCTCGGCGGCTCAGCCGCGGGCATCTCGATCTTCTCCGCCGGCTATCTGCGCCAGGCCGAAGGCGCGGTGCCCGGTTTGCAGAGCCTGCAATACCACCTGTTCCTCGCCAGCATGGCGATGGTGCTGCTGGCCGACGACGCCTACGTCTTCATGGTGGCCTGGGAATCGATGGCGCTGTCGTCCTTCTTCCTGGTCACCTCCGACCATCGCCTGCCCGAGATCCGCCGCGCCGGCTACCTCTATCTGTTGATCGCCCATGTCGGCGCGATCAGCATCCTGCTCTGCTTCGGCGTCCTCCAGGGCAACGGCCACGCCGGCGTCGCCGGCTACACCTTCGCCAACATGCGCAGCATCGACCACGATGTCTTCTGGTCCAGCGCCGCCTTCGGCCTGGCCTTGCTCGGCTTCGGCGCCAAGGCAGGCCTCTTGCCGCTGCACGTCTGGCTGCCCGAGGCGCACCCGGCGGCGCCCTCGCCGGTGTCGGCGATGATGAGCGGCGTCATGCTGAAGACCGCGATCTACGGCATCCTGCGCGTCTCCTTCGATCTGCTGCACCAGCCGCTGTGGTGGTGGGGCGTGGCGGTTCTGGCGCTGGGGCTGGCGACCGCGCTGTTCGGCGTGATTTTCTCGGCGGTGCAGAGCGACATGAAGCGCCTCTTAGCCTATTCCTCGATCGAGAACATCGGCCTGCTGTTCGTCGGCATCGGCCTCGCGCTGACCTTCCAGTCCTTCGGCATGAACGGGCTGGCGGCGCTGGCGCTGACCTCGGTGCTCTACCACTGCCTGAACCACGCCGCCTTCAAGAGCCTGCTGTTCCTGGTCACCGGCTCGGTGCTGCACGCCACCCACACGCGCAGCCTGGGCAAGCTGGGCGGATTGATCCACCGCATGCCCTGGGTGGCGTGGCTGGGTCTGGTGGGGGCGCTGGCCAGCGCCGGCCTGCCGCCGTTCAACGGCTTCGTCTCCGAATGGCTGCTGCTGCAGGCCTTCCTGTTCACGCCCGGACTGCCCCACGGCTACATCAACATGATGGTCCCGGCGGCGGCCGCCGCGGTGGCGCTGACCGCGGCCCTGGCCGGCTACGTGATGGTCAAGTTCTTCGCCGTCATCTTCCTGGGTCGGCCGCGCGAGGAGAATCTCGCCCAGGCCCACGACGCCGGCATTCTGGAACGCATCGGCCTCTCCTGGCTCGCCGCCCTGTGCGTGGCGCTCGGCCTGTTTCCGGTATATGTCATCGAAAAGCTCGACCTGGTCACCCGGCCCCTGCTCGGCACCGGTATTTACGGCGCCGCGAGCGGCGCCGCGGGCGCCCCCAACTGGCTGTTCCTGGCGCCGATCGACCCCAGCCGGGCGAGCTACGCGCCGGTGGTGTTCCTGCTCTCCATCGTCGTCATCGTCGCCGTCACGATGCTCATCGTGCGCCGCTTCTGGCACGGCCGCACGCGCATCACCGGCGCCTGGGACTGCGGCTACCCGATGCAGACGGCGCGCATGCAGGACACCGCCGAGGGTTTCGGCCAGCCGCTGCGCCAGGTGTTCGAGCCCTTCTACCGGATGAAGCGCGAGCTGCCCAGCTCCTTCGACAAGGCGCCGTTCTATCGCGTCGTGGTCGAGGACCACTTCTGGTACTGGCTCTACCTGCCGGTGGCGCGCGCCGCCGAGTTCGGCGCGCGCATGGTGGCTTTCCTGCAGCGGGGACGGATCTCCATCTACTTGCTCTACAGCTTCATCACCCTGGTCGTGCTGCTGTTCCTGATCCGCGGATGAGGCCATGAGTTCAGCGCCCGCCCTCGTCCTCCAGTTCCTCGAACTGATCGCCGCCCTGCTCCTGGCGCCGCTCCTGACCGGCTGGGTGAACCAGTGCCGCGCCTGGCTCGGCAACCGCAGCGCGCCGCCGCTGACGCAGTTCTATCGCCAGCTGGCCAAGCTGTTCGAGAAGGAGGTGGTGCTGGCCGACAACGCCTCCAGCCTGTTCCGCGCCGCGCCCTACATCATCTTCGCCTGCATGGCCCTGGCCTCGATGATCGTGCCGACCTTGTCCACCGACCTGCCCTTCGGCCCCGCAGCCGACGCCATCGCCCTGGTCGGCATCTTCGCCCTGGCCCGGGTGTTCACCGCCCTGGCCGGCATGGACATCGGCACCTCTTTCGGCACCATGGGGGCGCGACGCGAAATGCTGATCGGCTTCCTGGCCGAACCGGCCCTGCTGATGGTGTTCTTCACCGCCTCCTTGATCTCGCATTCGACCTCGCTGTCCACCATCGTCGAGACCCTGGGCCAGCGCGAGTTCGCCATCTATCCCAGCCTGGCCTTCGCCGGCGTCGCCTTCACCATGGTCTCGCTGGCCGAGAACGCCCGCATCCCGGTGGACAATCCGACCACCCACCTGGAACTCACGATGATCCACGAGGCGATGATCCTGGAGTACTCGGGACGCCACCTGGCGCTGATCGAGTGGGCCGCTTCGCTCAAGCTCTATGCCTACTCCTGCCTGGGCCTGGCGCTGTTCTTTCCCTGGGGCATACCCGAGACCACCGGACCGCTCAGCATGCTGGTGGCGCTGCCCAGCCTGGTGCTGAAGCTTGGCATCGGCGGCTTCCTGCTCGCCCTGATCGAGACGCTGAGCGCCAAGCTGCGCATCTTCCGCGCCCCGGAGTTTCTCGGCACCGCCTTCATGCTGGCGGTGCTGGCGATGCTGGTGCATCAACTGCTGGAGACGGCGGCGTGAGCGGCCATCTGCCCCTCTACGCCCAGGTGATCAACCTGCTGGCGGCAATGCTGCTCCTGCTCTCCTTCGCGATGCTGGCGCAGCGGCGCATCCTGTCGCTGATCAACCTGTTCATGGCACAAGGGGTGGTGCTATTCGCCTCCACCATGGTGGTCGCCGCCGCCACCGGCCAGCACCACCTCTACTGGTCGGCGCTGCTCACGCTGGTACTCAAGGTGCTGCTCCTGCCCTCGATCCTGCACCGCCTGATCCGCCGCCTGAACGTCAAGTGGGACATCGAGACGCTGATCAACATCCCGACCACGATGTTGATCGGCCTGGTCCTGGTGATTTTCTCCTTCAACCTGGCGCTGCCGATCTCGGCACTGGCCGGCACCATCACCCGCTCGACCCTGGGAATCGCCATGGCAGCGGTGATGCTCGCCTTCCTGATGATGATCACTCGTTCCAAGGCGGTGCCGCAGGTGATCGGTTTCCTGGCGATGGAAAACGGCCTGTTTTTCGCCGCCACCTCCGCCACTTACGGCATGCCGATGGTGGTCGAACTGGGCATCGCGCTCGATGTCCTGGTCGGCATGGTCATCCTCGGCGTGTTCTTCTTCCAGATCCGCGAGCAGTTCGATTCGCTCGACATCCGGCATATGGAACAGTTGAAGGAGGACTGAGGCGGATGGAAATTCTGCTGGTACTGGGCTTCCCTCTCGCGGGCGGCATCATTCTGGCGGCCACCGGCCACTGGAAGCGCGCCGCGGAAATCAATTCGGCGTTCAGTCTGCTCACCCTGCTCGCGGCAGCAATGCTGACCCTGCGCGTCATCGAGCACGGTCCGCAACTGCTCTTCGACGAGCAGATTTTCATCGATCCCCTGAATGTCTTCCTGGTGGCGCTGACCGCCTTCGTCGGCTTCACCACCTCGCTCTTCTCGCGGCCCTACATGCGCATCGAGCACGATCACGGTCGCCTCTCCTCAAACCGTCTGCGGCTCTACCACAGCATGTTCCAGCTGTTTTCCTTCACCATGCTGATGGCCTTGACCACCAACAACATGGGCATCCTCTGGGTGTCGATGGAGGCGGCGACGCTGACCACCGTCCTGCTGGTATCGCTCTACCGCACCCCCGCCTCGCTGGAAGCGGCGTGGAAGTACTTCATTCTCTGCGGGGTGGGCATCGCGCAGGCGCTGTTCGGCACCATCCTGCTCTACTTCGCCGCCGAGAAGGTGCTCGGCCACGAGGGTGGCGCGCTGCTGTGGACCCATCTCGACGCGGTCAAGGGGCAACTGGAACCGACCGTGCTCTCCCTGGCCTTCGTCTTCCTGCTGGTCGGCTACGGCACCAAGGTGGGCCTGGTGCCGCTGCACAACTGGCTGCCCGACGCCCACGCCGAGGGCCCGACGCCGGTATCGGCGGTGCTCTCCGGCTTGCTGTTGAACGTCGCGCTGTACGCCGTGGTGCGCTGCAAGGTGCTGGCCGACGGCGCCTTGCACAGCAATCTGGCCGGCATGCTGATGATGGGCTTCGGCCTGCTCTCGGTGGTCGTCGCCGCCTTCTTCCTGTCGCGGCAGAAAGACGTCAAGCGGCTGTTCGGCTACTCCTCGATCGAGCACATGGGCATCATCACCTTCGCCTTCGGCATGGGCGGGCCGGTCGCGAGCTTCGCCGGCCTGTTGCACATGACCGTGCATTCCCTGACCAAATCGGCGATCTTCTTCGCCGTCGGCCACGCCGCGCAGAAATGCGGCTCGCAGGTCATCGACAACATCCGCGGCCTGATCAAGTTGAGCCCGACCGTCGGCTGGGGGCTGATGCTGGGCGGTCTGGCCATCCTCGGCATGCCGCCCTCCGGCGTCTTCGCCAGCGAGTTTCTGATCCTGACCACGGCGATGAAGGAGCAGCCGTGGGCGACGCCCATCCTGCTGGTGGCGCTGGGCGTGGCCTTCGCCGCGATCTTCGGCAAGGTGCAACCGATGGTCTTCGGCGAGCCCACCGCCAAGCGCCTGCCGCACAAGCCGGCGATGCTGCCGGTGTTCATCCATCTCGGCCTGGTGCTGATGCTCGGTCTGTGGATCCCCCCCTACCTCGCCGAATGGTACCGGCAGGCGGCGAAGCTGATCGGCTGACATGAAACTGCTCGGACAAGACCTGGAATTCGAGCGCCTGCCCGGCGCGCTGGCGGCGCATCGTGCCGTCGCCGATGACGCCGGCCTGCTGGCATTCGCCGCCGCGGTGAAGGAATCGGGCGGCCGCCTGGTCGCGCTGTGGGGTTCGGACGAGCGCGACCGCGGGGCGGGCTTCGGACTCCATGTGGCATTTGCGGTGGCCGAAGGACTGGCGCTCACCAGCCTGGCGCTCGATGCATCCCGGCCGGAATACTCCGACCTCGCGGCGATCTTCCCGGCCGCCAACCGGCTTCAGCGCGCCGCTTTCGACCTGTTGGGCATCCGCGCCCGCGGCGCCGACCACCGGCCCTGGCTGCGCCACGCCAACTGGCCCAGCGACTTCTACCCGCTGCGCCGGGACTGCGACGCCAGTCGGCAGTTTCCTGCGCAGAACGAGGATTATCCCTTCGTCCGGGTCGAGGGCGAGGGCGTGCACGAGATCGCGGTCGGGCCGATCCACGCCTCGGTCATCGAGCCCGGCCACTTCCGCTTCTCGGTGGTCGGCGAGAAGGTGCTGCGCCTGGAAGAACGCATGGGCTGGACGCACAAGGGCGTCGAGAAGCGTTTCGAGCAGTTCCAGCTGGCGGAGGGTCACCGGCTCGCCGGGCGGATCTGCGGCGACTCCACCGTCGCCTACGCCTGGGCCTATTGCCTGGCCGCCGAGTCGCTCTCGGGCTGCCAAGTATCGCCGCGGGCGCTGTGGCTGCGCGCCCTGCTCCTGGAGCGCGAGCGGGTCGCCAACCATCTGGGCGACCTGGGCGCTCTCGGCAACGACGCCGCGCTGTCCTTCGGTCTCGCCCAGTTCATGCGCCTCAAGGAAGACTGGCTGCGTCTGTCCGCCGAGCTGTTCGGCCACCGTCTGACGATGGACGCCATCGTCCCGGGCGGCGTTGCGGTCGAGCTCTCGGATCTCGGCGGGCAGCGCATCCGCGAGCAGTGCGACGCCATCGAGCGCGAGACGCACATCTTGAAGAACATCTACGACGAGCACGCCGGCCTGCAGGACCGCTTCCTCACCACCGGCCGGCTCGATCCGGCGCTCGCCTCCGAACTCTCGGTCAGCGGCGTCAATGGACGCGCCAGCAGCCAGTCCTGGGACCTGCGCACGCAGAATCCGATCGCCCCTTACGACGCGCTCGACACGCAGATCGCCAGCCATCGCTCGGGCGACGTCGCCGCCCGCGTGCTGGTGCGCTTCGACGAGGTTTTCGAGTCGCTGCGGCTGATCCGGCGGATCATCGGCCGGCTGCCGCGAGGCGAGCTCGCAGCACCGCTGCCGTCGGCCCGGGAAGGCGGGGGTGAGGCGATGGCTATCGGCTGGATCGAGGGCTGGCGCGGCGACGTGCTGGTGGCGCTGACCGCCGCAGCCGACGGCGGCATAAGACGTTGCCACATCCACGATCCCTCGTGGCACGTCTGGCCGGCGCTGGAACACGCGATCATGGGCAACATCGTCCCTGACTTCCCGCTGATCAACAAATCCTTCAATCTCGCCTACAGCGGCGTGGACTTGTAAGCATGTACCAGATCTTGAGACAGATCGTCAGAACCGGCATCAAGACCGAGTCCCCGCCCGCACCCGACCAGGACTTGCGGGTCGTGGCGCAGCGCCTGGAGGCAGCGATGCTGGAGACCCTCGGCCGCGCCCTGGTGATCCGCCAGATCGACGCCGGCTCCTGCAACGGTTGCGAACTGGAAATCAACGCCCTGTTCAACCCCTACTACAACCTGGAGGCGCTCGGCATCAAGTTCGCCGCCAGCCCCAAGCACGCCGACCTGCTCTTGGTCACCGGCCCGGTGGCGAAGAACATGGAGGTGGCGGTCAAACGCGCCTACGAGTGCACGCCCGCGCCCAAGCTGGTGGTGGCGGTGGGCGATTGCGGCGTGAGCGGCGGCATTTTCGGCGAGAGCTACGCCAGTTGCGGCCGGGTCGCCAACGTCATCCCGGTCGATGTCGCCGTACCCGGCTGCCCGCCGACCCCGGTGGCCCTGCTGACCGGCATCCTCACCGCGATCACGGCGAAGTAGCGGCGTGGAGATCCAGATCCGCCGCCTGACCGTCACCGGCGCCGTCCAGGGCGTCGGCTACCGTCACGGCATGTCGCGCGAGGCGCAGCGCCTGGGCATTTTCGGCTGGGTCAGGAACCGAGGGGACGGCAGCGTCGAGGCGCTGATCGAGGGCAGCGCCGAAGCGGTCGCAGCGATCATCGCCTGGGCCAGGCACGGCCCGCCGGGCGCGCGCGTCGTCCACGTGGCGGTGGAATTCGACACCGAACTCGGCGAAAGGGTCGGCGAAAGCGCCGGCTTCGTGCAGCTGCCCGACGCGGGCTGAGATTGCTTCGCTGCCCTCGCAATGACGCGCCATTGCGAGTCGCCTGTTTCGGCGCTGCCGAAACTGCGCACGGATCATGAACCCGCCACCAAACTCGTCCCACAGGGACTTCCTTTCGATGGGGATACCCGAACGGGTACGCTCGTCATCGCGAGCGTAGCGTGGCGATCCGGATTGCCGCGGCCTTCGGCCTCGCAACGACGGACGAAGGAAGTGGTGTCTCCAGCGAAAGCCCGGCCTACGCGAGATCCGCGACCAGCGCCGCCCGGGTCGGCTCGGGGACTGCCGCGCTGACCGTGTAGTTCGGATGATCGACGCCCATGGTGAGCGCCGCGCCGGCCTTGGCCGCGGCGACCATGGCCGGGTCGAGCTCGAAGCGCAGGAAGTGCACCGCCGAGGTCTTGTCGGCGCTGCTGCGCTCCAGGTCCTCGTCGGCGATCGCATAGATCTTGTCGTGGCCGGCGATCTGCACCCAGACCTTGTCCTCGATGGCGAGCAGGCGCGCGAGTTCGGTACGGCGTACGGCCTCGTCGTCGTACTCGATCAGCATCGTCGCCTTCCAGTTCGAGCCGTCGGGCACCAGCGGGCCATAGACGTCGATCTCCTCGCGTATCCCCTCTTCCTCGAAGATCTTCTCGATGCGCAGCATCTCCTGGATCTGGTAGCGCACCGTCAACTCATCCTCGAACTGCAGGCTGACGTGCTCGCCCAGGAACACGGTGCGCAGACGCCGGTGGGGGATGATGCGGGCGCGGAAATCCGCTCGCGCCCGGCTGTAGGCTTCCAGGCTCATCAGGCTGTCGCGGGCGACGCTCATCTTGGCATTTTCCTTTCAGTGGCTCACAGGCCGTAGGCCATCCGCACCAGGGTCAGCGGATGGCGCTTTTGCGCCGCGCCGGCGCTGCCGGCCTCGGTCATGCCCTGGAGAATGTGGCGGGCGGCGATGGCGCAGTCGGAGCTGACGTAGTCGGGATCGCCCTGGCTCATCATTTTGAACACCGGCCTGCCGATCTTCATCGACATCTCGTAATACTCGCTCTTCACGCCCCAGGTGCCGTCGTGGCCCGAGCAGCGCTCGACGGTGTTCACCGTGGCGCCGGTCATCTTCAGCACCTCCTCGGTCTTGCGGCCGATGTTCTGCACCCGCGAGTGGCAGGGGATGTGATAGCTGATCTTGCCCAGCGGCTGCTTGAAATCGGTCTTCAGCAGTCCGTCCTTGCCGCGCAGGACCAGGTATTCGAAGGGGTCCATCATCGCCGCCGAGACCGCGGCGACGTCGGCGTCCTCGGGAAACAGGAGCGGCAGCTCGGATTTGAACATCAGCGTGCAGGAGGGCACCGGCGTCAGGATCGCGTAGCCTGCCCGGGCGAGCGCGGCCAGCCCCGGAATGTTCTTCTCCTTGTTGCGCGCCACCGCTTCCAGGTCGCCCAGTTCGAGCTTGGGCATGCCGCAGCAGGCTTCCTTGTCGACGACGAGGTGGGGAATCTCGTTGTGATCGAGGATCGCGACCAGGTCGTGGCCGATGCCCGGCTCGTTGTAGTTCACGTAGCAGGTCGAGAAGATCGCCACCTTGCCGCGCGTGCGCTCGCCGTCCCTGACCGGGTGCGACCGGCTCGTCGCCGCGGTGGTGCGAAAGCGGGCGCTGTCGTACTCGGGCAGCCAGCGCTCACGCTTGATGCCCAGCGCCGAGTCCATCGCGGCGCGCACGGGCGCCGACTTGTTGGCGGCATTGACCGCCCGCACCACCACCGGGATGGTCGCCAGCCTGCCCACCGCGTCGGTCGAAGAGAGCAGCCGGTCGCGCAGGCGCACCTCGCCCTGCTTGAACTTGATCGCCTTGGCGCGCAGCATGGTGTGCGGGAAATCCAGGTTCCACTGGTGCGGCGGCACGTAGGGACACTTGGTCATGTAGCAGAGATCGCACAGATAGCACTGATCCACGACCTTGTGAAAATCCTGTTGGGCGACGCCGTCGATCTCGCCGCTCTCGCTCGCGTCCACCAGGTCGAACAGCGTGGGGAAGGCGTTGCACAGCGAGACGCAGCGGCGGCAGCCGTGGCAGATGCCGAAGATGCGCTCGAGCTCCGTCAGGCAGGACACCTCGTCGTAATACTCGGCGCTTTGCCAGGGTATCGGATGGCGGGTCGGTGCCTCGAGGTTGCCTTCGCGCGTGCTCATGGAATCCTCCGGATAGGGAAGGGGCAAGCCCCGCAAGGGGACCTGTCCCTTTGCGGGTCTCGCCGCTCAGTCGACCAACTGGTCGATGGCCTTCTGGTAGCGGTTGGCGTGGGAGCGCTCCGCCTTCGCCAGGGTCTCGAACCAGTCGGCGATCTCGTCGAAACCCTCGGAGCGGGCCGCCTTGGCCATGCCCGGGTACATGTCGGTGTACTCGTGGGTCTCGCCGGCGACAGCGGCCTTCAGATTGTTCCGCGTCGAGCCGATCGGCAGGCCGGTCGCCGGATCGCCGACGGCCTCCAGGTATTCCAGGTGCCCGTGGGCGTGACCGGTCTCGCCTTCGGCGGTGGAACGGAACAGCGCCGCCACGTCGTTCTGGCCTTCGATGTCGGCCTTGTTGGCGAAATACAGATAGCGGCGATTTGCCTGGGATTCGCCGGCGAAAGCCGCCTTCAGGTTTTCTTCGGTCTTCGATCCTTTGAGTTGCATAGCCAATCTCCTTGTCAGTGTGGAAGCATCCATATTCCCGCTCACGACGAGAATGACATCATACTACTCAGCGGCATGCCGACAATCCAATTGATTATCGCAATCCCGACGATAGCCGCCGGCTATCTCCGTTCGAGCTTAGAATCAGCAATCCATCACACAAGGAGACTCAAACCATGGCCGTACTCGTCGGCAAGCCCGCCCCGGATTTCACCGCCACCGCCGTTCTCGGCAACAACGAAATCAAGGACGTCACCCTTTCCAAGATCGCCAAGGGCAAGTACGCCGTGGTGTTCTTCTATCCGCTCGACTTCACCTTCGTCTGCCCGTCCGAACTGATCGCCTTCGATCACCGCCTGGACGAGTTCAAGAAGCGCAAGGTCGAGGTCATCGGCGTCTCGATCGACTCGCAGTTCACCCACCTCGCCTGGAAGAACACGCCGGTGGACAAGGGCGGCATCGGCCAGGTGAAATACACCCTGGTCGCCGACGTCAAGCACGAGATCTGCCAGGCCTACGACGTCGAGTCGGCGGGCGGCGTCGCCTTCCGCGGCTCCTTCCTGATCGACAAGGCCGGCGTGGTCCGCCACCAGGTGGTCAATGACCTGCCGCTCGGCCGCGACATCGACGAGATGCTGCGCATGGTCGACGCGCTGCAGTTCAACGAGGAGCACGGCGAGGTCTGCCCCGCCGGCTGGAAGAAGGGCAAGGCCGGCATGGACGCCTCGCCCGCCGGCGTCGCCAAGTTCCTGGCCGAGCACGCCAAGGAACTGTAAGCGACTTCGCCTGGCTGCCAAAGGACGCGGCGGTTTCAGCAAGCCGCACCCGCCGAGGAGGAAGAAGATGGGATTCGCCGATGCAATGAGCGCGCGGCTGCTGTCGCAATTCGACGTCGCCGTGGGCAAGACCGAGTCGCTGGGGAAGATGGCCTTCGGCGAACGACGGGTGGTGGCGATCGACGGCGGACGGGCTAGCGGCAGCCTGTCCGGCGTCATCCGCGGCGGCGGTGCCGACTGGCAGTGGCTGCGCCACGACGGCGTCACCGAAATCTCCGCCCGCTACGTCCTGGAGACGCCCGAGGGCGAGGCGGTCGAGATCCACAGCGACGGTTACCGCCACGGCCCGGCGGAGGTGATGGCGCGGCTGGCGCGCGGGGAAGCGGTGGCGCCGGACGAATACTACTTCCGCACCGCGCTGCGCTTTGCCACCGCCAGCGCCCGCTGGCAGCGCTTGAACGGCCTGCTCGCGGTCGGCGTCGGCGAGCGCCGGTCCGACCGGGTGCTGATCGGGGTGTACGAGATTGTCTGAGCGCGGCGCCCGGCAGTCTCACTGATAGACGACGCTGACGTTGGCGGGGGTGAGCCAGTCGCCCAGCGCATCGAGCAGCGCATCGTCCAAGCGCACCCGCCAGTTGTCGGACAGGCCCAGCTCCACCTCGGCCTCGCCGTTCCGGTATTTCAGGCGCACCGGGCAGGCGCCGCCGCTGCTGCGGTAGGGGGCGAGCAGCGTGCGCAGCTTCTCGGCATTCGATTCGCCGTTCATCGCCAGATACAGCCCCTTGGCGTAACGGCCGCGCGCATCGGTCAGGGTGAGCAGCGTCTCGGCGACCACGCGCAGGCCGCCGGAAAAATCGTCGCGCTGCACCCGGCCCTCGACCAGCAGCAGCTCGTCCTCCTTGATCTTGGCGCGCTCGGCCTCGAACAGCTCGTTGAACACCGAGATCTCGACCTGGGCGCTGGCGTCGTCGAGCATCACGATGGCCATCTTGCCGCGCCGGGTCATCTGTGTTCGCGTCGACACCACGACGCCGGCCATGAGCGCGCTCTCGCGGCTCGCCTCCAGCTGGGCCAGCGACTTCCGGACGATGGACGCCAGCTCGGCGCGGTGGGCGTTGAACGGGTGGCCGGAGAAGAAGAAGCCCAAGGCCTGCTTCTCGTTCAGCAGGCGCTCGCGCTCGCTCCAGGGTCGCGCGGGGACGTGATCCGGGCTGTCGTCGCCGCCGCCGAACAATCCGCCTTGCAGCGCGTGCTTCTCGGCCTGCTCGGCCGCGCTCAGCATGACCCCGACCGAGGCCAGCAGGCGGGCGCGGTCGGCATCGACCGAGTCGAAGGCGCCGGCGCGGATCAGCGCCTCGATCACGCGGCGGTTGGCCACGCGCTTGTCGATGCGGCGGCAGAAGTCGTACAGATCGCGGAACGGGCCGTCGCGCTCCCGGGCCCGCAAAATGGCGCCCAGCGCCGCTTCGCCTGTGCCCTTGATGGCGCCCAGGCCGTAGCGGATGGTCTGGGCATCGACCGGTTCGAAGCGGACCTTGCCGCTGTTGATGTCGGGCGGCAGGAAGCGGATGCCGTTGGCCAGGGCGTCCTGGTAGAACAGATGCACCTTGTCGGTGTCGGCCAGCTCCGAGCTCAGCGTCGCCGCCATGAAGGCCGCCGGATGGTAGTGCTTGAGCCAGGCGGTCTGGAAGGCGATCAGCGCGTAGGCGGCGGAGTGCGACTTGTTGAAGCCGTACTCGGCGAACTTCTCCATCAGGTCGAACAGGTGGCTGGCGAGCGACTCCTCCACGCCGCGCCCGATCGCGCCCTCGGTGAAGATCGCGCGCTGCTGCGCCATCTCCTCCGCCTTCTTCTTGCCCATCGCGCGGCGCAGCAGGTCGGCGCCGCCCAGGGTGTAGCCGGCGAGGATCTGCGCCACCAGCATCACCTGCTCCTGGTACACGATGACGCCGTAGGTCGGCTTCAGCACCGGCTCCAGGTCGGGGTGGAAATACTCCGCCTTGGCGCGGCCGTTCTTGCGGTTGATGAAGTCGTCCACCATCCCCGACTGCAGCGGTCCGGGGCGGTTCAAGGCCATCAGGGCGATGATGTCCTCGAAGCTGTCGCCCTTCAGGCGCCGCTCCAGGTCCTTGGCCGAACGCGACTCCGACTGGAACACCGCGGTGGTGTTGCCGGCAGCGAACAGCGCGAAGGTGGCGCGGTCGTCGAGCGGGATGTCCTCGAGGCGGAAGTCCGCGAGCGCGGGATTCAGGCGGCGCACCGAATTGACCGCCTCGTCGAGGATGGTCAGCGTCCTCAGGCCGAGGAAGTCGAACTTGACCAGGCCGACCTTTTCGACGTCGTCCTTGTCGAACTGGCTCACCACCGACTGGTTGTCGCCATCGATCGCGCCCTGGGCCGAGTACAGCGGGCAGAAGTCGGTCAGCTTGCCCGGCGCGATCAGCACGCCGCCGGCGTGCATGCCGACGTTGCGCGTCAGGCCCTCCAGGCGCACGGCCAGATCCCAGAGCTGGCGCAGCTCCTCCTCGCGCGCGATGCGCTCGTTGATCAGCGGCTCCTGCTCGCGCGCCTTCTCCAGGGTGATGCCCAGCTCGTTGGGGATCAGCTTGGCGAACTGGTCTACGAAGTTGAACGGCAGGTCGAGCACGCGGCCGACGTCGCGGATCACCGCCTTGGCGGCCAGCGTGCCGAAGGTGACGATCTGCGAGACGGCGTGGGCGCCGTAGCGCTTCTTGACGTAGTCGATCACCCGGTCTCGGCCTTCCTGGCAGAAGTCGATGTCGAAGTCGGGCATCGAGACGCGCTCGGGATTCAGGAAGCGCTCGAACAGCAGGTCGTAGCGCAGCGGATCGAGATCGGTGATCGAGAGACTGTAGGCCACCAGGGAGCCCGCGCCCGAGCCGCGCCCCGGACCGACCGGGACGCCGTTCTGTTTGGCCCACTGGATGAAGTCGGCGACGATCAGGAAGTAGCCGGAGAAGCCCATCTGCACGATGGTGCTGATCTCCAGATCGAGCCGCGCCCGATACTGCGGCCGCTTCGCCTCGCGCAGCGCGGCGTCGGGAAAGAGCTGGCGCAGGCGCAGCTCCAGCCCCTCGGCCGACTGCTGCGCCAGGTGCTCGTCGATCGTCACCCCTGCCGGCGTCGGCGACGGCGGCAGCTTGCTCTTGCCCAGCTCGATCGTCAGGTTGCAGCGCCTGGCGATCTCCACCGAGTTCTCCAGCGCCTCGGGCAGGTCGGAAAACAGCTCGGCCATCTCGGCCTGCGACTTGAAGTACTGTTCGTCGCTGAAGGCCTTGGGGCGGCGCGTGTCGGCCAGCACGTAGCCCTCGGCGATGCACACGCGCGCCTCGTGGGCGGTGAAGTCCTCGCGGTCTACGAACTGCACCGGATGGGTGGCCACCAGCGGCAGCGCCAGGCGGCCGGCGAGGTTCGCGGTGAGGGAAGCCAGCAGTTCGGCGTTGGCCTGTCCGTAGCGCTGCAGCTCCAGATAGAAGCTGTCGGGAAAGAGCTGCGCCCAGCGGCGCGCGCTGCTCTCCGCCTGCGCCTCCTTGCCGGAGAGCAGCAATTGCCCGACCTCGCCCAGGTGGGCGCCGGAGAGCGCGATCAGGCCGCGATTATCGCCCGCTTCCAGCAGCGCGCGCGGGATCTCGGCGCGGCCCTGGCGGCGGGGGCTGAGCTGGGCCGCGGTGAGCAGTTCGCACAGGCGCAGGTAGCCGTCGCGGTTCTTGGCCAGGAGCAGCAGGCGGCTGCCGCCCTCGCGCGCCGGATCGCGGGCTTC
>DATKVJ010000153.1:0-24280 GCA_035530135.1 Rhodocyclaceae bacterium | reverse complement strand
TGGTGCACCGACAGCACGCTGACGAACTGCCAGGCCACCCAGGCCGGGGCCTACCAGACGCTCAACATCTACGGTTCCACTTCCGGCGGCAATTCTGCGATTGCCGAAGTCCTGGCCACAGTCAAATTCACGATCAAGAAGGTGTATTCCGGCGCGAACATCAGCAGCATCAAGATCAACGGCATCGAGATCCTCGGCTCGACCGCCAGCGGATCCAACATCGGCGCGCTGGCCGCCAGCGTCGTCAATCTCGCCGGCAGCTACAGCTCCTCGCCCGAATACACGGTCGCCTGCTCCGGCAATTGCGCCAGCGGCGGCTCGGGCTGGGCGAAGATCACCGTCACCGCGCTGCCCGGCACCGGCGCCAGTCCCAATGGCTGGCCCTTCTCGATCAGTTACGCCAAGGCCAGTCTCTCCCTGCCCTCGCCCTCGGTGATCGGCGGCGGCGTCACCGCGGCCCCGGCGACGCCGGGCACGGGAATCCCGGCGGCGACCTTCCAGCGCGTCGACATCTTGCCGACCACGACCAGCTATCCAAAAGCCGCGACGCGCACCGACTGCGCCGGCACCACCTGCAGCTACACCGAGGAGATGAGCAACTTCGCCAACTGGTACGCCTACTACCACACCCGCATGCAGATGATGAAGACCGCGGCCGGGCTGGCGTTCTCCGGCATCGACAGCCGCTACCGCGTCGGCTTCATGTCGATGAACAACAACACCGGCAGCGACTTCCTCAACATCGCCGACTTCGACGCGACGCAAAAGGCCAACTGGTACGCCAAGTTCTACGCGGTGAAGCCCTCCAACAGCACGCCGTTGCGCTCCCTGCTGTCGGTGGCCGGCAGGATCTACGCCAAGGACATCGGCAGCTACAACGGCCAGGCGGTGTCGGATCCGATCCAGTATTCCTGCCAGCAGAACTTCACCATCCTGTCGACCGATGGCTACTGGAACTCCGGCTCCTGCAACAGCGGCAGCGCCGGCTGCATCAATAGCGGCGCCGGCTCCATCATCGGCGGCGGCGCCGTCGGCAATTACGACAACGACGTCGCCACCACGCCCCGCCCGCTGTTCGACGGCGGCGCCGCGACCAACGCCAGCGGCACCCTGGCCGACGTCGCCGAATACTACTACCAGACCGACCTGCGCCCGGCCGGTTCGATCGGCGCGCTGGGCACCGACGTGTCCCAGGACAACGTTCCGACCAACGCCAAGGACACCGCCGTGCACCAGCACATGACCACCTTCACCCTGGGCCTGGGCGCACCCGGAAACATGAGCTACTCGCCGAGCTACGAGACCGACGTCGCAGGCGACTATTACAACGTCAAGGCCGGGACGGTCAACGACGCCAACTCCAGCCCCTGCGCCTGGTCGGGGGCGAACTCCCCCTGCAACTGGCCGGTCCCGGCCGCGGATCAGCCGAGCGCCATCGACGATCTGTGGCACGCCGCGGTCAATGGCCGGGGCAGCTATTACAGCGCCGCCAATCCGGCTTCGCTGTCCACCGGCCTGGCCGACGCCCTGGCCGGGGTCAGCGCCCGGGTCGGCGCCGCGGCCGCTGCCACCACCAGCAATCCCAACGTCACCTCCGGCGACAACTTCATCTTCAGCTCGACCTTCACCACCGTCGACTGGACCGGCGAACTGGTGCGCCAGCAGATCGACCTCACCACCGGCGCCATCTCCCCGACCGTGGACTGGTCGGCGCAGGGGCTGCTCGACGCCAAGGCTTACACCGCGCGCAACATCTACACCTTCGATCCCTCCGCGGCGAACAAGCGCAAGGCCTTCAGCTGGAGCACCCTGACCTCGGCGCCCAGCGCGCAGGTGGCGGTGGCCGAGCAGAGCTATTTCGACAGCACCGTCGCGGCGACCCTGTCCCAGTATCCGACGCTCAACGCCACCCAGCAGGCGAGCCTGGGCGGCACCAATCTGGTCGATTACCTGGACGGCGACCGGAGCAACGAGGGCACGCTGTACCGGGCCCGGGCGCACGTCCTGGGCGACATCGTTTCGGCCGAGGCGGTTTATGTCAAGGCGCCGAGCTTCAACTACGTCGATGCCGGCTACAGCGCCTTCAAGACCGCCAACGCCAACCGCGAGGGCATGGTCTATGCGGCGGCCAACGACGGCATGCTCCACGCCTTCGACGCCACCACCGGCCAGGAGATGTGGGCCTACGTGCCCTCGATCGTGATGCCCAACCTGTACAAGCTGGCCGACGCCAATTACGGCACCAACCATCGCTATTTCGTCGACGGCACGCCGGCCCAGGGCGACGCCTATTTCGGCGGCACCTGGCACACCATCCTGGTCGGCGGCCTGAACGCCGGCGGCCGCGGCTACTACGCGCTGGACGTCACCGATCCGACCAATCCGACCGTGCTCTGGGAGTTCACCTCGAACATCTCGGCGGGCAGCGGTTACGTCTCGGACGCCGATCTGGGCTACAGCTACGGCAATCCGGTGATCGCCAAGAAGCGCGACGGCACCTGGGTGGTGATGATGAGCTCGGGCTACAACAACGTCTCCCCGGGCGACGGCATCGGCTACCTCTACGTGTTGAACGCCCAGACCGGCGCCATCATCAGCAAGATTTCCACCGGCGTGGGCGACACCAGCACCGCCGCGCCGACCACCTCGGCCTCGCCGACCGGCTGCGTCACCTCGGCCAACGGCCCGAGCGGCCTGGCCCGGATCAACGCCTGGGTGGACAACGCCAGCGCCGACGACACCGCGACCCAGGTCTATGGCGGCGACCTGTACGGCAACCTGTGGCGCTTCGACATCAACGGCCCCTACGTCGACAGCTCGGGCACGACCCAGGACATCGGCAATGCCGGCATCGACGCCTTCATGCTGGCCTCGTTCAGGAGCAGTTCGGGGGCCTGCGTCCAGCCGGTCACCGAGAAGCCGGAGCTGGGACTGGTGGGCACGACCGACATGGTCTATGTCGGCACCGGGCGCTATCTGGGCGCCAGCGACATCGGCAACCTGACGCCGCAGTCCTTCTACGCGGTCAAGGATCTGCTCGGCACCGTGAGCTACGGCACCGGCTTCAAGAGCAACGCGGTGCAGCAGACCCTGACCGACACCACCAACCCGGCGACCGGGGCCAGGATCCGCACCGGTACCAGCAACAGCGTCGATCTATCCACCAAGAATGGCTGGTACATCGATTTCCCCCCGACCGGCGACACGCCGGCGACGGTCGAGATCAGCGATACCGACCCGGCGCTGGCGCTGGGCACGCTCACCTTCACCACCAACGTGCCCAACGGCAGCGCCTGTTCGGTGGGCGGCTACAGCTTCGAGTACTTCCTCGACTACAAGACCGGCGCGCCGATCACCTCAAGCAGCTATGCGGCCAACACCGTCGGCGTCGAGCTGGGCCAGGCGCTGGCGACCCGACCGGTGATGGTGCGCCTGCCCAACGGCGTCGTGGTGAGCCTGATCAAGCTCTCCGACACCTCGACCTCGGTCACCAACGTGCCGACCTCGGGCAGCACCCAGGGGGCTAGAAGAGTGTCCTGGCACGAACTGCTGGACGACCAGTAGGCGATGCCCGCTTCGCGTCTCACCGCGGCGCTGGCGCTCTCGCTGCTGATCCACGCAGCGCTGGTGACGCTGTTGGCCAGGGCTCCGGCCGCCGTCGGAACGGGTGCCGCTCCGCTCGAAGCGAGCCTGCTGATCGCCTCTGCGGAGCGTGCCCCGCAGAGGGCGGCAAGCCCCCCGACGTCCAAGCCCAGACACGCCGCCGAGACGGTCCGGAAAGAGGTCCGCACATCCGTCGCGACCGCTCCCGCCCTCGCGGCCCCGGTCGAGAACGCTGCGCCGGCTGAGCCGAGCTCGGTGATGAGCCTGCCGCATCGAGGACAGATCCGCTACGCCCTCTACCGGGATGGGCGGCTGATCGGGCACCGGCAGGATGCATGGCGGCACGACGGCAGCAGCTACGCCATCTTGCGCCGCTCGGAACTTTTTGCAGCGACCGCGCCAGCGCTGGCGCAAAGCAGCGGCGTGGTCTCTGCCGACGGTCTCGTGCCGCTCAACTATCAGGACGAGGCGGATGGCGCAGTCCTCAGCTTCGACTGGCAGGCGCTGCGCGTCGCCATCACCGCGGGCGGCGCGGCGTCACGCCAACTCGAACTCGAAGCGGGAACCCAGGACGAGCTGAGCCTGCCCTACGAACTCGGCCAGGCGGTGCTGCACGGCAAGCCCCTGACCGCCGCGATCGCCTCTGGCGGCGGCATCCTGCGGCGGGACTTCGAGGTGGTCGGCGAGGAGCGGACCGCGGTCGGCGGCAAGCTGCTGCGCGTCCTGCACCTGCGCAGCCGCGCCGCGGGCCTTGAGCTATGGCTGGGAATCGACGAGCAGTACCTGCCCTTGCGCATTCGTCGCAACGGCGGCCCCGGCCGGGGGCTCGACCAGGTCGCCGAGAGCGTCAACTTCTAGAGATTGCTTCGCCTGCGGCTCGCAATGACGCGGGGTACACGTCATTGCGATTGCCACGGCCTTCGGCCTCGCGGTGACAGTAGCGCGGCAACCTGCAGAAGTCCGTCAGCGCGAGCCCCAAAGGGGCGTGGCGATCCGGCACCACGCCGCTGCGCGGCATAAGTACTGCTTCGCAGCATAAATGCCCGTAATTGCCCCGGGTAAAAGCATCCCGGGGACAGGCAAGCGCTGCGGATTGGCACTACGCCGCTGCGCGGCATAAGTGCCCGTAATGTCGCTGGAACCCCCGGGGACAGGCCACCGGCGCCGCTGCGCGGCATAAGTGCCCGTAATTGCCCCGGGTAAAATCTTCCCGGGACAAAACGGGCACTAATCCATCTCGTCCCACTTCTCGGCGCTGGCGCCGGCCAGTGCCCTGACCCGCTCCTCGTCCTTTGCAAACTCGGCGGCCGGGCCTTCATAGACCACCTCGCCGTCTTCCAGCACGTAGGCGCGGTCGGCGATCTCGACCGCGGCGCGCACGTTCTGCTCGACCAGCAGCACCGACATGCCCTCCTTGCGCATCGCCACGACGACGTTGAACACGTCCTGGACGATCAGCGGCGCCAGGCCTTGCGAAGGCTCGTCGAGCAGCAGCAGCTTGGGATTGAGCAGCAGCGACCGGGCGATCGCGAGCATTTCCTGCTCGCCGCCGGAGAGCTGCCCGCCCTTGGACAGCCGGCGTTCCTCCAGGCGCGGGAACAGGCCGTAGATCCGGGGAATGGTCCACGGTCCCGGGCGCTCCAGCGGCACCTTGAGGTTCTCCTCGACGGTCAGGGCGGCGAAAACGCGCCGGCCCTCGGGCACGTAGCCGACCCCGGTGGCGGCGATCCGGTAGGGCGGCCAGGCGGTCGTCTCCTGCCCGAAGATGCGCACCGAACCCTCGCGCGCGCGGGTGAGCCCCATGATGCTGCGCAGCGTCGTGGTCTTGCCGGCGCCGTTTCTGCCCAGCAGGGTGACGATTTCACCCTCCCGGACGACCAGCCCGACGCCGTGCAGGATGTGGCTCTTGCCGTAAAAAGTGTGCAGGCCTTCCGCTTCGAGCATATTCATGCCGCCGCCTTCCCCAAATATGCCGCCTGGACGACTTCGCTGTTGGCGATGTCGTCGGGCGTGCCCTCGGCCAGCACCGCGCCCTCGGCGAGCACCATGATGCGGTCGGCCAGATTGAAAACCACGCGCATGTCGTGCTCGATCAGGACGATGGTGAGCCCCTGGTCCCGGTGCAAGCGACGAATCAAGCGGCTGATGTCGTAGGTCTCCTGATCGCCCATGCCGGCGGTCGGCTCGTCGAGCAAGAGCAGCCTGGGCTTCAGCGCCAGCGACATCATGATCTCGGTGGCGCGCTGGTCGCCGTGCGACAGTTCGCCGACCAGGCGGTCCGCCTTCTCGGTGAGCCCGCCCAGTTCCATCAGCTCGGCCACGCGCTCGCGGATCTTGGCGTCGGCGCTCTTGCTCAGCCAGGGTCTCAGGCGCAGGCCCGAGGCGATCTCGACCGGGATGCGCAGGTTCTCGCGCACGTTCAACTCGGGGAAGATCTCGGTGATCTGGAAGGTGCGCGCCATGCCCATGATCACGCGCTTGTGCGGCGGCAGCGCGGTGATGTCCTGGCCGTCGAACAGGATCTTGCCCTGGCTCGGCGGGAAGAAACCGCTGATCAGGTTGAAGAAGGTGGTCTTGCCGGCGCCGTTGGGCCCGATCACCGCGCGCAGCTCGCCCGGCTCGACGGTGAGCGTGACGCCATTGACCGCGATCAGGCTGCCGAAATGCCGCGAGACGTTCTGTACTTTCAAGAGACTCATGACTTGGCCTTTCGCCGCAGCATGCCGAGCACGCCGCGCGGGAAGAACATCACGACGAGCACGAAGAACAGGCCGATGACGGACATCCAGTTCTCGGTGTGACTGGAGACGAAGTCCTGGAGCACGACGAAAATCGCCGCGCCGACCAGCGGTCCCCAGAAGGAGCGCATCCCGCCCAGCACCGCCATGATCACGAAATTTCCCGACTGGCTCCAGTGCAGCGCGCGCGGATCGATGAAGTTGGAAAGCAGCGCGAACATCGTGCCGGCCAGGCTCGCGAACAGGCAGGAAATGACGAAGGACAGCCAGATATGCTGTTCGATCGGCAGGCCGAGGAAGCGCGCCCGCCGCTCGTTCTCGCGGATCGCCAAGAGCGTCCTGCCGAAGGGAGAGCGCAGCAGCAGCGCCATCAGGCCGACGGCGATGGCGAACAGCAGCAACACCAGATAATAGAAAGCCTTGTCGCTGCCCAGGATGTCGATCTTGCCGAAGCCCAGATCGAGGGCGTGGCGATGCCAACCGGTCAGGCCGTCGTCGCCGCCGGTCACCGCGTTCCAGCGGATGGCGATGAAGAAGAAGACCTGGCCGAAGGCGATCGTCACCATGGCGAAATAGACCCCGCGCAGCTTGACGATCAGGGCACCGACGATGGCGCCGGCGAGCGTTCCGAGGATGACCCCGACCACGATGGACAGCGGCGTGCTCGGCGCCAGGTACTTGATGGCCATGCCCGCGCCGTAGGCACCCAGACCGAAGTAGGCGGCGTGACCGAAGGACAACACGCCGGTGAAGCCGAGCAGGAAATTGAGCGCCATCGCCGCCAGGCCGAGCACCAGCACCCGGGTGCCGAGCTCGGTGTAGCCGCCGATCATCCCCATCCAGTAGGGCATGGTCAAGAGCACCAGCCAGACCAGCGCCGCACCCGCCCGTTGTCGATTGAGATCGCTCATTGCAGCCTCCCTTCCTCGCCGAGCAGGCCGCGCGGCCTGACCAGCAACACCGCACCCATCATCACGTACATCACCGCCTCGGTCGCCGAAGGAAAGAATACCGTGGTCAGGCCCGAGGCGACGCCGATCAGCAGGCCGCCCAGCAGCGTACCCGGCAGACTGCCCAGACCGCCGACGATGATCGCGACGAAGCTCGGCATGATCAGCGAGCTGCCGATGGTCGGATCGAGGCCTAGCATGCCCGCCGCCAGCACCCCGGCTAGGCCGGCGAGATAGATGCCCAGGCCGAAATTCAGGTTGCGCAGCAGGCGGACATTGACGCCTAACACCGACACCGTCTCCAGATCCGCGGTGCCGGCGCGGATGCGCATCCCCAAGCGGGTGCGGGAGAGGATGTAGAACAGCGCGCCGACCGCCGCCGCGACCAGGACGACCATGAACAGGCGATAGCCGGTCAGGAAGAAGAACTCGGTGGACAAGGGCGTGGTCAGCCAGTCGGGCACCGGGTAGGGCAGGCTCTGCGCACCCCAGATGTAGCGCGTCCCGTCCTCCAGGATGTAGGCCAGACCGAAGGTCAGGAGCAGGCTGTAGAGCGGGTCGCGCTGGTACAGGCGGCGGATCAGGAAGCGCTCGACGACGAGACCGATCAGCGCGGTCAGGATGGGTGCCAGCAGCAGCCCGCCCCAAAAGCCGACGTAGGGAATGAGCGAATAGGCGATGTAGGCACCGATCGCCAGGAAGCCGCCGTGGGCGAAATTGATCACGCCGCTGAGATTCAAGATCAGCGACAGACCGAGGGCCATCAGCGCATAAAATGCGCCGACGATCAGCCCGTTAAATGCGTTAAACAGGATCAACTGGGTCATGGAGGGTCACACCTATCCACCAAGTGAAGTCCGCCGCGCGCCGCGCCGGCCGAGACGACCGGGGCGAAGCGGCACAGCCCGGGGCCGGTCGCCGCCAAACGCGCGACGCCCGGTCCCGGACGTTTCAGGTTAGCCAAGCAGCGTTCAGGTGGGCCAAACCATCTTGCAGCCGGACTCCTCGAGGGTGCCGGCGACATCGGTACCCTTGACGACCTCGGTGACGTTGAACAGGTCGTCCGGGCCCGCGGGGCCCTTGGCCCGGGCATTGCCCACGTAGAGCGTGGGAATCAGCTGATTCTGGCCGGCCCGGAAGAACGGCTGCTCCGGCATCAGGCCCACTTCCGGCGGCAGCTTCATGCCCTGCAGTGCCTTGGCCATCTTGCGTGCGTCGAGCGACTTGGCGGAGTTGGCGGCCAGCGCGCAGGTCCAGGTCGAGGCAAAGCCGAACCAGGTGCGGGCGGTCGGCACCCGGCCGGTCTTCTTCTTGATTGCGGCGACGAATTCCGCGACGTGCGGCACCCCCGGCTGGTTCCAGTACCACTCGAACACCCAGGTGCCGATGCGCGCCTCGGGCGGCAGGCCTTCGAGCGCCTCGAGCTCCTGCTGGGCGCCGGCCAGGTGGAAGCGCTTCTCCAGGCCGAACTGCACCGCCTGCTTCAGGGCGTTGATCATGTCGTTGCCCTGGGTCAGGAAGATGATCACGTCGGGCTTCGCCGCCTGGGCCTTGATCAGGTAGGAGGAGAAATCCGTGGTACCGAGCGGCGTCAGGTCGCCACCCACCTTGACCGCGCCGATCTTGGCCGCGGCTTTCTCCAGGCCGGCCTGGAGGGTGTGGCCGAAGGCGTAGTCGGGGGTGATGAAGTACCACTTCTTGCCGCCCTTCTTGAGCAGCTCGGGGCCCACCGCGTAGGCTTCCATCTGGGTGGTGTTGCAGACCCGGAACACGTTCCAGTGGCAGCTGGCGCCGGTGACGGCATCGGTGTGGCCGCCGGGCACGACGTGGATCACGCCCTTCTCGTAGGCGACCTGGGCCATGGCCATCGCCAGCGCCGAATTGACGTTGCCGAGCAGGAAGCTCACCTTGTCGCGCTCGATCAGCTTGCGCGCCTTCTGCACCGCCGTGCCGGCATCACCGCTGGTCGAGTCCTCGACCAGGAGCTCGGCCGGCCGGCCGAGTATGCCGCCCTTGGCGTTGATCTGCTCGATGGCGAGCTGGCAGCCGATCATCTCGTTCTTGCCGACGGCGGCATAGGTGCCGGTGAGCGGGTTGTCCAGGCCGATCTTGACCGGCTCGGCGGCGCGCGCGTTGCCGATGAACGGTGCGCCGACCTGCAGCGCGCCGGCAGCGGCAGCCGCCTTGATCACGCCGCGACGGCTGATTTTCGTCTCCAACAAGTTCTTATCAGACATGTGCAACCTCCTTTTGGTGGATCCTGCTTCGTTGGTATCGCCGCGACGCCGACCCGCCCGTCGGGAACCGCTCTCCCGGGCAGCTCGCCACCACAGCGATGGTCTTAAACTCCTCGAACCGTGTCTCTAATTTCCCCATTGCTGGGTCCGCACCAGGTTTCCCGGACACTTGATCGGTGCAATCGGTCAATCTTGAAAAGTGGACTATACCCTCAGAAGTTCAGATGTGAAGCAAGGAAAGGGCAGCGCATCAGCGCGCTCCCGCGGTATCGAAATCCGCCACGCCGGCGGCGGCGACGGCGCCGTCCTGGTGCGCGCGGACACCCGAGATGCCGATGGCACCGAGGTGATCGCCGCTTCTGACCAGGGGCAGGCCGCCCTCGATCGGCAGCGCGCCGGGCAGGCCGAGCACGGAGACGCGCCCGGCCGCGACCGCGTCCTCGAAGACCTTGGTCGGACGCTTGAACAGGATCGCGGTCCTGGCCTTTTCTTCGGCGATCCGGATCGAAGCCTTTTGCGTGCCGTCCATCCGTTCCAGATACATCAGGTGGCCGCCGTCATCGACGATCGCAATGACCACCGTCCAGCCGTTCTTCTCCGCCTCGACGCGCGCCGCCGCCGCTATCCGCTTCGCTTCGTTCAGGGTCAGCACGCGCGCACCTCCGGGTTGAGCAGATTGGGCGGATGGCCGCCGGTGAGCGCGGCGATCAGGTTGTCCGCCGCCAGCATCGCCATCTTCATGCGCGTGGCCGCCGACGCGGAACCGATGTGCGGCGTCAGCACCACGTTGTCGAGCGCGAAGAAGCGCGGGTCGAGCGTCGGCTCGCCCTCGAACACGTCGAGCCCCGCGCCCCCGATGCGACGCGCCGCCAGCGCGCCGATCAACGCATCGTCGTCCACGATGCCGCCGCGCGCGATGTTGATCAGATGCGCGCCCGGCTTCATCAGCGCCAATTCGGCGGCGCCGATGATGTGGTGCGAGCCCGGCGTGTAGGGCAGCACCAGCACCAGAAAGTCCGCATCAGAGAGCAGCGTCGTCTTATCCACCCAAGTTGCGTTGCATTCGCGTTCGTTCGCCTCGGGCAGCCGGTGGCGGTTGTGATAGATCACCCGCATCGAGAAACCCGCCGCCCGCCGCGCCACGGCTTGGCCGATGCGCCCCATGCCGAGGATGCCGAGGGTGGCGTGATGCACGTCCTGGCCCAGCCAACCCTGGAGCCGCCAGCCGTCCCAGCGCCCGGCGCGCACCCATTGGTCGGCGGCGACGACGCGCCGCGCGCTGGCGAGCAGCAGGCTCCAGGCCAGATCGGCGGTGGTGTCGTCGAGGACGCCGGGGGTGTTGGTGGCCATCACCCCGGCGCGGCTCATGGCTTCCAGGTCGAAGTTGTTGTGGCCGACGGCGCCGTTGCAGACCGCGCGCAGTTGCGGGCAGGCGGCGAGCAGTTCGGCGTCGACGCGATCGGTCGGCATCGTCAGCGCCCCGGCCTTGTCCGCCAGCCGCGCCGCCAGCGCCGAGGGCGCGAGCGGCTCGTCGAAGTCGTGGTAATCGACCTCGAAGTGCGCCGCGAGACGCGCCAGCACTTCGGGGAACACCGCGCGGGTGACCAGAATTTTAGCCGGCATCATCCGTTGGTCGGCATGACGAAGGAATTGTCGCCGGCCACGCCGGTCGGCCAGCGCGCCGTCACCGTCTTCAGCTTGGTGTAGAAGCGCACGCCCTCGGGACCGTGCACCGAGTGGTCGCCGAACAGCGAGCGCTTCCAGCCGCCGAAGCTGTGGAAGGCCATCGGCACCGGGATCGGCACGTTGATGCCGACCATGCCGACCTGGATGCGCCGGGCGAATTCGCGGGCGGCGTTGCCGTTGCGGGTGAAGATCGCGGTGCCGTTGCCGAACTCGTGGGCGTTGATGAGGTTCACCGCGGACTCGAAGTCGGGCACGCGCACCACGCACAGCACCGGCCCGAAGATCTCCTCCCGGTACAGGCGCATCGCGGGCGTGACCCGGTCGAACAGGCAGCCGCCGAGATAGAAACCCCGCTCGCGGCCGGGGAGCACGAAGTCGCGGCCGTCGACCACCAGTTCGGCGCCCTCACTGAGGCCGAGGTCCACGTAGCCGCGCACCTTGTCGTAGTGCGCGCGGGTCACCAGCGGACCCATCTCCGCCTCGGGATCGGTGCCCGGCCCGATCTTCAGGGTGCGTGCGCGCTCGGCCAGGCGCGCCACCAGTGTGTCGGCGACCTCGCCCACCGCCACCGCCACCGAGATCGCCATGCAGCGTTCGCCGGCGGAGCCGTAGGCGGCGCCGACGAGGTTGTCCACGGTCTGGTCGAGGTCGGCGTCGGGCAGCACCACCATGTGGTTCTTGGCGCCGCCCAGGGCCTGCACGCGCTTGCCGTGGGCAGCGCCGGTGGCGTAGATGTACTCGGCGACCGGGGTCGAGCCGACGAAGCTCACCGCCGCCACCCGCGGGTCGGCGAGCAAGGTATCGACCGCCTCCTTGTCGCCATTGACGACGTTGAATACCCCGGCCGGCAGACCCGCCTCGGAGAAGAACTGGGCGAGCCGCAGGCTGGTCGAGGGATCGCGTTCGGAGGGCTTGAGGACGAAGGTATTGCCGGCGGCGATGGCCACCGGGAACATCCACATCGGCACCATCGCCGGAAAATTGAACGGCGTGATGCCGGCGCACACGCCCAGCGGCTGGCGCAGCGACCAGCTGTCGATGCCGTTGCCGATCTGCTCGGTGTATTCCCCCTTCAAGAGCTGGGGCATGCCGCAGGCGAATTCGACCACCTCCAGGCCCCGGGTCAGCTCGCCCTTGGCGTCCGTGAACACCTTGCCGTGTTCGCTGCTGATCAGGGCGGAGAGCTCGTCGGCGTGGCGCTCGATCAGTTCCTTGAACTTGAACAAGATCCTGGCGCGGCGCAGCGGCGGCGTCTCCGCCCATTTCGGGAATGCCGCGGCGGCGGCGGCGATCGCCCGCTCGGTCTCGGCACGGCTCGCCAGGGGCGCGCGCGCCGTCACGGCGCCGCTCGCCGGATCGAAGACATCGTTCCAGCGGCCGCTCGCGCCGGCGACCGGCGCGCCACCGATGAAATGGCCGAGGGCCGCAACGGACGTGGGATCGGGAATCGGGTTCATCATCAGCTTGCCAGCGCCTCGGTCATCGTACAGGATACTGAACGTCATGCTAGAATGTGCACGAAGAATACGTCCCTCCCGGAACCCATGTCAACACCGAATCCCGCCCAGATCGACAAGAGCCCTCTGCCCAAGGGCGCCGTGCCTTCGGTGTTGAGAGCCGTCCAGATCCTCGACACGCTGGCCGGGTCAAGGGAGCCGCTGTCGCTGGCCGAGCTCACCGCCCGCCTCGCACTGCCCAAGAGCAGCGTCCTGGCCCTGGCCACCTCTCTGGCCCGTACCGGCCTGGTGCGCCGTGTAGACAACGGCGCCTATCAGCTCGGGACGCACCTCGTCGATCTGGCCCACGCCTATCTCGCCAACATCGATCTGACCCAAGAATTCGCCAGCACCTGGGACGCGCTGGCGATGCTGCCCGGCGAGGGCGTGGTGCTGGCGCTGCAAGATGGCACCGACGTGGTCTACATCGCCTGCCGCAACGGCGATTCGCCCCTGGGCGTCACCTACCGCATCGGCATGCGCCTGCCCGCCAACTGCACGGCCACCGGCAAAGCGCTGTTGTCCACGCTGTCCGACGAGCGCGTGCGCGCCCTCTACCGCGGCGTCCCGCTGCGCCGGCTGACGCCGCACAGCCACAAGACCCTGAAGGGTCTGCTCGCCGACCTGCACGAGGCGCGCCTCAAGGGCTACTCCATCGACGACGAGGAGACGCGGGAAGGCATGCGCTGCATCGGCGCTCCGGTGTTCGACGCGTCGGGCAGCCGCGCCATCGCCGCGGTCGCCGTCAGCACCTTGAAGCGCGACGGTGAGCCGGGCCGCGATCAGCCCGAGATCGCCGCCGTGCTGGAATTCTCCCGGGTCCTGTCCAAACGCCTGGGCGCCAAACCCCTGTAGGACGGATTCAGCCCAGGCCGAAGCGGCGGATCAGCCAGGTCTTGACCAGCTGGGTCAAGGTCATGTAACCGAGCAGAATCGCCGCCAGCGCGAACCAGTAGTGGATGGGCAGAGCCACCAGGTCCAGGGCGTGGGCGAACTGCGAATAGGGCAGCGCCACGCCGATCGCGCAGATCACCCCGGTCATCACCATCAGCGGGACGCTGGCCTTGCTCTGGATGAAGGGAATCCGGCCGGTGCGGATGACGTGGACGATCAGGGTCTGGGAGAGCAAGGATTCGACGAACCAGCCGGCCTGGAACAGTGCCGGATCGTTCCAGGCGCCGAAGAAATAGATCATGGTGAAGAAGGTCGCGTAGTCGAAGATCGAGCTGATCGGACCGATGAAGAACATGAAGCGCGCGATGTTGCCGATGTCCCACTTGCGCGGCAGCCTGACGTATTCCTCATCGACGCTGTCGGTCGCCACCGCCGTCTGCGAGAAGTCGTAGAGCAGGTTGTTGAACAGGATCTGCACCGGCGCCATCGGCAGGAAGGGCAGGAAGGCCGAAGCGCCGATCACCGAGAACATGTTGCCGAAGTTGGACGAGGCGCCCATCTTGATGTACTTGACGATGTTGCCGAACACCTTGCGGCCCTCGATGATCCCCTCCTCCAGAATCATCAGGCTCTTCTCCAGCAGGATGATGTCGGCCGATTCCTTGGCGATGTCCACCGCGGTGTCGACCGAGATGCCGACGTCGGCGGCCCTCAGGGCCGGGCCGTCGTTGATGCCGTCGCCGAGGAAGCCGACCACGTGGCCCTTCAGGTGCAGCGCCTTGATCACCCGCGCCTTCTGCTGCGGCGAGAGCTTGGCGAACACCGACACCTCCTCGGCCAGTTCGGCCAGCGCCAGGTCCGAGAGCGCTTCGATCTCGCTGCCCAGCGCCACGTGATCTACCTCGAGGCCGACCTCGCGGCAGACCTTGCGCGTCACCACCTCGTTGTCGCCGGTCAGGATCTTCACCGTGACGCCGTGCTGGCGCAGCATGGCGATGGCCGCCGCGGCGGTCTCCTTGGGCGGATCGAGGAAGGCGATGTAGCCGGTCAGGATCAGGTCGGACTCGTCCGCCAGGGTGTAGGTCTTCTGGCCGACGGGCAATTCCTTGTAGGCCACGGCGATGACGCGGAAACCGTCCTCGTTCAGTTCATTGACGACAGCGCGCAACTCTTCGAGATGGTTGCGCTCGGCGGGAACCACCGTGCCGGCGAGCTCGGTGCGCGTGCACACGTTGAAGACCTCCTCGACCGCACCCTTGCAGATCAGGATGTGCTTGCCGCCTCGCTCCTCGACCACCACCGACATGCGCCGGCGCTGGAAGTCGAAGGGAATCTCATCGACCTTGGCGAAGCGCTCGGCGACGTGGAGCTTCTCCCGGACCTCGGCGTGCTCCAGCACCGCCACGTCGAGCAGGTTCCTCAAGCCGGACTGGTAATGGCTGTTCAAGTAGGCGTATTCGAGCACGTGCTCGCTCTCGTTGCCGGCGATGTCGACGTGCCGCTCCAGGAACACCTTGTCCTGGGTCAGGGTGCCGGTCTTGTCGGTGCACAGCACGTCCATCGCGCCGAAATTCTGGATCGAGTTCAGGCGCTTGACGATGACCTTCTTGCGCGACATCGCGATGGCGCCCTTGGCCAGGTTGATGGTCACGATCATCGGCAGCATCTCCGGGGTCAAGCCGACCGCCACCGCGACCGCGAACAGCAGCGCTTCCATCCAGTCGCCCTTGGAGAAACCGTTGATCAGGAACACCAGCGGCACCATCACCAGCATGAAGCGGATCATCAGCCAGGTGAAATTGCGGATGCCCAGGTCGAAGCTGGTCTGCTGGCGCGTCGCCGAGACGGTCTGCGCGATCGAGCCGAAATAGGTGCGGCTGCCGGTGGCGGCGACCACCGCGACCGAGGTGCCGGAGACCACGTTGGTGCCCATGAAGCAGATGTTGGGCAGCTCCAGCACCGACTTGAGCTCGGGGCTCGCCGGGCCGAAGAACTTCTCCTTGGGCATGGCCTCGCCGGTGAGCGCGGCCTCGTTCACGAACAGGTCCTTCGCCGAGAGGATGCGCAGGTCGGCCGGAATCATGTCGCCGGCCGAGAGATGGATGATGTCGCCTGGCACCACCTGACTCATCGGCACCTCGGTGGTGTGCGAGGGCCGGATCCTGAGCTTGACCTCGAACAGGCGATTGACCTCCTCGGGCACCCCCGCGGTCACGTCCTTGCGCAGCACCGAGGCGGTGGTGCTGACCATCTCGCGCAGCTTCTCGGCGGCCTTGTTGGAGCGGAATTCCTGGATGAAGGAGAGCAGCCCCGAGAGCACCACCATGATCGAGATCACCACCGCGCCCTTGACCTCGCCGGTCGCGAAGGATACGGTGGCGAGCCCCAAGAGGAGCAGCGACAGCGGCGTCGCGAAGTGCTCAAGCAACTGGCGCGGCGCGCTCTTCTTCTGCTCGTGGGCGACCGCGTTCGGACCGTATTGCTCCAGCCGCTCTTCGGCTTCGCGGTCGAGCAGACCCTCCGGCGAGGCTTCGAGCCGGGCCAGCACCTCTTCGGCGGACAGCCGGGCGATATCGAGCAGTTCGGCCTGCTGCTTGCCGACCGACCCGGTCATTCCTGTGGTTTTCAGCGCCATCTACGTCACCCTGTTCCGAATACCTCGGCAAGCCGTGCGACTGGCATCGTCGGCACGGCGTGCGTTTAACTTAACAAGTGATTGGGCTGCGATCCACGGCAGGACGCCGTGAATGACTGCTCCGATCTTCCCCAAGCTCTTTGCCCGGCGGGAAAGCCTCGTGAGCAGTATAGGAATACTGTGTTACAGAAGCTTTGAGGCGCTAGGCTCGGATGCCGCTACATCTGCTACTGTCCAAGGCGGATTCCCTGAAATGAAGACGCGCGGAATTTACGCCGCGTACCGGCGACTGTCAAGCCCGATCTGTCAGGCCGGCAGGGCGATCTGCTGCTCGGTGCTGAACTGATAGTCGTGGAACACGTGCTCGGCGGAGAGGATCTGGTAGCTGCCGTCGGGGAGCAGCCGCGTCGTGTCCTTGAGGCGGTAGGTGTAGTGGCCGCAGGTCCAGCAGTCGAAGTTGCGCATGTGGGTGCACAGGCAGGTCTTGTCCTTCACCGAGAGCTTGATCGAGCCGTGGCGGAGCTTCGGATGGGCCAGCAGCTCGCGGTTGTAGGCGGTGATGTAGGCGCAATTGCCCGAGCCGTCGAGCAGGTAGCCGAAGGCCTCGCAGTTGGGCCGGATGCCCGAACCGATCGCCGGGCTGTTCTTCAGCATGCGCATCGGATAGCCGGTCGGCGAAATGGTATTGACCTCGATGTCGTCCTCGCCCGCCCTGAAGTATTCCTGCTGCACCGCCGGCGGCAAGCCGCACTCCCGGGTCACGGTGAAGCGCGTCGCGACCTGCACCGCCGCGGCGCCGCTGTCGAGGAAGGATGCGGCCTGGCCGCCGGTGAAAATGCCGCCCGCGGGAATCAGCGGAATATCCAGATGCTCCGCCTTGAAGTATGCCTGGATCTCCGCCATGATCACGGCGAGGTCGTACTTGGCCCAGTCCATGCCGAAGCCCAGGTGCCCGCCGGCGAGCGGTCCCTCGACGACGACGTAGTCGGGCAGCCGCTTCAACCTGGCGTTCTTGCGCAGGAAGAGCTGCAGCGCCCGCAGCGAGGAGACGATGATGCCGAGCTTGGCGTCGCGAAAGCGCGGATGGTCCTCGATCAGGCCAAACGAGCCCAGATGCAGCCCGGCGGAGAGCGTGATGCCGTCGATGCCGGCGTCCAGCGCCGCGGTCAGGCGCACGCGCAGCGTCTCGCGCGGCGCGTTCATGGTCAGCTTTTCCATGCAGTTGACGAAGATCAGGCCGCTGCCGCCCTTGGCCTCCATGGTCCGACCGACGTGGTTGTGCGTGGCTTCGGCCAGCCGCCCGAGATCGAACAGCACCGCGGACTTGTCGGAGCTGGCGACGTTGTACTTGTAGAGCTTGAGCTTCTCCTTGACGAAGTGCGTCTTGAAGCGCCGATCCGACACGGTCGGCACCATGGCGTCGGAAATGTGCCCGATGCCGCCCAGGCGCGCCGCCTCCAGGGCCAGTTCCGCCGTCGAGATATCGACGCCCATGCCGCCGATGATGATCGGCACCAGTTCCTGCTTGCCGAACCGCAGGCGGAAATCATCCACACACTTCATTGCCATCCTTCTACTGCCATCGACAGTGTTGACCTGTTCTCGAGCGCCCGGCGCCGCACCGGATCTGACAGGAATTCGCTCCCCGGGCCAAATTCTACCCCATGGCGCGTTGCCGGCACCGAAGTCGGCGCAAACAGAGACCCGGCCGGGGGCGTGACCGTGTCGCAGACGGGGTCTTAGCCGCCGACCACGTCGAGGGCCACGGCTTCCGCCACCTTGATGCCGTCGACCGCCGCGGAGAGAATGCCTCCCGCGTAGCCCGCGCCCTCCCCTGCCGGATACAGCCCGCGGATATTCACGCTCTGATAATCCTCGCCGCGGCGGATGCGTATCGGCGAAGAGGTGCGCGTCTCGACGCCGGTCAGCAGGGCGTCGTCCTGGGCGAAGCCCCTGATCTGCCGGTCGAAGGCCGGGATCGCCTCGCGCAGCGCCGCGACGGCGTAATCGGGCAGACAGTCGGCCAGATCGGTCATCAGCACGCCCGGTCGATAGGAAGGCAGGACGCTGCCCGACGCTGCCGAGGGGACGCCCTTGAGGAAGTCGCCCAGCCGCTGCGCCGGAGCGGCGTAGTTCGCGCCGCCGGCGGCGAAGGCGCGTTCCTCCCAATGGCGCTGGAAGGCCACGCCGGCGAGAGGATGGCCGGGATAGTCGGCGGGTGTGACGCCGACGACGATGGCGCTGTTGGCATTGCGCTCGTTGCGCGAATACTGGCTCATGCCGTTGGTCACCACCCGCCCCGGCTCGGAAGCGGCCGCCACCACGGTGCCGCCCGGGCACATGCAGAAGCTGTAGACCGAGCGGCCGTTGCGCGCGTGATGCACCAGCTTGTAGTCGGCGGCGCCGAGCAGCGGGTGACCGGCGTGCTTGCCGAAACGCGCGCGATCGATCAGCGATTGCGGATGCTCGATGCGCAAGCCGATGGAGAAGGGCTTGGCCTCGATCGCGACGCCGCGGTCGAAGAGCATCTGGAAGGTGTCGCGGGCGCTGTGGCCGACGGCGAGCACGACGTGATCGCAGGGGATGCGCTCGCCGCCCGCGAGCAGCACGCCGCGGATGCGGCCGCCGCCCGCCGACGCCTCGATGTCGAGATCCTCGACCTTGCTCCGGAAGCGGATTTCCCCGCCGAGCGCGACGATGGCCGCGCGCATGTGCTCGACCACGGCCACCAGCCTGAAGGTGCCGACGTGGGGCTTGGAGAGGTAGAGGATCTCGGCGGGAGCGCCGGCGGCGACGAACTCGGTCAGCACCTTGCGCCCGCGCTGCCCGGGATCCTTGATCTGGCTGTGCAGCTTGCCGTCGGAGAAGGTCCCGGCGCCGCCCTCCCCGAACTGCACGTTGGACTCGGGATCGAGCCGGCCCTGCCGCCACAGCCCGAAGGTGTCCTTGGTGCGCTCGCGCACCGGCTTGCCGCGCTCCAGGATGATCGGACGAAAGCCCATCTGGGCGAGCAGCAGCCCGGCGAACAGCCCGCACGGTCCGGTGCCGATGACCACCGGCCGCGACTGCAATCCCGGCGTCGCCCGGGCGACGAAGCGGTAGCCGGTGTCCGGCGCGACCGCGACGTGGCGGTCGTCCTTCAGCGCCGCCAGCACGCCCGCCTCGTCCCTGAGTTCGACATCCAGCGTGTAGATGAACGCGATGGCCGCGGACTTGCGCGCGTCTATGCCGCGGCGGAAAACGCTGTAGGCGACGAGGTCCGCCGCCGCGATGCCCAGGCGCCTGACGATGGCGGCCCGGATCTCGCTCTCGGGATGGTCGAGAGGCAGCTTGACTTCGGTCAGTCGCAACATGGGTGCTGGTCCGATGGGGGCTCTTGGCGCGCCCCGCCCGGGGCGGGGACGGACGCGGGGAGACTATTCTATCGCCGCTGGACCTTGCTCGCCGTCGCGATGCCGGGTTCCCGGGTCTCGAATCTCCGGCCTTGCTGCAGCAGCGCGGTGGCGTCCCCCGCGCAAAGCGGCGAGCTGAAGTGGTAGCCTTGGGCGTCGTCGCAGGTCCAGGCGCGGAGCAAGCCCGCCTGCTCCGCGGTCTCCACGCCCTCCGCGGTGATCTGCAGGCCGAGGCTGCGCGCCAGGCCGATCACCGTCCGGACGATCGCCGCGTCGTGCCTGTCACCGGCGATGCCGCTGACGAAGGACTGGTCGATCTTCAGCACGTCGATGGGAAAGCGCTTCAGGTAGCTGAGACTGGAAAAGCCCGTGCCGAAGTCGTCCAGGGCGATGCGCAGGCCGCTCTCCTTGAGACCCCCGAGCAGGCGCAGGGTCTCCTCGGGATCGTGCATCGCCATGCTCTCGGTGATCTCGACTTCGAGCAGCCCGGGCTCGAGCCCGGTGCGCTCCAGCACCCGCCGGATCGCATCGACCAGGCCCTTGTGCCGGAACTGCCGGGCGGAGATGTTCACCGCCATCCTGAGCCGCGGCAGCCCGGCCTCCTGCCAAGCCCTGGCCTGGGCGCAGGCGGATTCGAGTACCCATTTCCCGATCGGCACGATCAGGCCGGTGTCTTCGGCGATGGCGATGAACCGTGCCGGCGACACCAGGCCGAGCTCCGGATGCTGCCAGCGCAGCAGCGCCTCCATGCCGACGATCGCACCGCTGTCCAGGGAGATCTGCGGCTGGTAATGGAGCAGCAATTCCTGCCGTTCCAGGGCGTGGCGCAGCTTGGTCTCCAGCGAGAGGCGCTGGCTCAGCCGGGCGTTCATCTCTTCCTGATAGAACTGGAAGCGGTTGCGGCCGCCCTCCTTGGCGCGGTACATCGCGGCGTCGGCATTCTTGAGCAGGGTGCCGACGTCCCGCCCGTCGCGCGGGTAGAGACTCGCGCCGATGCTGCAGCCGACGTGCAGCTCGTGTCCGGCGACCTGGTATTGGCCGGACACCGCCGCCAGGATCCGGCCCATGGCGATCACCACGTCGTTCTCGGACTCCGCCTCGGCGAGGATCAACACGAACTCGTCGCCGCCGACGCGGGCGACGGTATCGACGTCGCGGACGCAGCCGGACACCGCGACCGCCACGTTCTTCAGCAACTGGTCGCCGACGTCGTGGCCCAGACTATCGTTCACGTCCTTGAAACGATCGAGGTCGATGAAAATGACCGCCATGGTCTTGCCGTGCCGCTCCGCCAGCGCGATGGCGTGCTCCAGCCGGTCGTTGAGCAGATTGCGGTTGGCGAGCCCGGTGAGCGCGTCGTGGTTCGCCTGGCGCTCCAGCGCCGCTTGGTAGTTCATGCGCTCGGTGACGTCGTTGAAGACGTTGATGAAATGCGTGAGCCGCCCTTCCTCGTCATGGACCGGCGCCGCGGACAGGTCGATCCAATAGGGGCTGCCGTCCTTCTTGTAGTTGCGCACCACGACCTGGGCTTCCTCACCCTTGCGCGTCGCCTCGCGCAGCCGCTCGATGTCGGGCTGGTCCAGATCCTCGCCGAACAGGAAGCGCGAGTTGCGCCCGATCACCTCCTCCTCCGAATAGCCCGACATGCGCTCGAAGGCCGGATTGGCGTAGATGATCGGGTTGTCCTCATCCTTCGACGCCTTGATCATGATGACGCCGTTGATGCTCGCCTCGATCGCCCGCTCGCGCAGCCGCATCGCTTCTTCCGCCCGCTTCCTCGCGGTGATGTTACGGCCGACGCCGCGGTAACCCTTGAATCTGCCCTGGGCGTCGAACAGCGGCGAACCGCTGCTGCTGTGCCAGCTGATCGTGCCGTCTTGGTCGCGGGTCCGGTATTCCCAGTCGTGGAACGGCTGATGCGCGGCCAGCAGCGCCCGGTGCTCGGCCCATTGTTCAGCGCTGACGCCGACGATGGGCAGCTCCCAGCGGGTCTTGCCGATGAAGGCTGCCGAGTCGCGTCCGTCGCTCAAGACGGTGTTGCTGCGGAAGGTGTAGCGGAGCCGATCGTCCTGCTCCCAGACCGAGTCGGAAGAGAGCGCCGCGAGACTACGGAAGCGCTCCTCGCTCTCGCGCAGGGCGCGCTGCTCGAAGTGGGCGTGACCGTCCAGGACCAGGCCGATGTCGAGCGCCGCCAGCTTGAGCGCCGCATCGCAAGCCGCCGCCTGGCGCAGGCCGTCGCCCGGCATGGCCCGCGCGGCGAGACCGAACAGCGCGGCGAGGTACTGGCGATAGAGCGCGATCAGCCGCTTCGGCGCGAGGCCCGCGCGCTGGCAGAGGCAGCCCAGTTCCAACCGGTCGAGGACATAGCCCTCCCCCAGCTCGCCCCGGGTCAGGCCGCCGAGACAGCGGGCCAGGGCGGTCTTGAGACGCGTCGCCAGCGCTTCGCCGCCCGGCAGCGGGGAGCACTGCGAGAGCCGCTCGAAGACGGCGTCGACCACGGCGCCGCCCGCCGGCTCGAGCCACCCGCGGAGTTCCGTGAGGAGCGCGACATCGCTCGCGCCGAACTCGAGGCAGCGCTTGCGCTCGGCGATTTCCGCGCGGTCCAGCCCGATCTCGGCCGCAATGCACAGTCTGTCGATGGAGGCCATAAGCGCTCGTGGGTCTCGTCCGTGAAGCGTTCGGCGGGGTCAGGCGGGCGCGCCGGGCGAACCAGCCAGCCTCGGCCCCCGCCAGTTTTTGAGCGGCGACCTTACCACACTGGCCACACCGGCGCACGGCCGGCAGCCGGCGGACTTCAGCGCTGCACCTGAACCTGGTCCAACAGCGACGCCAAAAGTGCGATATCGATCGGCCGCTCCAGGTAGCGGGTCGGCCGCGGGTCGAGTCCCGACAGGCGCGCGTGCCGATCGCCGTCGGGGGTGGCGATCAGCAGCGGGATGGCCGGGTCGAGCTGGCGCAGGGCCTGGAACAACAACAGGTCATGGCCGGTGCAAAACGTCAGGTCCGCCACGACCAGATCGGGCAGGTGCCGGCGCAGCAGCGCCAGTGCCGCGAAGTCGTGTTCGGCGATCAGCAGCCTGGCGAAGCGGCGTTCCAGGAAGGCCCGCAGTTCCCCGACCCTCGCCTGGTCATCGTGGTAGTAGAGCACGGTCTGCGCGGCGCTCGAGCGCGCGCAAAGATTCCCGTCCGGCGGCGCTTCCCGATCTTTTTCCGTAGTGCGCAAGTGTTCGATCCGTATAGACCCCTGGTGATACTATAACCTTATTTATTATAATGTTAAATGGTTTCAATTCATAAGCATTGATGAATCTCCGAAAAACGCGCAAAAACTTCCCGGTCACGAACATCGAGGCTGCGGCGCTTTTCATCGCGCCAAAAGTATTGCCGAATGTTTCAGCAAGGTGACAGCGCGCCAGTTCCGGCGCGGCGCGGCGCCGGATTTTCGGCCCCTATCCACAGCCTTATCCACAAAAACTGTGGGCAACCGGGATTCCCTTTCCCGCTCAGGGAATTAGAGCATGCCATCGACATGACGCTGGTTTTCTGCTCGGTCTCAGATCGGCGGTGAAGCCCTTCAGCTCACCGAATCGGCGTCATATCCAATCTAGACGACCAAGGGCATGAGCAGCGCGGACGCCACCAGCACATCGACACCGGCCGCCGGCACGATCGCCCGCGCCGGAATGTCTTCGCCGGCGCGCCACTTTGCCACCGCCCCGTGTTTGGACTCGCCGCTGACCAGAAATAGCACTCGCCGCGCCCGGCCGAGCCGCGCCGCGCTCAAGGACACGCGCTGCGGCGGCGGCTTGGGTGCGTCGAACACCGCCAGCGTATCCGGCGACCCGGGCGCCGTCCCCCACTCGTGCCCGGGAAACAGGCTGGCCGTGTGGCCGTCCTCGCCCAGGCCGAGCAGCACCAGATCGAAGTCGCCGACCGGGCGCAGCGTTTCGGCGTAGCTTCTGGCCGCCTGCAGCGCGCCCAGCTCCCCCGGTATCGGGTGCCGCTGCGTGGCGGGGATGGGCACGCGGTCGAGCCAGACCGCCGCGGCCATGCGCGAGTTGCGCGCCGCAGCGTCCGGCGCCAGGCAGCGCTCGTCGCCGAAATAGATGTGCCACGCGGACCAGTCGGCTCGGGCCGCGCCTAGGCCGCGATACACTTCGCGCGGCGTGTTGCCGCCGGCGAGCACCAGGTGGAATCGGCCGCGCTGCCGAATGGCCCGTGCCGCGACGGCCAGGATGGTCTCAAGCGCCGCTTGTTGCAGGGCCCGCTCGTCGGCAAACGCATGCCAGCGGCAAGATTCCGGGCCGGCGCGATTCATCGGTTCCCCGGCACGGCGGCGCGCAAGCACGCGCATGAGCCCAGCGCCACGGTCCGGTCGTGGTCGGCCGGCGCGCGCACCGTGACGACCACGCCGAGGTTCGCCGAGCTGGGGCTGGTAGCGTTCATCTATCGGCTTCGGCGCTCCGGATCTCTCGCTCGGCTTGATCCCAGTCCTGCGCGGCTAACCCTTCCTGGCGGCCTCGCTGCTCGTAGAGTTGATAGGATCGCTGGGCGATCTGCGAGGTCAGATCGGACTTCACTGCGCTCCCGGTTTGGTGAGTCGGGCGATCGGCGATCCCGAGGCGGGCGAATACGGGAACCTTCACCAG
>DATKVJ010000152.1:0-2178 GCA_035530135.1 Rhodocyclaceae bacterium | reverse complement strand
GACGTTCAGCACCGCCACCACCTGTCCCGTGCCCAGGACGCTGGCGCCGGCCAGGTTGCGCACGCGCGCGAGCTGCCGCCCCAGGCTCTTGACCAGTACCTCCTGTTCGGCGACGACCGCATCGACGCGGAAGGCGATGCGCTCCAGACCCAATCCCAGGACGACGACGGACAGGCTTTCCGCCGCTCCGCCCGAAACGCTGCGCGGCAGTTCCAGCACGTCGCCCAGTCCCACCAGAGACACCGCCTGCCCGTCCAGCGGCATGGTGTCGCGGTTTTCCAGGGTCCGGATGTCCTGGGCGGCAAGCCGTGCCACCCGCTCGACGTGCACCGCCGGAATGATGAAGCTCTGCTCCGCGGCGCGGACCAGGACGCCGCGGAAGGTGGCCAAGGTCAGCGGCAGCACGATGCGGAAGCGGGTGCCCTGCCCCGGCCGTGTCTCGATGACGATGCTGCCCGAGAGCCGCTCGATCTTCTCCCGCACGATCGCGAGCCCCAGGCCCCGGCCGGAAAGATCGCTGACCCTGACGCTGGTGGACAGTCCGGAGCGGAAGCTCAGCGCCAGCGCCTCCCGCTCGTCCAGATTCTCCAGGTCCTGGCGCGAGACCAGCCCCAGCCGGGCCGCCGCCGCCTTGAGCCTCGCCACGTCTATGCCCGCCCCATCGTCGGCGAACACAATCTCGACCTTGTTGCTGTCCTTCTGCGCGACCGCGATGCTGATCGCTCCCCGAGCGGGCTTGTTGCCCGCTTCCCGCGCCGCCGGATGCTCGATGCCGTGGTCTATGCTGTTCCTGAGCAGATGAGTGAGCGGATCCTTGATCTCCTCGACGATGCGGCGGTCGATTTCGATGTCGCCGCCGGAAATCGTCAGCTTCACCTCTTTGCCCTGATCGTGCGCCAGCTCGCGGGCCAGCCGCGGCAAGCCGCCGAGCAGCGACGAGAAGGGCAGCATGTGTATCTCCTTCACGTCGTGCAGGAGATGGTCCACGATCCCGGAGAGAGCGCGATGATCCCGCTCCGACGCTCTGGTCAACTTCGCCAGACGGTCCTCGACGGCCTTCAGGCTCAGGCTTTCCGCTTCCAGATAATCGAGCAGCCGCCTGAGCTCCGCCTGCCGCTTCTTGCCCGGCTGCCCCGGCGAGCGCTCGAGCGAACGCAGGCTCGGCTGGAGCTCGAACCGCCGCTTTTTCCAGGCCGCGAGCATCGCGGCAGTCTCGCCCAGCTCGATGCTGCGCTGGGCCGCCGCCAGCCGCGGCGCGAACAGTTCTTCCGCCTGGCGCATCACGGCATCGAGCTTCGCCGTCGCCACCCTGATCGTGGCTGCGCCCGGTGCCGCCGGGCTTGCGGCCTCCGCTGCCGGTGCGGCCGGCGATTCCGGGATCTTCTGCACCGGTGCCTCCGCCTGCGCCCCGCTCGCCAGTGCCTCGAGCCGGCGCGCGAGATCCGCCGGCGCCTGCCTGGCGGCGCCGGCGGGCCCGGTGAGCAAGCTTCCGAGAACGGCGAGCGCCTGCTGCAGCAGGTCGAAGAGTGGCGGTGAGGTTGGCAGGCGACCCCCCTTCAATCCGGCGAAGACGCTCTCCAGCGCGTGGCAGAGCGTCGCGATCTCGCTCAGATTGACGGCGCGGGCGGCCCCCTTCAGGCTGTGCGCCTCGCGATAGATGCGCTCGACGATCCCGGTCCGGTCCTCGTCCGACGGCGCCTTTTCAAGTTCGATCAGCCCGGAGGCCATCGCCTCGAGGTGCTCGTCGGCCTCGATCCGGAAGGTCGCGAGCAGCCGCTGCAGGAATTCCTCGTTGGTCGGCATCGGCGCTGGCCCTCAGATCCGGTATTGCTCCAGCACCCGTATCAGCTTCTGGCCCGATGCGCTGAGGTTGTGCGCCGCGCTCTCGGCCTGCTTGGTGCTGCTGACATTTTGCAGGCTGGCCTGCTTGATGCTGTCCATGGCCAGCGCCACCTGGTCCATGCCGACCATCTGCTGCTGGCTCGATGCCGCGATCTGGGTCGCCGCCTGTGCCGCCTCGACGATGCTGTCGGCCAACTGGCGGATCGATTCCCCCGCCTCCGTGCCCTGCTTCATCCCCGCGTCCACCGCCTTGCTCCCCTGCTCTGTCGCCAGCACCGCCGCACCCGTCGCCTTCTGGATCTCGCCCAGGATCGTGCGCACCTGCCCCGTCGCCTG
>DATKVJ010000151.1:0-28607 GCA_035530135.1 Rhodocyclaceae bacterium | reverse complement strand
GCACATCCTCGGCGACAGCCTGGAGGGCGAGGCCCGCGACGTCGGCCTGGTGATGGCCGGCATCGCGCGCCAGGTGGCGCTGCGCGGCCAGCCCTTCGCCGCGCCCTGCGTCCTGCTCTCGGGCGGCGAGACCACGGTGACGGTGCGCGGCGGCGGCCGCGGCGGGCGCAACGTCGAGTTCCTGCTGGCGCTGGCCCTCGCCCTGGACGGACATCCGGACATCCACGCGCTCGCCGGCGACACCGACGGCGTGGACGGCATGGAGGAGATCGCCGGCGCGCTGATCGCTCCGGACACGCTGGCGCGGGCCTGGGCGATGGGCATGCCGCCGAGGAAAAGCCTCGACGACAACGACGGCCACGGCTTCTTCGAGGCGCTGAACGACCAGGTGATCACCGGCCCGACGCTGACCAACGTCAATGACTTCAGGGCGATCCTGATCGGCGCGGGCGCGCTGGACTGACGGGCTGGGCTACAGGCTTCCTACAGGATCGAGACGATTGATGCCGGGAATCTTCGGCAAAATCACACTGCCAGTTCGATTTCGCGAACCTGCTCGCCACGAAGCTGTTCATCGACAACGGCGAGGTATCCACGAAGCGCATCTTTGATATTTTCGATGGCTTCGGCCTCGGTCGCGCCTTGTGACCGGCATCCCGGGAGCCCCGGCACCGAGACCGAATATCCCTCGTCCGACTGGTGAAGCGCAATGCGATAACGCATAAGGCCTCCTGCAGAAACGTCAGTATATCGCGGACATTGCCGATGCCCAATGCGCCAGTTCAGGGAGCCGCCCTGTCTGGCCGGAGCCGACCCACACGAGCCATTCGCTGTTCGGCATAATGAAGGTCGGCTATCAGGAGGTAGGGCAGACGCTCACCAATTTTTGCTGACCTCCGACCTGACGGCGGAAATTTGCTCCATTCGGCTTCAAGGCTTTGAGCATTTCCAAAAATCATTTCATGTCGCGGCAAGAGGTCCACAATACGGATATGGTTATGCGAAGCGCGTGGCTAGTCGAATCGCCCCACGTCGACAATCATGATCAGATTACATTGCCAGGGAGGCAAAATTGACCCGACTGCTGCACACCGCCGACTGGCAGATCGGCAAATGCTACGGCCAATTCGAGCCTGACGAAGCGGCTCTCCTCGCCGAGGCACGCTTCAATGCCATCGAGCGGCTTGCCGCCCTGGCGCTCGAACAGCAAGTCGATCTGATCCTGGTGGCCGGCGATGTCTTCGATGCCCAGGGCGTGGCCGACAAGACCATCCACCGCCTGTTCCATGCCATGAAGGGCTACGCCGGCCCATGGGTCCTGATACCGGGCAACCACGATGCCGGCCTGGCCGAATCGGTCTGGACCCGTGCCGCGCGACTCAAGGCCATTCCCGCCAATGTCCACGTCTGCCTGAAGGCCGAGCCCCTGCTGCTGGAATCGATCAGGACCGTGATCCTGCCCGCGCCGCTGAACCAGCGCCACACCTACACTGACCTGACCGAGTGGTTCGCCGGCGCCGACACCCCCGCCGGCATGGTGCGCATCGGCCTGGCGCACGGCAGCGCCCAGGGCATCCTGGCGGACGACATCGACTCCGCCAATCCCATCGCCGCCGGCCGCGCCGAGCAAGCCGGCCTGGACTACCTCGCCTTGGGCGACTGGCACGGCACCAAGCAGGTGGATGCGCGCACCTGGTATAGCGGCACACCCGAGACCGACCGCTTCAAGGCCAACGACTCCGGCCAAGCGCTCCTGGTCGAACTGGCCGGGCCGGGCGCGCCGGTTGAGGTGGCAACCATCGCGACCGGACAGTACCGGTGGCAATCGCAAGCCATGACGCTCCAGGTGCCCAGCGATATGGACGCGGTGCTCCAGCACCTGTCGGCCCTGGGACCGGCCGACGTGGTGCAGACCCTCCTGTCCGGACAGACCGACCTGGCCGGGTACCGGCATCTGAAAGAAGCCGTCGGCCAGACCCGGGGCCGGGCGCGCAGCCTGCAAGTCGATCTCTCGGCCCTGCGCCTGGAACCCACCGACGCGGATATCGACGCCATCCGGGCCGATGGCTATCTCAGCGAAGTCGTCGAAGAACTCAGAGCCGGTCAGAACGGCGCCGATGCCGACCTTGCCCGGGACGCCCTGGCTCTGCTCGCCGGCATCCTCGACGACCGGCGCAGTCCCGTCGATGTGGAAGGTGCGGCATGAGGCTAGCCCGCATCCGCGTCGAACAGTTCAAGCAATTCCGGCAGCCATTCGAGATCGCCGACTTGGCGCAGGGTCTCAACCTCTTCACCGGCACCAACGAGTCCGGCAAGAGCACGCTGGTCGCGGCGATACGCGCCGCTTTTTTTGAACGCCATCGTTCCGGCAGCGTAGACGACCTGCGCCCCTGGGGCGATGCCTCCGCCTCACCGAGCATCGAGTTGGAGTTCACGGTCGGCGCCGAAACCTATCGGCTCAGCAAACGTTTTCTCGGCAAGAAGCGCTGCGAACTCCTGATCGGCGCTCGGCAAATGGACGGCGCGGAAGCCGAAGACCACCTCGCCGAACTGCTCGGCTTCCAGCATGCCGGCAAAGGCGCCAGCAAGGCCGAACACTGGGGCATCCCCGGACTGCTCTGGATCCAGCAGGGTAGCGCCCAGGACATCCGCGAAGCGGTCGACCACGCCACCGATCACCTGCGCACGGCCTTGAACGCCTCCCTCGGCGAGGTCGCCAGCAGCAGTGGCGACGAAGTCCTGGCCACGGTCCAGTCGCTACGCAACGAATTGCTGACCGCCACCACGAACAAACCCCGTGGCCCTTGGCAGGAAGCGATCGAGCAGACTGCAGCACTCGACAAGACCGTCCAGGATTTGGATGTCGAGATCGCCGCCTACCGCGACAAGGTCGACCGGCTGGCCGCGTTGCGCAGCGACCATGCCGCCGACGAAGCCGAAAAACCGTGGACGACCTCCCGCCAACAGGAACAGCTTGCCGCCGCCAAACTGGACGCCATCCGCCAGGTCGAAGCCACGCTGCAATCCGACCGGCAGCGGGCCGGCCAGATTGCCGCCCAGGTAAAATTGCTGCGCGATCAACTGGACACTTTCGCCGGCCAGGAACACGCCGTTGCGAGCCGCCGGACGGCGGTCGAAAATGCCGAGCGGACCCACGCGACCAGCAACGCACTGGTCGAGCAATGGCAGACCAGGGCACAGGAAGCGACAGACCGCTATACCGCCGCACGCGAGACCCTGCGCCTGGCGCGCCAGGAAGCGACCCGGCGCGATCTAGCCCGCCAACGCGCCGACCTCGATCGCAAGCTGGAAACCGCCGCCACGGCCCTTGCCCAGGCCGAAGCCGAACAGTCCGCCCTTATCGAGCTACAGAAACAACTGGCCGCCTCGGAGCTTGCGCTCGACGACCTGAAGACGCTCAGGGACCAACAAAGTCGGATACGCGAGCTGCGCATACGGCGCGACACGGTCGCCACCCGGCTCAGCTTCGACCTGGCCGATGGCCGCCACATCGAACTCGGCCAGGAAGCCCTCACCGGCCACGGCGAACGGCTGCTGACCGAAACCACCCGCATCAACCTGCCCGGCCTCGGACAACTCGGCATCAGTCCCGGCGGGGCCGACCTGGCCGAACTCGGCCGCCAGGAACAGAGCGTGTCCGACAGCCATGCCGCCTTGCTCCAGAGACTTGGCCTCGCCGACCTGGAAGCGGCCGAATCCCGCCATCAAAGCCACCTCCAGCGTCAGACCGAAACCAAGACCGCCGCCGCCACGCTCAAGGCCCTCGCACCCAAAGGCATCGAAGCCCTGCGCGCCGAACAAGCCGGCCACGCCGCCCGCGCCCAGGAAATCGAGCAGGCCATCGCCCGCCTGCCGGCCGCGCCGGAATCGGCCGATACGCTGCCGACGGTATCCGAAGCCGAGGCCGCCGAGGAAGACGCCACGCAATCGCTCGGCCAGATCAACCAGCAGTTGAACCAAGCCCGAGTCGAAGCCGGCAACGGCCAAACCGCGTTCGAATCCGCGATCCGCGAACTCGCCGCTGCCCAGGCCGTGCTCGACGCCCCCGACCGAGCCGCACGCCTGTCGGCCGCCAACCAAGCATTGGTCGACGCCCGCGCCGACCAAGATACCCTGGACGAGCGCATCAAGACCCTGGCCCGGAAAGTCGCCGAAGCCAATCCCGACATCCTCCAGCAAGACGTCGAGCGCTTCCGCAAGAGCGCCGAACAACTCGAAAAACACCATGCCGAACGTCGCGACCTGTTGATGCGCCTGGAGGTCGAACTACAGACCACCGGCGCTCAGGGACTGGAAGAACGCAGGGCGGGAGCGGCGCGCGACCTGGAGCAGGCTAAACGCCGTGTCAACGAACTGGAACGGCGGGCCAAGGCCCTCGACTACCTGCTGAATCTGTTGCGGGACAAACGCGCCGCACTCACCCGCAAGCTCCAGGCTCCGCTGCAAAAGCACCTGAACCGCTACCTGCAACTGCTCTTCCCCCACGCCAGCCTGGAAATCGACGAAAACCTCAGCCCCGGCCCACTCACCCGCACCGGCAGCAACGGCACCGAATCCGGCGCGTTCGAAGCCCTGAGCTTCGGCGCCCGCGAACAGATGGGCGTCATCAGCCGTCTGGCCTACGCCGACCTGCTCAAGGAAGCCGGTCGCCCGACTCTCATCATCCTCGACGACGCCTTGGTCCACAGCGACGAAGCCCGCCTGGCGCAAATGAAACGCCTGCTGTTCGACGCCGCCACACGGCATCAAATCCTGCTGTTTACCTGCCATCCGGCGAATTGGCGCGACTTGGGGGTGGGCGCGAGATCGCTGGAAACCCTCCGCGCCACGGCGACATCTGGTTAATTATGGCGAGATAGACCATAATGAAAGCTGTACAGTTGTTCCGCCGCAAGTTTCAACGCGGGAACGTCACCGTGGAAATGGTCATCTGGCGCCTGCCCCAAGCGACTCCGGAGCGGACCCACGGCATCAAGTATCGGTTCTACTGCGGGCGCGACAAGGAGTGCCTGGTCCGCTACGATAACGAAGCGGGCAAAGGCGATCACCGCCACTATGGCGAGCGGGAAGAGCCCTACGCCTTTGCCGGCGTGGACCAACTGATCGAGGATTTTCGTAACGACTGCGCCCGCCTCGCGGGCTGGGAGTGGGACACATGAGCAAGGTCGAAATCACCATCACCACGCCGGCCCAGGCGTTGAAAGACGCGGCATCCATCTGGCAACGCGCCGAAGCTGGCGACGCGAACATCGTACCCTCCATCGGATTCGGCTCTCCCTCGGAACTGTTCGCCGCCATCACCGACCGGCGCCTGGAACTGCTTCGTCACGTCGCCAGCCATGAAGTGCTCAACATCCACCAACTCGCCCAGGCGCTGGGGCGCGACTACAAGAACGTCCACACCGACGTGAAGGCGCTGGAAGAGCTGGGGCTTTTGGCGCGGGTGGATGGGAAGCTGGTGGTGCCGTTTGACGAGATCGATATCAGGGTGGCGTTGCGGGAAGCGGCATAGTTATCGGTCCTGATCCGGATAGCCGGCTTCGCGTTGATGCCGGATCGAAAGAATCAAGACCGCGTCCTGCCTCTCCTCGAAGCTGTAGAGCGCCACGTAACCGGTGCTGCCGCGGGGGATTGAAAGCCGCCGCTGCCGGCGATCTGGATGAAGGCGGGCTGAGCTCCGGACGGCAATCTTGACCCTAAGCGGAAATAGCCATTCTTAGAAGGCAGCCGCTCGAAATTGTCAATCCGATGGAGCGAGATACACGCCTTCTGCGTTGCGGGGTTCGTGAAGGAGACTGGCAGTAACCGGCTCAGACTGTGGTTTTCCTTTTGGCTTTAGGAGGGGCATGCTTAAGTCCTGGCTTTTCTGGCGTAGCACTGTGCCCAAGCCGCTTCTTCGGGCGTGGATTGACCTCGGCAGCATCAATTGTTCTTGGCCCCTTTTCTCGTGTTGCCATCAAACCAATCCGAGAAACCCCAACCATTGCACCAGGAACAAGCGTTTCAGGTGTAGGGCCCACTGGCCCCATACCGATCTGAAATTCAATCATCAGAGCATAGAGCCCTTCATGGAAACCATAGTGTTTAACCAAGACACCGCCCAACTCTTGAAGAGATAAGGGCGGCTCGACTGGAACAGGCTGAATATTGGCAGCTTTGATCTCAGTGGACATTAATCCTCTCCCACAACGCGGGTTGATCGCTAGATGCAGTGGCTATGCCCTTCATCGGCACATCGTCACTGGAGTGGACGTTGACGTTAATGTCGTGCTTGTGGTGATGCCGAACAACACCGTCGTTTTCAACAGCAGCCTGGACGGCCTGTCTCACAAACTCATTGAGTTTGACACCCTTGCGACTGGCTAACTTAGCGGCCTTGCCATGCAATTCGGCGCCGATTCGTACATTGAATGTCCCACTGTATGGCTTATCGGCAGCCTTACCAACGCGTTCGCAGTGCGCCAAATACCGTTCTACGGCCGCCTCGAAGGCCGTCTGTATCTCTGGAACTGTCTGACCCTCATAAGTCACCATGTCATCAATAAACAAGATGCGGCCATGCAAGCATCCGTCTTCGATGCTTACCTCGACTGATCCAGCATAGTCCTTATAGGCAAGCTCACTCTGATTCATTGTTTTCCTCTCTAATAGCGCCAACTGTGCGCAATGCTTCTTTTGCATCCCTGACTTGATACAGCTTCAATATCCCCGATGGATGAGTCTTTGATGCGCCAAAAGTAAAACCAGTTTCATGCTCGAACGTGTAATGCGACCCGCCATCGCAATACTCTTTGAAACCAGCTGACCGCATTACCGAAACCAGATCATCCCAAGTAAAATTCTTGGGAATCGGTATCGCGCAAAGCCGAGCGATTCTTTTCTCTTGTTTCGACATAGGTAGTTGCCGTTACATTAACTGCAACTATATACTAGTTGCAGTTTATTGCAACCGCCATCCGCAGACTCGGTCACGCCGCGCACGTTTGGGTAGGCGCTACCGAATAGCTGACCTATCCTAATCAGTCCAGGCGGAAAGATCGGCAAGGCATACCTTCTGAGCGCATTATGTGCGGAGCATCAGATCCCGAACGGCCGGTTTTGGGATAAAGCGTTAAGGCTGCTGCTGGCCGGAAGTACCCGTTGAGTAGAGCCGCTGCGACACCCGCATGACACTACTTTCGCAACGTCTTTGTCATGATGCGTGATTGTGTCTCAAATTCTTGCGCTTCATAGAAAGAAATCGCTTCGGCGTTGAATTCGAATACTTCAAGTCGAATCTCATCCGCTGCATTCGTTGTGGCCCACGCTTCAACATGATGAAGTAGATTCTTGCCAACGCCAAGCCGCTTGTGCGTTTGTGAGACTACGATTGTTCCGATCCGACAAATGCGCCGTGGCATCAAAAAGGAGACCGCGCTGGTGTCGACCAACTTTGCTGTAACGAAACCGATAATCCTGTCCGCAGCTACCGCGACGAACATGGCGCCGTCAATTTGATCAATGCACGCAGCCCAGAAGCCACTGTCTCTTTGAGCGCCGGGCGCTGGAGCGAAGATGTGTGGCGCACGCCCATTGTGCTGTGACGCGATTTCATCGGCAAGGGAACAAATGTCCGACAGTTCGTCCGCATCGGCTGGTCGAATGTGCAATGGATTCTCCCGAGAAATATGGTCCAGCAGTCATCCTGACGAAATATAACAGGGCGGTTCGGCAGACGCGATGAATAGTCAATCACTCCCCCGCTGAGATTCGAGCGGATTACGGCTAGGGCTCTTTTCCGGCGCCGCAGCCGCCGTCGCCATTGCCCTTGGCTTGCCGATGATGCCGGGGCGTTCCGCTCTTTCGGAAAGATGGCTGACCGCCACCGCCTCGTCGATCAGTGCGCGCAGGCGATCGAGCATTTGCGCCTTGTCGATGGCCCGCAGCGGCGCGTGCAGTCCATGCACAGGGTTTCCGGGTCGCGGTAGGGCAGTTAGGCGTTCTTGAAGATGTCTCGGCAGGTATCGATGCGGCGTTTGGTGTCGGTGTCGGGCATTCGGGGGCAGGCGTCTTTTCGTTGTTGCCACTGTTGATCCAGGAAGCCTTGCCGGCATCCTGGATCGTATACGCCGACGCTGGCGGAACGGCGACTTGCAGCGAAGATTTGGCAGTCAGTGACCGCCAAATTCTGATTCACGCTGCCAGCTTTGCGCTCGCCAGTCGATTCAGGCTGACGCCCTGCTCGGCGGCTTCTGTCGCCAGGGCGCGATGTAGCTGCGGCGGGATGCGGACGCGGAACTCGCCGCTGTAGTGCTTTTCGGCCAGGGGGACGGGGATGGTCTCACCGGACGATTGCATGTCGACAACCGCTTCGGACACGACCCGCCGGATACCTTTCAGAGCGGCCTCCGGGGTCTTGGCCAGCCACGACAGCGAAGGAAATTCGGCGCACAGGCCGACGTGTTCGTCGTCCTCGGCCGACCAGGTGACGCGGTAGGTGTAGTGGTCAACGCTCATTGCGCATGCCCTCCAGTTTGTCGATTGCGAGCAGCACCTGCCTGACCTGATATTCCTTGGCCCTGCCCTTGTCGTCCTGGATGTTGATGCGCGGATCGCCCACCCAGGGCGTCTTGAAGATGGCGTGACTGGTGCCCGACTGGCGCGGCTTCCCGAAATGCGCCTCGCAAACCTTCTTGAGCTCGCTGAACCGCACATTGTTTGGCTCGCGTCGCATCTGGTCGAGGATTTTGAGGGAAGACGCCATGGATCTATGGTATCAATAACGGCACCATTTTTCAACCGGCCCGGTCGATCAGAGCGCGCAGACGCTGCCAGTGCGTACCCTCCCAGAAGATGCGGCCGCAAAGATCGCAGGTGGTGAAGCGCTGGTGGTTCGCGCGCACGGCGGGCGGCAGGCGGTCGAGCACTTGCGCCTTGTCGATGGCCCGCAGCGGCGCGTTGCAGTCCATGCACAGGGTGAAGGGTCTCAGGCTGCGCGCCAGGTCCAGCCGGTCCAGCAACTCGCGGAACTGCTGCGCCGGCTTCTGCGCGTGGATGTAGCAGCCGTGCGTGATGCCGCGCAGCTTGAGCAGCTCGCGGTCGCGCGTGAGCACGATGCGTCCTTCGCGGCTGGCGACGTCGGCAATCTCGCTGTCGTGGTAGTCGTTGCGGTAGAGCGTGTCGAAGCCGGCCATGCGCAGCAGGCGCGCGAGTCCGCCCAGGTGGGAGTCGGCGACGAAGCGCGTCACGCGCAAGGGCCGCTCGCGCAGCCGCAGCAGCGGCGTGATGTCGAGCGCCTCGAACCTGGGGTAGACGGCGACGCGGTCGCCGTCTTGCAGCAAGCGCCCGAAGCCCGCCGATTCGCCATTGACCAGGATCAGTTCGACCTCGGTATGGGGCACGCCGAGGGCTTCGATCATGTGCTTGGTGGTGGCTGCCCGGGCGCAGACGGCACTGAACTCGCGCCGGCGCCGCCCGGGCGCCAGGAAATCGTTGAGTTCCTCGTAGAAGCGAAACGTCGCCGTCACCATCGCCCTTGCCCCATCAGCGCTACCCCATGCGGCTCATGCCGAAGCGTCCATCGCTCTTCGGCTTGCCCATTATCACCGCGATGGCCGGCCCGCGGACTCGGGGCGGCGTTTCACGCTTCGTCCTCCAGCTCCAGGAATATTTGACGCAATAATTCCAGCCCGTCGTCCACCTCTTCCGGCGTGGTGTTCAGGGCGGGCATGAAGCGCAGACAGTTGGGCTTGGGGGCGTTGAGCAGCAGGCCGCGATCCCTGGCTCGGGCGACGACCCGGGGAGCCGTCTCGCGGCCGAGATCGAGGGCCAGCAGCAAGCCGCGGCCGCGGACACAGCCGAGATCGAACTCTCCCGACAGGCGCATCAAGCCGTCGGCCAGTTGGCCGCCGACCCGGCGAGAGCGGTCCAGGAAGCCGTCCGCCAGAAGACTGCGCACGACCGCCGCGCCCGCGGCGCACATCAGCGGATTGCCGCAGTAGGTTCCGCCCTGATCCCCCGGCGCGAAGCAGGAACACGATTCCTTGGCCGCGAGCGCGGACAGCGGCACGCCGCCGCCCAGGCCCTTGCCCAGCGTCATGATGTCGGGCTCGACGCCGTATTGCTCGTGGGCGAACAGCGTCCCCGTGCGGCCGCAGCCGGTCTGCACTTCGTCGACGATCAGCAGCAGGCCGTGGGCATCGCACAGCGCCCGCAGGCGTTTGACGAACGCCACGTCCGCGGGGATGACGCCGGCTTCGCCCTGGATCAGTTCCAGCATGACGGCAACGGTGCGGGGACCGATGAGACTCCGCACCGCGTCGAGATCGTTCAAGGCCGCCTTGGGGAAGCCCAGGACCTGCGGCGCAAAGAGCTTGTCCCAGCCCGGCTTGCCGCTCGCCGACATGGTCGCCAGGGTGCGGCCGTGAAAGCCGTTGACGAAACCGATGATCTCGAAGGCGCCGTTCTTGTTCAACTGCCCCCATTTCCGCGCCAGCTTGATCGCCCCTTCGTTCGCTTCGGCCCCGGAGCTGCCGAAAAAAACCTGATCGAAGCAACTGTGCCGCGTCAGCAGCTCGGCCAGTTCGATGGCCGGCTCGTTGTAGAACGCCGGACCGGGATTGATCAGCGTGGCCGCCTGATCGCGCAGTGCCCGGGTGATCGCCGGCGGCGAGTGCCCCAGGCAGTTCACCGCCCAGCCCTGCACCCAGTCGAGGTAGCGGCGTCCCTGGCGGTCGTAGAGATAGGCGCCGGCGCCGCGCACGAAGACCAGATCCGGGCGCGGCGCGATGGGCATCAGGCTGGGGGCGAACTGGGCGGCTTTGGTGGGCATGGGAAACCTCGGTCGTTGCAGCGGAAAACAAAAAGGCCACGGGGATGAGCCGTGGCCTGGTCGGGAAAACTGCTGTTCAAGAGATCAGCTTGCGTGGCTTTCTCTCATCGGTCCCCCACGGACGCGGCACGGCTCGCCGGACTGACGTCGGGCGTCCGCATTGCGTCGGAAGCATCGGCGGAAACTGATCATGGCTGAAGATTAAGGCCCGCGGGAGCCGCCGTCAACAGCCGTGGGCGCCGCGGCCTACGGGAACGATTGAATGGCTCCCTGCCGATCCGGGCGCTTCGGCCGCAGGACGAGGATATTCCCGAAGGAGCGCAGGCCGGCCACCTCTTCCAGCACCAGGCCGCTGCGGTCGAACAGGCTCTTCCATTCCGTCAGGGTGCGCTCGCGGCCCCGCGTGCCCATGAACATCTGCATGTCGAACGAGGCGCCGGCCAGGTCGGCGCGAGCCTCCGGCAGCACCATTTCCAGCAGGGCGATGCGCGCGCCGGTGCCGCCGCTGGCGCTGGCGAGATTGCGCAGGACGGCGAGGCAGGCGTCATCGTCGAAGCCGTGCAGCACGGCGGAGAGCAGATAGATGTCCTTGTCGCTCCGGGCCGGCGGAATCGATTCCAGCAGATCGCCGGGCGCGAAGCTCAGGCGTTCGACGCCGCCGGTGCCGTGGGCTGCCCAGTGGCGGACGGCGTCGGCGATCACCTGGGCGCGGTCCACCACCAGGGCGCTCAGCTTGGCGTGGCGCTTCAGGATGGCCAGGGACTTGGTGCCGCGCGAGCCGCCGACGTCGATGATCCGTTCGAAACGACCCCAGTCGAAGTCGGTGGCGAAGCTGTCCCCGGTCAGCGCCTCGACGCAGTCCATGGCCTCTGAAAACAGCGCGTCGAGATCGGCGTGGCGATCCAGGTAGCTGAACAGTTCCTCGCCATGCGTCAGACGAAATGGCGACACGCCCTGGCGCACGCCGTCCTCGAGTCGCTCGTACCAGGGGCGGCTCATGGCCTCGGCGTTGTGCATCAGGATCATGGCCCGCACATTCTTCGGATTGTCCCTGCGCAGGCAGGCCGAGAGCCTGTTGTTGCGGTAGGTAAGCGGCGCGGTCTCCTCGAAGATGCCCATGGCTGCCAGCAGGCGCAGCAGTCGCCCGGTGGCATCCGGGTTGGCGGCGATGCGGGCGGCGATGCCGTCCGCGTCTAGCTCCCCGTCTCCCAGCACGGTGGCGATGTCCAGCCGCGTCGCGACGTGGAGCGCGCGCGATTGCCAGAAGGCCGAGCCGATCTGCATCAGCCGGAACGGCGGCGGCGTGAGCTTGTCGGGAATGGCCTGCAGCCAGGCGGCGAACTTCATGGCCCAGGCGAAGCGGCGCACGGCGCCGGCATTCTTTTGAAACGACATGGATCCTTCTCCCGCTATTTCGAAGTCGAAGCGCCCGGCGCCGGTCCGGCCGAAAACAGGTGGCCGTTGAAGGCGGCCCCGAGCGGCTGCGAATTTTCGGTATCTCCCATGCCCGGCATCCCCGATGACCATGCGGGACAGCTTAGCACCGGCAGCGGCGGGGTCCATACCGGTTTCGCCAATCAAGATCGGGCTGTTGACTGGAGCGGATCCAAGCCGCGCCGCGGCGGCTTCCGGTTCAAGCCAGATTTCTGGTGAAGACCACCCTATCCTCGCCATTTCCGTCATATCCCTCGACGACCGGCATGCCGTCGATGGTCGTCCCGCCGTCCTGGGCGAAAAATCCCATGCGCCGATGGAAGGCGACGGAGCCTTTGTTGATGGGCGAGGTGACGCAGCGGACCTTGCGGCAACCCAGCATCGCGGCAGCGGCAAAGAATCTTTCGTATAGCGAGGCTCCCAGCCCGCTTTTACGGCACTCCGGATGCACGCCGATGAAATGAATGTACGCCTCATCGGGAAACGTTTGCGAGACAAAGCCGATGACGAATCCCACGATCTGGCCACGGTGTTCGGCCACGAAACTCGTAGGCCGGAAATGCACGAAGAACAGCCTTGGCAGCATGTCGGTCATTTCGCGCCCGCCCCACCAGTCATCGACGACGGCGATGAGCGGCGAATAGTCGGATGGCTCCGCGTGGCGGATGAGCGGTTCGTTCATGGCGTCGCTTTTTCGGGACCGCGACCGAATGCGTCACGACCTGGCCGGGCGGGGTCCCTGCGGATCACCGCCCCGTCACCGCCCGCTGGTGGGACAGATAGATGTTGTCCGCCGGCAGCGCCTCGCCGCTCTCCAGCGCACGCAGCCATTCTGCGGTACTGACCACGGCGGCGAAGCCGGTGTGCATCACTACGGTAAATACCCGGTGGATCTCCTCGGCGGTGGCTGTGCCCAGCGCGTTGGTGTAGGGCACGGAGCCGGCGGCATCGTGCAGCAGTTCGACATTCCAGCCTTCGTGCTTCGCCTGGCGCACGGTGGAATCATCGCAATTGTGGGTCATGAAGCCGACGACGCTCAGCGTGTCGACGCCGCGCGCTCGCAGCCACTGACTCAGGCCGGTGCCGGTCAGCGCGCTGGCCATGCTCTTTGCCACCAGGTGATCGCGATGACGTCCGGCCACCAGCGGATGCAGTTCGGCCTGTAGACTCCCTCGCGCGAAGAGGGGCGAGCCCTCCGGCGTCAGGTGTTGCACGACCACCACCGGGATGGCGGCGGCGTGGGCAGCGCCCATGGCCTTGCCGATGTTGGACAGGGACTGCTGCACATCCGGGTATTCGATCCGCAGCTTGCCGGTGACGTATTCGTTTTGCACGTCGATGACGATCAGGGCGCGTTTCGGTTTCTGGGGCACTTTGTTTTCCTCGGTGGCTCGATGTGGAGCGGATTATTGCCAGGCTCGGTCCTGTCCGCGAGTGACCCGAATGACAAACTCCGCTAATATCGGGCCATTCGATCCAGCCCGATTCCGGGAGTGAAAACGTGCCTAGCCATTCCGTGGCGGTGCTCGCTTACGACCGCATCAGTCCGTTCCACCTGTCCGTGCCCTGCCTGGTATTCGGCGAATCCCGGCCCGGCGCGCCACCGTTCGAATTTGTGGTTTGCGCCGCTGAAAAAGGCCCGTTGAAAACGACGGCCGGGTTCAGCGTCGCCGTGAGTCACGGACTGGAAGCGCTGAAGAAGGCTCAAACGGTCATCGTGCCAAGCTGGCGCGATCCCCACGAGCGGCCGCCGCAAGCCCTGCTCGATGCCGTGGCCGCGGCCTATCGGCGCGGCGCACAACTCGTGGGACTCTGCCTCGGCGCCTTCGTGCTGGCCGAGGCCGGACTGCTCGAAGGCCGCAAGGCCACCACGCACTGGGCCTGGGCCCAGGTTTTCGCGCAGCGCCATCCGGGCGTGCGCCTCGATACCGATGTGCTCTACGTCGAAGACGGCAACGTCATGACCTCCGCCGGCACGGTTGCCGGCATCGACTGTTGCTTGCATCTGCTGCGCCAGAAGTTCGGTGCGCAAACGGCCAACAGCGTCGCGCGACGACTGGTGATGCCGCCGCATCGTCAGGGTGGCCAGGCGCAGTTCGTCAAACAACCGCTAGCCGCCACCGCGCGCGACTCCAGGCTCTCCAGCTTGCTCGACTGGGTCCGGGCCAATCCGGGGCTGCCCCACAGCCTGGACAGTCTGGCGGAGAAAGCGCTGATGAGCCGGCGCACATTCACGCGCCGCTTTCGACAGCTGACCGGCGCCACGGCAGGCGACTGGCTGCTCAGCGAGCGCTTGTCTTTCAGCCAGCGCCTGCTGGAGACCACCGACCAGTCCGTGGAACGCATTTCCGGCCTCGCCGGGTTCGGTTCGCCGGTGTCGCTGAGGCATCACTTCGGCAAGGCTTTCGGGGTTTCACCAAGCGCCTGGCGGCAGACCTTTCGAGGCGTCTGCTAGGCGGTCAGCCCCGTTTGCCGACGCTGCGCGCTTCCTGCGCTGGGCGTCGGCGAGAAACTCAGCGTCGCACGCCGGTAGTCTGGCGCACTTCCGGGTGCAGTGGCGGGTTAGGCCCGGTTCGGCCCGCTTCCTGTCCGGTGGCCGTGCAATGCAGCGCATAGGTCGCCGGTGCCAACTCCGGCGCAGCGCCAAACCGCGCCAGCGCCCCAGGCTCGAGGTGCTCGGCGCTTGCCCTGCTCAGTGCTTCGCGATCGTAGGCGGTGGCCAGCAAGAGCCAGGTCATGGGTGCATCCGGGCCGCGCAGCGATTGTTCCTTCGTCATTGGCGGCGGCGGGGCGGGCTGCAAAAGGTGGACGCTTGCCATCCCCCGCCGCGATGCCATCGCCGGCAGGAGCTCTTGCGCGAGCCGGTTCTTCAAGTTCGATTCCCGACCCTCGACCGGCGAGAACCTGACGGAAGCCGCTGCATTGCCGAGGCCGAATCCCGAACTTGCAACCACGGTGCAAAAGCCCCGGACCATGCCGCGGAAACGACCCATCATCGCTGCAGTCCATGGCGTTGGATGGTTCAAGCGCGCGAGGTAAGCGGAAGAAGTGGCCACCTCGGTGCCGCTCACCTCGTATATCACCATGTACTTCGGCGCCCCTGATACGGCTACCCATCGCGTCGCACGGAGGAAGCCCGGGATCGAGAGCCTTTCGTGCAAGTGCTCGTAAGTGTGCCAGTCATCATGATCGGCGTTATCGCCAGCGATGTCGTAATACAGAACCATCGCCGCGTCGCTGCAGAGTGCCATGCGCTGATCCACCTCGTGGCGTCGAAGTTTTTTAAAGCCTACGGGATAGTATCGTAGATTCGACGAACCCCTGCATTTACCGGCGCTGCGCGAACGGCCGCTACCGAGCTGCTGGCCGGACTTCGCGGCCTGGCGGCCGGCTGGCCGCCGCTGAAATGCGCTATCCGGGACGCCCATGGCTTTGTGCGGATCGGCATCGACCTGACCATCGCCGGCGGATCCGCTAGAATTGCCCGGAAGAAAGTGGGGCTTCCCGCCGTCAGGCCGTCTGATGCGGCCCGGCGTTCCGAATACCGGATGACGCTCCGCCAAACCGTTTGTCCATTTGTGGAAGGATGTGTCGATGAAATGCGCATTGGTGGGATCCCGCTTCTTCGCCGCCTCGGTGTTCGAGGCCCTGCGCAAGGAGGAGGGGATCGAGTTCACGAGCATCGTCGCTCCCGCCGAGGACGATCGGCTGGCGCTGGCCGCGCGGGCGGCCGGCTTGGCGGTCCATGTGCTCGAAAACCCCAAGGTCGTGCCGGAGAACGCGATCGCCGAGGGCACCGATCTGATCGTGGCCGCGCACACCCACGCCAGGGTGAGCAACGAGGCGCTGGCGCGGTCGCGCCTGGGCGGCATCGGTTATCACCCGTCGCTATTGCCCAGGCATCGCGGCATCGCCGCGGTCGAATGGACCATCCTGGAGGGCGATCCGATCGCCGGCGGCTCGGTCTATCACCTGGCCGACGGCTGGGACGCGGGCGCCATCGCCGCCCAGGACTGGTGCTTCGTCGCCAAGGGCGAGACGGCGCGCGAATTGTGGGAGCGCGCGCTGGCGCCGATGGGCCTCGCGCTCCTGACCAAGGTCGTCCATAGCGCGCGGTTGCAGGGGAGCCTCCCCGCCTACCCGCAAGACCCGCGCTTCGCCACCAAGGCCCCGATGATACGCAGGGCCGTCGTGCTGACGGAGGAGGTCTCTTCGACCAGCGCATCGCTCGTCGTCACGATCATGGGCGCCGACCGTCCCGGCATCGTCAGCCTGCTCGCCGACCGGGCGCAGCGCTTCGGCGCCAACTGGGCGGCGAGCCGCATGACCAGGCTCGCCGGTGAATTTGCCGGCATGGTCCATCTCGAGGTGCCGCGCGAGAACGCCGACGCACTGGAAGCCGCGTTGCGCGGGATGGCGTCCAACGGTTTGCAGGTGGTCATCGCCAGAAGCGACGGCGCCAACCTGCCCGCATCGCTACGCGGGGTCGAACTGGCCTTGGTCGGCGAGGACAGGCTAGGGATCGTCAGCAGCCTGACCAAGATGCTGGCGGAGCGCGGCATCAGCATCGAGAACATGCACACCGAAATCGTCCGCAGCGGCGGGGTCGGCAAGCAGACCTTCAAGATCGAAGCGCACTTGCTCGTACCTTCCACCTTGTCCGTCGATGCGTTGCGCCGGGAACTGGGCGCCTTGGCCAGCGAGATGATGCTCGACATCTCTTTGGGAGAGCGGCAGATGCCCGGTGCTTGAATATGGCCCCCCGGCGCTGCGACCGTTGTCGGCCGCAGCCGGGCTCAAAAACTATTGAAGAGGTCATTGACCAGGTTTTCCGCCACGCCCATGCCGGCGCCCAGACCCAGACCGGTGACCAGATTGCCCATGAAGCCGCCGCCGAAGCCGCTGCTCACGCCGCCCGACCAGCCTCGCGGCTGCATCGTCGGCTGCGGATGGGTCTGAAGTTGCTGTTCGAGCATTTGAATGTACTGCGCCATTTGCTGCATCATCTGCCCGCCCATCTGCTGATAGCCCTGAACTGAGAGCGCGATCGAGCGCAGCGCCGTGGTCAGTTCCTTGCCGATCGCCTCGTCCTTGGCGTCCGTCTGGAATCGTTGCGCCAGGAGCTGCATCTGCTCCAGGATGCCCTGGGATTGCTGTTGCAATTGGCCGGCCTGCTGTTCTGCGAGTTGATAGTCCATGCGCCATTCCTCCGGGTCGGTGTTGAAAGAACAGTTTCGATCCGATCCGGGGGGCTTAGTTCAACATCAGGTCCGGTCGGCCCGAATCCGAAACCGGGAACGCGAAGAAGGCGCCGGACGTGATACCGTCTCGGTCTGCCGGCCGTCGCCGCCGCAGTCATCCCACGAGAGAGCCGCCGAGCATGAACAGCCCAACGCCCGCAGAACACGCCACGGGCCTGCGGGCGGGAACCGCGGATTATCGGCGGGCGAATCTGGCGCTGGCCATCGGCGGCTTCACCTGCTTCGCGCTGCTCTACGGCACGCAGCCCGTGCTGCCGCAACTTGCCCGCGAGTTCGGCATCTCGCCGGGGAGCGCCAGCCTCACCGTGGCGGCGGGCACGGCGGCCATGGCCATCCTGCTCATTCCGCTGAGCCTGATCGCGGACCGCTACGGCCGGGAGCGCCTGATGCGCCTGGGCCTGTTCGGCGCGGCGGTATTCTCGTTCGCCTCGGCGCTGGCGCCAGGTTTCTTTCTGCTGCTGCTGTGCCGGGCGGGCCTCGGGGCCAGCATCGCCGGCGTGCCGGCGGCCGCCATGGCCTACCTGGGCGAGGAGATCGCCCCCAGCGCCCGCAGCCGGGCGATGGGCCTCTACATCGCCGCCAACGCCCTGGGCGGCATGTCCGGCCGCTTCCTCGCCGCCTTGGTCACCGACTGGCTGAACTGGCGCTACGGCCTGGCGGCCCTCGGACTGGTCGGGGCGGCGGCGGCCATAATCTTCTGGCGCCTGCTGCCCCCGGCGCGCCACTTCGCGCCGCGCTCGCTGCAGCCGCGCCTGCTCCTGGCCGACGTGCGGCGCATCGGCGCCGACCCGGGGCTGCCCTGGCTGTTCGCGACGGCCTTTCTGATCATGGGGTCGTTCGTCGGCCTCTACAACTACCTGGGCTTCCGCCTCAGCGGGGCGCCCTACGGCCTGGGTCCGGCGGCCATCGGCAGCATCTTCCTGCTCTACGCGGTGGGCAGCGTCTCGTCGGCCTGGGCCGGCCACGCGGCGGGCCGCCTGGGCCAGCCGCGCATCGTCCTGTTGATGAGCGTGTGCATGGCTGTCGGCATCGTCATCACCCTGGCGGACCCCTTGCCGGTGATCATACTCGGCGTGGCGGTATTCACCGCCGGCTACTTCGCGGTTCACGCCGTCGCCAGCGGCTGGGTGGGGCGCCGCGCCGGGGCGCGCCGCGGGCTGGTCTCGGCGCTCTACCTGTCCAGCTACTATCTGGGCAGCAGCGTCATCGGCAGCGCCGCGGGCTGGCCCTGGAGCCGCGCCGGCTGGCCGGGTGTGGTCGCCGCGCTGCTGGGCTGTGTCGGCGGGGTCATCGCCATCGCCCTCCATCTGCGCCGGCTCGCCGAAGACTGAGCGCGGCAGCGACGTCAGTCGGACACGCCGCCGCTGGATCCGTCCGCATAGCGCCACATCATGTGCTTCATGGTGCAGCGGATCACCTGCCCGCAGGAGGGACAGGTCGCCTTGAGTCCGGCCGCGATGGCGCGTTCGAGCGACTCGAGATCCCCGAATGCGACCGGGCAGGGAAAAACGGCCCGGCAGTGGCCGCATCTGATTCTCACGTCCGAAATTTCAGTCATGGTGTGGCGAGCTCCCGAATGATCCGCCAAGGATAACAGCCGGGGCGCGTTCTCAATTGGTCGGCGCGACCGGCCACGGCTGCTTCGCGGCGCTCGCCGCTCCAATCTGTTGCGGCGCTACCTCATCCGCCTTGATCTAGGTCAATTCTACGAACGATCGTTCGGATAGTATCGCCGACATCGCGAGATAGGAACGACACTGCATACCTTGCGGGTCGTCGGCCGAGTCAAGCTGAGAGAATTCGTTCGGAGGTCAAATGGTTCGCGCGCCGCACCCGACTTCGCTGTCCCCCTGCGCAACCGCGCACGCGGAAGCAGCGCGCTTTGTCGACCCGGCCCCGCGGCCGGTTGGCGGCCGGCACCTGCCCCCCCGGGAGCCGCGGTGGTGAGCCCCGTGGCCGGCGAATCGCCGCGGCAGGCGCGGCACGAAGCCCAGCGCCTGGAGATCCTCGCCGCGGCAGCGGACGCCATCGCCGAGCACGGCTTCCACGGCATGACCATGCGGGGCCTGGCCCGCGCCACGGGAAGCGGCTTGGCCAGCTTCTACAATTACTTTTCATCCAAAGAAGATCTGCTCTTCTCGCTGCAGACCGACGCCTTCGAGACGATGACCCGTTCGGTCAATGCGGCGCTCGAGGGTGTCGATGAGCACGTCGACCGGCTCTACGTCTTCGTATTGACCCACCTCCAGTATTCGGCCGAGCATCGGTCGGTGCTGCGGGTGCTGGTGCACGAAGCCTCCGCGCTGCCCGCGGGCAGGCGCAAGACGGTGCGCCGGCTCAAGGAAGGCTACTTCAACGTCTGCCGGGATATCGTGGCCGCCATGCTTTCCGGCGCCGGCGGCGCCGCCGGCCTGGATCACGCGGAGGTCGAGCGGGTCACCTACAGCGTCTTCGGCATGCTCAACTGGAGCTACGGCTGGTACGACCCGCGGCAGCACGGCAGTCCCGAGGACGTCGCCAAGACCATCCACACCCTCGCCGTGTGCGGTCTGGGTTGCACTTACCGCGTCGCCCAGGGGGACGGGGAAGGCCGCCGGGCGGCGGGCACCGTGCCGGCGCTCGCCGGCAGGCTCGGCTGCAACCCCGCGGCATTGAGAAAGCGGCCGGCGCCGGCCGAGAAGAACACCAAGCGCGTGTAAGCGCGCGAGACAAACGCACAGAACTGAGAGAGGACCAGAGCAATGCGCTACGGAGAAATAGGGTTCGATCTGGAAATCGATCTTTCCCGGGGCAGCATCGACCGGGTGGAGACCGATCCGCGGGACACCCAGCTCTATTTGGGCGGCCTGGGCACCACCGCCAAGATCATGTGGGACCGGGTGCCGCCGGAGACGGAGGCCTTTTCCGAGGACAACCTGCTGATCTTCAGCACCGGCCTGCTCTGCGGCACCGCTGCGCCCGGCTGCAACCGCACCATCGTCTCGACCGTCTCGCCGCAGACCAAGCTGGTGGCCTATTCGATGATGGGCGGCTTCTGGGCGCCGGAGCTGAAGTACGCCGGCTACGACAAGGTGGTCATCCGCGGCAAGTCGGATGAGCTGGTCTATCTCTGGATCAACAACGACAAGGTCGAGATCCGCGACGCCGCGCATCTCAAGGGCCTGGGCGCGACCGAGACGTCGGAGGCGATCCGGCGCGAGCTGAAGGATCCCGACATCCAGGTGGCGGCCATCGGCCTGGCCGGCGAGAACCGGGTCTTCTACGCCTCGGTCGAGCAGGGCCGCTCCAGCGCCTCCCGCGGCGGCATCGGCGCGGTGATGGGCGACAAGGGTCTCAAGGCGATCGCGGTGCGCGGCACCAAGGACATCAACGTCGCCGATCCGGGCAAGTACATGGCGCTGTGCGACGACGTCCTCAAGTACATCAAGCACCGCGAAGACCATCCGATTGAGGGCGTGCCGCCGATCCTGGCCGGGCTCGGCTCGCCGCAGGAGATGCGCATCGTCGACGAGGAGTGGCACACCACCAGCTTCATGTGGGGCAACTCCCGCACCCGGCGCAAGGACTTCTGGACCCACGAAATCGAGGAGAAGTGGCGCGAGACCCAGGAGAACGTGCGCACCCGCCTGATCAGCTGCCACAACTGCCCGATGAAGTGCGGCGCCACCATCTCGGTACCGGGGCTGCCCACCTACATGATGAAGTGCTACTCCAAGCTGACCTACACCATGGCGGCCTTCTCCGACCTGGACTTCGGCTTCAGGATCGCGCAGAAGGCCACCGAATACGGCCTCGACGGCTTCTCGGCGCCGCAGGCCATGGCCTTCGGGCTGGAGCTGCTCGAGGCGGGCATCCTCACCGAGGCCGACTTTCCCGGCATGCCGGCCGACAACGAAGGGCGCTTCTTCTACCTGCTGGAGAAGATCGTCCGGCGCGAGGGCATCGGCGACTACCTCGCCGACGGCGTCTACTGGGCGGCCCGGCGCATCGGCAAGGGCGCCGAGAAGTTCGACCACAACACCATCAAGAAGCACGAGCAGCTGCCGCTCAAGCTGGGCATGCTGAACCCGGTCTACTACCTGATGTACTCGACCGGCGAGAAGATCAACATCACCCAGATCGAAGGCCAGTTTCCGCAGGAACCCTTCGCCACCCGCGAGGCGCGCGAGGAGTTCGTCAAGGACTGGATCCAGGTGCCCGACGAGAAGTTCAAGAAGTACTACGTCGACTGGGAGCCGCGCGGCGAGATGTCCAATCCCTACTACCCGACGGTCGAGGCCAGCTGCGACATCGTGGACTGGATGGAGAAGATGCACTACATCGACGACGCCCTGGGCATGTGCGCCGGCCTCTCCTCCTTCCCGCTGAAGCCGCCCTACCACATCCACAACTATCCGGAGTTCATCTCGGCGGCGACCGGCATGGCGATGGACAAGGACCAGCTGTGGCAGGCGGCGACGCGCAACCGCACCCTGATGCGCGCGCTCAACGTCCGCCGCGGCATGCGCCGCTCCGACGACAAGCCGCCGGAGGACCACTGGAAGAAACGCTTTCCCGATCTGGAAAAGCAGCTACTCGATCAGTATTACAAGCTGAAGGGCTTCAACGACCAGGGCATTCCGACCAAGGAATCCCTCCAGGCGCTGGAACTGGACTACGTCGCCGAAGAATTCGAGCAGAAAGGAATCTACAGCAATGGCTAAGGTCAGGAAAATCGTCAAGTCGATCACCATCGACGCCGACAAGTGCAACGGCTGCAAGGCCTGCGAGGTGATCTGCTCCTCGTGGCACGCGACCCCCCGCTACAGCAGCAACAACCCGGCGCGCTCGCGCATCCGCATCGTGCGCAGCCCGCTCCGGGACATCTACCTGCCGGTCTACGCCGGCGAGTACACGGTGGCGGAATGCACCGGCCGGGACAAGTACATCATCGACGGCAAGGAATACAACGAGTGCGATTTCTGCCGCGCCTCCTGCCCCTCGCGCGAGCTGTTCAAGGAACCCGATTCCGGCCTGCCGCTGAAGTGCGACATGTGCGAGGAAACCCCGGCGCTGGATAAGCCCAAGTGCGTCGAGTGGTGCCTGGCCGAGGCGCTGATCTACGTCGAGCGCGAAGAGGAAGTCGAGGAGAACCAGCCGCAACTGGGCGACGTCGAGATCGGTCTGGGTTCGCTGATCGACAAGCACGGCCTGCAGCAGGTGCTCGATACCGTCGCCAGAATGGCCCGGCCGTAAGACACGACAGGATGGAAAGCATGGATACCGTAGCCCCCCAAAAAGAGATCATAGCCGCGATCAAGGCGAGCGGCGGCGATGCTTTCAAGTCCTGCTACCAGTGCGGCATGTGCGACACCGTCTGCCCCTGGAACCGGGTCTCCAAGTTCAGCATGCGCAAGCTGGTGCGCGAGGCCACCTTCGGCCTGACCGAGATCGACAGCGAGGACATCTGGCGCTGCACCACCTGCGGCAAGTGCCCGCAGGTCTGTCCGCGCGACGTCAAACAGATCCAGTCGGGCGTGGCGCTGCGCCGCATCGCCACCGAATACGACGTCTTTCCCGGCGGCGCGGCGCCGATCCCCGGCGTCGCCGCGAGCCTCCGGGCCGAGGGCAATCCCTTCGGCGAGCCGCGGGCGAAGCGTGCCGACTGGGCGCAGAACCTCGGCGTCAAGCGTTTCGCGGAGGGCATGGAGATCCTCTACTCGCCCGGCTGCTACCTGTCCTACGACCCGCGCGGCAGGAAGATCGCCGAGGCCACGGTGGAGATCCTGCAGGCGGCGGGCGTGGATTTCGGCATCCTCGGCAGCGACGAGAGCTGCTGCGGCGAGAGCATCAGGAAGACCGGCGACGAGAAGCTGTTCCGCAGCCTGGCCCGGGCCAACATCGCCGCCCTGGTCGGCAACGGCGTGAAGAAGATCCTGGTGTCCTCGCCGCACTGCTATCACAGCTTCAAGAACGAGTACCCGGAGTTCATGGTGCACTTCGAGGTGGTGCACATCACCGAGTTCGTGCACCAGCTGATCTCCGAGGGCAGGCTCAAGCTCACCAAGGACTACGCCAAGACCGTGACCTATCACGATCCCTGCTATCTCGGCCGGCACAACGGCGTCTACGAGCAGCCGCGCGCGGCGCTGAAAAGCGTGCCCGGACTGCAATTGAACGAGATGGCCGAGTCGAGGAAGAACAGCTTCTGCTGCGGCGGCGGCGGCGGCAGGATCTGGATGGAAACGCCCAAGGGCGAGCGCTTCTCCGACCTGCGCCTGGAGCAGGCGGTGAGCACCGGCGCCCAGGTCCTGGCGACCGCCTGCCCGTATTGCACCACCAACTTCGAGGACAGCCGCCTGGGCCGCGCCGACGGCGGCGCCTCGATCGAGGTCCGCGACATCACCGAAATCATCCGCGAAGCAATCTAGGCGAGGACACCAAAGTGGAATTCGGACTCCTGCAGCAACAAATGGACACGCAGCGCGCCTTGCGTGGCGCGGACGACAACATGGGCGACATCATGGTCGTCGGCGGCGGCATCAGCGGCATCCAGGCCGCGCTCGACCTCTCCGCCAGCGGCTACAAGGTCTATCTGGTGGAGAAGTCGCCGACCATCGGCGGCAAGATGTCGCAGCTCGACAAGACCTTCCCCACCAACGACTGCTCGATGTGCATCGAGTCGCCGAAGTTCATCGAGACCGACCGGCAGCCGAACATCGAACTGATGACCTACACCGACGTCGACTCGGTCGAGGGCGAGCCCGGCGAATTCACCGTCACCCTGCTGAAGAAGCCGCGCTACGTCATCGAGGACAAGTGCACCGGCTGCACCGTCTGCGTCGAGTATTGCCCGGCGAAGATCCCCGACCCGTTCAACCAGAACCTGTCGCTGAACAAGGCGGTGCACATCTACTTCTCGCAGGCCGTGCCGCTGGTCACCTACATCGACGACAGCTGCCTGTTCCTCAAGGACAAGACCTGCTCGATCTGCCAGACCGTCTGCGAGAATCACGCCATCGACTTCACCCAGAAGGCGGAGAAGGTCCAGGTCAAGGTCGGCGCGATCCTGCTCACGCCCGGCTACGAGACCTTCGATCCGCGCCCGCGCAACGACTACGGCTACGGCCAGTTCGCCAACGTCGTCACCAGCATGGACTTCGAGCGCCTGCTCTGCTCCACCGGCCCGCACGAGGGCCAGATCCTGCGCCCCTCGGACAAGAAGCATCCGCACAAGATCGCCTGGATCCACTGCGTCGGCAGCCGCCAGGTGACCCCGGGCGGCAACAGCTATTGCTCCTCGGTGTGCTGCTCCTACACGCAGAAGCAGGTGATCCTGGCCAAGGACCATCTGCCCGACATGCAGGCCAAGATTTTCCACAACGACATCCGTTCCTACGGCAAGGATTTCGAGCGCTTCTATCAGCGCGCGCAGAAGCTGCCCGACGTGCATTTCATCCGCAGCTACGTCTCGGTCGGGTCCGAAGACCCGGAGACCGGCGACGTCTCCATCCGCTACACCACGCCCGACGGCGTGGTCGAGGAATTCTTCGAGCTGGTGGTGCTGTCGGTGGGCCTGGCCCCGCCCAAGGATGCCCAGCGCTTTTCCAAGGTCTTCGGCATCGAGTTGAACCACCACGGCTTCTGCAAGGTCGATCCCTTCAACCCGTTGCAGACCAGCCGTCCGGGCATCTTCACCAGCGGCGCCTTCCAGGGCCCGATGGATATTCCCGAGTCGGTGATGGGCGCCAGCGGCGCCGGCGCCCAGGCCTCGTATCTGCTCAAGTCGCGGCGCGGCCAGCTCTCCGAGGAGCGGGTCTATCCGGAAGAGAAGGACGTCTCGCAGGAGGAGCCCAAGGTCGGCGTCTTCGTCTGCCGCTGCGGCGCCAACATCGGCCGCGTGGTCGACGTGCCGGGCATCGCCGAGTACGTCAGGGGCCTGCCGGGCGTGGTGCACGTCGAGGAGAGCCTGTTCGCCTGCGCCACCAACACCGCCAAGGCCATCTCCGACACCATCCGCGACAAGGGCCTGAACCGGGTGGTGGTCGCCGCCTGCACGCCGCGCACGCACGAGCCGCTGTTCCGCGACACGCTGCGCGAGGCCGGCGTCAACCAGTACTTCTTCGACATGGCCAACATCCGCGAGCACTGCACCTGGGTGCACTCCAAGGAGCAGGAAGCCGCGACGCAGAAGGCCAAGGACATCGTGCGCATGTCGGTGGCGCGGGCCGGCAAGCTGGAGCCTCTGGAAGAGTTCTCGCTGCCGGTGGACAAGACCGCGCTGGTGGTGGGCGGCGGCGTCGCCGGCATGACCAGCGCCCACACCCTGGCCGAGCAGGGCTACGAGACCTACCTGATCGAGAGAGCGTCGGACCTGGGCGGCGTCGCCAACCGCCTGCACTACACGCTCGAGGGCATGGACGTGCAGACCTTCGTCAAGGACCTGAAGAAGAAGGTCTATCGTCACCCGAAGATCCACGCCATCACCGACGCCGCCATCACCCACGTCGATGGCTACGTCGGCAATTTCACCACCACGGTGAAAGCCAAGGGCCGGGTGCGTACCATCAAGCACGGCGCCGCCATCATCGCCACCGGCGCCGTCGAATACCAGCCGACCGAGTATCTCTACGGCCAGAACGACCGCGTCATGACCCTGCTGGAGATGGAAGGGAAGATCGCCCGGCAGGACGAGGCGCTGCTGGCGGCAGACAGCGTGGTGATGATCCAGTGCGTCGGCTGCCGCAACGAGGACCGCAACTACTGCGCCCGCGTCTGCTGCAGCGGCGCCATGAAGAACGCACTGAAGCTGAAGTCGATCAAGCCGGAAGTGGACATCTACGTGCTCTTCCGCGACATCAGGACCTACGGCTTCCGGGAGGACTACTACCGCGCGGCGTCGAACCAGGACGTCAAGTTCATCCGCTACGAGCCGGAAGACAAGCCGCAGGTGGAAGCCGTCGAGGAAGGCGGCAAGCGCTTCATCCGGGTGACCGCCTTCGATCCCATCCTGGGCAAGAAGCTCGAGCTCGACGTCGATGCCGTCGCCCTGGCCGCCGCGGTGATCCCCACGCCCGGCTCCAGCGAGCTGGCGCGCATGTTCAAGGTGCCCCTGGGTCCCGACGGCTTCTTCCAGGAAGCCCACGCCAAGCTGCGGCCGGTCGATTTCGCCGCGGAGGGCGTCTATCTGTGCGGCACGGCGCAGTATCCCAAGCACCTGTCGGAGACCATCACCCAGTCCTACGGCGCCGCCGGCCGGGCGCTCGCCCTGCTCTCGCGCGACACCGTGGTGGCCTCGGGCGCGGTCTGCGAGGTGGCGGATGTCGATTGCGTCTCCTGCGGCGCCTGCATCTCGGTGTGCACCTACGGCGCCATCGAGTTCGTGGACACGCCGCGCGGCAAGAAGGCCAAGGTGAACGCCGTGCTGTGCAAGGGCGACGGTCTGTGCAACGCCAAGTGCCCGACCGGCGCCATCACCCTCTCCCACTACACGGACGACGAAGTGTTCAACCAGATCGACGCCGCGCTGGAAACCGTCTGATGCCCACGACAACGCAAGCGATAAGGAAAGAGTATGGCTGCCCCGTCTGAATACAAACCGATCATCATCGGCTTCCTGTGCAATTGGTGCTGCTACGGCGGCGCCGATCTGTGCGGCGTCTCCCGCTTCCAGTATCCGCCCTATCTGCGCGTGATCCGCCTGATGTGCTCGGGCCGGGTCGACCTGGAGTTCATCTTCCGCGCCTTCGCCAAGAAGGCCGACGGGGTGTTCATCGGCGGCTGCCATCTCGGCGACTGCCACTACAATCCCGAGGGCAACTACGACGCCCTGGGCAACAGCCTGGTCGCCAAGCGCATCCTCGAAAACGTCGGCGTCAATCCCGACCGGCTGCGCCTGGAGTGGGTCTCCGCCGGCGAGGGCATCCGCTTCGCCGAGGTCATGAACGACTTCGGGGCGAAGATCAAGAGTCTCGGACCGCTGGGCTCATCCGAAGGCCGGGAACTCGCCGACCTGCAGGCCGGGCTGGAAGCGGCGACGCAGCTGGTGCCCTACTTCAAGCTGGTCGAGCGCGAGCGCTTCCGGGTCTCGCCGCGGACCGAGGATGGCTACCACAAGTTCTTCGCCGCCGAGGACTTCGAGCCGCTGTTCAAGGAACTCATCATCGACAAACTGACCATGGGCCGGATCATGGGCGCGCTGCGCTCGGGAGAGGAATCGGCCGACGCCGTCGCGCAGAAGCTGGGCCTCGATCCCGCCGAGGTCGCCCGGCAGCTCCATTTGCTGTCGCAGCAGGGCATGGTCCGCATCGACGGCGGCCAGGCGGTGCCGATCGCGGTCGCCGCCTGAAGCCGATAAAAGGACGAGCACAATGTGTGAACAGAAAATCGACGCCATCATCGAAAAGTACCGGGGCCAGCCCGGCTCGCTGATCCACGCGCTGGTGGAGATCCAGCACGAGAACCACTGGCTGCCGCGGGAGGTGCTGCAGCGGCTGGCCGACGCGCTGGGGGTGTCTTTCAGCCAGGTGATGCAGATCGCCAGCTTCTACAAGACCTTCAGCCTGACCCCGAAGGGACGCCACGAGGTGCATGTGTGCAGCGGCATGACCTGCCACCTGCGCGGGGCGGCCAAGCTGCTGGCGAAGGTCGAGGAAATCACCGGCTTGAAGGCCGGGGAGACCGACGCCGACTCCCGCTTCACGCTCGAGACCGGCGCGTGCCTGGGCAGTTGCAGCATAGCGCCGGAACTGATCGTCGACGGCAAGCACTACGGCAGGATGACGCCTGACAAGGCCGAAGCCGTTCTCAAAAGCTACGAGTAGGTGATGACTATGGTCAAGCTCCAATCAGCGGCTGAACTGGAAAAATTCAGGGCGGAAATTCTCGCAAGCCGGGATCCCGACCGTCCCTGCATCGCGGTCTGCGCCGGCGCGGCCTGCGACGGCATGGACTCGGCCGCGGTCGCCGCCGCCTTCCTGGCCGAGGCCGACCGGCAGAAGCTGGGCGGCAAGCTCGAGGTCAGGACCACCGGCTGCCACGGCTACTGCGAGAAGGGGCCGAACGTCGTGGTCACCCCGGGCGAGATCTGCTACTTCGAGGTC
>DATKVJ010000150.1:0-11813 GCA_035530135.1 Rhodocyclaceae bacterium | reverse complement strand
TCGTCGCGGCCTGAGCGGTCGCGTCCGGATTGAGCTTGCCTTTCGGCCACATGAACGCCTGCAGCTTTCCCGCGTTTTCGGCGTTCAACATGACGCCGCCGGCCGCGGCGAACATGGCGAGCATTTCGTCATAGACGGGAGCGAGAATCACCACGCTGTTTTCCGAGGAACAACTGGTCGCATTGTCGAACGTCTTGGATCGGGCGATGTTTTGCGCTGCCTCACGCAAGTCTGCAGACACATCGACTATCGAACAGACGTTGCCTGCCCCCACCCCGAAAGTGGGCGTTCCGCTGGCGTAGGCCGCGCGGACGTTGTTTTGCGAGCCGGTCGCCACCACCAGGTCGGCTTGACGCATCAATTCCAGCGTCGCCTCCTTGGTCACCGGAGTCGGCAAGTGTTGTACCAGGTCGGTCGGCGCACCGAGCTTCCTCAGTTCGGCGTGAATGTAGCGAACCAGGGCGGCGCAGGTGCTGAGACCCTTGGGCGAAGGCGCGATGATGATCGCGTTGCGCCCTTTGAGGGCGTTGATGACCTTGTTGGCAGGAGTGGCGCCCGGGTTGGTGGAAGGCGTGATCGCTGCCACCACCCCGACGGGCCGGGCGATTTCGACGATGCCCCGCTCCGGATATTCCGCGATGACGCCCACGCTCCGAACGCCCTTCAAGTCGCGCAGCAGACCCAGCGTCTTGCGGTGATTCTTCAGCACCTTGTCCTCGACATTGCCGCAACCCGTATCCCGCACCGCCATCTCCGCCAGCAAGCGGTTGCGGCCGGGCTCCATGATCGCCCAGCCTGCGGCAAGCACGGCTTCATCGACCCGCTCCTGGGTATAGCCCTCGAAACTGCGCTGGGCCGCCCGCGCCCTGGCGACGAGACCGGCGACGAGCTCGCGCGCGCTCGCCGGAGCGGCCGCCAATGATGATTCAACCGACATGTTCAAATCCTTCGCACTGTGGTCCAGGGGTCGGCATTGTCGTTCAGTTGCCGCGCGCCGAATAGGCTGCGACCGGATTGGCGAACACCACCTCGTCTTCGAGCTTCTTCGTCGGATCGATCAGCAGCGCGCAGGCCGCACCGATCGCCAGGAGCCCGGCGGAAATGAGGAAGGGGAGCTGATAGCTGCCGGTCTTGTCGATCAGGAAGCCGAACACCAGCGGAGAAATCATTCCGGCAACCCCGAAGCCGGTGTTCATCATGCCGCCCGCCGTTCCCGCAAATTTCCCGGCGATGTCGATGGGCAAACTCCAGAGGACCGCGTTGGTCAGCTCCAGACAGAAGAACGACGCCGAGAGCAGGAATACCGCCATCATCGGCGAACCGGTATAGACCGCCGGTACCACGAACACCAAGGAGCCGAAGAGCCCGACGAAGAGCAGAGAACGCCTGGCGAGTTTCAGGTTGCCGGTACGTCGGTAGATCGTATCCGAGACAACCCCGCCGAGAGTGTCGCCGACGACGCCGGCCAATAGCGGCAGTGCGGTGAACATGGCCAAATGCTTGAGATCGAAGCCACGCGCTTCCTTCAGGTAGGACGGCAGCCAGGTGAGAAATACCCAGAGCGACCAGCCGTAGCAGAAGTCGACGAAGGTCACCAGCCACATGCGGCTGATCATTTGTCCCCAGGGCGTTCTTTCCTTCGCCGACGCCTTCATTTCGCTGGCGCTGACTCCGATTTCTTTCAGTTCTGAAGGCTTGACCCATTTATGCTCTAGCGGCGTGTTCCGGAACAGCCAGAGATAAAGCGCGGTCCAGGCCAGGCTGACGCCGCCGAGAATGTAGAAGGACTCGCGCCATCCGGATGACATCGCGATCGCCAGCACGATCGGCGGCGTGACCGCGCCGCCCAGGCGCGCGAAACTGTGCGTGATACCCTGGGCGAAGCCCCGTTCCGATGCCGGCATCCAATAGGTGAAAGCGCGCGTAGCGGTCGGGAAAGCGCCGCCCTCCCCGACGCCCAGCAGGGCCCGGAAGACGATCAAGGACGTCAGCCCCCAGGCAAACCCCGTCAGCACGGTTCCTGCCGCCCAGATGACGCTGAGCACGGTCAGCACGAGGCGCGGTCCGAATTTATCGCTGAGCCAGCCGCCGAAGATCTGCATCGCGGCGTAGGGGAAGGCGAAGGCCGAAAATACCATCCCCAACTCGGTCGCCGTCAGCCCCATGTCTTTCTTCAGTAGCGGCCCGGCGATCCCGATATTCACCCGATCAATATAGGTGATGAAGTACATTAGACACATGATGCCGAGTATCAGATACCTGACCTTCATGAATTTCCGCATGCTTTGTCTCCTCCTTTAGATCGGCCGCCCGCGCTGGCCTGATTGCCGTCGGGCCACATCAGTCTTGGTCTGCCGCGATACTTGCCGCAGCAGTTTTATTGTGCATAACGACCACTCTTGCTCCAGTCGATGCATTTGCGTTGGCCGCACCGCGATGATCGCGAATTCGCCGCCGCCGCAAAACTACTTCTGAGGTGCACCACACCGCCGCCTAGCCTCGGCAGAAGAGTGGGACCGAGCAATTGAAACAAAAATCTTGAATATTTTCGTCTCGAATAATTGAAAACTTGATGCCGGAATTGCGATAATGGTGAATATTCGCGTATAGTCGTTCCGAAAACGATAGGAAATGATGCATGAAGAGCAATCAGGCCAACGCGGCGGCGGTGCGGGCGTTCCGCATTCTCGAGATATTGGCCGAGTCGAAGCGGCCACTCTCGCTAGGAGAGATCGTGGACGCAATCGAGCTTCCGAAGCCCACGGTTCACCGCATTCTTCAGCAACTTCTCGAGAGCTGGCTGATCGTACGCAACGTCGGTAGTCGGCATTACGAATGCTCCAGCCGTATCAACAGCCTCGCCCTGAATGTCATGATGAATTCCGGGCCCGCTGCAGAACGTCACGCAATTCTGAGGGACTTGGTCGAACAAATTGGCGAGACCTGCAATCTGACCATGCTGAGCGGCAACGAGATCGTCTATATCGACCGGGTGGAAACGCAGTGGCCTTTGCGCGTGCACCTGCAGCCGGGCTCCACCGTACCCTTGCATTGCACCGCCACGGGCAAGCTTCTGCTGAGTCTTCTGCCCAAGGGCAAAAGGGACAAATTGCTGGATACCCTGCCATTGCGCGCCGCTGCGGAGAATACCATCACCGATCGGATGGTTCTGCGCCATGAGATCGACGAAACGAGGCGGCGGAAAATCGGCATCAATAATCAGGAAAATCTTCTCGGAATCATCGCTGTCGCGGTACCCGTCATGCTCGATAGAAACAGGGCCTGCGCCGCAATCGCGGCACAGGCCCCCGTGGTACGCATGTCGCTCGATCAATTACTGGATTACGTCCCCGCCCTTCGGCAGTCAGCCGAAGCGATTAGGGCAAGCTTTCGCACGAGTTGAAGAGGCAGGAGGATTGCAGCCTTCGCGTCGCCGTCCGCCAGCAAAGAAACAGTTGTAGTACAGCACGAATGAATAATTGGTGCATTGCAGCAATAGTGGTGTAGAATCAAAATTCATGCTTATGGAGTTCATGCCATGAATGTTTTCTCTACTCAATTCATTACTGCATCCAAACCCAAACCTTCCGAGGCCGTTGACCACCAGGCACTATTTTTCGAGGGCAGCCTGATCGTTCTGTTTGCCCTGTTCGGAGTGCTCGCCCTCGTGACGATCGGCTGCGATCCTCAAGCCTTGGCGAATAGCCCATGGGCGCTATGGTAAGAACTTACCCTCGACGCCGAGGCCGATGAGCTTCCTCGCCCTGTAGGATCCCGCCCGGTTGGCCGATGCATTGCCGCGTACGGCCTGATAATAAAAAGCCCATCGTGGCGATGGGCTCGGCCCAAGGCTTCGAGCGAATTTTCGCATTCCCGGAAAACTATGCGTGCCGCTGCGGGCTGCCGACGCGGTGCGCGGAGCGGCAGCCCGAAAAGCTTCGCTTACTGGTGCAGGAGCCGGAAGGCGCCCCCCTTGACCTGGATCAGGAACGCCGAGCGCTCGTCATAGCCGTTGTGGTTGGTGGGGCTCATGTTCGACAGGCCATTGTCCAGGTAGACGTCCTTGCTCCGTTCGAGCTGATCGCGCAGCGCGGCGCGGAACGCGGCGGTCCCCGGCTTGCCGTGCTTGAGCGCACCCGGAACAGCGTGTTCGATCAGGGTCACCGTATCCCAGAGGTGCGCGCCGAAGATGTTCGGTTCCTGTTTATACACCGCCTCGTAGGCCTTGACGAACTTCTCCGGAGCCTTGCGGAACGGGCTGGATTTGGGCAGGTCGTTGGCGATGGTGAACACCTCTCCGGCGTAGATCGTGCCTTCGACGTCCTTGCCGCCGAGCTTGATGAACTGCTCGGTGGACACGCCGTGCGTCTGGAAGATCGGACCCTTGTAGCCGCGTTCGCGCAGCGCCTTCTGCGGCAGCACCGCCGGCGTTCCGGCCGAAGCGATGAACACCGCATCGGGGTTGGTAGCGATGATCTTCAGCACCTGGCCGGTGACGCTCGAGTCGCCGCGCCCATAGACCTCGTGGGTGGTCAGGGTGATGCCCAGCTTCGGCGCCAGCTGGCTCAACGCCTTGTAGTAACCCTCGCCGTAGCCGTCGGACACGCCGATGTAACCGAGCTTCTTGACGCCGGTCTTGGCGATGTACTTCATGATCGCGCCCGCCAGCAGATCGTCGTTGGGCACGACCTTGAACACCCAGCGGCGCTTGGCGTCCATCGGAGTGACCAGCTCGGCCGCGGCGGCCAGCGACAGCAGCGGCGTCTTCGTTTCGCTGGCGATGTCGATCAGCGGCATGCTGGTCGGGGTCAGCGACGAGCCGATCAGCGCGTCGACCTTGTCCTCGGCGATCAGCTTGCGCGCGTTCTGCGCCGCCTTGGTCGGATCCGACTCGTCGTCGAGCGCGATGTAGGTGACCTTCTGCCCGTCGATCTCCTTCGGCAGCGCCTTCACGGTCAGCATCTGCGGCTGGCCGAGCGCCGCGCCCGGGCCGCTGGCCGAAACGGTGATGCCGATCCTGATTTGCGCATCGGCGGCGCCGCTGATGCCGGCCCCGACGAGCGCCGCGACCGCGGCAGCGATGGCTATGCGATTTTTCATGATGTCTCCTCTCGGTTGAAAAGCTTGGGTTCTACTCCTCCTGCTCAGTACTCCGTGCCGCCCAGGCCCAGATAGCTCTCGATCAGGCGCTCGTCGTTGGCGATCTCCGCCGCCGGCCCCTGCTTGGTGATGCTGCCCAGCTCAAGGACATAGGCGTAGTCGGCGATTTGCAGTGCGGCGCGCGCGTTCTGTTCGACCAGCAGGACCGACACGCCGCTCTCGCGCAATGCGACCAGGTGCTCGAACACTTCGGCCACTATGCGCGGAGCGAGGCCGAGGCTGGGCTCGTCCAACATCAGCAGTTTCGGCTGCGCCATTATTGCACGGCCCATCGCCAGCATCTGCCGCTCGCCGCCGGACAGCGTTCCCGCGAGCTGGCGGTAGCGCTCCTTCAACCGCGGAAACTGGGTGTAGACGCCGTCGAGTTCCTTGGCGCGCTCGATCCTGGATCTGCGGAATCCGCCCAGCCGCAGATTGTCCTCGACCGTGAGGTCGGGAAACAGCTCGCGCCGCTCGGGCACCAGGCTCAAGCCGCCGACGACGCGGGTCTCCAGCGGCAACTGCTCGATCGCGCGGCCGTCGAAACGGATGCCCCCCTTGGCCGGCAGGACTCCCATGATCGCATTGAGGAGCGTGCTCTTTCCGGCCCCGTTGGCGCCGAGGAGGGTCACCAGCGCGCCCTTGGGCACCGCCAGGCTCACGCCATTGACCGCCTGCGTGCGACCGTAGCTCACCGAGACATCCTGCACCTCTAGATGGGGCGCGCTCACGATGCGATGCCCCCCAGATACGCGTCGCGCACCCGCGGATCGGAGCGCACCGCCGCCGGCGCGCCCTCGGCGATCTTCCTGCCGAAGTCGAGCACGACCAGCCGGTCGGCGACGCTCATCACGAAGTCCATGTCGTGCTCGATGAGCAGAACGCTGACGCCGTCGCTGCGCAGCTCGCGCAGCAGGCCGGCGAGCGCCTTCTTCTCGCCGAAACGCAGGCCGGCGGCCGGCTCGTCCATCAGCACCAGCACCGGGTCGAGACACAGGGCGCGCGCCACCTCGACCAGGCGCATTTGACCGAGCGCGAGGCTGCCCGCCGGCTTGTGCGCGTCCGGCGCCAGGCCGACCCGCTCCAGTTGGCGCATCGCCTCGTCGAGCAGCCGCCCCTCTTCCGTCCGATCGAGCCGCAGCACCGCGCGCAGCAATCCGGCCTCGCCGCGCAGGTGGGCTCCGAGCGCGACGTTTTCCAGAACGCTCATGTCGGCGACGATGTCGGCGTGCTGGAAGGTGCGTCCGAGGCCCCGCGCCGCGATCCGCTGCGGCGTCGCCCCGGCGATCGACGCGTCGCGAAAGACGATCTCGCCGCTGTTCAATTTCTGGGCACCGCAGATCAGATTGAAGGTCGTGCTCTTGCCGGCGCCGTTCGGCCCGATGAGGCCGACGATCTCGCCGGCCTTGACGTCGAAGCCGACGTCGTCCACCGCGACCAGCCCGCCGTAGCGCTTGCACGCGGACCGGACGTCGAGCAGCGGCGCGCCGCGCAAGGCGACGCTGCGCCGCCCGAGGGCTGCGGACGGACGGCGCCGCGCGAGCCTCCCCGGGCGCGGCGGACCGAATAGAATCGGCCACAGGCCGGCGGGTGCCGCCTGCAGCGCGAACACCAGCACCGCGCCGAATACCACGATTTCGTAGTTGCCCGGCGCACCGACGAGCACGGGCAGAATGTTCTGCAGCTGATCGCGCAGAAACGTGATCGCCGTCGCGCCGAGTATGGCGCCATAGACCCGGCCGGCGCCACCGACGACCGCCATCAGCAGGTACTCGATCCCGGCATTGACGCCGAAGGGGCCCGGTGCCACCGAGCGCTGGAAGTGCGCGTACAGCCAACCGGCGAGGCCGGCGAGCAGCGCCGCAAAAACGAAGACCTTCAACTTGGTTCCGGCAACGTTCACGCCGAAGGCCTCGGCCGCGGCGGTGCTTCGGCGCAGCGCGCGCACGGCCCTGCCGGTTCTGCCGCCGAGCAGGTTCTGTACCGCGACGACCGCCGATACCACCGCCAGCCACACGACGATGAAATACTGCCGCCCTTCGGTCAGCGCGTGATCGCCGATGCGCAGCGTCGGTATCCCGGACAGGCCGTCGTGCGCGCCGAGCCAGCTCAGATTGCCGAAGAGATAAAACAGCGCGATGCCCCACGCGATCGTCCCGATCGGCAGATAGTGGCCCGACAGACGCACCGTGAGGGCGCCGATCAGCAGCGCACCGAGCCCGGTGACCGCCAGCGCCAGCGGCAGCGCGAGCCACGGACTCATGCCGAAGTGGACGGTGAGCGCGCCCGTCGTATACGCCCCCAGGCCGACGAACGCAGCCTGCCCGAACGAGGTCATGCCGCCGACGCCGGTGAGCAGCACGAGACCGATCGCAACCAGACTGGAAATGCCGATGTAGTTGAACAGCGTCACCCAATAAGGCGGCATCAGGCCGGTGAACGGCAAGGCGACGATGACCAGCGCCAGGATCGCCGCGATCCAGGTGCTGCGCGCCGGCATCACTCCTCCTCCACTTGGGCCGGCTGGCGCAGCGAGCGCCAGAGGAGGACCGGAAGGATCAGGCTGAAGACCATCACCTCCTTGAAATTGCTGGTCCAGAAGGAAAAGAACGATTCGGCGATGCCCACCCCCAGCGATGCGAGCACCGTCAGCGGAAAGCTGACGAGGCCGCCGAGAATCGCCGCGACGAAGGCCTTCAGGCCGATCAAAAAACCGCTGTCGTAATAAATCGCGACGATCGGGCCGGCGAGCACGCCCGAGACCGCGCCGAGGCACGCCGCCAGGCCGAAGCTGATCTGGCCGGCGATCGCCGTCGGGATGCCGACCAGCCTGGCGCCGAGCCGGTTCGAAGCGCAGGCACGAAGCGCCTTGCCGATCAGCGTGCGCCCGAAGAACAGCGCGAAGACGATCAAGAGCAGCGCCGTCGCCGCCACGACCGCGACGCTTTGCCCGGTGATCGGAATGCCGCCCGCGGTGAAGCTCTGCGTCAGCAGCGGCTGGGTGGAGACGCCTTCGGGACCGAAGAACACCAGACCCAGCCCCATCAGCGAGAAGTGCACGCCGAAGGCGGCGATCAGCAGCACCAGAACGCTGGCGTTGGCCAAGGGTGCGAACGCGACGCGGTAGAGCATCGGACCCATCGGCACGATCAAGGCGACGGCGAGCAGGATGTTCATCGCGGTGCCGAGCTTCATCGGTGCCAGCGCGTAGGTGAGCGCGGCCAGCAGCGCGGGCAGCACCAGGTTGAACAGCACGATCAGCGTCACGCCGCGCACGGAGAGCGTGCGCCTTTGCTGCACCAGCGCCGCCGCGGCCGAGAGCGCGCCCAGCGCGACCAGCAGCCAGGCGGTGGGCGGCATGCGTCCGGCCTCGAGCGCAGCGACGGTCATGGCGCCGAACGAGATGAACTCGCCCTGCGGCACGAGAATCACGCGGGTGACGGTGAACACCAGGACCAGCGCGATCGCCGCCAGCGCGTAGATCGAACCGTTGATGACCCCGTCCTGCACCAGAAACAGGAAGATCGTTTTATCCATGCGAGCGTCTCTCTACCGAGCTGCAGGATCCAGCTCGGCGCCAGATAGCGGCCTTGAAATATCGAGGGCTATCTCATCGTTAATTGAACTTATATGGTCGAAGATATCCTGAAACATCGGATCTTCGTACCTCTACCAGCACCCCGGCTTCTTCGGCTCGGAAGTATCCGATATTGGATCACAGATTTCGATTAGTTGGTCTTCAAACTGCTTGAAGCGCTACTGTTCTGCTTCTCGCCGGCTTTTCACTCGGAATCGCCGCGGCTGCGGCAGACGCTATCGGGCAGTTGCGCTGGACGCACGGTAGTCAAAGTGCTGCGAGAAAAATATCTTCGCGAGACGAAATGCCGAAACCGCGGCCTGAAATGCAGGGGGGAGGATGAATGGCAGCGGGTTTTGCCTTATCGGCCGCGTTTCCGGATCGACGCGCGCAAGAGTGCGTTCGCCAGCGACGGGCCGAGGTTCAGCCTAGGCGGCCGTCGCGATAGTCGCTCAATGCCTGGTAGATTTGCTGCTCGGTGTTCATGACGAACGGGCCGTACTGGGCGATGGGTTCATTCAGCGGCCGTCCGGCGATCAGCAGGACCCTGGCCTCTTCCCGGGCGGCGATTTCGACGCGATCGGCTCCGGGGTCGTTGGCCAGGATCGCCAGGCGTTGCCTGGGCACTTCGCTACCGGCAATGTCCACCGCGCCGCGATAGACGTAGACGAAGGCGTTGTGCTCGGGGGGGAGGGGCTGCGAAAAAGTCGCACCGGCGGGGAGGTGGATATCCAGATATAGCGGCGCGCTCGCCTCGCGGGTCACCGCGCCCGTCAGGCCATGGCTTTCCCCGGCGATCACGATCACCTCAACGCCGGCATCGGTCGCGAGACGGGGGAGATCTGCGGCAGCGAAATCCTGATACCAGGGTGCGATCATCTTGTCTTTGCCGGGCAGGTTCAGCCAGAGCTGGAAGCCCTCCATCACGCCCGCTTCCTGCTGGGGAATTTCGGAATGCACGAGCCCCCGTCCCGCGGTCATCCACTGCACGCCGCCGTTCTCCAGCAGACCTTCGTGGCCGGCGCTGTCGCGGTGGCGCATGCGGCCGGCGATCATGTAGGTGACAGTTTCGAAACCGCGGTGGGGATGGTCGGGAAATCCGGCGATGTAGTCGTCCGGATTGTCGCTGCCGAAGGCATCGAGCATCAGGAACGGGTCGAGACGGCGCTGCAATGATTGCGTCAGCACCCGGGTCAGCATTACGCCGGCGCCGTCCGACGTCGCCTTGCCGACGTGCAAAGCTTCGACGCTGCGCGCGTGGCCTATCTTCTCGCTGCGGCTGACTGCCTTCATGATCTCGCTCCTCTTGAGGGACTGCTCAGGACTTACGCGAGGGCCGCGGCGATGTCGGCATCGGCCTGGGCAAACCCTTGCTGCGCGGCTTCCGTGCCCATGTTCAGGCCTTCGGCGTAGATGAAGTGAATCTCCGTGATGCCCAGGAAGCCCAGAACGGTTTTCAGATAGGGAACCTGGCTGTCGGCCTCGGTGCCGCGGTAGCGGCCGCCACGCGCCAAGCCAACGAAAACCTTCTTGCCTTGCAGCAGGCCCTCCGGACCCTTTTCGGTGTAACGGAAGGTCACGCCGTTGCGGACGACGGCGTCGATCCAGTGCTTCAACTGCGCCGGCACGCCGAAGTTGTACATCGGCACCCCCAATACGAGCACGTCGGCCGCCTGCACTTCGGCGATCAGCGCGTCGTCGAGTGCGACGCGGGCCGCCTGTTCGGCGCTGCGCTGGTCTGCGGGTGTGAACAATGCCCCCAAGGCGACCTCGTCGAGGACAAGATGGGGCGTGACGGCCAGATCGCGAAGCGTCAGTCGTGCGGACGGTTGCGCCTGCTGCAGGCGGGCGGCGATGGCATTGGCGACGCGGGTGGAATTGGCACCCTCGCGGCGGGCGCTGGCATTGATCTGCAGGATGTTCATCTGTTTTTCCTTCGGGTAGTTGACGACATCAGTCTATTGATAGTCATGGTCGTTGTTAAGCCACTATTTTTGATAACATCGTTCGTTATATGGAACAATTCGAGCCCAACGATTTACTGATTTTCGCCCGGGTGGCCGAGTCGGGCAGCTTCAGTCGCGCCGCCCAACGCCTCGGCTTACCGAAATCCACCGTCTCGCGGCGCATCTCCGTGCTCGAAGAGCGGCTCGGCGAACGCCTGATGCTGCGCACGACGCGACGGCTGAGCCTGACGGAATTCGGCCAGCAACTGCTCGAGCACGCCCGCCAGGTAGCGGCTGAAGTCGATGCGGTGAAGGCGCTGAGCGAGTATCGCCAGGCGCAGCCCAGCGGCAGGTTGCGGGTTTCGATGCCCAGCGATTTCGCCACCGGCTTGCTGACCGAGATGCTGGCCGCCTTTATCGCGCTTCATCCGGCGGTATCGCTGGAACTCGATCTGTCGCCGCGCCGTGTCGACCTGATCGGAGAAAATTTCGATCTGGCCGTGCGCATGGGCGATCTGCCCGACGACGCGATGCTCGCCGCACGGCGCATCGCGGTTTTTTCAAGCGGCTTGTATGCCGCGCCGAGCTATTTGGCCGACCACGGCAACCCGGCCGTGCCCGACGACCTGTATCGGCATAGCGCGCTGCAGTTGCTCGGCCGCAACACCGAACCGGTGAGTTGGGTATTGCGCTGCGGCGAGCAGCGCTGGGAGGGACTGCCGCCGGGACGCGCGATCGCCAATTCGCCCGAGCTATTGATCAGCCTGGCGCGAGCGGCGGCGGGAATTGCGGCGGTGCCCGATTACTTTGCGGCACCGAGCGTGCGCCGCGGCGAATTGGCCCGCGTGCTTCCCGAATGGAGCGCACCGTCCGCCACCGCGTGGATGGTATTTCCAGGAAGGCGATTGATGGCAGCAAAAACACGGGCCTTCATCGACATGGTCGAGGCCGCCCTGGCCAGCGTTCAGCGTTAGCGGGACACTCATCTCGGGATCGCTTCGGTACGCAAATCCCGGGGCGGGTCAGCCAGGGACGGTCAGTTCGGCGACCACGGCTGCCATGAGATTTTCGGCGGCAGCGCGGGAAGCGGCGAGTTGCTCTTCCAACCGGTCCACCAACGCCATCAGTTGATCGACCTTGGCGACGATGCG
>DATKVJ010000149.1:0-19630 GCA_035530135.1 Rhodocyclaceae bacterium | reverse complement strand
TCCTCCGGTCGTCATCGCGACTGCCGCGGCCTGCGGCCTCGCAGTGACGGCAGCGTGGCGATCCAGATTGCCACGGCCTTCGGCCTCGCAACGACGACCGAAGGAAGTCCCCGTGGGACGCAGAGGAGGGTTCATGGAGAGGTCCGCAGGGCCGCGGCAATCGCAATGACGACACTATCGTCAGTCGGCATTGGGGCCTTCCCGGTCGTTTTCCAGCACCTTGCCGGTCTTGGCATCGACCCCGACTTCCTGCGTGTGCTTGCCGCTCTTGATGTCGAAGGAATAGCGCAGGCCGCTGCCGCCCTTTTCCCGCTCCAGTTCTTCATCGCTGATGTTGCCGGAATGGGCCTTGAGCGCGATCGCGCGGGCCTGTTCGATGCTGATTTTTGCCTGCCCGGCATACTTTTCGCCGGTGAAGGCGAAGGCGCTGACCGCGGCCAGCGCGAGGATCGCGCCGAGTACTGCTTGCTGTTTCGATACTGTCATGACGATGCTCCGATAGAGTGGATTGAATTCGGGCGGACGCATCGGCATCCACCTTGGTCGTCACTCTACCGGCCGAAAATTAGGCCCGAGATAGGGGCGTTTCCCCGGCCAGCGATGGGTCATTTCTGGCCAGCCTGGTTCGCGGATGCCGGCGGCCAGTTCCGGACCTGCTGCCACACCTGTTGCACCGCCGGCGGCAGCTTGTCCATGTGCTTCAGGAACAGCGCCAGGGTCCAGATCTGCCGGTCGCTGAGGGCGTCCCGGAACGAAGGCATGCCGGTCAGGCGGATGCCGTGCTGGATCTTCCAGAACGAATAGCCTTGCGGATCGTCCTCGACCCCGTCGGTCGCCAATTGCGGCGGCTTCTGGTAGAGGCCTTTCGCTATCGGCGACGGCGTCGCGGCGCCCTGGGCATCGCCGTGGCAGACCGCGCAGTTCTGCGCGAACAGATGGACGCCTTCAATGAGATTCTGATCGTTGAGCGCCACCGGGTTTTCGCCCTTCGGAGCCTCGCGCTTTAAGGTTGCGCGCAGCGAGGTGCGCGCCATCCAGGTTTCCAGCCAGCCGGGTGTTGCATCGGCATTGGCGGGAATGTAGCCGCTTTGCACCAGCGCGTAAGCGCCGATCAGGCCAAGGACGAGCGCTAATGCGATTCCGAAAACCACGGATTTGAACATGATGCCTCCTCATTCCAGGACAGGGATTTTCCAGGACGCGACAGCTGCATCGCGGCTGATTGCCGCGCAAATTCCTGATTCCGTGCGGACGCCGAAAATCATCGGAATAGGCGTTCGCAGGATGCGCGCCATCCGGCCGATGCTCAACCGGATCGTCAGGCGGCGGATGGCCGAGAAAAAGATTGTACTTGGGATGCTAGCGACTGAGAATTAGCGCTGGATTAGCCGACCCATTTTCATGCGCCGGCCCGGGCCTCGCCGCTGCCGCCTTATTGCTCGTCCTGGAATGGAATCTCGGCGTCTTTCTCAAAGCGCTTTTTGCGCTTTTTGCCAAACGCCCAAAACAGCATGCCTATGAACAGCGCCACCAATATGACCGTGTAGATAAAGTACGCGTCTCCGCTCATGAGTTTTCTCCTTCGATGTTAGAGTCGTTTTTTTCAGGCGGCGCGCTAAGGCAGGACGCGACGGCCTGCGCACCGAAGCGGCCAATGGCGTAGCCTAGGTTGTCGCCGAGTATCGCCGCTGCCGATGCCGTCAGAACCACGAACCAGACGTTGAGCTGGCCCTCTACGGCGAGGAACGATGCGGCGACCAGGAAGGTCTCGCCCGGCAACGGCAACCCAAACGACTCGGCGAACAGCACACCGAACAGTGCGCCGTAACCGTACTGGACGATGTAGGGGTGAGCCGTGGCGAGCAGGCTATTCACTGCCTAGGGATGCGGCAACAATCGGTTTCATCATCGCAAGCTCACCTTTTCGGGGAAACGAGGGGCGGGCCATCGCCGTCAGAGCTGAAAGCCGATCCACAGCACCAGCCCTTCACCGAAATCGCGCCACAGATCGGGCGGATGCGCCACGTAGCGACGGGCGGTACTGCGTTCGAGATCGAACCACGCGCCGTAGCGGGCGATAGCGCCGGAGTCATGAAACGCCACCATCAGCTCGTAGTTGAGGAACAGGCTGCGGCTGTCGAGGTTGGTGGATCCCACCAGTGCCAGCGCATCGTCGATGATGGCGGCTTTGGCGTGCAGCATGTGCGGCGCCAGCCAGACTTCTACCCCCGCACCGGCCAGAGCGCGCAACGAGCGATGCCGCGCGATATCGGCGAGCCGGTGGTTGGAGCGTTCGGGCAACAGCAATTCCACCTGCACGCCGCGCCGTGCCGCCAGCGTCAGCGCCATCAGCAAGGCATCGTCGAGCACGACATAGGGCGAGACCAGCTTCATGCGCGTGCGCGCACGGTAGGCCGCGCTGACCAGCAGCGCCTGCACGGTGTCGTCGGCCTGGTCGGGGCCCGAGGCGATGACTTGTCCGGCCGGCTCACCGGCGGCTGCGTCGGGAGCCGCCTCGGCGTCGGCCGTCGAAGCGCCAGTGCTCGGCGCTTCGACCCCCGCCGCGAACACCCAGTCGTGCTGGAACAGCTCGGCCGCCTGGCGGACCAGCGGGCCTTGCAGATCGAAGCTCAGGTCGCGCCACGCCGGGCGTCCGGGCGCGCCTTCGAAATACTCGACGGCCAGATTGCGTCCGCCGCACCACAGCCGCTCGGCGGCGCGGCCGGCGTCGGCCACCACGAGCTTGCGGTGGTTGCGCAGATTCGTGCGACCTTTCAGGGGAGATTGCAAGGGCGGCACGAAGAGCTCGAGGTGCACACCCGCGCGCCGCAATGCGGACAGGTCCGGCCGCCCGCCCAGCATGCGGCCCACCCCGTCGAGCAGCAGCCGCACCCGCAGCCCGGCGCGTGCGCGGGCCGCCAGATGGGCGCTCACCGTCGCACCGACCGCGTCCCGTCCGAGGATGAAGGTGCACAGGTCCAGGGTGTGCCGGGCGCCATCGATGACTTCCAGGAGCGCGCGCAGCGACGCCGAACCGTCGGCGTGGACAGACAAGGCCCGGTAGGTCGTGGGGCGCGGCTGCCCGAGCGCGGCGGCGGTCTGGGCCGGCCAAGCAGCGTCGTCGTCGCCCGGCCGCGGCGCGCGAGCGGCCAGTGACGAATGGCCGGCGCGGGTGAGCTTGCGCGTGCCGAACAGCAGATACAGCGGCAGCGCGGCATAGGGCAACAGGAGCAGGGACAGCACCCAGCCGATTGCCGCGGATGGATGACGGCGCTGGTGCCGCACGTGGGAGAGCACCACATACACCAGCAGTCCGACGGCCACCGCCAGCCCGTGCAGCGAGAGTAAACGCGGGAGCGTCAGAGTGGCCACGCGCGCTCCAGGATGGCGCGGCTCAATGGTCGTGCCGCCGGCGCACCGCCGTCACGGCGAGCTCGGTGCGCCTGTTGGTGTGAGGTTTTTCCCTGATGCGGCGGACATGGTTCGTGATCCTGTTCATGCCGCGAGTCTACTGAATTTATGGTCGGGTCGCGAGGTCACGGGTTTGCGGTTGCTTTCGTCACTGGCAATAATGCCCATCGGATATTTGGCCTGGTATCCGATGATGGGCCGGAATTCATTCATTCCCGCACCCAGCCCCTGCGGATCAAACCGCCGAATAGTCCCCGATAAGGCGGCAGCAGCAGGCGCATCAAAGGCGCGATCAGCCGCTGCTCCTGGCCCCGGACGAGCCGGGCGCTGCCTAGCGCCACCAGCGCTGCGCCGAGCATGTCCAGCGGAAAATGCACGCCCAGATAAATGCGCGCCCAGGCCACCGGCAAACCCAGCAGAGCCAATGTCCTGCCGGCGAGCCGGGTTCGTTCGCGCCGCAGCAGGCCGAAGGCGACGGCCCAGATCAAGGTCAGGTGATCGCTCGGGAACGAACTGTCCTGGACGTGCCAAACCAGGGTGCGGCCGATGCCGATTTCGAAGGGCCGCGGGTGGTACCAGAGCAGGCCGATCAACTGATTGATCAGCAAGCCCGTCAAGCCGGCAAGCGTTGCCGCGAGTAGCGCCTGTCGCGTGGCGGAAGAGCCGCGCAGCCAGCCGACGACCAGCCCCGCCGGTACGACCCAGATCAGGTCATAGGCCAGCAGGCGGGCCGTTTCGACCACCCGAAACGAGGCATCCGGCGCGGCGTCGAGCAGCAGAAATAGCGTCTGATTCAGGTGTTCCATGGCGGCTTCCGGGCGGCGTGTTCACAAGCTTCGGGTGCCCGTGCGCTGGCCTGTCTTTCCGGATAAGGCTCAGCCAGACCACCAGGCCGAGGATGGCCGAGCGAGGGATTGTACTTGCGATGATGGCGACCGAGAATTAGCGCAGGATTAGTGCCCGTTTTGCCGTCGGGGAGTTGTTACCCGGCGGCAATTACGGGCACTTATGCCGCGAAGCGGCGCCAGCGAGTCCCCCGGGCGGGCGATCCGCTTCCGCTGCGGACCGTCCCGATGGATGCCTCAGTGCATCCTGCCCATCATCCCGGGAATCATTGTTGCCGCGGAAGACAGGCCGGCGGCCTGCATCGCTGCCTGCATCGCGGCGGCGGAAGCGATATTGACGTTGACCCTCGAGAACGTGCCGTCCGAATTGATGATCGGCAGGTTCACCGTGGCGACGCTCTGATTCGCCAGGGCGGCGAGGACGGCGTTCGTCTGGGTCTGCGTCTGGGTCTGGGTCATGAGCCGGTCCATGGCGGTCACGGCGCACGCGAGCTGCTGGGGCGTCGTTCCCGCCGCGGCGCAGGCGCTGCCGTCGGCTGCCTGCAACTGGGTGCTGGTCTGCGCGGCGAGCATCAGCCGCGTCAGTTGCTTGACCATGTTGGCCTGCATCCCCAGCATCGCGGCGTCGGCGCCGTTGTTCCTGATATCCACCAGGGGTTTGACGGAAAGGTCTATGCCCAGGTTGCTCATCAGGCTCTGCACCGCGGTGATCTGCAGCCTGATCTGGTTGGCGTCGATATTGGTGTTGCCCAGCGCGGCGGCCACCATGTCGGAAAACGGCGTGACGTAGGCGCTGGTGGTGGCCGACACCGCCGGCACCAGTGCGCGCAGGGTCAGGTTGTAGGGAATGGGCAGCCCCGTCGTCTCGTCGATCATTTGGCTGTTCGTGCCCGCCATCACCTTGATCAGCGCCGGGCCGGTATAGCCGTCGTTCAGGGTGACGCTGTAGGAGCCGTCGGCGCCGGTGACGGTGGCGGCGCAGGTGGCGTCCGCCTCGGGTGTGCCGTTCGCGATGCGGCAGACCAGCACCCTGGCCTGCATGACGATGCCCTTGGCCGCGACGCCGCTGACCGTGGTCGGTGCCAGTGCCGCGCTACCGCCGCCACCGCCGCCGCAGCCCGCCAGCGCCGCCAGTGCGAGGGGAATTCCAAGGACCTTGAATGCGGTCTTGACTAGCCTGTCCATGATGAAGCGCTCCTTCCAGAAGGTGACAAATGAGTAGGATATCCGCATATGACGGGAATGGCTATCGCACCACCTTCGTCGCTGCGAGGCCGAAGGCCATGGCAGTCGAGATTGCTTCGCCTTCGGCTTTCCATGAACCCTCCTCTGCGTCCCACGGGGACTTCCTTTCGATGGAGATACCCGAACGGGTACGGTCGTCGTTGCGAGGCCGAAGGCCGTGGCAATCTGGATCGCCACGCTGCCGTCACTGCGAGGCCGCAGGCCGCGGCAGTCGCGATGACGGGTTTGGTGGTGGGTTCACGGTCCGTGTGCAGTTTTGGCCGCGCCGAAACAGGCGACTCGCAATGACCAGTTTGGTGCCGCCGCTCAGCGGCCGTCGGCGTCGAGCGCCCGCTGCTGGCGGTCGAGAAACTCCTGCATGCTGTCGATGCCGCGCAACTGCAGGATGGTCGAACGCACCGCGGCTTCGAGCAGCACGGCGAGGTTGCGGCCGGCCGCGACGGGCAGCGTCACCTTGCGGATCTGCACCCCGAGGATGGTCTCCGTCTGCGCGTCGAGCGGCAGGCGCACCGCCTCGGCCAGGCCGAGCTGCGGCTTCTGCAGGCAGACGATCAGCTTGACCTTCATCTTGCGGCGGCAGGCGGTCTCGCCGAATATCGTGCGGATGTTGAGCAGGCCCAGGCCGCGCACTTCGAGGTAGTCCTTGAGCAGCTCCGGGCATCGGCCTTCCAGCGTGTCGGGCGAGAGGCGCGAGACCTCGACGACGTCGTCGGCGACCAGGCCGTGGCCGCGCGAGATCAGTTCCAGGCCCAGCTCGCTCTTGCCCGCGCCCGAGTCGCCGGTGATCAGCACGCCCATGCCCAGGACGTCCATGAACACGCCGTGCAGCGACACCGTCTCGGCCAGGTTGCGCGACAGGTAGAGGCGCAGGGCGTCGATCACCGTGGCTGCCGAGCGCGTGGTGGTAAACAGCGGCGTGTCGCCCCCGGCGCACAACTCCCTGATCACCTCGGGCACGCTGCAGCCGTCGGCGACGATCAGCGCCGGCGGCCTGGCGCTGATGATCTCGCCGATATGGTGCTGCACCTTCGCCACCGGCTGGCGGTTGGCCCAGTCGATCTCGGGCGTGCCGAGCACCTGGACGCGGTCGGGGTGGATCAGGTTGAGGTGGCCGACCAGATTCGCCGGCGACGCTTCGCGCGGCGGCGTCAGGGGGGCGTTGAGGGAGCCGCACACCCACTCGAGGCGCAGCTTGTCGCGGTTGCGCTCAAACAGCTGGGCGACGATCAGGCTGTTCATCGGCTTGCCAGTTTACGAAAAGGAGATGGGCCGCCGCGGCGTCCTGCGCGGCAATGAGCTGTTCGCGAAAGTCCTTTTCCGAGAACATCTGCGCCAGCACCGAGAGGATCTGCAGATGCAGCTCGGTGGCGGCTTCGGGCACCAGCAGCACGAAGGCCAGCGAGACCGGCTTGCCGTCCGGGGCGTCGAACTGCACCGGGGTGGCCAGGCGCAGGAAGCCGCCGACGGCCTCCTTGAGGCCCTTGATGCGGCCGTGCGGAATGGCGATGCCCTGTCCCAGGCCGGTCGAGCCGAGCTTCTCGCGCGCGAACAGGGCGTCATAGACCTTGCTGCGGGCGATGCCCTGGTTGTTCTCGAACAGCAGGCCGGCCTGCTCGAAGACGCGCTTCTTGCTGCTGGCTTCGAGGTCGAGGACGATGTTCGCGGGTGGCAGGAGTCGGGCGATCTGGTTCATCGGAAGCGGTTGCGGGAACAGCCTGTGCCGATCGGGGGCCGAAGTATACCGCGAAACGGCCGGCCCAGCCCTACTCGGCCGGCTGGCGCTTGTGGCCTTCGTGGGCGTGATTCGACTGCTTTTCCTTGTACTTCACCACCTGGCGGTCGAGCTTGTCGATCAGGGTGTCGATGGCGGCGTAGAGGTCGGCTTCGCTGCTGTCGGCGTAGATGTCCTTGCCCTTGACGTGCAGGGTGATCTCGGCCTTCTGCTTGAGCTTGTCGACCGACAGGATCACGTGGGCGCTGGTGACGCTGTCGAAATGGCGGATCACGCGGTCGAGCTTGGCGGTGACGTAGTCGTTGATGGCCGGCGTGACTTCCACGTGGTGACCGGTGATGTTGATGTTCATGAGGGCTCCTATCAGAGGGTTTTACGCAAATTGACCGGCGGGATGTTGAGTGCGTCGCGATACTTGGCGATGGTCCGCCGCGCCACGACGATGCCTTGCTGGCCGAGGATTTCCGTGATCTTGGCGTCGGAGAGCGGCTTGTGTCCGTCTTCCGCGCCCACCAGTTGCTTGATGAGCGCGCGAATCGCGGTGGAGGATGCCTCGCCGCCGGCCTCGGTGGCGACGTGGCTGCCGAAAAAATACTTGAGCTCGAAAATGCCGCGCGGACTGGCCATGAACTTCTGCGTGGTCACGCGCGAAATGGTCGATTCGTGCAGGCCGAGGGTGTCGGCGATCTCGCGCAGCGTCAGTGGCCGCATCGCCACCTCGCCGTGCTCGAGGAACTGGCGCTGGCGGTCGACGATCGCCTGGGCCACGCGCAGGATGGTGTCGAAGCGCTGCTGCACGTTCTTGATCAGCCACTTCGCCTCCTGCAGCTGGCTCGCCAGCCCGGCGCTGCTGCCGCCGGCGCCCCGGCTGCGCTGCAGGATGCCGGCGTAGAGGCGGTTGATGTGCAGGCGCGGCATCGCGTCCGGATTGAGGCTGGCGGTCCACACCCCGCGCTGCTTCCTGACCACCACGTCGGGGATGATGTAGCGCGTGTCGAGCATCGAGTAGCGCGCGCCCGGCCGCGGGTCGAGGGAGCGGATCAGGGTGTGGGCGGCGCGCAGGGCGCCGTCGTCGCAGCGCAGCAGCTTCTTCAGTTTGGTGAAGTCGCGCGCGGCGAGCAGGTCCAGGTGCGAGTTCACGATAGTGAGCGCCAGGTCGCGCACCGGATCGGCCGGCCGTCCGGAGAGCTGCAGCGCCAGGCACTCGCCCGGGCTGCGCGCGGCTATCCCGGGCGGATCGAAGTTCTGCAGCAGCTTCAGCGCGATCCGCAATTCCTCCAGCAGCTCCTCGCGCTCGGCATCCTCACGCTCCTCGGCCAGCACGCCGACCAGATCCTCCAGGCTCTGCCCGAGGTAGCCGTTGTCGTCGAGCGCTTCGATCAGGAAGGCGACCAGGCTGCGGTCGCGTTCGGAGAAGGGCGTCAGCGTCAGCTGCGCGCCGAGATGGTCGCGCAGCGAGGTGGCCGCGGTCTGGATGTCGGCGTAGTCGGAATCGTCGTCGTCGCGCGGGCCGTGATTGCCGGGGGCGTCGTTGCCCCAGCTCGGTTCGCTGGCTTCGTCGAAGTTGGCCGGTTCGTCACGTTCGGCGGCGGCCGGTGCCTGGAGCTGAGCTTGCTCCTGGGCGGGAACGAAGGGGGCGGCACCCTCTTCCGGCTCGTCGCGTTCGAGCAGCGGATTCTCGTGGAGGAACTGTTCGATCTCCTGGTTGAGCTCCAGCGTGGACAGCTGCAGCAGCCGGATCGACAGCTGCAACTGCGGGGTGAGCGCGAGGTGCTGGGAGAGCTTGAGCTGCAGCGTCTGTTTCATGTCACATGCGGAAGTTTTCGCCGAGATACACCTTGCGCACGCTCTCGTTATCGACGATTTCGTCCGGCCGGCCGGAGGCCAGCACTTCGCCGGCATTGATGATGGTGGCGCGGTCGCAGATGCCCAGCGTCTCGCGCACGTTGTGGTCGGTGATCAGGATGCCGATGCCGCGTTCCCTGAGGAAGCCGATGATCTTCTGGATGTCGATCACGGCGATCGGGTCGACGCCGGCGAAGGGCTCGTCGAGCAGGATGAAACGCGGTTCGGTCGCCAGCGCCCGGGCGATCTCGACGCGGCGGCGCTCGCCGCCCGAGAGCGAGATCGCCGCCCGGTTGCGCAGGTGGGTGATGTGCAGCTCCTGCAGCAGGTCTTCGAGGCGCCCCTCGATCTCGTCCTTGGAGAACTCCTGCAATTCGAGCACGGCGCGGACGTTGTCGGCCACCGTGAGCTTCCTGAACACAGAATTTTCCTGCGGCAGGTAGGACAGCCCCAGCCGCGCCCGCTTGTGGATCGGCATGTGGGTGAGCTCGGTGGCGTCCAGGCGGATCGCGCCGCCGTCGGCCGCCACCAGGCCGACGATCATGTAGAAGCAGGTGGTCTTGCCGGCGCCGTTCGGGCCCAAGAGGCCGATCACCTCGCCGCTGCCGACCGCGAAGGAGACGTCCTTGACCACGGTGCGCGCCTTGTACTTCTTGCGCAGGCCGCTGACGCTGAGCGTGCTGACGGCCTCAGGCGTCGTCATCTTCCGTCGTCCTCAGGATCTTGGTGATGGCGTCGATCGAGAAACCGCGGCTTTGCAGAAAGCGCGCCTGACTCGCCCATTCGCGCCGGTCGACCGGGGGGTGGGCGAACTTGCGCCGCCACACCTCGCGCGCCCGGGCCGCTTCGCTGCCCAGGTCGCTGTTGCCGGCCAGGCATTCCTCGATCAGCTCCGCCGCGATGCCCTTGGCGCGCAGCGCGTATTTCAGCTTGGCCGCGCCGAAGCGCGCGGCGTGGCCGGCGAGGTAAGTCGCGGCCGCCCGTCGGTCGGAGAGCAATCCGGTCTGTTCTAGGTGGTCGAGCACGGCGGCGATATCTTCTGGTGAACCTAGCTTCTCAAGTTTCTGCGCGAGCTCGAAGCGGCTGTGCTCGCGCCGGGTCAAAAGCTGCAGCGCCTTCTGGCGCAGCGAGCTCACTCGGCCGCGGCCGCCGCCGGCTGGGTCGCCGTCACGCCGACCGCGGCGCGCACCTTGTTTTCGATTTCGCGGGCGATCTCGGGATGCTCGCGCAGATACTCGCGCGAATTGTCCTTGCCCTGGCCGATCTTCTCGCCGTTGTAGGCGTACCAGGCGCCGGATTTCTCGACGATCTTGTGCTCGACGCCGAGTTCGACGATCTCGCCCTCGCGCGAGATGCCCTCGCCGTAGAGGATGTCGAAGCGCGCCTCGCGGAAGGGCGGCGCCACCTTGTTCTTGACCACCTTGACCTTGGTCTCGTTGCCGACCACTTCCTCGCCCTTCTTGATCGCGCCGGTGCGGCGGATGTCCAGGCGCACCGAGGCGTAGAACTTGAGGGCGTTGCCGCCGGTGGTGGTCTCCGGGTTGCCGAACATCACGCCGATCTTCATCCGGATCTGGTTGATGAAGATCACCAGGGTGTTGGTGCGCTTGATGTTGCCGGCCAGCTTGCGCAGCGCCTGGCTCATCAGCCGCGCCTGCAGGCCGGGCAGCTGGTCGCCCATCTCGCCCTCGATCTCGGCCCTGGGCACCAGCGCCGCCACCGAGTCGACGACGATGACATCGACGCCGCCGGAGCGCACCAGCATGTCGGCGATCTCCAGGCCCTGTTCGCCGGTGTCGGGCTGGGAGATCAGCATGTCGCCGACATTGACGCCGAGCTTGCCGGCATAGACCGGGTCGAGCGCGTTCTCGGCGTCGATGTAGGCGGCGACGCCGCCCGCCTTCTGCACCTCGGCCACCACGTGCAGGCACAGCGTGGTCTTGCCCGAGGATTCCGGGCCATACACCTCGACCACCCGGCCGCGCGGCAGGCCGCCGGTGCCCAGCGCGATGTCGAGGCCGAGCGAGCCGGTGGACACCACCTGGAGGTCGTTCTCGATCTGCGCCGAGCCCATTTTCATGATCGAGCCCTTGCCGAACTGCTTCTCGATCTGGGCCAGGGCGGCCTGCAGGGCCTTGCTCTTGTTGTCGTCCATGGGGATTCCTCTACGAATTTGATGAATTATGGCACAGTTTTTGCGGTGCCTTCGAGCCTGGCCAAGAGGCCAGACAGGGCGTGGATCACCGCCGACCGCCTGACCTGCTCGCGCTCTCCGGAAAAGCGCCGGGTCTCGCTCTCGGCGGCGGCGCCGGCCGCGCACCAGGAGAAGCATACGGTACCCACTGGCTTACCAGGTGAGCCACCCCCCGGACCGGCGATGCCGGTGATCGCCAGCGCCATGCCGGCCCGGGAGTGCGCCAGCGCGCCCTCCGCCATGGCGCGCGCGGTCTCTTCGCTGACCGCGCCGTGGTCTGCCAGCGTGGCTTCGGGCACGCCCAGCATTTCCTGTTTCGCGCTATTGGAGTAGGTGACGAAGCCGCGCTCGAACCAGTTCGAGCTGCCGGCGGTGGCGGTGACCGCCGCCGCCGCCCAGCCGCCGGTGCAGGACTCGGCGCAGGCGAGCAGCAGTTGCCGGCGCGCCAGCGCGGCGCCGACCGCTTCCGAGAGCTGGCGCAGTTCGGCGTCCATGCTCAGCCCGCGAGCGCCTTGGCCAACGCCAGCGCCAGCAGCGCGTAGATGGCGGCGACGACGTCGTCCGCCATCACGCCGAAGCCGTTCTTGAAGTTCCGGTCGATGAAGCGCGCCGGCGGCGGCTTGAATATGTCGAACAGGCGGAACAGCAGGAAGGCCGCCGATTGCCAAGCCCAGGTCGCGGGCGTGAGGAACAGCACGAACCAGAAGGGCACGATCTCGTCCCAGACCATGGCACCGTGGTCGGCCGCGCCCAGGTCGCGGCCGGTCTTGCCGCAGGCATAGACGCCGACCAGGAAGGCCGCCAGCAGGAAGACGGCGAAACTGGTCTCGCCAAACTGCGGCCGCAGCAGCGGGTAGAGTGCCCAGGCGAACAAGGTCCCGGCGGTGCCCGAGGCCAGCGGCGACAGACCGCTGCCCAGGCCGCAAGCGAGCAGATGGGCGGGATGGGAAAAGAGGAAGCGCCAGGGCGGCGGCGTGCTGCGCTTGATCATTGCGGGCCGCCCGTATCGGCGCAGCCGAAACTGCGCGCGGACGATGAACCGGGCAAGGCGCCGGTGAGACTAGCCGAAAAGGCTGCCCTACCCACGTCCCACGGGGACTTCCTCCGGTCGTCACTGCGAGGCGCTAGGCCGCGGCAGTCCGGATTGCCGCGCTTCGCTCGCAATGACGCAGCGGAGGGTTCATGGACGGGCCCGCAGGGCCGCGGCGAGCGCAATGACGGGATTGGTGGGGGGGTCATGGAGAGGTTCTGGCGAAGTGATCGTAGCCCCGGTGCGGGACGGCGACGACGCGGCCGTCGGCATCCTGCAGGGTCAGCGCGCTGCCCGGGACGATGTTGCCGATGGCGGTGAGCGCCAGGCCGAGTTCGCCGGCCAGGGCCTCGATCCGGGCGCGGCGGCCGGGCGCGGCGGTAAACAGCAGTTCGTAGTCGTCGCCCCCGGCCAGCAGGCAGTCCCTGGCCAGGGCGGGATCCGCACAGGCCGCGTGCGCTGCGTCGGGCAGCAGGTCGAGGTGCAAGGTGGCGCCCACGCCCGAGCGTTCGAGGATGTGGCCGAGGTCGGCGAGCAGGCCGTCGGAGACGTCGATCGCGGCGCTGGCGATGCCGCGCAGGGCGATGCCCAGCGCCACGCGCGGCTGCGGCCGGTTCAGCGCCGCGAGGCAGTCGGTGAGCGCCGGCTCACGCAGGACGCAGCGTCCTTGCGAGTGCGCGAGGCCCAGGGCGGCGAGCCCCGGCGCACCGGACAGCCAAATCTCGTCGCCTTGCTGGGCGCCAGAACGCAGCAGGGCCTGACCGCGCGGCGCTTCGCCGAACAGGGTCGGGCACAGGTTCAGCGGGCCGCGCGTGGTGTCGCCGCCGATGATGTCGATGCCGAAGGCGTCGGCGCAGGCGAACAGGCCGCGGGCGAGGGCGGCGATCCAGGGCTCATCGACCCCCGGCAGCGCCACGGCGACGACGGCCCAGCGCGGCTGGGCACCCATCGCCGCCAGGTCGGAGACATTGACCGCCAGCGTCTTCCAGCCCAGCGCCTCGGGCTCCGCGTCGGGCAGAAAGTGGGTGCCCGCGACCAGCATGTCGGTGGTGATCACCAGTTCCATTCCGGACGCGACGCGGACGATCGCGCCGTCGTCGCCGACGCCCTGCACCGCGTGCGGCGTCGGGCGGGTGAAGTAGCGGGCGATCAGCTCGAATTCGGAAGTCACCTTATCTTTCGTTCGGGCGCAATTCGGCCGCCAGCTTGTCCAGCACGCCATTGACGAAGCGGTGGCCGTCGGTGCCGCCGAAGCTCTTGGCCAACTCGATGGCTTCGTTAAGCACGACCCGGTAAGGCGTCTCGGGAAAGTGCTTGAACTCGCAGGCGCCGAGCAGCAGGATGCCGCGCTCGATCGGGGAAATCTCAGTCCAAGGACGATCGATGTGGGGAGTGAGCGCCTGCTCCAGGGAGGCGAGATCGGCCAGCGTCCGGTGGAGCAGCGCCTGGTAGAGTTCGCCGTCGGCCTTGTCGAAGCCCGCGACTCCGGCCGCCTGGCTCTTGATCGCGGCCTCGTCCTGGCCCCCGAGCAGTGACTGGTAGAGCCCCTGCAACGCGAATTCGCGCGCCCGGTGCCGCGGATTGGAGCGCTTGCCGGACCTTGCCGCGGCTGGCTGCCCGCTCATTTGAGCGCTTTTTGCAGCTGGCACATCTCGACCGCGGCCTGGGCCGCCTCCCTGCCCTTCTGCGCCATGCGCGACAGCGCTTGGTCGTCGTCCTCGGTGGTGAGCACGGCGTTGGCGATCGGCATGCCGGTCTTCAACTGCACCTCGGTGATGCCGCGCGCCGATTCGTTGGCGACGATCTCGAAGTGGTAGGTCTCGCCGCGGATCACGCAGCCCAGCGCCACCAGCGCGTCGAAGCGGCCGCTCGCGGCCATGCCCTGCAGCGCCAGCGGGATCTCCAGGGCGCCCGGGACGGTGGCGATCGCCATGTCGGCCGCCGCCACGCCCAGACGCTTCAGTTCGTCGGCGCAGGCGGAGAGCAGGCCCTCGCCGACCTCGGCGTTGAAGCGGCTCATGACCATGCCGACGCGCAGGCCGTGGCCGGCGAGCTGGGGTTCGAGTTCGAAAATATCGTCAAAGCGTGCCATGGTCGGTCCTCATAGTTTGCTGCCGTCGGGCGCCAGATAACCGCACACTTCCAGGCCGAAGCCAGTCATGCTGGGCATCTTGCGCGGGCTGGCCAAGAGGCGCATCTTGCCGACGTTCAGGCTGCGCAGGATCTGCGCGCCGATGCCGTAGAGGCGGGGATCCCACTTGGCGCCGGGTCTGGCGGCGGCCGGTTGTTCCTGGAAGGAGGCGAGCAGGTCGTGGCCGGCTTCGGCGCGCCGCAGCAGGACGATGACGCCGCGGCCGGCGGCCGAGATGGTCTGCATCGCCTGGTCGACGCTGAAGGTGTGGCGCGAGCTCTTGCAGTCGATGAAGTCGAGCACCGAGATCGGCTCGTGCACCCGGACCAGCGTCTCGACGGCGGGGCTGATGTCGCCCAGCGAAAGCGCCAGATGGACCTCCCCGGTGGTCTTGTCCTCGAAGGCGGAGAGCCGGAACTTGCCGTGGCGGCAGTCGATTTCCTTTTCGGCGACGCGTTCGACCAGGGTTTCGTTCTCGCTGCGGTAATGGATCAGGTCGGCGATCGTGCCGATCTTGAGGCCGTGCTCGCGGGCGAACTCGAGCAGGTCCGGCAGCCGGGCCATGGTGCCGTCGTCCTTGAGGATCTCGCAGATCACCGAGGCGGGTTCGAAGCCGGCGAGCTGCGCCAGGTCGCAGCCGGCTTCGGTGTGGCCGGCGCGCACCAGCACGCCGCCGTTCTGGGCCATCAGCGGGAAGATGTGGCCGGGCTGGATGATGTCGGCGGGTTTGGCGTGTTTCGCCACCGCCGCCTGGACGGTGCGCGCCCGGTCGTGGGCCGAGATGCCGGTGGTCACCCCCTCGGCGGCCTCGATCGAGAGGGTGAAGGCGGTGCCGTGCGAGCTGCGGTTGTCGCGCACCATCAGCGGCAGATTGAGGCTGCGGCAGCGCGCCTCGGAGAGCGTCAGGCAGATCAGCCCGCGGCCGTGCTTGGCCATGAAGTTGATCGCCTCGGGCGTGACGTATTCGGCGGCGATGACCAGGTCGCCTTCGTTCTCGCGGTCTTCCTCGTCGACGAGTATGACCATGCGGCCGGCGCGGATGTCGGCGATGATGTCCTGGATGGGGTTGACGCTCATGGGAGATGGCGCAAAGAGGGAGGGGCCGCCATTGTAATCCGGGTCGGGCCCGGCTGCAGGTCGCGGTCGGGGCTAGCCGTTCCCGGCCGCGAGCAGCCGCTCGCAATAGCGCGCAATCAGGTCGACTTCGAGATTGACCCGGGCGCCGGCCTTGAGGTGCTTCAGCGTGGTCATCTCCAGGGTGTGCGGGATCAGGTTGATCGAGAACTCGGCGTCATCGACGCTGTTGGTGGTCAGGCTGACGCCATCGACGGTGATCGAACCCTTCTTGGCGATGAATTTCGCCAGATCCCGCGGCGCGCGGATCACCAGCTCGAAGGACTCGCCCACCGGGGCGAACTTGACCACCTCGCCGACGCCGTCCACGTGGCCGCTGACCAGGTGGCCGCCCAGGCGGTCTGCCAGGCGCAGCGCCTTCTCCAGGTTCAGCTCGTTCAGTCCGTCGAGACCGACGGTGCAGCCCAGGGTCTCCTTCGAGACATCGACGCCGAAGCGCTTGCCGTCCAGCGTCACGACGGTGAGGCAGACGCCGTTGCAGGCGATCGAGTCGCCCAGGGCGACGTCGGAGAGGTCGAGACCGCCCGCCTCGATCTGCAGGGAGAGCCCTCCTTCGAGCGGCTCTATGCGGGAGATCTTGCCGGTGGCGGCGATGATGCCTGAGAACATGGTCAGTAGCCGGAAAGGAAAGGCGCCATTGTAGAGGATCAGCCCGCCAGGCCCCGATCGACGATGGCGGCGAAGGGCGCCGCCTTCATGAAGCCGACCACGCGCAGACCCGGAATCTCGTGCCCGCCGCGGTCGAAGAAGATGATGCCCGGCGGCCCGAACAGGCCGAAGCGCTGCAACAGTGCGCGGTCCGAGGCGTCGTTGGCGGTGACGTCGGCGCGCAGCAGCAGCATCTTGTTCATGCGCGCGGCGACGGCGGGATCGGCGAAGGTGTAGCGCTCCATCTCCTTGCAGGAGACGCACCAGTCGGCGTAGAAGTCGAGCAGCACCGGGCGGTCGGCGGCGGCCAGGCGCGCGTCGAGTTCGGCCGTGGTCTTCACCCGCTCGAATTGCGGCGCCCGCGCCTCGGCCGCCGCGGCGCCCCGGCTGCGCAGGAAGCCGAGCGGCTGCAAGGGGTCGCGGCCGCCGGCCAGTGCCCCGGCGAGCAGCGCCGCGCCGACGAGCAGGAGGACGACGCCCAGGCCCTTGCCGAACTTCAGCCAGCCGTGGGCGTGCGGCGGCAGCGGATCGAGGGCGGAGAGATAGATCGCGGAGAAGATCAGGAGCAGCGCCCAGGCTAGCATCTGCGCCGCCGCCGGGATCACCGGCGTCACCAGCCAGATCGCCAGGGCCAGCAGCAGCACGCCGAAGAAGCGCTTGACCGCCTCCATCCACGGCCCGGGCTTGGGCAGCAGGTGGCGCGCCGAGGTGCCGACGACGATCAGCGGCAGACCCATGCCCAGCGCCATGACGAACAGCGCGGCGCCGCCGAGCAGGGCGTCGCCGGTTCGGGCGATGTACAGCAGGGCGCCGGCCAGGGGTGCCGCGACGCAGGGACCGACGATGATCGCCGACAGCGCTCCCATCAGCACCACGCCGTGCAGGCTGCCGCCTTGCTGGCGATTGGCCTGGTCGCTGAGCCTGCTCTGCAGGAAGGAGGGCAGTTGCAGTTCGTAGAAGCCGAACATCGACAGCGACAGGACCACGAAAACCAGGGCGAAGCCCCCGAGCACCCAGGCGTTCTGCAAGGCGGAGGAGAGCATCGTGCCCGACAGGCCGGCGGCGACGCCGAACAGGGCGTAGGTCACCGCCATGCCCAGGACGTAGGCGATCGACAGCACCAGCGCGCGCCGCTTGCTGATGTCGTGGCCGTGGCCGACGATGATGCCCGAGAGTATCGGCAGCATCGGCAGCATGCAGGGCGTGAAGGCCAGCGCCACGCCCGAGCCCAGAAAGAACAGCAGGATGGTCCACACGCTGGCGTGCTTGAGCAGTCGGCTGATCTGCGAGCTCTCGTCGCCGCTTTGCTGGTCGGGTGCCGCAGCCGCCTGGGGCGGCGCGGCTGCGGGGCTGGCCGCTGCCCGCGACATCTGCGGCGCGGCGAGCGAGGCCAGTTGCACCGTCGCCTGCTGCTCCAGCGGCGGATAGCAGACGCCGATGTCGGCGCAGCCCTGGACGGTGGTCTTGAGCGTCACCGAGGCGGCGCCGGCGGCCGCGAGCGGCAGCAGCACGCGCACCTCGTCGCGGTAGGTCTCGACCTTGCCGAAGAACTCGTCGTTATGCACCTGGCCCGGCGGGAAGCGCGGCGTGCCGAGCGTGGCAGCGCCCCCACCCGGCGCCAGCGCGAACTTGAATTTCTGGCGATACAGGTAGTAGCCGGGCGCGATCTTCCAGGTGGCTTCCAGCGTCTTGGCGTCGATTGCGCGGACCGAGAGCCGGTAGGCCTGTTCGGGTTGCAGCGGCGCCTCCACCGCGCCAGCGAGGCCGGAAGCCAGAATCAGAAACAGCAGCAGGAATTTTTTCAGCATGGGGCAGGGGTGGGGTTGGTTTCGGCTTCGATCCAGGCGAGATACGCGGGCAGGCCCAGCGCAACTGGGACAGCGACGATCTCGGGAAGTTCGTAGGGGTGGAAACTGCGTATCGCGGCCTCCAGCGCCTCGTAGCGCGCCGCCTGGGTCTTGATCAGCAGCGGGATTTCATCGGCCCGCTCGATCCGGCCCGCCCAGCGATACACCGAGCGGGCCGGCGCCAGGATGGTCACGCAGGCGGCCAGGCGCTGCTCGACCAGCGCCGCGGCGAGCGTCTGCGCGCTGGCCGCGTCGGGCAGGCTGGTGAACACGAGCAGGGACATGGCCGTGGATTCTACCTGCTTCCGCGGCTACCGGTCGCGGCCCCGATTCCCCGCATTCCAGCGGTATGGGCCGGTTTTTCGTCGTTGTTCCGGCACGGCCTCCGCCGTCCCGCCGCTTATAGTGTCCAGGGGAATCCCACGGGGACGAGTCTATGCAGGACAGCGACGAGGCTCAGACGGCCACTCAGTTGGCCGGGCTGGAAAACGAGTTGGCGAGCGAGCGCCAGGCCGAGCAACGGGCCATGGATCGGCGCTCGGCCGAGAGCCGCGCGGCCGACGCCGCAGAGGTGCGCGAGCGGCTGGAGACCGAGGCGCTGGCGACCGCCAGACGCCGGGCCCAGGCCGACCTCGAAGCCTCGGCCGCGGTCCGCCGGCGCGCCGAGGCCGAGGCCAGAACGCGCCAGCTGGCCGCCGAGCGGGCGGCGGTCGAAGCCGAGGCGGAGAACGTCGCCCGCTCGCGGATAACGGCCGAGAGCCAGGCGCTGGAAGAGCACCGGCTGCGCCTCCAGACCGAATCCGAGGCACGCTCACTGGCGGACATCAAGACGAAGACCGAGCAGACGCTGGCGATCCGTCTGGAAGCCCGGATCGAGACCGAACGCCGGGCCGATGCGGCGGCGGCGGCGAGGCTCTCGGCCGAACATGATGCCATCCGGGAGGACAGGCGCCGCGCCGCCGCTGAAGCCGAGCTGCGCCTGCTGGCCGAAGCCAGGGCCGAGCGCCAGCGCACCGCCGAGTCGACCGCGCAGGAACGCCAGGAGAGCGCGACGCTTCTGCGCCAGGAGATCGCGGCGCGGCGCACCGCCGCGCGGGCGCTGCGTCTCGCCACCCTCGGGCGGCTGCGTGCCGAGTGGCAGGCGTTGCGCCTCGAACTGCGCGCGAGACCGCTGGCAGCGATGCTGGTCGTCGGACTCATCATCGGCTGGGGCCTGGGCGGCGGCGGCGGACCTGCGGCGACCGGAAATCAGCGCAAGGATCTGAGCACATCGCAGCGCCTGCCGCCCTTGCGGCTGCGCCTGGACGAGCGGCTCGGGAATTTCCCGCGCTAGGGAAGCACCGATCAACCACGATTTCGTCATTGCGAGCGCAGCGAAGCAATCCCACAAGCGCGCAGAATCAGCAGACGATAGATCGCCACGCCTCTGCGGGACTTTCCATGAACCCTCCTCTGCGTCGTTGCGAGGCCGAAGGCCGTGGCAATCTGGATCGCCACGCTGCCGTCACTGCGAGGCCGCAGGCCGCGGCAGTCGCGATGACGACCGGAGGAAGTCCCTGTGGGACGGG
>DATKVJ010000148.1:0-3165 GCA_035530135.1 Rhodocyclaceae bacterium | reverse complement strand
TCAATCATCGGCCATGGAGCGGCATCCACCATGGCATCGGGTCGGCTTTCCGCGCCGCCGTCATCCATGGCATCGAACAGGCTGTTCTGGTGAATGTCGCGGTTCTCCTGTTCCGCCGCTTCCATCGCCACGCCGACGCTCGCCAGCAGGCTCGCCCGGTTATCGTTGATGGTGTCGAACGCGCCGGCGCGGACCAGGGACTCGATCACGCGGCGGTTGACGGTGCGCTTGTCCACCCGGCGGCAAAAATCGAACAGGCTGGTGAAGGGCCCGTCTTTTTCGCGCGCCGCGGCGATGACGTTGATCGCCGCCTCGCCGGTGCCCTTGATGGCGCCAAGACCATAACGGATCTCGGTCCTGGAAACCGGCTCAAAACGGTAGCCGGAAACATTCACGTCCGGCGCCAACACCTTCACCTTGTTGGCCAGGGTGTCCTCGTAGAACACCTTGAGCTGGTCGGTGTTGTCCAGTTCCGAGGACAGCGTCGCCGCCATGAAGGCCGAGGTGTGGTGGGCCTTGAGCCAGGCGGTCTGGTAGGAAATCACCGCGTAGGCGGCGGTGTGGGACTTGTTGAAGCCGTATTCGGCGAACTTCGCCATCAGATCGAACAAGCTGTTGGCGAGCTTCTCCTGATAGCCCTTCTTCAGCGCGCCCTCGACGAACAGGCTGCGATGCTTGTCCATCTCCTCCTGCTTCTTCTTGCCCATCGCCCGCCGCAGCAAATCCGCCCCGCCCAGCGTGTAACCGCCGATGATCTGGGATATCTGCATGACCTGTTCCTGATACACGATCACGCCGTAGGTCGGGGCGAGGCTGGCCTGCAGGTCGGGGTGGAAATAGTCGATCGACTGCTTGCCTTTTTTGCGCAGGATGAAGTCGTCCACCATGCCCGAACCCAGCGGCCCGGGTCGATAAAGGGCGAGCACGGCGATGATGTCTTCGAAACGGTCTGGCTGGAGTTTCGCCAGCAGCTTTTTCATGCCCTCCGATTCGAGCTGGAACACCGCCGTGGTGTTGGCTTTCTTCAATACGTCATAGGTCGCGGGATCGTTGAAATATTGGGTGTCTAGCGCCTGGGTGAAGCTCGGATCGAGCTTCTTGATGTACTTCACTGCCAGCTCAATGATGGTGAGGTTGCGCAGGCCGAGAAAGTCGAACTTGACCAGTCCGGCAGCCTCGACGTCGTCCTTGTCGAACTGCGACACCGCCACCGCTTCCGAGCCGGAAGCCACATACAAGGGGCAGAAATCGGTGAGCTTGCCGGGCGCGATCAGCACGCCGCCGGCATGCATGCCGACGTTGCGGGTGAGTCCTTCGAGCTTGCGGGCGAGAATGAACAGCTCGCGCACCTCCTCCTCGCTGTCGTAGCGCTCCTTGAGCTGGGGTTCCATGTCCAGCGCCTCATCGAGCGAATACTGCTTGCCCGGTGCGGCGGGAATCAGTTTGGACAGCTGGTCGCAAAAATTATAGGGCAGATCGAGTACCCGACCCACGTCGCGCACCACCGCCTGGGCCGCCATGGTGCCGTAGGTGGCGATCTGCGACACCGCATCGGTGCCATAGCGCTCGCGCACATACTCGATCACCCGGTAGCGGGTTTCCTGGCAAAAATCAATATCGAAGTCGGGCATAGACACCCGCTCCGGATTGAGGAAGCGCTCGAACAGCAAGGCGTAGCGCAGCGGATCGAGATCGGTAATGCCCATGCTGTAGGCGACCAGCGAGCCCGCGCCGGAACCGCGTCCCGGCCCAACCGGCACGCCGTTGTGCTTGGCCCAGTTGATGAAGTCGGCGACGATCAGGAAGTAGCCGGGAAAACCCATCTGGACAATGGTGTCAGTCTCGAACTTGAGCCGGTCAGTATAAGTAGGGTACTGCTTAGCCCGCTCCGCCTCATCGGGATAGAGCGTCACCATACGCTCGGCCAGACCTTCTGCCGCACGCTGGCACAGATATTCTTCCGGGGTCATCCCGCCCGGTATCGGGAACAACGGCAGCTTGCTCTTGCCCAGCTCGACAGTCAGATTGCAGCGCTTGGCGATTTCCACGCTGTTGGCCAGCGCGGCCGGAATGTCGGCAAACAGCCCCGCCATCTCGGCCTGGGTCTTGAAATACTGTTGCTCGGTGAAAACACGCGGGCGGCGTTTGTCCGCCAGCATATAGCCCTCGGAGATGCATACCCGCGCTTCATGCGCCTTGTAGTCGTCGGGCGCAAGAAATTCGATGGGGTGCGTCGCGACCACCGGCAAATGCAATTCCGAGGCCAAACCCACTGCATGGCGCACGTAAGCTTCGGCCTGTCCCGATGCGGCCCAAGCTTCGCTTGGCTGCCGCGCCGAGGATGCCCGCAATGGGTAAGGCAGGCCGGTGCGCTGCAATTCGATATAGAACGCACTCGGAAAGAGCTTTGCCCAAGCGGTGGCGAGCTCTTTGGCCTGCACATTGTTTTCCTGCAGCAGCGCCGCACCGATGTCACCCAGATGTGCGCCCGACAAAGCAATCAGGCCATCGCTGCCATCATTCTCGAACCATTCGCGGCGAACCTCCGCCCTCCCCCGGTGCTGATTGGACCGATAGGCGCGGGTCAATAGATCGCACAAGCGCAAATAACCTTGGCGGTTGCGGCACAACAACAACAGGCGGTGGGGTTGGTCGCGGTTGGTTTCGTTGCTGACCCATACGTCGCAGCCGATAATCGGCTTGATGCCCTTGCCACGCGCGGCTTGGTAAAACTTCACCATGCCGAACAGGTTGGATAGATCAGTCAGCGCCAGCGCCGGCATCTGGTCTGAAACCGCGCGGCCAACGGCATCGCCGATGCGCACGATGCCATCGACAATCGAATACTCGCTGTGCAGCCGGAGGTGGATAAAAGAGGGATCAGGCATGATGTTATAATTCTACCACTATGAGCAAAGCTCCCGAACTCCTACTTCCCGCCGGATCGCTGGAAAAAATGCGCTACGCCTACGCCTACGGCGCGGACGCGGTCTACGCCGGCCAGCCGCGTTACAGCCTGCGCGCTCGCAACAATGAATTCGGGCTGAACGAACTGGAAACCGGCATTGCCGAGGCGCATGCGCTGGGGAAAAAATTCTACGTCGCCAGCAATCTGACGCCGCACAACGCCAAGCTCAAGACTTATCTGGCAGACATGGCGCCGGT
>DATKVJ010000147.1:0-44392 GCA_035530135.1 Rhodocyclaceae bacterium | reverse complement strand
TCGAGCATGGCCAGGCGCTCCTTGTCGCGCTCCATCAGCTCCGCCAGGCGGTAGATCAGGCGTCCGCGCTCGACCCCGGTCATCTTCGACCACGCGCCCTCCTCGAACTGGAAGCGGGCGGCGCGAACCGCGGCATCGACGTCTTCGGGCTTGGCGGCTGCCACCTTCGCCAGCAATTCCTCCCGGGCGGGATTGATCACGTCGAAGGTTCCGCCATCGATCGCGGCGACCCAGTGCCCGCCGATGTACAGTTGAGTATTCAGATCCATCACCGCCTTTTTTTGCACTTCACTGTTGATCATTGATCTTTGCTCCCGTTTGAAATGCTGCCCGTTGGTGTTTGACACTTGAAATAATTTGTGACCCTATCCCGCCCGACGCCGCTTTGACCCCGGCAACTCACCTCGCCCGCACGCCGCACGGCCATGCCTGCCACTCCTTGCATCGGCGCAGTGAAACGTGCAAACTGAATGAATGTTCTGTCCCGGGCAAGCTGTTCATCCGCATTGATTCAAAGGCTTGAGACGCTGTACGCAAGCGCTGTGCCAAAAGGATCGGATCGAGGGCTGTACGGCTATAAGCTTATGAATATCAATTCATAATATATCGATCGCAATAGATGGTGCAGCGCGGAAGGCGAGCTTGCAAGGCGATACAGTTCTCAGAACTGAACACCGGACTGTATCGAATCGATCCACTAGAGATCGGCACATCGGAGGAGGATTTTTGTGAATACGACGAGCCTCGACTTGTCGGTCGAGTACAACGCCCGCATCGCGCTGGCGCGCGATCATTTTTTTCAGGGCGAAAACCTACCCCGTGGCGTGCTGAGCGACGCGATCGAGCGTTCCTGGAGGCGCTGCCTCAGCCTCGGGCTGACTCCCGCCACGCCGGCCGATCTGTCGGTGCTGACGGCGCGAGAACTGCGCGAGAGCAGGGAACGCAGCCGCGTCCTGCTCGAGGTCGCGCAGCCGGAGCTCGAGAATCTGTACCAGCAGATCGCCAACACCGGCAGCGTCGTCATCCTCACCGATGCCGAGGCCACCGTGCTGGCATCCATCTCGCGCGACGACCCCTTGACGCGCCGGGGCGGGCGCCCCGGAATGTGCTGGCAGGAGCAGCGGATGGGCACCAATGCCATCGGCACCGTCATCGTCGAGCAGCAGGCGGTCACGGTACTGGGCCGGGAGCATTACCTGGACCAGAACGGGCCCTTCTCCTGCTCGGCCTCGCCGGTGTTCGATCCCTTCGGCAAGCTCATCGGCGTGCTCGACATCTCGGGCGGGAACTCGGTACACCAGAACCACATCCAGGATCTGGCCTCGATGTCCGCCCAGGTGATCGAGAACCGCTTGATCCTGACCCAGCTCGGCATGCACACCGTCGTCAGGTTTCACGGCCGTCCGGAGTTTTTGGGAACCCTGTGGGAAGCCATCGCCGCGTTCTCCCACAACGGCACGCTGGTCGCGGCGAACCGCGCGGCGCTGACGCTGCTGGAAATCGGCCGGGATCACTTCCATCGGCACGATTTCTCTTCCCTGTTCGATTACAGCTTCGACCGATTCCAGGATCATTTTTCGGGTGCCGGCCGTTCCCCGCAATTGCTTTATTTCAGAAGCGGCATGCGCGTCTATGCCAGCGCGAGTCCCATCTCGACGGCAGCGGGTCGGCCGGCCTGCGGCTCCTCCGGGCACGGCTCGAGTGTCGTGTCTGGCGATGGCTCGATACGCAGGTTCGATCTCTGTCTGGCCGATATCGCGCTTGGCGATGCCCCCCTGCATGATCTTCTGGAAAAGGCGCGGCTGGCCTTTTCTGCGGACATTCCGGTTCTGCTCCAGGGGGAGACGGGTAGCGGCAAGGAGGCGCTCGCCAAAGCGTTGCATCTGGGCTCGCCGCGGGGAGGCGGTCCGTTCGTCGCGATCAATTGCGCCTCGATTCCCGATACCCTGATCGAGTCCGAACTCTTCGGTTACGCCGACGGCGCATTCACCGGGGCAAAGCGCGGGGGAGCGGTAGGTAAGGTGCAACTATCGGACAAGGGCACGCTCTTTCTCGACGAAATCGGCGATATGCCGCTGGCGCTGCAAGCGCGGCTGCTGCGCGTCCTGCAGGAGCGGGAGGTTGCCCCGATCGGGAGCGGCAAGCTCATCCCCGTCGATATCGGGGTGATCTGCGCGAGCCACATGAACCTCAAGGAACTGATTGCCCAAGGCCGCTTCCGCGAAGACCTCTATTACCGGCTGAATGGTCTGCGGGTATTGCTGCCGCCGCTGCGGCAACGAGGCAACTTGCGCGAAATCGTGACCCATATCGTGACCATGAAATCCGCTGGGCGAGGCGCGATAAGCATATCCGAAGAGGCGATGGACGCATTTCTGAACCACCCCTGGCCGGGCAACATGCGGCAGTTGTGCAATGTCGTGTCGACCGCGATGGCGCTTCTCGGCGGCGCCGGCCAGATCGGGCTGCAGCATCTGACCGACGATTTCCTCAGGGAAATGATCGGACGCGACGGCGCCACCGAGACCGATAGGTCGGCGGCGCTCGGCGTGGGCACCCTCACTTCGATGGAGGCGCAGGCGGTGCAAATGGCCCTGGAGCGCCATGGAAGGAACATTTCGGCCACCGCGGCCGCGCTGGGCATCAGCCGTGCGACGCTCTACCGCAAGATCAAACACTATTTGCCGGGGACGCGGAGCCACTGAATCCGCGTGAGGACTCAGGCGGGGCGGAACAAGGCCACGTTCGCTTGCGCCAGCCGCGCGTGTTCCCGCATCAAGGACTCGAGTCTCGTCCCCTGCCGCAGCCGCAGGGCCTCCACGATTTTCTTGTGTTCGGCCTGAGCGCGGAGCACGACCTCGTGGTGCTTCCTGGCGATCAGCCGCGAGGGTGCGTCGCCGCCAAGGACGGCCTGCGCGGAAGCGAAGGGCAGCTTGTCATTCAGCGCCAGCGCGCTGATCAGGGCCATATTGGCGCTGGCTTCGACGATCAGCTTGTGGAAGCGGCCGTTCACCTTTACCCAGCGCACGTCGTCGTCCAAGCCGTAGCGCTCCTGCGCCGAGATGACTTCGCCCTCAGCGAGGCAGGTCTCCAGCGCCTGCATCAAGTCCGGACTCGGACCGGTCTCCGCGGTGACTCTCGCCGCCGCACCCTCGAGAATGCCGCGTACCTCGATGGCGTCGAGGATGTCCTTGGCGCTGAACGCGTGCACCACATAACCGCGTTTGCCGGCGGCCGACAGCAAGCCCTCCTGGGCCAGGACCGTCAGCGCCTGCCGTACCGGCGTGCGCGAGACGCCGAGCCGTTCTGAGATCGGTATCTCGGCGACCCGCTGGCCCGCCGCCAACTCGCCGCCGAGGATCAATTCCCGGAGCTTCAGGACGACCTGCTCGCGCAGCTTCAGTTCGACCGGCTCACGATCCGCCATCTGTTCGATCCCTCGAAAATCCGCAAACCGGAGACTACCCGGCCTCAATGCGGCTGACGATGCCATCGTCCCAGATGGCTTTCATCGTCCGGTCAGTTTGGAAAAATGTATCCATTTTAGAATTGTGCCTAATCCTGGAAAGTCCTGAAATATTAACAATAAAAAGTAAAAACAATAAGTTGATAGCTTACCAGGGTGTCGTCTCGTCCGAGCCATGCCTTGACAATTCCAATCATTGGATCCAATAATACATCAAGCTTGAATAATTAAGCTCTAAGCTTTGAAAAAGCCAGTTCAATGTTTCAGTAGGAGAATCGCATGTTCCCGAAGAACACTTGGTACGTCGCCTGTACCCCCGACGAGATCGTCGACAAGCCGCTGGGCCGCCGAATCTGCGGCGAGCGGATCGTCTTTTATCGCGGCCCCGAAGGCAAGGTGGCGGCGGTCGAGGATTTCTGCCCGCACCGCGGCGCCCCCCTGTCCCTGGGCTTCGTCCGCGACGGCCAACTGGTGTGCGGCTATCACGGCCTGGTGATGGGCTGCGACGGCAGGGTCGCCGACATGCCCGGTCAGCGCGTGCGCGGCTTCCCCTGCGTGCGGCGCTTTCCCGTGGTGGAGCGCTACGGCTTCATCTGGGTCTGGACCGGCGACGGGCAGCTGGCGGACGCGGAGCAGATCCCCCGCCTGGCGTGGGCCGTCAGTCCCGAATGGGCCTACGGCGGCGGCCTGTACCACATCAATTGCGACTATCGGCTGATGATCGACAATCTGATGGACCTCACGCACGAAACCTACGTTCATGCCGCGAGCATCGGACAGAAGGAGATCGACGAGGCGCCGGTCAACACCAAGGCCGAAGGCGACGAGGTGGTCACCAGCCGCTTCATGGAGAAGGTCATGGCGCCGCCGTTCTGGCGCGAGGCGTTGCGCGCCAACGATCTGGCCGACGACGTCCCCGTCGACCGCTGGCAGATCTGCCGCTTCACGCCGCCCAGCCACGTGCTGATCGAAGTCGGCGTCGCCCACGCCGGCAGGGGCGGCTACCACGCCGATCCGCAGCACAAGGCGTCGAGCATCGTGGTGGACTTCATCACGCCGGAGACGGAAACCTCACACTGGTATTTCTGGGGCATGGCGCGCAACTTCAAGGCGCAGGACCCGGCGCTCACCGCCAGGATCCGCGAGGGTCAGGGCAAGATCTTCGCCGAGGACATGGAGATGCTGGAGCGGCAGCAACAGAATCTGCTGGCCCACCCGGAGCGGCGGCTGCTGATGCTCAACATCGACGCCGGCGGCGTGAAGTCCAGGCGCATCCTGGAGCGCATGATCGAGCAGGAGCGGAGTGTTTCACCGCAGCAGGAAGCGACCGCCACGGACTGAGCATTCCGGGTTATCCTCGCCGATCCGCGTATGCGATCCCGAGGAGAGGTGATCAAGTGAGCACCACCGTCTGGCCAAAGATTGCCGTCATGGGCGGCGGCGCCGTCGGCTGTTACTACGGCGGCATGCTGGCGCGCGCCGGCGCTCCGGTCACGCTGATCGCTCGCGCCGGGCACGTCGCCGAGATCGAACGCAGGGGCTTGCGCTTCGAGGGCCTGCACTTCCAGGAAAACATCCCGATCGCGGCATCGACCGGGCTTGCCGCCGTGCGCGGCGCGCAGCTTCTGCTGTTCTCGGTCAAGTCGCTGGATACCGAGGCGGCGGCGCAGTCGCTGGCGGCGCATCTCGATCCCGGCGCCGTCGTCCTGGGCCTGCAAAACGGCGTCGACAACATCGAGCGCATTTGCCTGCACCTCCCGAATCCGGTCATCCCGGCGGTGGTCTATGTCGCGGCGGCGATGGCGGGGCCGGGCGTCGTCAGGCATACCGGCCGGGGCGACCTGGTGATCGGCGCCCTGGACCGGCCGGGGCATGGCGCGAGCCTGCCGGCCGGACGTCTCCGGGAGACCGCGGCGCTGCTCGAACGCGCAACCATTCCCTGCCGCATCTCGGACAATATCGAAGGCGAGCTCTGGGCGAAGCTCTTGATGAACTGTGCCTACAACGCCATTTCTGCCCTGGGCCGCGCGCAATACGGCCGCATCGCGGCCAGCCCCGCCGCGCTGGAGGTGATGACAGCGGCGGTGCGCGAAGTGATCGAAGTGGCCGAGGCCGACGGGGTCATCCTGCCGCCCGGCGATCTGGTCGCTGCCGCCCGCAGCCTGGCCGGCGCGATGGCCGGCGCCACCTCGTCCACCGCCCAGGACATCGCCCGCGGCAAGCGCACCGAGATCGACTATCTGAACGGCTACGTGGTCCGACGCGGCGAGGCCAACGGCGTTGCCACGCCGGTCAACCGGACGCTGCACGCCTTGGTCAAGCTCCTCGAGGAGGCCGAAGGGCCGCCGGCGAGTTAGCCGACCGGCGTTATACTGGGGGCGCAGTCGAGAGAGCCAGGCCGCCGTCGATCAAGGAGGAAGTCCTGATGTCGAAACCCGAATCGATCCGCTCGATCGCGCTGGTCGGCCACGGCGGCGCCGGCAAGACCTCGCTGGCCGAAGCGCTGCTCGCCCGGACCGGCGCCATTCCGGCCGCCGGCAGCGTGGACAAGCGCAACACCGTCTGCGACTTCGACGCCCAGGAGAAATCCGCCGGCCACTCGCTCAACTCTGCCCTGGTGGACGTCGACTGGAACGGGGTCAGGCTGCAGCTGATCGACACGCCCGGCTATCCCGACTTCGCCGGCCCCGCCATCGCCGCGCTGGCCGCCGTGGACACGGCGCTGGTGGTGATCAACGCCCAGACCGGGATCGAGCTCGCCACCGAGCGCATGATGAAGTGGTCGGCCGCGCGCGGCCTGTGCCGGATGATCGTGATCAACAAGATAGACGCCGACAACGTCGATCTGGCCGCCCTGGTGGGCGAGATCCGCGACCGCTTCGGCAAGGAGTGCATGCTGCTCGACCTGCCGGCGCACCAGCGCCACGACGTCGTCGAGGTGCTCGGGCACGATTCCGGCGACGCCGATTTCGCGTCCGTCGCGGCGGCCCACCGCGCCCTGATCGACCAGGTCGTCGAGGAGGACGAGAGCCTGCTGGCGCGCTACCTCGACGACGGCAAGGATCCCAGCACCGGGGAGCTGCACGCCCCGCTCGAGCGGGCGCTCGCCGCCGGCCATCTGGTGCCGGTGATGTTCGTGTCGGCCCGGACCGGTGCCGGCATCGACGAACTGCTCCACATTCTGGCGGCGCTCGCGCCCGATGCCGCGGAGGGAAACCCGCCGCCCTTCTACAAGGGCGAGCCGGGCGAGGCGTTCCACGCCGTGCCGGATCCGGAGCGGCACGTGCTCGCCCACGTCTTCAAGCTCGTCGCCGATCCCTACATGGGCAGGGTCGGCGTGTTCCGCGTGCATCAGGGCACGGTGAAGCGGGACATGCAACTGTTCGTCGGCTCGGGCCGGCGCGCCTTCAAGGTCGCCCACCTCTACCGGCTGCAGGGCAAGGAATATCTGGAGGTCGACAGCCTGGTCCCGGGCGAGTTGGGCGCCGTGGCCAAGGTCGATGAGATCGAGTTCGATGCGGTGCTGCACGACTCCCACGACGAGGATCACATCCATCTCAAACCCTTGGAATTCCCGCTGCCGATGCAGGGCTTGGCGGTGGAGACCCGGCGCCGCGGCGACGAGCAGCGGCTGTTCGAGGTGCTGCACAAGCTCGAACTGGAAGATCCCTGCTTCGTCGTCGAGCGCCACCCAAGCGGCAACGAGACGGTGATCCGCGGCCTGGGCGAGATGCACTTGCGCGCCAAGCTGGAGAAGATGGCGAGCCAGTACAAGCTCGAGCTGGCGACCAGCCCGCCGTCGATTCCCTACCGCGAGACCATCACCAGGAGCGCCGAGGCGGTGTACCGTCACAAGAAGCAGTCCGGCGGCGCCGGCCAGTTCGGCGAGGTGGCGCTGCGCGTCGAGCCGCTCGCGCGCGGCGCCGGCTTCGAGTTCGTCGACGCGGTCAAGGGCGGCACCATCCCCGGCGTGTTCATCCCGGCGGTGGAGAAGGGCGTGCGCCAGGCGCTCGACGCCGGCGTGATCAGCGGCCAGCCGGTGGTCGATCTGCGCGTCACGGTCCATGACGGCAAGCACCATCCGGTCGACTCCAAGGAGGTCGCCTTCATCAGCGCCGGGCGCAAGGCGACGGTGAAGGCGATCCGCGAGGCGGCGGCCATCGTGCTCGAACCCATCGTCAATATCGAGGTGACGGCGCTCGATTCGGCGATCGGCGACCTGACCGGCGACCTGCGCTCGCGCCGCGGTCACGTCACCGGCACCGGCACGCGCGGGGCCGGCATGACCGTGATCAGCGGCGAGATCCCGCTGGCCGAACTGGCCGACTACCAGTCGCGCCTGAAGTCTCTGACCGGCGGCCACGGCAGCTACGACGTCGAGTTCGCCCGCTACGCGCCGATGCCGGCGGGATTGCAGCAGAAGCTGGTGGCGCAGCACAAGGCGCAAGACGACGAGGATTGAACCCCAGAAGGCATACGGATGGATAGACGAGATGATTTTCGACCCGCGAGGAGGCGATAGGTGAAGAGGATTTATTGGGCACTGGCAATCTTGTTGTCGCTATGCTGGCAGGCGAGTCTCGCGGAGAACGTCAGTTTTCCAGGCGTTCCCGATATCCCGCTCAAACCCGGGCTCTCCTACGGGGGATTCTTCAAGAAGCATCAACCCGTCAAAATCCTATTTGCGGTCGGGCAAACGGGGCCGCAGCTCAAGGAATCCCTGATCAACGCGGCTTTGGTTATCAAATACCTCAAGGCGAAAGGGTATAAATATAAAATCCATTTCGTTCTCTACGGCAAGGCTGTACTGGTTGCCGATGTCTTTAATCAGAAATACGGCAACTGGGCACCGCTTCTGGAGGAGTTGCACAAACAAGGCGTAACTTTTACGGTTTGCCACAATGCGATGGTGCTTTCACGCGTCGAATCCGCAGACGTTTATCCCTTCATGAAGGTGATTCCAGCCGGGATCCTCTCCGTCGCTGAATACGAAATGAAAGGTTATTCACCGATCTTTAACTCAAACGCTGATTCAGAATAGGTGCCGGGGAAAGGGGGCACCGTCCCTCCGCCGCCCCTACGTCGAGAGGAAGATGGATGGACAAGAAACGCTACGAAGCGGGACTAGAGGTGCGGCGCGCGGTGCTGGGCGCCGAATACGTCGATAAATCGATCGCCTCGGTGGACGACTTCAACCGGCCGCTGCAGGAACTGGTGACCGAGTACTGCTGGGGCGAGGTCTGGACCCGGCCGGGACTCGACCGGAAGACGCGCAGCATCATGAATCTCGCCATGCTGACCGCGCTCAACCGGCCGCACGAAATCAAGCTGCACGTCCGCGGCGCGCTGAACAACGGCTTGACCAAGGACGAGATTCGCGAGGTCTTTCTCCAGACGGCGATCTATTGCGGGGTTCCGGCCGCGCTCGACGGCATGCGCGTCGCCAGGGAAGTCTTCGCCGAAGACGGAGGCTGAGCTCACTTCGGCCGGTACAGGACGACCGCGCGATAGACGCCCTTGGTCGGTTTGCCATCGACCGTGCCGGGGGCGAAACGGGTCTCGCGCACCGCCTTGAGCGCTGAACGCTCGAAGACGCCGTCCAGGCTCGTTTTGACCACCACCGCGCTTTCGACGCGTCCGGTTTCATCGACGTGGGCCAGAATCTCGACCCGCCCGGGTATGCCCAGGGCGTAGGCGGCTTCCGGATACTCGGGCTCGATCGGGGTCAGCGGCGCGGGCAGCCCGTGCTTCGCGTCGGCGCCGTGGCCGGCGACCGAGGTCTGCGCGGCGGCGTGCGGCGGCTCGGCGGGGAGGGTGCTGGGGCGCACAAAACGGCCGGGCTGTTGCGGCATGAGCCGCACGGTGAGGCGCCGCGCCTGTGCCGTCGTCCCGGCGCCGCCTCCTTCCCGCGCAGCGAAACTCGCCAGCAGGGCGGTGTGCAGGACGACCGAGACCAGCAGCGCCCAGTTCAGGCGGGTCGTCGTCATGGCGGCAGCGCCGCCGGGTTTACCGGGCCGAAGCGACGCGTTCCAGTTCCCGTTCCAGCTGGGCTGCCGGAACCGCGCCTGGAATGCGTTCGCCGTTGGCCAGGAAGATGGTCGGCGTGCCATGGACGCCGAGCCTGTCGGCCAGCGCCAGCAGCTTATCCATCGGCGCAGCGCACTTGGCGGCGACCGGCGCGGTGCCCTCGAGCATCCACGCGTTCCACGCCTTGGAGCGATCGCCGGAACACCAGATGGCCTGCGACTTCGCCACCGAATCGGGCGAGAGGATGGGAATCAGGAAGGTGTAGATGGTCAGGTCGGTCATGCCCACCATGTCCTTCGCCAGCTTCTTGCAGTAGCCGCAGTTCGGATCCTCGAAGGTGGCGAAGACGCGGCGGCCGTTGCCCCGCACCGTCTTGATCGCAAGGTTCAGCGGCAACTCGGAGAATTTGATCTGGGAGAGCTTGGTCTTGCGCGCCTCGGTGAGATTCGTCCTGGCCTTGACGTCGATGATGTCGCCCTGGATCAGGTAGCGGCCCTGGGCGTCGGAATACAGGATGTCGTGGCCGACCTGCACTTCGTACAGGCCCAGGGCGCCGACCTTGCGCAGCGCATCGATCTTCAGGTCCGGACCGTATACCGAGGTCAGCGCCCTCCTGATGTCTTTCTCGTCGGCGCGGGCGAAGCCGGCGGCGAGGGTCAGTGCGGCCAGGACGCAGACGAGGATTCTGTTCAGCATGACTACTCCGTAGAGGGTGATTCGGTTCAGCCCAGCGCGTAACGCACCAAGGCGTCGCGCACGACGGGCAGCTTGTTGGTCAGGTTCAGGCCGGCATTGCGCAGCATCGCCAGCGCCGCGCTGCGGGGACGGAACAGCTTTTGCAGGCCGTCGGTTGCCAATTGTAAGGCAAGCACCTCCTCCAGGCGGGCCCGTTCGTAGCGGCGCAGCAACCGCTGATCGCCGCAGTCGACGTAATCGGGCCGGCCCGCGAGCAGTCCGGCCAGCACCCGACTGTCGCCAAAGCCCAGATTGATGCCGTGGCCGGAGAGCGGGTGGATGGTGTGGGCGGCGTCGCCGATCAGCGCCAGGCGCGGCGCGACGGTGGCGGGCGCGCGCATCAGGCGCAGCGGAAAGCCGGCGGCCGGCGTCACCGGCGAGAGCTTCCCCAGGCGCCGGTCGCCGGCCGCGGCGACGCGGCGGCACAGCTCTTCGGGCGAGAGCGCCAGCAATTGCCGCGCGTGATCGTCGGGGGCAGACCAGACGATCGAGATCATGCTGTCCGGCAGCGGCAGCCAGGCGAGCACGCCGTCGCTCCTGAACCACTGAAATGCCGTGTCTCGGTGCGGCTTTTCGCAGGCGAAGTTGGCGACCACGCCGGTCTCGCCGTAGGGCTTGAATTCGACCGCTATGCCGGCAGCGGCCCGCGTCCACGAATCGGCGCCGTCCGCGGCGACGACGAGCCCGGCGGCAAGCGTCCTGCCGTCGGCGAGCGTCAGCCGCGCCCGGTCCGCATCGAAGGCCAGCGCCTCGGGGCTGGCCGGGCAGAACAGCGTGACGTTGCCCTGGCGCTTGACCGTCTCCCACAGCTCGCCCTGCATCAGCGAGGACTCGATGATCCAGGCCAACTCCGAGACGCCGCTGTCGAAGGCGGAAAAGTCGAGCCGCCCCCCGGCATCGCCGTGGATCTCCATGGTGCGCACCGGCGCGAGCCGCGCCTGGTCGAGGTGCTGCCAGGCGCCGATCTCGGCGAGAAAGCGCTCGTTGGCCGGGCTGACGGCGTAGATGCGCGCATCCCAACCCGCAGGTCGCGCCGGCGGCCGCCCCTCTATGAGAGCCACCGACAGCGGGCTGGAGCGCAGGGCGACGGCCAGGGACAGACCGGCGAGCCCGCCGCCGACGATGACGATATCGAATTTCATCCGGTCATTGTCGCGGAGGGGGGCCAACTTGACAAGGCTCGCCGCCTCGCCGGATAATTCCGCCCCTTGCCAAGCGGGCTTTCCGGGCGTGCGGCGAACGGTGATGTAGCTCAGCTGGTTAGAGCGACGGATTCATAATCCGTAGGTCGAGGGTTCAAGTCCCCCCATCACCACCAGTAATGACGCGGCTTCCAGAGATGGAAGCCGTTTTTGTTTATGCTCTAAATCTGTCCGCGTGGGAACAGTGTAGGCAATCTGCGCAAACTGGAGTTACTGCTTCTGTCTCCAACGCTAATGGTGCGACAAGGAATTCCTAAACCCACCCGATTGCCGGGCGCCGGCCGCCAGCTTGGCACAACATGAGAAATCGCTGGAAGAGGCCGCAGCGCGCTTCAAGTTTTCATAGTCAGGTTTTGACGAGAACGATTCGATCATTGGCAGAGGTTGCCATCACTGTTGAGTTGCATGGCCCTTGACGAGTTATATCTGTCTTGGTATATTCTGCCATGGTCCGTGCTCTCCCAAGTCTGTCTCGTGAAAAGCCCCTGCATTGGGTGGCGTCAGCTAAGAAGGACTATTTGAGCTTCCCAATCGAAGTGCAGGACGAAATGGGCTATGCCCTCGGTCTGGCACAACTTGGCGCCAAGCATCCGAATGCCAAGCCATGGAAAGGAGAGGGGGCCGGTGTGCTGGAGATTGTCGAGGACCACCGCGGCGACACCTACCGCGCAGTCTATACGGTGCGATTTGCCGATGCGGTGTACGTGTTGCATGCCTTCCAGAAGAAATCGAAGAGCGGCATCAAGACAGATCAGGCGGACGTAAAGTTAATTGCGGAGCGCCTAAAGCGCGCCAAATTCGATTATGAAAGCGGAGGTACATCATGAGCACGATTACTCGCGGCACTGGTAATGTCTTCGCTGACCTGGGTTATCAAGATGCCCCTGAGCGGCAGATCAAAACTCGACTGGCTCTGGCGGTCAATGAACTGCTCAAGGCGCGCAAGTTGAAACAGCGCGAAATTGCCACTGTGCTCGGCGTACCTCAACCCAAAGTCTCGGCATTGAAGAACTACCGCCTGGATCAGTTTTCCGTCGAGCGGCTGATGGAGTTTCTGACTGCACTCAATCAGGATGTCGAAATCATGATCCGGCCACGCGACAACACCACCCAGGCCGGGCATATTTCCGTGCTGGCGGTGCAGAGCTGACACCTTAAGGAACGGAGCGCGCGTCGCTGAATCGTAGCTACGCGAGACAAACAAACCCTGTTTTGAGGCTTTATGGCACTGTGCAGCGAGTTGGCGGGTATTACGATGAATACCGCCGTAATACAAAAGGAGTCATGCCATGTCGACGACACTTACCAGCAAGGGTCAGGTCACCATCCCCAAGCAGATTCGCGATGCGCTGAATCTGGCACCCGGCTGTTCGGTGGATTTTGCGGTCAATCGCGATGGGGATGTCGTCATTCACAAGGTAGGCGCGAGGCCGAGTCGCAAGCCCGACCGCTTCGAATCTGCCCGTGGCAAAGCCGATGTCAAATGGCGGACTGACGACCTGATGGCGCTACTGCGCGGTGAGGGCTGACGTTGCTGGTCGACACCAACGTGCTGGTCGATGTTCTGGAGAACGATCCGGAATGGGCGGACTGGTCCATTGGCCAACTGCGCGCCCATTCGAAAGTTCATCGGCTGGCGATCAACCCGGTCATCTACTCCGAACTATCGCTGACCTTCTCGACCGTCGAGGCACTGGACAAAACAATCGGGGAGTTAGGCTTGGTGCTGATCGAGTTGCCGCGCCCGGCATTGTTCCTCGCCGGCAAGGCTTTTGTGCGTTACCGCCGACAAGGTGGCACGAAGAGCAAGGTTCTCGGCGATTTTTTTATCGGGGCGCACGCGGCGGTGTCAGGTCATCCAGTATTGACCCGGGATACACGACGCTACGCCGCATATTTTACGGGCGTGACGCTGATCGCGCCAAGCGTCTCCACATGAACAAATTGAAAGCCGTCGAGCCATGTGGAGTCGCAGGCTCAAACACGGGATCCAGACTACCTCGTATTGATCGAGTCTGTTACCAGTTTTTTGGGTGAGCGCCCAAAATGGGAATTCATGCGGTCATAGACTTCGAAACGACCGGCCTCTCTCCGGCTCTTGGGGCGAGGCCGACAGAAGTCGCGATCGTCATCATCGACGGCGGCGTGATCATCGATCGTTTTCAGAGTTTGATGAATCCGGGCGTCGCCATTCCCCGCGACATACAGGCACTGACCGGCATCACCAATGAAATGGTCCGCAAGGCCCCCGCGGTCGAGGCGGTGATGCGCGATGCCGTGCGCTTTGTCGGCTACCATCCGATGGTTGCGCATAATGCCGCCTTCGACAGCAAGTTCTGGGACGCTGAGCTACGCCGGATACAGGGAAGGCGAAAACGGGAATTTGCTTGTTCCATGCTCCTGGCCAGACGTCTTTTTCCCGAAGCGCCTAACCACAAGTTGGCCACCCTCGTGCGGACACTGGGCTTGCCCGCGACAGGTCGTTACCATCGCGCATTGGCCGATGCCGAAGCCACGGCTCATCTGCTGCAGCACATCCAGCAGGAACTCCAGCGCCGCTTTCGTCTCTCGACGGTGAGCCACGAACTACTGGTTGCGATACAAGCCGCAAATCGCGGTCAACTCGATGCTTGCATTTGCCGCTACCGGGGTACTGAAAAGCGATCTACATGAGCGGGTATGGCGGCACTGGAAATGCGCGGGTAGACCAGCGGCGGGTTGGCAGGCATTGGGCTTGTATATTTGCGATCGGGGCTGTTAGAGTAGGGCCGTCACTACCGGACAGGAGGAGTCAAAATGAAAACCGTTAGACAACTGCTGGCAATGAAGAACGGCGGCTTGCGCACCATCGCGTCCGCCACCCACGTGATCGAGGCACTGAAGCTGATGGCGACGCACGACATCGGGGCCCTGCTGGTCGTCGATGAGGGCAAGCTGGTGGGTATCCTGTCGGAGCGGGATTACGCGCGCAAGGTCGCGCTGCTCGGCAAGTCCTCATCCGACGTCACGGTGGCCGAGATCATGACCGCCAAGGTGACCAGCGTGCGCCCCGAGCAGACGGTGGACGAGTGCATGCAACTGATGACCGATGGACGCTTTCGCCACCTGCCGGTGCTCGATCACGGCAGGCTGACCGGCATCCTCTCGATCGGGGATCTGGTCAAGGAAGTGATCGCCGATCAGGCGGAAGTCATCCAGCACCTGGAGACCTACATCCAGACTTGAAGTCCGAAAGAGTTCATCTAGCCAAGAGGTCAGCAATGGAAAATCACTACGCCTTCGGTAAGCCGGTGGCGATGGGCTTCGACGAGGCGATCGCCAAGGTCACCGCCGAACTGCAGAAGGAGGGTTTCGGCGTACTGACGGAGATCGACGTCGCGGCCACCATGAAGAAGAAGCTCGGTGTCGACATGCCGCGCTACCGCATCCTGGGCGCCTGCAACCCGCCCTACGCCAGGCGCGCCATCGTGGCGGAGCCGAGCATCGGCCTGCTCCTGCCCTGCAATGTCGTGGTCCGCGAGGATGCCGGCGGGGCGGTGCAGGTGGAGTTCCTGGATCCGGGCATGATGGGCCAGATGACCGATCACCCGGATGTCGCCGCGCTCGGCCGGGAGGTGCGGGAAAAGCTGCTGCGGGTGATGGGCGCGCTCTGAGCGGCGATTTTCTCCCCTTACGGCGCTGGGCAAGCAGATGATGCACGCGCGGGCACACGGCTTCCCTTATCTCGCCGGCAACAGCTTTCTCGGCGTGCCGCGCGGCGACGCCGGCCGTCGCTACGCGGTGGCCGGCCTGCCCTTCGACGGCGCCGTGACCAACCGCCCCGGCGCGCGCTTCGCGCCCGAGGCGATCCGCCGTGCCAGCCAGATGCTCTGCGACGGCATCCATCCGCACTTCGGCCTCAGCCCGGTCGATGTCCTGACCGACCTGGGCGACCTGCCGCTGCCCAACACCGGCCTCGAGGCGGCGCGCGCCGAGCTGCAGCGCCTCGCCTTCGAGGCGCTCGGCAGCCACTACGTCTGCTGGCTCGGCGGCGACCACTCGGTGACGCTGCCGCTGCTGCGCGCCCAGCGCCAGCGGCTCGGCCGGCCGCTGGCGCTGGTGCATTTCGACGCCCATTGCGACACTTGGTCAGACCACTTCGGCGAGCCTTCCGGGCACGGCACCTGGGCCTACGAGGCGCTCCAGGAGGGGCTGGTGATCCCTGAGGCGACGGTGCAGATCGGCATCCGCTCCTCCGGTCTTCGGGCGGCGCGGGAACACGTCAATGACGTCGGCGGCCGGGTGTTCACGGCGCGCGAGCTGCGCGGCCGGGAGAGTCCGGAGCAGATGGCGGCCGTGCTCGACGAGATCCGCCGGCGCATCGCCGCCGCCGGCAATCCGCCGACCTATTTGAGCCTGGACATCGACTGCCTGGACCCGGCCTTCGCCCCCGGCACCGGCACGCCCGAACCGGGTGGCCTCACCACCAATCAGATGCTGACCGTGCTCGAAGAGCTGCACGACCTGCCCTGGGCCGGCATGGATTGCGTCGAGGTATCGCCGCCCTACGACCACGCCGAGCTGACCAGCAATGCCGCCGCGGTCTTCGTCTGGACGCATCTGTGCGGCCTGCTCGCGGCGTCGCCGCGCAGCCGATGACCGGCTGGGGCGCCCGCTAGGGGAGCCTTGCCGATCGCTGCTGTTTTCGCCAGCCCGACTTTTGACGATAATATCGGGCTGATTTGACCCACGAGCCCGGAGGAACCTCATGTCGGAAAGCACCTTGAAGCGGCGTCACCGCCTGTTGCGCTGCCTGTTCGCCGCTTTTTGTCTGGCGGGCAGCGCCGCGCCCGCGCTCGCCGCCGACGCCAAGGTTCTCAATATCTACAACTGGTCGAACTACATCGGCGACGACACCATCGCGAATTTCGAGAAGGAGACCGGCATCAAGGTGCGCTACGACACCTTCGACGGCAACGAGAATCTCCTCGCCAAGCTGATCGCCGGCAGGAGCGGTTACGACATCGTGGTGCCCTCCTCGAACTGGGCCAAGATCGAGATCGGCGGCGGCCTGTTCGCCAAGCTCGACAAGAGCAAGATCACCACCTACGGCAATCTCGACCCGTATGTGATGAAGCAGTTGGCGACCATCGACTCGGGCAACCAGCATCTCGTCCCCTGGCTGTGGGGCATCACCACGCTGGGCATCAACGTCGGCAAGCTGAAGGCGGCGCTCGGCAAGCTGCCGATGCCGGACAACGCCTGGGACCTGCTGTTCAATCCCGAATACGCCAGCAGAGCGAAGTCCTGCGGCGTTTCCGTCCTCGACACCGGCGACGAGATCTTCCCGGCCGCCCTGCGCTATATCGGCAAGCCGCCCTTCAGCAAGAACCCGGCCGACTACCAGGCGGCGGCCAAGATGCTGGCGAAGATCCGCCCGGACATCACGCTGTTCTCCTCCTCCGGCTATATCAACGACCTGGCCAGCGGCGCGCTGTGCCTGGTGCTCGGCTGGAACGGCGACATCAGCATCGCCGCGCGGCGGGCGGAGCAGGCCAAGAACGGCAACCACATCCAGGTGCTGCTGCCCAAGACCGGCGCCGTGCTGTTCTTCGACACCATGGCCATACCGGTCGACGCCCCGCACGCGGACAATGCCTACAAGTTCATCAGCTACATCTACCGACCCGAGGTCAATGCCGGGCTGGTGAACAAGGTTTTCTACGCCAACCCGGTGCCGGCTGCGATGAAATACATCAGACCCGAGGTGCGTTCCAACAAGACGGTGTTCATGAGCCCGCAAGACCTGGCCCGCATGGTGCCGCCGGAAGCCGTGAGCAACGACATCCGCCGCCTGCGCACCCGCCTCTATACGAGCTTCAAGACCGGACTCTAATTGCTGCCGCAGATGGACCAGGAATTGATCCAGGAGGGGCTGCGCATGCAGCAGAAGCACCAGAACAGCGCTGACCGGGCCGGTGACGCGGGTTTCGTGCGCATCGACCGGCTGACCAAGCGTTTCGACGAGGTCGCCGCGGTCGACGGCATTTCCATCGACATCAGGAAGGGCGAGATCTTCGCGCTGCTCGGCTCGTCGGGCTGCGGCAAGTCCACGCTGCTGCGGATGCTGGCGGGGTTCGAGACGCCGACGGCCGGCAGCATCCAGCTCGAAGGCGCGGAAATTTCCGCGCTGCCGCCCTACGAGCGGCCGATCAACATGATGTTCCAGTCCTACGCGCTGTTTCCCCACCTCACGGTGTTCGAGAACGTCGCCTTCGGCCTCAAGCGCGACCGGATGCCCAAGGGCCAGATCGCCGAGACCGTCGAGGCGATGCTCAACATCGTCCAGTTGAAGCCCTACGCCAAGCGCAAGCCGCACCAACTCTCCGGCGGCCAGCAGCAGCGCGTCGCGCTGGCGCGCTGTCTGGCCAAGCGCCCGAAGCTGCTGCTGCTCGACGAGCCGCTTGGCGCCCTGGACCGCAAGCTGCGCGAGCAGACGCAGTTCGAGCTGCACAACATCATCAAGAAGGTCGGCGTCACCTGCGTGCTGGTGACCCACGACCAGGAAGAGGCCATCACCATGGCCGACCGGATCGCGGTGATGAGCAACGGCCGCTTCCTCCAGGTGGGGCAACCCCACGAAATCTACGAGACGCCGAACTGCCGCTTCGTCGCCGACTTCATCGGCAACGTTAATCTCTTCGACGGGACGGTCGAGGTGGACGAGCCCGATCACTGCGTCGTGGCGACCGACCACGGCAGGCTCTACGTCGGCCACGGCATCACCGGCAACCCGGGCATGGCGGTCTCGGTTGCCCTGCGTCCGGAGAAGATCGAGCTGCGCCGCGAGCCGCCGGCGGACCGGACCTACAACTGCCTCTCCGGCAAGATCGTGGACAGCGGTTATTTCGGCCGCTACTCGCTCTATCGGGTCGACCTGGCCAGCGGCATGAAACTGCAGGTCGCGATCACCCACAGCGCACGCCACGACGCGGCGTTCCAGCGCGGCGAGGCGGTCTATGCGACCTGCCAGCCCGATTCCCTGGTCGTGCTGAGCGCCTGAGCTGCGCCCATGGACGTCTCGAGAGGCTTGCGCCGCATCGCGCACCATCTGACCGAGAACTGGGGCAGGCGCACCGTCATCGGCATCCCCTACCTGTTCCTGTTCGTACTCTTTACCGTGCCCTTCCTGGTGGTGCTGAAGCTCAGCGTATCCGAGACCGACGGCATCCGCTTCCTGGATATGCTGAGCTACGCAGACGGCGTGATCCACCTCAAGATCAAGCTGTCGAACTACCTCTTTCTCGGCAGCGATCCGCTCTACGTCGAGACCTACTTGTCCTCGATCAAGTTCGCCGCGCTCAACACCGTCATCTGCCTGGCGATCGGCTATCCCTTCGCCTACTTCATGGCGCGCTCGCCGGCGAACCTGAGGCCGGCGCTGCTGATGCTGGTCTCGCTGCCGTTCTGGACCTCCTACCTGCTGCGCGTCTATGCCTGGAAGGGCCTGCTCGACGATCACGGGGTGTTCAACAACGTCCTGATCTGGCTGCACCTGATCCACGAGCCGATCAAGATGATGCACACGGCCTTCTCGATGACCATCGGTATGGTCTATGCCTACCTGCCGTTCATGATCCTGCCGCTCTACGCCAACCTGGTGAAGTTGGATCTGCGCCTGATCGAGGCGGCCCAGGATCTGGGCGCCACCCCGTGGCAGACCTTCTGGCTGGTCACCGTGCCGCTGTCGAAGAACGGCATCATCGCCGGCTCGATGCTGGTGTTCATCCCGAGCATGGGCGAGTACGTCATCCCCGAGCTGCTGGGCGGACCCAGTACCCTGATGATCGGCCGCGTGCTGTGGGACGAGTTCTTCAGCAACAACGACTGGGCGATGGCCTCGGCCGTGGCGGTCTCCATGGTCGTGCTGATCCTGGTGCCGCTGGCGATCTTTCACCGTTACCGGGCCGATACCGGCGGCGTCAGGGGGGTATGAACGATGTCTAGCCGCTGGGGCAAGGCCTGGTTGATCGCCGGCTACCTGTTCCTCTACCTGCCGATCGTGACGCTGATCGTGTATTCGTTCAACGATTCGAAGATGGTCACGCTCTGGGGCGGCTTCACCTTCAAGTGGTACGGGGTCATCGTTCACGATACCGAGGTCCTGGACGCCTTCAAATTGTCGCTCAGGGTGGCGCTCTTGAGCGCCACGGCCTCGGTGCTGCTGGGCATGCTCGCCGCCTTCGCCATGGTGCGCTACAAGGACTTCTGGGGACGGACCGCCTTCTCGGCGCACATCAACGCGCCGCTGGTGGTGCCCGAGGTGATCACCGGCCTGTCGCTGTTGCTGTTCTTCGTCTTCTGCGAGCGGCTGTTCGGCTGGCCCGATCGCGGCGTCCTGACCATCTGGGCCGGCCATACCTCGGTGGGCATGGCCTACGCCGCGGTGGTCATCCAGTCGCGCCTGCTGGAAATGGACAAGTCGCTCGAGGAGGCGGCGATGGATCTGGGCTGCAAGCCGTTCCAGGTGTTCTACCTGGTCACCCTGCCGATGATCGCGCAGTCGCTGCTGGCGGCGTGGCTGCTGACCTTCACCCTGTCCCTGGACGACGTGGTGTCCACGGCCTTCCTCTCGGGGCCGGGTTCCACCACGCTGCCCATCGTCATCCTGTCGCGCGCCCGACTGGGCCTGGATCCGACCGTGAATGCGATCGCGACGATCACGGTGGCGGTGGTCTCGGTCGGGGTGTTCGCCGGCAGCCTGTGGCTCTCCCGGCAGGAGACCCGGCGGGCGGCGGAACAGGCCGCGGCCTACCGCGAGGGAATGCAGCAGACCATTGCCGCCTAGCAGCGGTGTCCGCCCGAGCGTAGCCAACGGAGAATGCCGATGATCCCGACCGATCTGGAAGCCTACTGGCTGCCCTTCACCTCGAACCGCTATTTCAAGCGGCATCCGAAAATGCTGGTCTCGGCCAAGGGCGCCTACTACCGCACCGAGGACGGACGGGAGCTGTTTGACTGCATCTCCGGGATGTGGTGCTGCCCGATCGGCCACGGCCACCCGAAGATCGTCGAGGCGGTCCGCCGCCAGGTGGAGACCCTCGACTATTCGCCGGCCTTCCAGATCGGCAATGCCGCCACCTTCCGCCTGGCCGAGCGCATCGCCGAGCTGGCGCCGCCGGGGCTGGACCACGTGTTCTTCAGCAACTCCGGCTCCGAGGCGGTGGACACGGCGCTGAAGATCGCGCTGGCCTATCACCGGGTGCGCGGCGAAGCCGGCCGCTTCCGCATGATCGGCCGCGAGCGCGCCTACCACGGCGTCGGCTTCGGCGGCATCTCGGTCGGCGGCATGGCGGCCAACCGCAGGGCCTTCGCCAGCGCCATGCTGCCCGGGGTCGATCACCTGCCGCACACCTGGGAGCCGGCGCTGATGGCCTTCTCGCGCGGTCAGCCGAGCTGGGGCGGGCACCTCGCCGACGACCTGGAGCGCCTGGTGGCGCTGCACGACGCCTCGACCATCGCCGCCGTCATCGTCGAGCCGGTGCAGGGTTCGACCGGCGTCCTGGTGCCGCCGCAGGGCTATCTCGAACGTCTGCGCGAGATCTGCACCCGGCACGGCATCCTGCTGATCTTCGACGAGGTCATCACCGGCTTCGGCCGGCTGGGCGAGAGCTTCGGCGCGCAGCGCCTGGGCGTCGTGCCCGACCTGATCACCTTCGCCAAGGCCGTGACCAACGGCACCATCCCGATGGGCGGGGTCATCGTCAGGGGCGGCATCTACGAGGCCTTCATGAGTGCCCAGGCGCCCGCATACGCGACCGAGCTGTTCCACGGCTACACCTACTCGGGTCATCCGATGGCAGCCGCCGCCGGGCTCGCCGCCCTGGACGTCTATCAGCAGGAGGGGCTGTTCCAGCGTTCCCGGGAACTGGAGCCGGTGCTGGAGGCGGCGGTGCATGATTTGCGCGGCGAGCCCGGCGTGGTGGATGTGCGCAACTTCGGCCTGACGGCGGGCGTCGATCTCGAGGCCTTCCCCGGCCAGCCCGGCCTGCGCGCCCTCCGGGTGTTCGAGCACGGTTATCAAAACGACCAGCTGTTCCGCGTCACCGGCGACACCGTCGCCCTGGGGCCGCCGTTCATCTCGACCCCGGCCCAGATCGACCGGATGGTCGAAGCGCTGCGCGCCGCGATCCGCGCGGTCAAAGCCGATTGAGCCGGCCGGCGGGCCGCCGCCCCCGGCTTGCTATAATGACGGCATGAATTCCATGATTGCCGCCATGATCGGCGCCATTCTGTGCACCGCGGCGCTGGCGGCCAGCGCGCAGTCGGCGCCGGCGCCGCAGCTCGCTCGCTTGGGCAACCCCCTGCGCACGATCCCGGCGGCGGCTGTGCGCGGGCAGATGCAGCCGCCCTGGCAGGGGCAGACCAGCATAGACGGCAAGGAGCTGCATCTGGCGCCCGGCGTCCAGATCCGCGACCGGCACAACCGCATCATCCTGTCGGACAGCGTGCGCCAGCCGGTGCTGGTGAAATATCTGACCGATGCCAACGGTCAGCTGTTCCGCGTCTGGGTGCTGACGGCCGAGGAAGCCGCCGGTCCCTGAATGGCGAAGAAGGCCTACATCCGCAGCTTCGGCTGCCAGATGAACGAGTACGACGCCGGCAAGATGGCCGACCTGCTTCACGCCGCCTACGGCGCGGAGGCCACCGACAATCCGGACGACGCCGACATCATCCTGTTCAATACCTGCTCGGTGCGCGAGAACGCACAGGAGCGGGTCTTCCACCACCTGGGCCGGTTGCGGCGGTTGAAGGAGGATCGACCCGACCTGGTGATCGGCGTCGGCGGCTGCGTCGCGAGCCAGGAGGGCTGGGCGATCGTCAAGCGCGCACCCTACGTCGACGTCGTGTTCGGACCGCAGACCCTGCACCGTCTGCCGCAGATGATCGAAGATCGGCGCGCCAGCGGCCGGTCCCAAGTCGATGTCTCGTTTCCCGCGATCGAGAAGTTCGATCACCTGCCGCAGGCCCGGGCCGAGGGCGGCTCGGCCTTCGTCTCGATCATGGAGGGCTGCTCCAAATTCTGCAGCTTCTGCATCGTGCCGTACACCCGCGGCGAGGAGGTCTCGCGGCCGATCGAGGACGTGCTGACCGAGGTGGCCGGCCTGGCGGCGCAGGGCGTGAAGGAGATCACCCTGCTCGGGCAGAACGTCAATGCCTACGCCGGCAGATTCGCCGACGCCGAGGGCGACCTCGCCTTCCTGATCGAGACCCTGGCCGAGATGCCCGGCATAGAGCGCATCCGCTACACCACCTCGCATCCGCGCGAGATGACGGCCCGCCTGATCGAGGTCTATGGCCGCGTACCCAAGCTGGTTTCGCACCTGCACCTGCCGGTGCAGTCGGGTTCCGACCGCGTGCTCGCACTGATGAAGCGCGGCTACACCGTGCTCGAATACAAGAGTCTGGTCAGGAAGCTGCGCGCGGTCCGGCCGGGGCTGTCGCTGTCGTCCGACTTCATCGTCGGCTTCCCCGGCGAGAGCGACGCCGACTTCGAGGCGACCCTGAGGCTGATCGACGAACTGGGTTTTTCCGACTCCTACAGTTTCGTCTACAGTCCGCGCCCGGGCACGCCTGCGGCGAACCTCGTCGACGAAACAGCGAGGGAGGTCAAGGAGGAGCGGCTCTCGCGCTTGCAGCAGCGGATCGAGGCCCGGGATCTCGCCGCCAGGACGGACATGATCGGCAGGATAGCGCGCGTGCTGGTCGAGGGCCACGCCCTGAAAGATGCCGCCGAGCTCGCCGGGCGCACCGACTGCAACCGGGTGGTGAATTTCGCCGGCCCGGCGCGGCTGATCGGCGGCTACGCCGAGGTCAAGATCAGCGCCGCGATGGCGCACACGCTGCGCGGCGAACTGGCGGATACCCAGGGGGAAGCTTGAAGCCCAAGTCACTCGACATCGTGCTCGATCCGGTGGACAACACCCGGCTGGCGAACCTCTGCGGCGCGCTCGACGAGAACCTGCGCCAGATCGAGACCGCCTACGACGTGGTGGTCGGCCGGCGCGGCGAGCGCTTCCGGGTCAGCGGCGCCGGTGCCGCCGCGGCGGCCACCGCACTGCGCCATTTCTACGAACTGGCCCAGGAGCCGCTGACTATCGACGAAGTGCAGCTCGGTCTGGTCGAGCTCGCCAATCGCGGCCAGCCGGTGCCGCCGACGCCGGGGCTGCTCACGCGCAAGTCCGACCTGCACGGCCGGACGCCGCGCCAGGTGCAATACCTGCGCCAGATCCAGGAGCACGACATCACGCTGGGCATCGGTCCGGCCGGCACCGGCAAGACCTATCTCGCGGTGGCCAGCGCCGTGGACGCCTTCGAGCGCGATCTGGTCAGCCGCATCGTCCTGACCCGGCCGGCGGTGGAGGCGGGCGAGCGCCTCGGCTTCCTGCCCGGGGACCTGTCGCAGAAGGTCGATCCCTACCTGCGCCCGCTCTACGACGCGCTCTACGACCTGATGGGCTTCGACAAGGTGGGCAAGATGTTCGAGCGCCAGGCGATCGAGGTGGCGCCGCTCGCCTACATGCGCGGGCGCACGCTGAACCACGCCTTCATCATTCTCGACGAGGCGCAGAACACCACGCCGGAGCAGATGAAAATGTTCCTGACGCGCATCGGCATCGGCGCCAAGGCGGTGATCACCGGCGACGTCACCCAGATCGATCTCGCCCGCGGCCAGAAGAGCGGCCTGATCGAGGCCCGGGAGATCCTCAAGGAAGTGCGCGGCATCGCCTTCACCGACTTCCTCGCCGAAGACGTGGTGCGCCACCCGCTGGTGGCGCGCATCGTCGCCGCCTACGAGAAGCATGAACAAGAGAAAAAGTGAGCCGGAGCCGGGCCGCCGCGCGAAGGGCCGCGCCCCGAAGGAAGTCCCCTTGGGGGACCCCGAGCGCGGCGCAGCGTCAGACATGGAGTCCCGCAGGGACGAACCGCCGTCACCCCCGCCCTCGGGGCCGGGGCCGGGGGGTGGGCTCTCATTGACAGTGCAATACGCCTGTAACGACGCCGAGCTACCCTCACGCTCGCAGCTGCGCCGCTGGGTGCGCGCGGCCCAGGACGGAGACGCCCTGGTGACCATCCGCTTCGTGGCTGCCGAGGAGGGGCGGAGGCTCAACCGCGACTACCGCGGCAAGGATTACGCCACCAACGTGCTCTCCTTCCCCTACGCGCCGCCGCCGGAAATGGCAGGGGATCTGGTGCTCTGCCCGCAGGTGGCGCTGGCCGAGGCGGAAGCCCAGGGCAGGCCGGGGCGGGCCCACTTCGCCCATCTGGTGGTGCATGGTATGCTCCATCTGCAGGGCTATGACCACGAAACGGACGCCGATGCAGCGTCGATGGAAGCGAAGGAACGCGAGATACTCGCCCGGCTCGGCTACCCCGATCCCTACGCAGATGCCGTCATGGGCGATGCGTGCCAGCGCTGATCACACCTGACCCTATGGAAGCTCCCAGTCGTCCCACCCTGTTCGAGCGGCTCTCCGCGCTCCTGACGCGCGCGCCGGAAGACCGCGAGCAGCTGCTCGAACTGCTGCATTCCGCCTTCGAGCGCAATCTGCTCGACGCCGACGCGCTGTCGATCATCGAGGGCGCGCTCTCGGTGTCCGACATCCAGGTGCGCGAGATCATGGTGCCGCGCGCCCAGATGGACGTCATCGCCATCGAGGAGACGCCGGAGAAGATCACCGAGTTCGCCATCGAGGCCGCGCACTCGCGCTTCCCGGTGATCGGCGAGAACCGCGACGACGTGGTCGGCATCCTGCTCGCCAAGGATCTGCTGCGCTACTTCGCCGGCAAGGAGTTCGACCTGCGCGATACCCTGCGCCCGGCGGTGTTCATCCCGGAGTCGAAGCGGCTCAACGTCCTGCTGCGCGAGTTCCGCGTGTCGCGCAACCACATGGCGATCGTGGTCGACGAATACGGCGGTGTCGCCGGCCTGGTGACCATCGAGGACGTGCTCGAGCAGATCGTCGGAGACATCGAGGACGAATACGACTTCGACGAGGCCGCAGACAACATCGTGCTCGACAACTCCGGCCGCTATCGGGTCAAGGCCGCCACCGAGATCGCCGATTTCAACGCCGCCTTCGGTACCGAATTCTCGGACGAGGAGTTCGACACCCTGGGCGGCCTGGTCATCCATCATCTTGGCCGTCTGCCCAAGCGCGGCGAGACGGTGCAGCTGGGCGGTCTGCGCATCCAGGTGCTGCGCGCCGACAGCCGGCGCGTGCATACGCTGCTCGTCGATCCGCAGCGCGCCATCGCGCTGGATGAGTAGCATTCGTCTGCTTCCCGCGCCGCTGCTCGCTCTGCTCCTGGGCGCCGCGACCGTTCTCGGTTTCGCGCCCTTCCACGCCTACCCGCTGCCGCCCCTCACCCTGGCGCTGCTCGTCATTCTGTGGCGGCGGGCGAGCACCGCGCACCGCGCAGCACTGCTGGGCTTCCTCTGGGGCTTGGGCTTCTTCCTCGCCGGCGTCTCCTGGGTCTATGTCAGCATGCACGATTTCGGCGGCATGGCGGCGCCGCTGGCGGCGCTGGCGACGCTGCTGTTCTGCGCTTATCTCGCGCTCTATCCGGCGCTGGCCGGCTGGCTGTTTTCGCGCTTCAAGAGCGGGACCGCCGGTCGCGACGCGCTGCTCGCGGCCGGCGCGTGGACGCTCTCCGAATGGCTGCGCGGCTGGCTGCTGACCGGTTTCCCCTGGCTCTCGCTGGGCTATTCCCAGGCGCCGGGGAGCCCGCTGGCCGGCTTCGCCTCGACGCTCGGCGTCTATGGCGTCGGCTTCATTGCGGCATTGATCGCCTCGCTGCTGCCTTCGTCGCGCAACTGGCGCCCGCTCGGGCTCATCTTGCTGCTGCTGGCCTGCGGTCAGATCCTGTATCGCATGGACTGGACCCACCCGGTCGGTGCGCCGCTCACCGTGAGCCTGCTGCAGGGAGACGTGGCGCAGGACACGAAATGGGATCCGGAGCAGCTGCAGCAGTCGCTCGCCATCTACGCCCGCCTGGCGCGAGAGCACCCCGCCCAGCTCACGGTCCTGCCGGAGACGGCGCTGCCCGTGTTCTTCGACGAGCTGCCGGCCGGCTATCTGGACCGTCTGACGGCGAACGGTCCCATCCTGGCCGGCGCCGTGGTGCGCACCAGGAGCGGCGGCTATACCAACGCCGCCGTCGCCCTGGTTCCCGGGAAGCCGCCGCAGGCCTACGCCAAGTCGCACCTGGTGCCCTTCGGCGAATACGTGCCGGCCGGCTTCTCCTGGTTCCTCGCCCTGATGCGCATCCCGATGTCGGACTTCACCGCCGGCCCCTCCGACCAGCAGCCCTTGTCGCTGGCCGGTCAGCAAGTGATGCCCAACATCTGCTACGAGGACCTGTTCGGCGAGGAGATCGTCCGCGCCCTGCCGCGCGCGACGCTGCTCATCAATCTCTCCAACACCGCCTGGTTCGGCCACTCGCTGGCGCAGCCGCAGCAGCTGGAGATCGCCCAACTGCGCGCGCTGGAGACCGGGCGCTTCATGCTGCGCGCCACCAACACCGGCATGACCGCGGCGGTTCGACCCGACGGCGTGGTCGCGGCCGCCCTGCCGGCCTTTGCCATCGATGCGCTGACGGTGAAAGTGCAGGGCTACGCCGGGATGACGCCCTATTCGCGCTGGGGCAACGCGCTGATCGTCCTGATCGCCGCGGCCTCGCTGCTGCAGGCGATCTTCGGCAGGAAGCGGACGCGGCTTTAACGGGAGGCCCGCGCCGCGAATTATTTCAAGGCGCTGAGCGGCGTGCTCCTGACCGTTTGGTACTGATGCTCTTCAGCGAACAGGGCGAACGATGGCTTCACCAGATCGCTGCGACTGACGATGCCGACCAGCCGGCGGGACTGCGCATCGGCCACCACCGCCAAGCGTTCGAGCCCATGCACCGCGAGCCGGATCGCGACGGCCCGGCAGGTTTCATCGGGCAAGGCCAGGTCGGGCTCGTTTGCACCGAACAAGTCGCCCACCCGCTCGGCGGCAGGATTCTGCTGCCCGGCAAGCAGCGTCGCGCGGTCGATCATGCCGATGAACGCGCCCTCGCGCACCACGGGGAATGCCCGGTGAATCTGCTGCGCACCGAAGTACCCGGCCAGCGCCTCGCCGATCGTGGTTTGCGCCGCCATCGTCTTCACGTCGCGCGTCATCACTTCTGCCACGCTGTGACGCTCGAGCGGGTCGATGCCGTATTCGCGGTAGATGTGGTAACCGCGCCGTGCGATCTTTTCGGTGAGGATAGAGCGGGGCATCGCCAGCACGGTAAAGCCGTAGGCGACCGCCGATGCGGTGAGCAGGGGCAACAAGGCATTCGCGTCTTGCGTCAGCTCGAATGCGAACATCACCGCCATGATCGGGGCCCGCATCATGCCGCCCAGCGTTGCCGCCATAAAGACCAGCGGCCATAAGCCGGGATCGCCGCCGGGCAGCAGCGGCCCCAGCAACACGCCGAGACCCGCGCCCATCATCAGCAGCGGCGCCAGGACTCCGCCGGAGGTACCCGATCCCAGGGCGATGACCCACATGGCGGCCTTGCACAGCAGGAGGGCGAGGGCCGCGTCAAGCGCGAGATGGTTTTGCAGCAGGTCGCCGATCACGTCGTAGCCGACGCCGAGCGCCCGCGGTTGCAGATAGCCGCCTATCCCCACGGCCACGCCGCCCAGCGCCGGCCACCACATCCAGTGGATCGGCAGCCTGCCGAACAGGTCTTCGACCTTGTAGAGCGATGTCGACAGCGCCCAGGACAAAGCGCCGGCGGCCACCCCGGCCAACACGCACGACAACAGGGCCGGCAGCCCCACCGGGAGGGTCTGCAGCGGGAACAGGGGCCCGGCGCCGAGCAACAGCGGCCGCGCGAAGCCGGCGACGGCGCAGGCAATGGCAACCGGCAGCAAGCTGCGCGGGCGCAGCTCGAACAGCAACAATTCGACGGCAAGCAACAGCGCAGCGATCGGCGTGCCGAACACGGCCGTCATCCCCGCCACGGCGCCGGCGACCAGCAGGGTTTTCCGCTCGGCCCCGGTTATGTGGAAGTATTGCCCGATGAGGGAACCGAGTGCGCCGCCGGTCATGATGATCGGCCCCTCGGCGCCAAACGGGCCGCCGCTGCCGATCGCGATTCCCGAGGATAAGGGTTTCAGCATCGCGATCTTCGGCGACATTGTGCTTTTCCCGAACAAGATCGTTTCGATGGCCTCGGGGATCCCGTGCCCGCGAATCTGTTCCGAGCCGAAGCGCGCCATCAGGCCGATGATCAGGCCGCCGATGACCGGGACGACGATCACCCAGAGGCCCAGCGTATTCGTGGCCGGCGAATGGACGGCATCCGATAGCGTCTGAAAGAAAAAGAGATTGGTGAAAAAATAGATCAGATGCAGCAGAAGATAGGCGGTAAGCGTGGCGAGCGCCCCGATGACCGCCGCGATGGCTGCGATGCGCAGGAGCCGTTGGTCGGCGGCAAAATCTCGTCTCGAATCGTCCTTACGCATTTTTATCTTTACGCACCGCTGTCCGGTCGGTTGCAGATACGCGGGGCACGAAACCAGGCGCGCGGCGGCTGCGGATTCGTCCCTGTTCGACCGGCGCAGCACCGACCCGGGACTCCTTCGCGCCGGCCCTCAAATATATCACATTGTGAGCTATTGTTCTTCCGTTGGCCGATCTCCGGGGCTGGGGCTCATTCGCCGCTCCGGCCTTGCGCTACTCGCGCTCCGGCATCGCTTCCGCCTTGAAACCCTGTAAAATCGCGGTTTTGCGACAATCCAGGATTCATCGATGGCGAGCACCCCGACCTTTGGTTCCGACGTCACGCCCGCAAGCGGGCATGAGTCTGCGCCGAAGCTTGGCCAGAGGCCAAGCTTTCAGGAGATCATCCTCCGCCTCCAGAATTTCTGGGATAAGCAGGGTTGCGCCCTGCTCCAGCCCTACGACATCGAGGTCGGCGCCGGCACCTTCCATACCGCCACCTTCCTGCGCGCGATCGGCCCGGAGCCCTGGCGCGCCGCCTACGTGCAGCCCTCGCGCCGGCCCAAGGACGGACGCTACGGCAAGAATCCCAACCGCCTGCAGCACTACTACCAGTACCAGGTGGTGCTGAAGCCCTCGCCCGACAACATCCAGGAACTCTATCTCGACAGCCTGCGCGCGCTGGGCATCGACACCTCCCTACACGACGTCCGCTTCGTCGAGGACGACTGGGAGTCGCCGACCCTGGGCGCCTGGGGCCTGGGCTGGGAGGTCTGGCTGAACGGCATGGAGGTGACGCAATTCACCTACTTCCAGGAGGTCGGTTCCTTGGTCTGCAAGCCGGTGCTGGGCGAGATCACCTACGGCCTGGAACGCCTGGCGATGACCCTGCAGGGCGTCGAGAACGTCTACGATCTGGTCTGGGCCGCTGGGCCGAACGGGAGCATCAGCTACGGCGACGTCTATCACCAGAACGAGGTCGAGCAGTCGACCTACAACTTCGAGCATTCGGACGTCGACTGGCTGTTCTCGCTGTTCGCCAAATACGAGTCGGAGGCCCGCCGCCTGATCGGCCTCGGTCTGCCGCTGCCGGGCTTCGAGATGGTGATGAAGTGCTCGCACAGCTTCAACCTGCTCGACGCGCGCGGCGCCATCTCGGTCACCGAGCGCGCCGCCTACATCGGCCGGGTGCGCGCCCTGGCGCGCGAGGTGGCGCAGGCCTACCACGCCTCGCGCGAGGCGCTGGGCTTCCCGATGCTGAAGGGGGATAAACGCTTTCCTCCCGACCCCCTTCCCGAGGAAGGGGGTGACGGCGGTTCAGCCGCTAACGCGGCTTCCGGAATCTTGGCTGCCGCCTCCTTGGGACGGCCCGGCGGAGACGGCTCACTATGAAGGCTCCCCTGCTGATCGAACTGCTGACCGAGGAGCTGCCGCCCAAGGCGCTGTCCCGACTGGGCGAGGTGTTCAGGGAAGAGGTCTTCGGTGCGCTGGTGCGTCACCAGTTCTGCGCCGGCCGGCCGGAGAACGTCGAAGGCTACGCCACGCCCCGGCGCCTGGCGGTACTGATTCGGGAGGTCGAGGACGCCGCGCCCGAGCGCAGCGTCGAAGAGAAGATCATGCCGGTTGCCGTGGCGCTGGATGCCGCCGGCAAGCCCACCCCGGCGCTACTGAAGAAGCTCGAAGCCAAGGGCATTCCCGTCTCCGAGCTGCCGAAGTTCGACAAGCGCATCGACGGCAAGTCGGAGACCTTCTTCTACAGCGCGCGGGTCGAGGGTAAAAAGCTAGCCGAGGTGCTGGCCGGCATCGTTCTCGATGCCTTGAAGAAGCTGCCGATCCCGAAGCTGATGCGTTGGGGCGACTCCGATCACCAGTTCGTGCGGCCCGTCCATGGTCTGGTCATGCTCCACGGGACACGCATCGTGCCGGGTGAAGTGCTGGGCCTGGCGAGCGGCAGGCAGACGCGCGGCCACCGTTTCATGAGTTCGGGCGAAATCGACATTCACCAGGCCGACGATTACGCGAAGGTGCTGGAGGAAGACGGCCGGGTCATCGCCTCATTCGGCAGGCGGCGCGAAATGATCCGCGGCCAATTGAACGAGGCGGCGGGGAATCGGCAATGGCTGCAGGACGAGGCGCTGCTCGACGAGGTCACCGCGCTGGTCGAGTTTCCGGCGGTCTATGAGGCGGGCTTCGAGGCCGAGTACCTCGCCGTGCCGCAGGAATGCCTGATCCTGACCATGAAGGCCAACCAGAAATATTTCCCGCTGTTCGAGCAGGGCCGGCTCACCAACCGCTTCCTGCTGGTCTCCAACATGCGGGTGTCGGACCCCACGCACATCGTCACCGGCAATGCCCGGGTGGTGCGGCCGCGCCTGGCCGACGCCAAGTTCTTCTACGACCAGGACCGCAAGAGGTCGCTGGCCGACCGGATTCCGGGCCTGGCGAGGGTCGTCTATCACAACAAGCTCGGCAGCCAGGGCGAGCGGGTCCAGCGTGTTGCAGCGATTGCCAGCGCCATCGGCGCACAGCTCGGCGGCGAAGAACTGGCGCGCCAAGCCGACCAGGCTGCGCTCTTGGCCAAGGCGGATCTTCTCACCGACATGGTCGGCGAGTTCCCGGAACTGCAGGGCGTCATGGGCCGCTACTACGCGCTGCACGACGGCCTGCCGGCGGAGATCGCCGATGCCATCGAGGACCATTACAAGCCGCGCTTCGCCGGCGACAGCCTGCCGCGCGGCCGCGTCGGCGTGGTCGTGGCGCTGGCCGACAAGCTGGAGACGCTGGTCGGCCTGTTCGGCATCGGCCAGGTGCCCACCGGCGACAAGGATCCCTTCGCCCTGCGGCGTCACGCCCTGGGCATCATCCGCATGCTGAGCGAGCATCGGCTGGCGCTGGATCTGGATCGACTGATTTCGATTGCCTCGAACATCGTGGGCACGGTGATCCGTGATTCCGCCGGCGACGGACGCGCCTTCGGCGTCAACATGAAGCTGCTGTCCGACTTCATCTACGAGCGCCTCGCCGGCAGCCTGCGCGAGCAGGGCTATTCGGCGCAGGAAGTGGATGCCGTGGTCAGCCTGCGCCCGCAACGCCTCGGCGACATTCCCAAGCGGCTGGCCGCGGTGCGAGCCTTCGCCGACCTGCCCGAGGCGCAGGCGCTGGCCGCGGCCAACAAGCGCGTCGGCAACATCCTGAAAAAGGTGGCGGGCGGCGTCACGGCGACGATCGACCACGCTTTGCTCACGGAGCCTGCCGAGCAGGCTCTCGCCCATGCCCTCGCCCTGGTGAAGGCGGATGCCGACGCCGCTTTCGAGCGGGGCGATTACGCGGCCTCGCTGCAGGCGCTGGCCGCGCTGAAAGGCCCGGTGGACAGCTTCTTCACCGATGTGATGGTCAACACCGAGGAACCGGCGCTGCGGGCAAACCGCCTGGGACTCCTGGCGAATCTGCATGCCGCGATGAACCGTATCGCCGATCTCTCCCGACTGGCTTCTTGAGCATGAAACTCATCATCCTCGACCGCGACGGCGTGATCAACCTCGACTCCGACCAATACATCAAGTCGCCGGAGCAGTGGAAGCCAATCGCCGGCAGTCTGGAGGCGATCGCCAGGCTGAATCAGTGGGGCTACCGCGTCGTCGTCGCCACCAACCAATCCGGAGTCGGCCGCGGCCTGTTCGACATGAACACCCTGAACGCCATCCACGAAAAGATGATGAAGGCGACGGCCCAGGCCGGCGGCCGCATCGATGCGGTGTTCTTCTGCACCCACACCGACGCCGACCAGTGCGCTTGCCGCAAGCCCAAGCCGGGCATGATCAATGAGATCGCCGCGCGCTACAACGTCTCCCTGGCCGGCGTGCCGGTGGTCGGCGACAGCCTGCGCGACCTGATCGCCGCCGGCGCCGTCGGCGCGCAGCCGGTACTGGTGCTGACCGGCAAGGGGGCGATCACCGCCGACGATCCGGCGCTGCCCCAGGGCTGCCTGCTGTTCCCCGACCTCGCCGGCGTCGCCGCGCACTTTGCCGCCTGATGAATTATCTTCGTTCGATCCTGTTCATGCTGGTGCTGATCGTCCTGACGCCGCCCTACGCGCTGCTGATGATCTTCTGCTTTCCGCTGCCGCACCGGCTGCGCCGCTACACCGCAGTACCCTGGGTGTATGGGACCATCTGGCTGATCAAGCACGTGCTGGGCATCGACTACCGCGTGCTCGGCCGCGAGAACATCCCCAAGCGTCCCGCGGTGATCCTGTCCAAGCACCAGTCGGCCTGGGAGACGGTGGTGCTGCAGGAGGTCTTCCCGCTGGCGCTGTTCGTCTGGAAGCGCGAACTAAAATGGCAGCTGCCCTTCTTCGGCTGGGCGCTGGCGGTGATCCCGATGATCTCGATCGATCGCGACGCCGGCAAGAACGCGCTCAAGCAACTGGTCGACCAGGGCCGCCTACGCCTGTCTCAGGGCTATCCGGTGATCATCTTCCCGGAGGGCACCCGGGTCGCGCCCGGCGAGCATCGCCGCTACAAGATCGGCGGCGCCCACCTGGGTGTCGAGACCGGCGCGCCGGTGCTGCCGCTGGCGCACAACGCCGGCGAATTCTGGGGACGCAACGCCTTCTTCAAGCGGCCCGGCACGATCACCGTCAGCATCGGCCCGGCCATTGACCCGACCGGGCTTTCCGCCGAAGATGTGAATATCCGCGCCGAGACCTGGATGGAGGCCGAGATGGCCCGCATCAGCCCGCAGCTCTATGCCCATGAAAGCTCGCAGCCCCCAGCTTCGCCTTCGGCTTGAGGCCGCGCTCCCCGACTCGGCCGCGCGCTGGCACGGCGGCGCCAGGCTGCCCTACCTCGGCGCCCATCTGCTGCTGGAACTCGACACCGACCACAAGGCCGCGATCCGCGAGGACGACCGCCTGCACCTGCCGCTGCCTCCGGCGGCCACGCCGCGGCAGATCCAGGACGGCGCCGAGGCCTGGCTGCGCCAGGAGGCGGCGCGCGTCATCGGCGCCAGCATCGCGCGCCTGGCGGCGGGCAATCCGCGCTGGGCGCTGTCCTTCGCCGCCCGCGGCGGCCCGGTGCAAGTGACCGCCGACGGGGTGCTGCGCTTCAACTGGCGCCTGATCGAGCAGCCGGCCGCGGTGATCGACCAGGTGGTGGCTCGCGCCGTCGCGGCCCTGCCGCGGACAGCGGCCAGCGCCGACCTGTGGAGCCTCTCTCCGGCATGATGCTGTTCGAGCAGTTGTCCCTGTTTCGCGCGCCGCAGGCGCCGGACAAAACGCCGCTTCGCCCCTCGAAACAACGACATGTGCAGCTGGGCGCCCGCATCGTCGCCTATACGCTGAAGCAGGGCAGCCGGCGGCGGCTGTCGATGACCATCGACGAGCGTGGCCTGACCGTCGGCGCGCCGCTGCGCATGGCGCTCTCCGAGATCGAGGCCTTCGTCGCCAGCCACGCCGGCTGGGTGCAGAAGAAGCTCGACGAGTACGCCGGCGGCCACGCCCGGCGGCATCTGACGGTGAAAGACGGCGCCTGTCTGCCGCTCCTGGGCGCCGAGATCGCGGTGCGCATCGTCGAAGGCAGAAACCGCGTGCGCTGGGACGGCGAAGACCTGGTGCTGGAGGCCCGTCCCGACGCCGATTGCGACGCGCTGGCGCGGCGCGCCCTGAAGCTGCGCGCCCTGGCGCTGTTTGCGGAGCGCATCGGTTTCTACGCCGGGCGGCTGGGCCGGCCGGCGCCGCGCCTGGGGCTGTCCAGCGCGCGCACGCGCTGGGGCAGTTGCAGCGAGAGGAGCGGCATCAGGATCAACTGGCGCCTGATCCATCTGCCGTTGCCGCTGATCGACTACGTCGTCGCCCACGAGCTGGCGCATCTCGTCGAGATGAACCACAGCCCGCGCTTCTGGGCCGTGGTCGAGCGCATTTACCCCGATTGGCGGACCGCGCGGCGCGAGCTCAAGGCGCGGGCCGCGCAGATGCCGGTCATTTAAAGGAGGAGTCTTGATGAGAGTTCTGCACACCATGCTGCGCGTCGGCGATCTGGAAAAATCGCTGGCCTTCTACACCGATGTGCTGGGCATGAGGCTGCTGCGCCGCAACGATTTTCCCGGCGGCAAATTTACCCTGGCCTTCGTCGGCTACCAGGACGAGAAGGACGCCGCGGTGCTTGAGCTGACCCACAACTGGGGCGTGGACAAGTACGAGATCGGCACCGGCTACGGCCACGTCGCGCTCGAGGTGGATGACGCCTACGCCGCCTGCGCCGAGATCAAGAAACGCGGCGGCACGGTGACGCGCGAGGCGGGGCCGATGCAGCACGGCACTTCGGTGATCGCCTTCGTCCAGGACCCGGACGGCTACAAGATCGAACTGGTGCAGAAGCGGGAAAGGTAAAGCTCAGCCTTCATCCAGGTAGCGATCCCTGATCGCGAGCACCGCCCCCCAATCCTGGGTGAAGGCATCGACGCAGCGCGGATCGAAGTGGCTGCCCCGGCCCTGTTCCAGGCAGTCGACGGCTCGGGCGATGGGCCAAGCCTTCTTGTAGGGGCGCTCCGAGGCCAGCGCGTCGAACACGTCGGCGACGGCGACGATGCGCCCGGCCATCGGAATCGCCTCGCCGGCGAGCCCCCGCGGGTAACCTGAGCCGTCGAAGCGCTCGTGATGGGTGAGCGCGATATCGGCCGCCATCTGCAGGATCGGCGACGAACTGTCCTTGAGGATTTCCCAGCCGATCGCCGCGTGCTTCTTCATGATCTCGAACTCTTCCGGCGTCAGCCGGGCCGCCCTCAGGAGAATGTCGTCGGGCGTGCCGAGCTTGCCGACGTCGTGCATCGGCGCCGCCTGCAGCATCATCTCCTGGCGCTCCTCGTCCCAGTCCAGATTCGCCGCGATCAGGCGCGAGTAGTTGGCCATGCGCTGGATGTGGGCGCCGGTGTCGGGATCGCGGAACTCGGCCGCCCGGGCCAGGCGCATGATGGTTTCACGCTCCCGGGAATAGATCTCGCTGGTGGCTTTCTTCACCTCCTCGGCGAGCATCGCGGCGCGATCGCTGAGCAGCAGGTGACTGTTGCGGATCGCCAGCATGTTCCTGGCGCGAGCGAGAAATTCGACGCGCTCCGGGGGTTCGCCCAGGAAGTCGATGACGCCGTACTCCAGCGCCTGGGCGCGCGTCTCCCACTCCGATGTGACCATCAGCACCGGCACCTTGCGCCGGTTCGGCGCCTGGCGCAGGCTGCGGACGAAGTCGATGGCTGCCGCCGCCGTCTTCAGGCCATCGATGATCACCAGGTCCGGGTCATGCTCCAGACACCAGGCCAGGCCCGCCGCCGGTTCGCCGAAGCAGTGGCTGCGGCAGCCGCCGATCTCGCCGACCAAGTCGCAGATCGGGGCGACGTCGGACGGGGACTCGGCAACGATCACGACTTCCATCGGGAGCTCTGGGAAAGGGCCTGGCGGCTGGGGCGAACTACTCGGTCGGCTCGGCCGTTTCTCCGGGCGGAGCCTCGGCCGGAGTCTCCTCGGGCGTGGGCTCGCTCCTCTCCAGCTTGCGTTGCTTCTTCTCCTCCTTCTTGCGCTTCTTTTCTAGTTCCTTCTGGCGTTTTTCGAATTGGAAATTGGGTTTTGCCAACTTGGCCTCCTGTTAGCGGTCGCTTTAATATGGAACCGATGTCGGGACGCGGCCCATCCTGAGCCGAAGAGCCGCTCCGGCCGGATTCGGGAACGGGAGGCGCGCCGCAGCAACTGCTCTCAATCGGGAATTCTCGGTGGCGGCGACCGGTGCGGCGGATGACGGTCACTGCTGCCCCGGACAGTCCTGACGTCCTGCTAGCCGATACGCTAGCGTCCTACGGGCACTTTACCGAAAATGCCGCGAAAAGCCAAGGCGGACCGGGCTGGCGTGGCCGGGCGAGCTACTCCAGGTTCTGGATTTGTTCGCGCATCTGCTCGATCAGCAGCTTCAACTCCAGCGCGATGCCGGTGATCACCGACGACACCGATTTCGAGGCCAGGGTGTTGGCTTCGCGATTCAGTTCCTGCATCAGGAAGTCCAGCCTTTTCCCGGCGGCACCGCCCTTCTTCAGCACGCGTTCGACCTCGCCCAGATGGGCGGCGAGGCGCGAGAGTTCCTCGGCGACGTCGATGCGCGACGCATAGAGGCCGACCTCCTGGCGGATGCGCTCCTCGTCGAGGCTGGCGGCCGCCTCGCGCAGCTTGTTGGCCAGCCGTTCCTGGTATTCGGCCAGGGCCGCGGGCAGAAGCGGTTCCGCCTCGGCCACCAGCGCGCGCATGCGGGCGACGCGCTCCGCGATCATCGCCGCCAGCTTGGCGCCCTCGCGCGCGCGGGTGGCGATGAACTCGTCGATCGCCGTCGCGGCCAGCGCCAGGCATTCGGCCTGCAGCGCTTCCTGCGGCAGCGACTGGTCGGCCAGCACTCCCGGCCAGCGCAGCACCTCGGCCACCGACAGCGGCGCAGCCTCGGGCAGGACCGCGCGCACGGCGGCCTGGAGCTTGCCGAGCTGTTCGAGCAGGCCCGCGTGCGGCGCCTGCTCGCGCGGCACGGCGGCGATCGAGGCCAGGGTGCCGCGGCATTCGACCTTGCCCCGGCCGATCCTGGCGGCAATGAGCTCGCGCAGCGGCATTTCGAGAAAGCGCAGTTCCTCGCCGATGCGGAAGTTGATGTCCAGGTAGCGCGAATTGACGCTCTTCAGTTCGAGATGGAGGACGGCCAGGCCGAGATCGCGCTGGACCGCGGCATAGCCGGTCATGCTCTGGATCATGTTGGTTTATGCGGCTTGACTAGTGTCGCGCCTAACGAAGACAATTGATCTATTAGTGTAACCTTCGCGCCATGCCCCCACAACAAGTCAATCAGCCGCTGCCCGCCGGATTCCGGCTCGAGAGCTATCGCATCGATCATCAGCTGTCCCTGGGCGGGTTCTCCATCGTCTATCTCGCCCACGACGAGGCCGGGGTGCCGGTGGCGATCAAGGAATACCTGCCCAATGCGCTGGCCCTGCGCACCGAGGGGAGCGCGACGCCGGTGATCAGGGACGAATATCTCGCCGCCTTCCGTCACGGCATGAAGTGCTTTTTCGAGGAGGGGCGCGCGCTCGCGCACCTCAACCACCCCAACGTCGTCAGGGTGCTGAATTTCTTTCGCGCCAACGGGACCGTCTATCTGGTGATGCAGTACGAGCGCGGCCGGACCCTGCAGGAGCACATCCGCAGGCACAAGGGGCAATTGTCCGAGAGCTTCGTCCGCAACGTGTTCTCGCGCCTGCTGATCGGCTTACGCGAAGTGCATATGCGCAAGATGCTGCATCTCGACATCAAGCCGGCCAACATCTACCTGCGCAACGACGGCACGCCGGTGCTGCTCGATTTCGGCGCCGCCAGGCAGACCATGGCCGCCGATGCGACGATGCTGAAGCCGATGTACACCCCCGGTTTCGCGGCGCCCGAGCAGTTCAGGCACCGCGGCGAGCTCGGCCCGGGCACCGACATCTATGCCGTCGGCGCCAGCATGTACGCCTGCCTCGCGGGTGCCTCGCCGCTGGCGGCAGACCTGCGCCTGGAGCGGGACCAACAGCTGCCGGCGACCAAGCGCTGGGCCGGCAGGTATTCGCAGCAGTTGCTGAAAACCATCGACTGGTGCATGCAGCTGGACCACGCGGAACGGCCCCAGAGCGTCTTCGTGCTGCAGCGCGCGCTCGGCGAGAGGCCGCAGCAGTCGCCCGGCAGCCGCTGGCTGGGCGCCGTGCGCCAGCGCCTGACCGACCTGATCTCGCCGTGAGATTCACCATCTATCAGGAGAGCCGCATCGGCAGGCGCGCCTCCAACCAGGATCGCATCGCCTATTGCTATTCACGCGATGCGCTGCTGATGGTGGTCGCCGACGGCATGGGCGGACATCTGCACGGCGAGTTGGCGGCGCAAATCACGGTGCAATACATCGCCGGCAGTTTCAAGCGCAGCGCCCGTCCGGCGCTCGACGATCCGATCCGGTTCCTCTCGCGGGCGATGGCCCACGCCCACCAGGCGATCATCGACTTCGCCGCCGAGCGGGGTCTGCCCGAGGCGCCGCGCACCACCTGCGTCGCCTGCGTGGTGCAGCGGGGTGCCGCTCATTGGGCGCACGCTGGCGATTCCCGTCTCTACCTGCTGCGCGGCCAGCGGCTGCTGGCGCAGACGCGGGACCACTCGCGGGTGCAGATGATGCTGGATCAGGGGCTGATCGACGCCGCCGCAGCGGCCGCGCACCCGGCCAGGAACCGCGTGTTCAGCTGCCTCGGCGGCAACCATGTGCCCCAGATCGATTTTTCGCACAAGACGCCGCTGAGGCCGGGCGATATCATCGCGCTGTGCAGCGACGGCGTCTGGGCGCCGCTCGGCAACGAACTCCTGGTGCGTTCGTTGGCCGGCGCGAACCCGATGCTCTCGGTGCCTCGGCTGCTCGACCTGGCCGGCGCGCGCGCCGGCGAGAACGGCGACAACCTGTCGCTGATCGCCATGCAATGGGACGAAAGTTACGCCGGGAACACCCCCAGCAACGTGTCTACCAAGACCATGCCGCTCGATGCCGTCAACACCGAGATGGGCGAGTCCGGCTCGACGCGCGGCCCGTCGGACTTTTCCGAAGACGAGATCGAGCGAGCGATCAGTGAAATCCGCACCGCCATCCAGAAGTTTTCAGACTAGGGAACCACCATGAGCCGAACGAACCAGCGCAGCGCCGATGAGCTGCGCGAGATACGCATCACCCGAAATTTCACCCGGCACGCCGAAGGCAGCGTACTGGTCGAGTTCGGCGAGACCCGGGTGCTGTGCACCGCCAGCGTCGAGGAGGGCGTGCCGGCCTTCCTGCGCGGGCGCGGCCGGGGCTGGATCACCGCGGAGTATGGCATGCTGCCGCGCTCGACCCACACCCGGATGGCGCGCGAGGCGGCGCGCGGCAAGCAGAGCGGCCGCACCCAGGAGATCCAGCGGCTGATCGGCCGCTCCCTGCGCGCCGTGACCGACCTCGCGATGCTGGGCGAGCGCCAGATCACCCTGGACTGCGACGTGCTCCAGGCCGACGGCGGCACCCGCACCGCAGCCATCACCGGCGCCTGCGTGGCGCTCGCCGATGCCCTCCAGGGCTTGGTCGCGGCGGGCAAGCTGGCGGGAAGCCCGCTCAAGGAGCTGGTCGCCGCGATCTCGGTCGGCATCGTCGACGGCGTCGCGGTGCTCGATCTCGACTACGAGGAGGACTCCAGCTGCGACACCGACATGAACGTGGTCATGACCGCCGGCGGCGGCATCGTCGAAGTCCAGGGCACCGCCGAAGGGGCCCCCTTCTCGCGGACCGAACTGGGACGGCTGCTCGACCTGGCGCAGCAGGGCATCACCAGCCTGGTGGGCGCGCAACGCACGGCGCTGGGGCTGAAATGAAGCGCCTGGTGCTGGCCAGCAACAATCCGGGCAAGCTCAGGGAATTCGGGCAGCTCCTGGCGCCGTTCGAATTCGAATTGCTGCCGCAATCGGAGTTCGGCGTGTCCGAGGCCGAGGAGCCGCACCTGACCTTCATCGAGAATGCGCTGGCCAAGGCACGCCACGCTTCGGCAGCGACCGGACATCCGGCGCTGGCCGACGACTCCGGGCTGTGCGTCCCGGCGCTGGGCGGCGCGCCGGGCGTGTATTCCGCCCGCTACGGCGGCGAGCCGAAGTCGGATGCGCGCAACAACGACAAGCTGCTCGCGGACCTCGCCGCCCACACCGACCGCCGCGCGCACTTCTTCTGCGTCCTGGTGCTGCTGCGCCACCCCCAGGATCCGCAGCCGCTGATCGCGGAGGGGGAGTGGCACGGCGAGATTCTGCACCAGGCGCGCGGCAGCGGCGGCTTCGGCTACGACTCGCTGTTTCTCGTGCCCGGCCTCGACCTGTCCTCGGCGGAGCTTCCCCCGCAACAGAAGAACGCGCTCTCCCACCGCGGTCAGGCGATCGCCCACCTCATCGAACGCCTGCGCAGCGGGCAGTGAATGGCCCGCATCATCCCCATCGTTCCCCAAGAACAGACTGCGAGCGTCCCACGGGGACTTCCCGCGAGCGGCGGGGGCCGGGGGGAAGGTATCACTACTCCGCCGCCGCTGTCGCTCTACGTCCACTTCCCCTGGTGCGTGAGGAAGTGCCCCTACTGCGATTTCAATTCCCACGAGGCGCGCGGGAACATTCCCGAGGCCGACTATCTCGACGCCCTGGTCACCGATCTCGAGGCGGCGCTGCCGCAGGTCTGGGGCCGGCGCGTGGGCAGCGTGTTCGTCGGCGGCGGCACGCCCAGCCTGCTCTCAGCTCACGGCCTCGATGCGCTGCTGGCGGCGATTCGCGCGCGCCTGACGCTCGTCCCGGGCGCCGAGATCACGCTGGAGGCCAATCCCGGCGCGATCGAGGCCGGCAAATTCGCGGCCTTCCGCGACGCCGGCGTGAACCGCATCTCGCTCGGGATCCAGAGCTTCGACGACCGCCATCTCGCGGCGCTCGGCCGGATCCACTCGGCCATGGATGCGCGCCGCGCGATCGAGCTGGCCCTTGATGTTTTCGGCAAGGTCAATCTCGACCTGATGTACGCGCTGCCGGAACAGCGCTTGGAGGAGGCGCGCAGCGACCTCAAGACCGCGCTGTCCTTCGCCCCGCAGCACCTGTCCGCCTACCACCTGACGCTGGAACCGAACACGCCCTTCCACCACGCGCCGCCGCCGCTGCCCGACGAAGAACTGGCCGCCGACATGCAGGAAATGATCGATGAGACGCTGGCCGCGGCCGGCTACCAGCACTACGAGACTTCGGCCTTCGCATTGCCCGGGGCGCGCTGCGCGCACAACCTCAACTACTGGAATTTCGGCGACTACCTGGGCATCGGCGCCGGCGCCCACGGCAAGCTGTCGTCCCACCAGGGTATCGTGCGCGAGTCGCGCCGGCGCGGTCCGCGCGATTACCTCCAGGGCGACTTTCTGCAGGAACGCCATCAGGTCGCAACCAACGACTTGCCCTTCGAGTTCATGATGAACGCGCTGCGGCTGACCGAGGGCTTCCCCGTCCGGCTGTTCGAGGAGCGCACCGGCCTGCCGCTTTCGGTCGCCGCCGAGGCCCTGGACCAGGCGCAGCGCCTGGGTCTGCTCGCCGTCGATGCCCTGCAGGTGGCGCCGACGAAGCGCGGGCAGCGTTTCCTCAACGACCTGCTGCAGCTGTTCCTCTAGCACTCAGCGAAGGGCCGCGCCGGCGGAACACCAGGTCCCAGACGCCGTGGCCCAGGCGCAGGCCGCGGCTCTCGAACTTGGTCTGCGGCCGGTAATCGGGACGCGGCGCGTAGCCGGGCGCGGTGTTTTCCAGCAGCGGCTCGGCCGACAGGGTCTCGAGCATCTGCGCGGCGTATCCCTCCCAGTCCGTTGCTGCGTGCACGACGCCGCCGGCTGCCAGCCGCGAGGCCAGGAGCTGCACCAGCGGCGCCTGGATCAGGCGACGCTTCTGCTGGCGCTTCTTGGGCCAGGGATCGGGGAAAAAGATGTGCACCGCACTGAGCGCACCGGGCGGAATCATGTCGCGCAGCACCGGCACGGCGTCGTGCTGGATGACGCGGACGTTGGCGAGTCCCCGCTCGGCGATTTCCTTCAGCAGGCTGCCAACGCCGGGGGTATGCACCTCGATGCCGAGGTAATCGTTTTCCGGATGCGCCGCCGCGATCAGGGCGGTGGTCTCGCCCATGCCGAAGCCGATTTCCAGGATCCTGGGAGCCGTTCGTCCGAAGATCCGGTCGAGGTCGAGCGGGACTGCTGCGTAGGGGATGCCCCAGCGCGGCATGTCCTGTTCGTGGTGGCGGCCCTGGGCGTTGGAGACGCGGCCCTGGCGCAGGACGAAGCTGCGGATGTGCTCGCGCCCGCCGGCGGGCGGGTGCTCTGCGCTCAAGAAATCAGGCCCGTGGTCGGCGAACTCGGGCTGGCGGCGTAGAGCTTTTTGGGCATACGTCCGGCGAGAAACGCCTCCCGGCCGGCCTCGACCGCCTTCCTCATGGCGCCGGCCATCAGCACCGGATCCTTGGCTAGCGCGATGGCGGTGTTCATCAGCACGCCGTCGCAACCCAGCTCCATCGCCACCGCGGCGTCGGACGCCGTACCGACGCCGGCATCGACCAGCACCGGCACCTTCGCCTGCTCGATGATCAGCTTCAGGTTCCAGGGATTCAGGATGCCCATGCCGGAGCCGATCAGGGACGCCAGCGGCATCACCGCGACGCAGCCGATCTCTTCCAGCAGCTTGGCCTGGATCGGGTCGTCGCTGCAATACACCATCACCTTGAAGCCGTCCTTGACCAGGGTCTCCGCGGCGCGCAGGGTCTCCGGCATGTGCGGGAACAGGGTGTTCGGGTCGCCCAGCACTTCGAGCTTGACCAGGTCGTGGCCGTCGAGCAGCTCGCGGGCGAGCTGCAGCGTGCGTACCGCGTCCTTGGCCGTGTAGCAACCGGCGGTGTTGGGCAGGAGGGTGTACTCGGCCGGCGGCAGAAAGTCGAGCAGAGAGGGTTGGCCCGGCTCCTGGCCGATGTTGGTGCGGCGGATCGCCACCGTGACGATAGACGCGCCAGAGGCGTCGATGGCGGTCTTGGTCGCGGCGAAATCCGGATACTTGCCGGTGCCGACCAGAAGGCGCGAGGCATAGGCTTGGCCTGCGATGATGAGCTTGTCGTTGTTCATGATGGGGTCCGGAATGATTCAGCCGCCGCCCACGGCGACGACGATTTCGATGCGGTCGCCCTGGCCGAGCGGTGTCTGTTCATGACGGCTCTTGGGCACGATCTCGCCGTTTCTCTCGACCGCGACGCGCTTGCCGGCATAGCCCAACTCCTCGAGGAGGCGGGCCACGCTGGTGTCCGCCGCGAGCCGCCGCGGCTCGCCGTTCAGGGTGATGTCGGTCATGACCGGTGATTTTAGCACGCCCCCCGACGGGGGCTGCCCGCAGCCGGTCGGGGAATTTGCCAGTTCCGCCCGTCCTGCCTACAATAGGCGCCCAGAGCGGGCGTCGTATAATGGTAATACCCTAGCTTCCCAAGCTAGAGCCGTGGGTTCGATTCCCATCGCCCGCTCCATTCCCCCCAGCGCGATCGTTACACAATAAGCGAGACAATTTGCTCCGAATGGGACAATTTGTCCCGCTGGTGCTCGCTTGTCGCCAGCCCTGACCGTTTATATATCAAATAAATAGCCTGGCCTTGGCGGCGGGTACGACTATTGCGAAGGTAGTCAGCTGCGCGCACGGAAGAGGCCACCCATTCGGGCAGCCCGAGGCCGACGCTCAGCAATCGCGGCCCATCACGGATGCTGCGGATATCCACAACGAGGAGACACACATGTCGGGATTTTTTTCCAAGGAAAGGATAGTGGCGGGCCGCGGTTTCAATCGCTGGCTGGTGCCGCCGGCGGCG